>NZ_JBFTPR010000001.1:0-601506 GCF_056398585.1 Aminobacter sp. 01T433
GGTGATGAGCCCCCAAGCCCGGGCCTTGCGGCGGCTGGCGGTGAAAGCCGAGGCGACTGAGCGGGGCAAGAACACCGAGCGGGGCGCGAACGTCGCGCCACATACATAAACTAGGAAGGCACGGCCTCGCGCCCCGCTTCCCGAACTTTTCATCACAATGGCCAGACCGGAAACGGGGCGTGGCGGCGGAGAGGTGTGAGGGACAGCACCCCCCTCTGTCCTGCCGGACATCTCCCCCGCAAGGGGGGAGATTGGCAGCGTCAGGCATGACGCCCGTTCTGCGATGGCAGCAACAGGAGGTTGGGGTTGGCGAAAGTGGAGCCGTTGGCTGATCTCCCCCCTTGCGGGGGAGATGTCCGGCAGGACAGAGGGGGGTGGAAGGAATGAGAGCGGGCAGGTCTGCGCCGCCCCTCATCCGCCCTTCGGGCACCTTCTCCCCGCAAGCGGGGAGAAGGAAGAAGTCAGAGCAAGCCCGCCTGCTCAGCTTCGCGCTTCAAATTCTGCCTGGGGCGCGGGCCGATCTGCTGGATCACCAGGCCGGCGGCCAGCGAACCGAGGTCGCCGCAATCCTTGAGGGAGCGCCCTTGCGTGTAGCCATAGAGGAAACCGGCGGCATAAAGGTCGCCGGCACCGGTGGTGTCGACAAGCTCGCGGATTTCGGTTGCCTGGATCACCACCGTCTCGTCGCCGCGCACGATGACCGAACCCTTCTCGGAGCGGGTGACGGCGGCGATCTTGCAGTCCTTGCGGATCTGGGCGAGCGCTTCATCGAACGAAGACGTCTCGTAGAGCGACTTGATCTCGTGGGAATTGGCAAAGACGATGTCGATGGTGCCCGAGCGCATCAGCTCCAGGAATTCTCCGCGATAGCGGTCGACGCAGAAGGAATCCGAAAGCGTCATCGACACTTCGCGGCCCGCCGCATGCGCGTGTGCCGCGGTCATGCGGATCGCTTCCTTGGCCAGCGGCGGGTCCCACAGATAGCCCTCGAAATAGGTGACCTTGGCCCCGCTCGCCTTGTCGGCCTCGACGTCATCGGGCCCGAGCTCGACGCAGGCGCCGAGATAGGTGTTCATCGAGCGTTCGCCGTCGGGGGTGACGAAGATCATCGAGCGCGCCGTCGGCGGCACACCGTCGAGTGGCGTCGTGTCGAAGGCAACGCCTTGCGCGTGGATGTCGTGGGTGAAGATCTCGCCGAGATGGTCGCGGGAAACCTTGCCGAAATAGGCAGCGCGTCCGCCGAAGGAGGCGACGCCCGCCGCCGTGTTGCCGGCCGAGCCGCCCGAGGCCTCGATCGCCGGGCCCATGCGCGAATAGAGCAGCTCGGCGCGCTCGGCGTCGATCAGGTTCATCGCGCCCTTGATGATGCCGTTGTTGGTCAAAAAGGCCTCATCGCATTGGGCGATGATGTCGACGATGGCGTTGCCGATGCACAGCACGTCATATTGGCTCATCAGGGTCTCCGCGGCGGTGTGCCGTTAAGGTGGACAAAACCGCTCCGCAATAACGGCTCGCGCGGCATTTGCAAACCCCGCGAATTTGTCGCGCCGCCGCTTGAGGCCTTGGTCGACGCTGCTTATCTCTTGCTCCGAACAGGGGATGACACAAGAATGATATTCGCCGCCGCAAGCACCGCCGCAAGCCAGCTCTTTTCGAGCGAGTTCAGGCAGGTGTTCTTGAAGACGCTGGGGCTGACGATCCTGGCGCTCATCGCATTGTGGTTCGGCATCCGCGAGGTCTTCGACTGGCTCGCCTGGCCCTGGATCGAGGCATTGCTGCCCGACATGCCCGCCTGGACCGGCTGGCTTGGCCTGATCGCCGCGATCATTGCCGGCATAGGTCTGGCGTTGGGCTTGGCGCTGCTGATCGCGCCGGTGACGGCAATCGTTGCCGGCCTGTTTTTGGACGATGTCGCCGAAGTGGTCGAAAAGACCGACTATCCCCGAGATGCCCCCGGCCGCCCGGTGCCGGCGCTGCGTTCGCTGGTGCTGGCCATAAAATTCTTCGGCATCGTCATTTTGGGCAATCTGCTGGCGCTGTTTTTGATGTTCATCCCCCTCGTCAACATCGGCGCCTTCTTCCTGGTCAATGGCTATCTGCTCGGCCGCGAGTTCTTCGAGTTCGCCGCCATGCGCTTTCGCTCCGAGCAGGACGCCAAGGAATTGCGCCGCCGCAACGCCGGCACGGTGTTTCTGGCAGGCCTGGTCATTGCTGCCTTCCTGGCCGTGCCGATCCTCAACCTTTTGACCCCGCTCTTCGCCGCCGCGATGATGGTGCATCTGCATAAGGCGGTGTCGGCGGCGGAGGTGGCTACAGCTCGAGCCTAGCGCTCATCGGCGGCAAACAGGGCCTGCAGCTTGCTATAGGCCATGCCGTCACGGGCGAACTCGAACGAGCCATCGCCCAGCATTTCGCGCGACGCCCGCTCCATCATGCCGAACGCATAGGTGGTGAGCTTGGAGCCGAGCGAGATGCGCTTGGCGCCGGCCTCGCCGAGGGCCGCGACCGAAAAGCCCGGCACGGCCAGCACGTTGACGGGCTTGCTGAGGGAGCTGCACAGCGTGCGGATCATGCCGATATCGGTGATCCCGGGCGCATAGAGCACGTCGGCCCCGGCCTTCTCGAACGCCTGCAGGCGCCTGATCGTGTCGTCGAGATCGGGCCGGTCCCACAGGAAATTCTCCGAACGCGCCGTCAAGACGAAGTCGTTTTTGAGCGCGCGCGCGGCCTCGGCCGCCGCGGCCACCCGCTCGACCGCATGCGAAAACTCGTAGATCGGCTTGTCGGCTTCGCCGGTGTGGTCCTCGATCGAGCAGCCGGCAAGTCCAGCGGCTTCAGCCGCAAAGATCGTCTCGCCGGCACTTTCGGGGGTGTCGCCCTTGCCTTTTTCGAGGTCGGCCGAAACAGGCAGGCCGGTGGCATGGGCCATGTCGCGGCAATGGTGGATCATCGTCTCAAAGCCAACGCCGCCGTCGGGCAGGCCGCGCGAAAAGGCAAATCCGGCACTCGTCGTTGCCAGCGCTTCGAAGCCGAAAGAGGCCAAGAGCTTCGCCGTGCCGACATCCCACGGATTGGGAATGATGAAGGCGCCGGGCGCCTCGTGAAGTTTCCGGAAAACCGCGCCCTTGTCCATCGCCTAGCCCTCAAGACTGAACCGAACTGGAGGGATACTAGCCCGGACTTCTGGACCTCACAAATCCCCTTTTCAGCGTAGGGGGATCAGTCCTGCCAACTGGCGCATGTCGTCGAACAGGACACCGCCGGCAGCGGCGAGCCCGTCGCGGTCGGAGTGCGGATCGCCGTGATAGGAAAACACCCGCATGCCGGCCGCGGCACCGGCCTGGGTCCCGGCGACGCTGTCTTCAACGACGATGCAGTCGGCCGGATCGAAACCCATCTTGCCGGCTGCGTGCAGGAAAAGGTCGGGGAACGGCTTGCCGCGCTCGACCATGGTGGCGGAAAACAGCACGTCTTGGAAATGCGTGAGAAGCCCGGTCTGGCCGAGTGTCATGTGCATCTTGCCGACGCGCGCCGAAGACGCCACGCAATAGCCGATGCCGGCAGACTTGACCGCATCGATGAAGGTTTCGATGTGCGGGATCGCCTGCACGCCGCTGCCAAACAAGTCCGGCAGTTCGCGATACCAGCGCTCGACGAAGTCAGGCCCGAGGCTAATGCCCGTCGCCTCGACCTCTTTTTGCACCGACACCAGGCTGCGCCCGACGAATTGCCGGCGGCACTCCTCGTAGCTCACCGGATAACCGGCTTCGCTCAGCCAAGACGACAGCCGCCGGTTGGCCAGCGGCTCGGTGTCGACGAGCACGCCGTCGCAGTCGAAGATGACGAGCTTGGGCGCCCTCATGCGGTGCCGGTCGAGCCAAAGCCACCGGCGCCGCGTGTCGTCGCTGCAGCGAGGTCGCGTTCCTCGACCACGGCGCGGGTCACCGAAGCGATCACCATCTGGGCGATGCGCATGCCGCGCTCGACGTAGAAGTCTTCGTCGCCGTGGTTGATGAGCAGCACCTTGACCTCGCCGCGATAGTCGCTGTCGATGGTGCCGGGCGTGTTGAGGCAAGTGATGCCGTGCTTGAAGGCGAGGCCGGAGCGCGGACGAACCTGGCCTTCGAAACCTTCTGATATCTCGAACACCAGGCCTGTTGGCACCAATGCGCGCTTGCCGGGCAGGATCAGGAGGGGACGGTCGTCGGGCACTGCAGCGCGCAGGTCCATGCCGGCGGCACCCGCGGTCTCATAGGACGGCAGGGGCAGCTCGGCGGCATGCGGCAAGCGGACGATCCCGATGACGGGGGCGGAAGAGTTTTCAAGGGCGGATTTCATGGCGGCGATCCTATGGGACGGTCATCGAAGAACGTCAATCCCGATATCTGCGCTCTATGTTTCAGATGAGGCAACTGTGTGGTTTTCGCCATGCGCCGCAGCGACACGCAGCTGCAACCTGGGTCGGATCGACATACGCACGCCGTTTACGCTTTGTTATCCATGCTGGCTGAGTCTGGGCGAAGTCAGCGCCCATGATTGCGGGCCAAAATGGGGTCGATGAGCCATGTGCCGATGGGCTGCCTATCTCGGTGATGAGGTCTTCCTCGAAGACATCGTGACAGCGCCCTGTCATTCGCTGATCGCCCAGAGCCACCACGCCCAGGAAGCGAAGTCGCCGACCAATGGCGACGGTTTCGGGCTTGCCTGGTATGGCGACCGCCCGGAACCGGGCCTCTATCGCGACATCTTGCCGGCGTGGTCGGATCCCAACCTCAAGAGCCTGTGCCGGCAGATCAAATCCGGCCTGTTCCTCGCCCATGTCAGGGCTTCGACCGGCGGCGCCACCAGCCGGTCCAACTGCCACCCCTTCATCTCAGGCCGCTGGAGCTTCATGCACAATGGCCAGATTTCGAGCTTCGAAAAGATCCGCCGCCGGCTTGAAGCGAGCATCGGCGACGAACTGTACGACCAGCGCCAGGGCACGACCGATTCCGAACTGTTTTTCCTGCTGATGCTGGAGGAGGGGCTGGATACCGATCCGCATGGTGCGGTCGCGC
The DNA here is from genome assembly GCF_056398585.1 of Aminobacter sp. 01T433. Classification (NCBI taxonomy): domain Bacteria; kingdom Pseudomonadati; phylum Pseudomonadota; class Alphaproteobacteria; order Hyphomicrobiales; family Phyllobacteriaceae; genus Aminobacter; species Aminobacter sp. 01T433. The sequence continues at coordinate 5,058 of NZ_JBFTPR010000001.1, forward strand.
GCGCCACCGGCCGTGTTGTCGCGGCAGCGCATGACGCCGGCATCGATCCGCAGCTGAAGCTGACCGCCGCCTTCAGCGACGGGACAAGCCTGTTTGCCGTGCGCTACGCCACCGACGCGCACGCGCCGACGCTCTACACCAGTGACCATCGCGGCTCGACTGGCCGTTGCATCGTCTCTGAGCCGTTCGACCGCGACGGCCAGAGCTGGCGGGCAGTGCCGCCGTCGAGCTTCGTCACCATGACCCGCGACGGCATGTCGATCAGCACGTTCCAGCCGGTGGATTCAGGCTTGCGCGCTGCCGAGTAGACCGCTGGCGCATCAATGATGCGTCAGGGCGTGGTTCATCGGCTCCCAATACATTTTCTGCCAGCCGTCTTCGAGCATCTGGTGCGTCGACCTGGGATAGCCGTTCTGGTCGAAGACAAGCCTTGTGCCGGTGCCGTCGGCCTGCAGCTCGAAGCGGACAATGGAAAAAATGCCCTCGGGCCAGGCGCGCGAACGCCATGTCTGGACGATACGGCGGTTGGGCACCAACTCGATATTGCGGGCTTCGATGTCACCGCCGAACATCAAAACCTCGCCGCCCTCATGCGTCGAGATATGGGTCGCGCGGCCGCCCGTCATCGCCTGGAAACGAGCGGAGTTGAGCAGCAGGTCGTAGATGTCCTTTGGCTTGCCTTTGAAATGAACTTCCTGATGGATGGTCATGGCGACCTCCTGGATCGCAGCTGCATGACCCGGAAAGTCGGAATCGATTTTCAGAAAGGATCATGCACAACTTCAAAGCGCCACAGCGTCCTTTCCGCGTCCAAAAGGACGCCGCGCTGCGGAGCAAAAGCATCGCATTGATCGACGCTTTTGCGCATATTTTCCGCCCGTCTGGTGTGGCCGTCAACGACAACATGCGGCCCTCCCTATGCCAAGTCGCAGGTCGTCGGGAGTTCGATTTCGGTTCAGGCCGTAGCGTCCACCGCTGCGCCGAAGCCTTGCAGGATTCCGCCCCAGCCACCCTCGGAATCGAGCATCACGGCCGTCTCCTCGGCCTTTGGACCCATGTTCTCGAGCAGCCGGTGTTCGAGATCGACGCGGGTTCCCCCGCCAGCGAGGGGAACGAACCTGACCTCGATCTCGGTGTGGAGGTCGGGATCGAATTTCCAGTCCGTTCCGATGCGCCAGGCGAGCACGATGCGCTGGGGCGGCTCCCAGGCGATGACGTCGCCCCATGGGCATTCGCTGCCGTCTTCCCCGGTCTCGTACCAGCGCCCGCCGGCCCGTGGCTCGATGGTCGCTGTTCTGAGCGGGGCCGTGCCGATGCTGTGGGTCTTGGGCCACCAGCTCGAAAAGCCTGATGTGAAGACGTTGAAAGCCCGCTCAGGGCTTGCCTTGACGGTGACCGTGCGGCGCACGGGCGACGGCGAAATCGTGACTGTCATGTCTCGTTCTCCCTATCTGCATCCACTCTATCTGCTTGTGATTTGAACTCGTCGAGCGCCTCGCCCCAGAGTTGGTCGAGCCAGGCCCGTATGCGACCGAGCCCGGCAGGGTCGATATGGTAGATATTGCGCGCGCCCTGAGGTTCCATGCGCACCAGCTGCGCCTGCTTGAGCACCTTGAGATGCTGCGACACCGCCGATTGCGACACAGGCAGTCCGCGTGTCAGCTCCGCCACCGAACGCGGCCCGGCACTGACGCGCTCGAAGATCGTGCGGCGCGTCGGGTCGGCGAGTGCGGTGATCTGGGAATAATCATAAGCCATGACTAATCATAAGTTATAACTGATAATCAGTCAACCACTGCGAAAACCTGCGCCTCGCTTGTCTCCTGACAGCTCGTTGGCAGGAGACAGTTTGCAGTTTCCGCCTTCGCTGCGTACCTGCGCGAAAGCGCTCGGTGTCCGTTTGGAACACAGAGCCTGCGCGGGGGCGCAATACAGGGACGAAAGACTGATGACGGAAGACCCAACGCAAGCCGCTCCGGCGCTCAAGGAGATTTTTGACCGGGCTCGCCTTCGCCACATCGCTGATGAGACGGCTTCTATTTCGCCAGCCTTCGACGCGGAAAAATTCATGGCCCTGGCGACCGAGAACCTTGACGAACTCGGCATCATGCAGCGCCTGCGGCAGACGGCGATGAGCTTGCATGGCAGCCTGCCCAGCAACTTCGAGCACGCAATCGGAGTGCTGCATGAACTGGCGCCGCGCATCCAACATGGCTTTGCATCCATCACCCTGTCCGAATATGTCGCGCTCTATGGCAAGGGGCATTTCGAGCAGTCGATGGAGGCGCTGAAATTCTTCACCCGCTTTGGTTCGGCCGAATTCGCCATCCGCCATTTCCTGGCGCGGGATTTCGACAGGACGCTTCAGGTGATGCGCGGCTGGGCGTTGGATGAAAACGAGCATGTGCGCCGGCTTTCGAGCGAAGGCTCGCGCCCGCGCCTGCCGTGGTCGTTCCGGCTGAAGCCGCTGATCAAGGATCCTTCACCGACAGAACAGATTCTTGAGGCGCTCAAAAGCGATTCGAGCCTTTACGTGCGCAAATCGGTGGCCAACCATCTCAATGACATCTCCAAGGACCATCCGGACCGGGTGATCGACCGTGTCTCGGCATGGGACATGGACGACAAGAACACCGCCTGGATCGTCAAGCATGCGCTGCGCACGATGATCAAGAAGGGCGATACGCGCGCGCTTGGCGCCATCGGCACGACGGGCACGCCGATGGTCCGCGTCGAGGCGTTTGCGGTATCGCCGGCCGCCATCGCGCTCGGCGGCCGCATCACGCTCAAGGCGAGCATCGCCTCGACCGCCGCAGCACCGCAGCAACTGGTGGTCGACTATGCCGTCCACTACGTCAAAAAAAGCGGCGGCAGCTCGAAGAAGGTCTTCAAGCTGAAAGAGATCAACCTGCCGGCGGGTGGCCAAAAGGAACTTTCGATCAGCCAGGCGGTGCGCGACTTCACCACGCGCAAGCACTATCCCGGCCATCATCGTATGGAACTGATCGTCAATGGCGAGACGGTTGCCGAGGGCGGGTTCGAGTTGAGAGGATAGGTTGGCGCGACGCTCGCAATCCCTCCCCACAAGGGGGAGGGAGGTCCTGAACGCCCCGTCTCGTTCCAATTCCTCGACAGTCGCGGCAACGGCTGTTAGAAGCCCGCCATCACAAGGAATCCCCGATGGCTGAAGACATCGAAAAGGCGGTGGCGCGCCGCCGTACTTTCGCGATCATCGCGCACCCTGACGCCGGCAAGACGACGCTGACCGAAAAGCTGCTGCTGTTCGGCGGCGCCATCCAGCTTGCCGGCGAGGTCAAGGCGAAGAAGGACAAGATCCAGACCCGCTCTGACTGGATGAAGATCGAGCGCGAGCGCGGTATCTCGGTGGTCACCTCGGTGATGACCTTCGAATATGGCGACAACGTCTTCAACCTGCTCGACACGCCCGGCCACGAAGACTTCGCCGACGACACCTATCGCACGCTCTCGGCGGTCGACAGCGCGGTCATGGTCATCGATGCCGCCAAGGGTATCGAGCCGCGCACGCTGAAGCTGTTCGAGGTCTGCCGCCTGCGCGACATCCCGATCATCACCTTCGTCAACAAGATGGACCGCGAGGCGCGCAACACCTTTGAGATCCTCGACGAGATCGAAGAGAAGCTGGCGCTCGACACTGCCCCGATCACCTGGCCGATCGGCCAAGGCAAGACCTTTTCCGGTACCTATCACCTTGCCCAGAACGCAGTGCGCCACGGCGATGCCGAAAAAGAGCGCACGCCGGTCCATGGCCCGGACTCCAACCGAGCCGCTGGCCTTCTGCCCGACAATGAGCGCCCGGCCTTTATCGAGGAACTGGAACTTGCGCGCGAAGCTTGCCGGCCCTTCGACCTGCAGGCGTTCCGCGAAGGCCATCTGACGCCGGTCTATTTCGGCTCGGCGCTGCGCAATTTCGGCGTCCGCGACCTGATCGAGGCTTTGGGCGAGATCGGCCCGCCGCCGCGCGCCCAGGAAGCCGATACCCGCAAGGTCGAGGCAACGGAGGAGAAGATGACCTCCTTCGTCTTCAAGATCCAGGCCAACATGGACCCCAACCACCGCGACCGCATCGCCTTCGTCCGCGTCTGCTCGGGCGAGCTCAAGCGCGGCATGAAGGCCAAGCTCGTGCGCACCGGCAAGCAGATGAGCCTGTCGGCGCCGCAGTTCTTCTTCGCCCGTTCGCGCATCACCGCCGACGAGGCCTATGCCGGCGACGTGGTCGGCATCCCCAACCACGGCACGCTGCGCATTGGCGACACGCTGACCGAGGGCGAGGATATCCTGTTCCGCGGCGTGCCCAATTTCGCGCCGGAAATCCTGCGCCGCGTCCGCCTCGGCGATGCGATGAAGGCCAAGAAGCTCAAGGAAGCGCTGCACCAGATGGCCGAAGAGGGCGTGGTACAGCTGTTCCAGCCGGAAGACGGCTCGCCGGCGATTGTCGGTGTCGTTGGCGCGCTGCAGATCGACGTGCTGAAGGAACGGCTGTCGGTCGAATACACGCTGCCGGTCGACTTCGAGATGGCGCGGTTTTCGGTCTGCCGCTGGATCGACGCCGACGACAAGGCCAACCTGCATCGCTTCATCGAAAGCCATCGCGGCGACATCGCGCGCGATCTCGACAATGATCCGGTGTTCCTCGCCCAGCACGAATTCTCGCTCAACTACGAGGCCGAGCGCTGGAAGATGATCCGCTTTGCCGCGATCAAAGACTATCAGGTCCGCGACATCGTCGCATGACAATGGCGGAGCGGTTTTGCCGCTCCGCGTTTCGTCATTCCGTCATGTAAATCGCCTAATGACATTTCCGTGCCGCTGTCGACCTTGGTCCAAGCCAAGGTGGGTGACAGGGTGGCAGTTGAGATGTTCAATGCGCCGTTGCCTGTGCAGGGCCCGGCGGGCCGATGCGCTGGCACGGAGGAATGACGACGCATGATGGTTTCAGCATTGATCGAGCGTGAATTGACCCAGATCGGCTCTCCCCTACGCAACGGTGTCTTCGTTGCCGTCGTCGGCCCCAGCGGTGCCGGCAAGGACACGCTGATCGCCTATGTCCGCGAACGCCTCGGCGACGATGAGCACGTCGAATTCGCCCGCCGCGTCATCACCCGCCACAGCGACGGCGCGACAGAAGATCACGATACGCTGGCCGACGCCGCCTTCGTTGAGGCCGACGCCTCCGGCGCTTTCGCGCTATCCTGGGAAGCGCATGGCCTGCGCTACGGCATTCCTGCCGCCGTCGACGATGCGATCGATGTCGGCCATGTCGTCGTCGCCAACACTTCGCGCGGTGTCATCCCCGCTTTGCGTCAGCGCTACGCCAACGTCGTGGTGGTCGAAATCACGGCATCGCCTGAAATCCTGGCGGAACGGCTTGCCGCGCGCGGCCGTGAATCGCGCGGCGAGGTGCTGGCGCGCCTGGCGCGCACCGCCCCGCACGATCTCTCGGGCCCCGGCCATGTCGCCATCGACAACAGCGGAGTGGCTGATGTTGCCGGCGAACGCTTCCTTGCGGTGCTGCGCAAGGCGGTCGCTTTTTCGGACGTGTCAGGCCTGGTGTGATTGCGTAAGTGTAGGCTTACTCATTGATGCGCAGCATGTGATTGTCCCACACATATTCCGGGCGGCTTGCCTGGTCGCCATTCGGTTCAACGATAAGGCCCGCGCCCGTGGTGGCGAGGAAGCCGTCGCGGTCGGGTGCCAGGCCGCAGACCTCGACCAGATCGTTCCTGGCGACCACCTTGCCGCTTTTGGCCTCGATCATCACCCAGGCATTGCCTTGGGGTGATGATACCGCCACAAGGCCCGCGTCGCGGTTGGCAGCCACCGAGCCGATATAGTTGCGGAAGCCGCCGAGGATGTCTTCGGGCATCTCCAGCATGGCAAGTTCTTCGCCGCGCCTGGCGCGCCCGACGAGCAGCGGCCTTTCCGTCGCCGGCCCCTCATGCTGGCAGCCGAACCAGACGGTGCCCTCAGCGTCGATATCCATGTGCCGGATCGACAGTTGGTGCAGCGTTTGCGGCAGTTCGTGCTTTTCCCTGAGGTCGCCGGAAACGCGGTCGACCAGCACGAAGGACGGCTTCATCGTCGGGATATTGAGCTTGGCGCGGCCGAAATCCGGGTGGGTCTCGATGCCGCCATTGCAGATCGCAAGCGTCTGGCCGTCGCCGAGCAGGATCAGCTCGTGCGGGCCGACGCCATAGGTCGGGAACTCACCGAGACGGCGGAAACCGTCGCGCGCGTCGTAGATGCCGACCATGCCGGCGGCGTTGTCGAAATCGTTCTCGGTCACATAGAGCAAGGCCCCGTCGGGCGAAAACACGCCATGGCCGTAATAGTGCCGGCCAGCGATGCTCGGGATGGTCAGCGGCTCATCCTTGCCGGTATGGTCGAAGACCAGCATGAAGGTGCCGGGCTGGCGCGCGAACACCACCGACTTGCGCGAGATCGGATCGAAGGTGACGTCGTGGCCACGCTCTGGCAACGCCACGCTGTGCAGGATCTTGCCCGCCTCCGACAGCACCGCAACGCCATATTCGCCCGTGCGCGCTTGGTAAGCTGTCGCGAACATAGCGTCGGTGTCGAGCGCCAGAGCACGCTTGGCCGGCGTGAGCGACATCAGGAAAGTCGCACCTGCCGCCTTGAGGAAATCGCGGCGGTCGAACAGGGGCGTCCGCATGTCAGTCCCCGTCGAGCGAGGAGAAGCCCGCGGTCAGCCCGAGCGCGCCGGCAAGCCGCGTGCCGAAGAGTTCCGACAGGCTGGAGGTCACGACACCGAAATAAGTGAGCTTTGCGCGCTTTTCCGGGTCAGCGAGCACCGCATCGATCGGCCCGGTAACACCAGTCACCGCATTTTGTGCGTTGGCGAATTCGAAATCGATCGACTGCGCGATCCATTCGGAATCCGTGGGCAGCAGGCTGCCGAATTTCGAGGCGTCGAACAGTGCCTTCATGCCTGACATGTTGCCGCCGAGCGCGGCGGCGGTGCCCTGCGAACGCCAGTACAGAGCTTGCTTGGGCTTGTCGGACGCCGCGTCCTTGCCGAGGAAGCCGCCGACGCGAACATCTCGTACGAGCTCCAGTCCGTTGACATAGACTTCGAGCAGGGCGGTCACCGCCTCCGACGCGCTGCGGTAGAGCGCGTTTTGCGGACCCGGATGCTGCCACTGGCTGGCAAAACCCTTGTCGTCGCGCCATGCGGCGTCGACCTCGGAAGCGATGGCGGCGATATTGCCTGAGATCGCCTTGCCATAGGCGCAGCGATAGGCGGCTGAGGTGCCGGACAGCTCGTCGGCGCCGGTGCCAAACAGAACGAACTCCAGCGCGCCGAGACCCTGCATGGCGACGCTCTTCTGCGCGAGCTTGGCTGCGTCGGTGGCTGTTTCATCCTTGTCGGCAAGGGCTGCCTGTACCTGCTTTAGCCCGGTGCCCTTGCGGTCCGGCCAAAACAGCATGCGCTCGAGCCGGTTCTGTTCGGTGATCGGCCCGAAGCGGATGATCTCGATTTCCGACCAGGTCACGGTTGTCTTGGAGAAGGCTTCGCGTGCGGCCTTCAAATTGTCGGTCGAAGGTGCCGCGCAGAGCGTGTCGACGCTCTTTCCAAGTGCCGCCGTATCTTGCACCAGCCGGCCGTAGGTGGGGCGGATGAAGCCGTCGATGGCATTGGCGATCACCTTGTCCGAGGCCTGGTTGGCGTAGGCCGCGGGCGCGGGCAGGATGAGGCAGGCGACAAAGGCAGCTGCGAGCGTATGTCTAGCCATCAGAGCGACTCCAGGAATTTGACGAGGGCTGCACGGTCATCGGTGGCGAGCCCGGCAAAACGGTCGCGCGCGCCCTGCGCCTCGCCGCCATGCCACAGGACCGCCTCGGTCAGGTTTCGCGCCCGCCCGTCATGCAGGAAGAAGGTGTGGTCGTTGACGGTCTTGGTCAGGCCAACGCCCCACAGCGGCGGCGTGCGCCATTCGCTGCCGCTGGCGTCGCCAACCTGCTGGCCGTCGGCAAGGCCTTCGCCCATGTCGTGCAGCAGGAAGTCGGAATAGGGCCAGATCAGCTGGAAGGCCTGCGCCTTGTTGGGCGCGTCGCGGCGGGTGACGAATTTCGGCATGTGGCAGGAGGCACAGCCGGCTTCGTAGAACATCTGCTTGCCGCGCAGCACTTGGCGGTCGTCGACGTCGCGGCGCGCCGGCACGGCAAGGTTCTGCGAATAGAAGGTGACGAGATCCATGATCGGGTCCGGCGCCTCGACAGGGCCCAGCCGCTCCTGCACGCCCGTCGGCATGGCGCGGCAGGCGGTCTGGGCTTCGGTGCAGTCGCCCCAATGGTGCGGAACTTCAGGCGTCGAGATGCCGATGTCGCCGGCAAAGGCATCGGCCGACTGCTGGCGGATCGACGGTGTCTGCGCCTTCCAGCCGAAGCGGCCGAGCGTCAGTTCGCCGGTCTTGCCGTCACGCACGATCGAAGCCTTGCCGGAGATGCCGTCGCCGTTGCTGTCGTCGGGGTCGGCATTGGCGAGGATGTCGGCGGGGTGGATCTGTTCGATCAGCCCAAGGCCGATCATCTGCGGTGTCACACGCGGCGACAGCGTCGTTGCGGGATGCATCGGGCCATAGCCGAGATCGCTGACCGAATAGCTCGGCTTGCGCAGCGAAAGCTTGGTGCCGTCGCCGAGCTCGACCGGAAGCTCTTCGTAGGAGATGACCATGTGGCCTTCGCCCGCGAGGCCGGGAACGGCGAGGTCCTGAAACTGGGCGCCATAGACGGGATCGGGGAAGTTCAGCACCTTGCGGTCGGCAAGGGCTGTCTTCTCTTCGTCGGTCTCTGCCGGGCGGGCCAGCCTGAAGAACATCGAGGTCGCATCGGCCTTGCCTTCAGGCGGATGGCCGCGACCGTCCTTGAGGTGGCAGCTCTGGCAGGCGCGCGCATTGAACAGCGGTCCGAGGCCGTCGGAGGCCTGGGTCGAAGAGGGCGAAGACACCCAAAGCTTGGTGAAGAAGCCATTGCCGAGCTTGAAGGTGCCTTCTTCCTCGAAGGTGATGTTGGCGGAGGATTGCGAGAACGCGTCGCGGTTGGCGCTCTTCTTCGAGGTTCCCGCGCCGCCCTGCATCAGCTCGAACTGTTCGGCCTTGCTGAAGTCGGTGGTCGGCGTGACGATCTTGTCGACGCGCGCCTTGTCTGAGGGCTTGAGATCGTGGCGTTCAGGGGCAAGCCCGTCCGGAACCGGCTCGCCGGCGAGGCAAGGCACGGCAGCCGCGAGAAACAGCAGGCTCGCCACGACGCTGCGAAGTGCCGGAGCACTTCGCTTGTCGTATGTCTTGTCGGTGCTGATAGGCGCACCCGGCAATATGCGGCGCGTTAGTGAAAAAATGCGCCGCATTCCGGCATGTCCTATTCGGCCTTGTCAGCGGTCTCGGCGTTGAGCTGACCGTATTTCTCTTCGCCGATCTCCGCGAGCAGCTGCAGCTGCGTCTCGAGGAAGTCGATGTGACCTTCCTCGTCGGCAAGCAGCTCCTCGAAGAGCTTCATGGATACGTAGTCGCCATGCTGGGAGCAGATGTCCCGTGATTTCTTGTAGGAAGTGCGCGCGTCATACTCGCCGGCGAGATCGCTTTCGAGCACTTCCTTGACGTTCTGGCCAATGCGCAGCGGCGCCAGTGACTGCAGATTTGGGTGGCCTTCGAGGAAGATGATGCGCGCGACAAGCTTGTCGGCGTGGTGCATTTCCTCGATCGATTCAGCGCGTTCCTTCTTGGCCAGCTTGCCGTAGCCCCAGTCCTCAAGCAGGCGGAAGTGCACCCAATATTGGTTGACCGCGCCGAGTTCGAGGAAAAGCGCCTCATTAAGCCGCTCGATGACCTGTTTTTCGCCCTTCATTGATCCTGCTCCCGAATTGGACCCGCAACTCTTTCACACGATCCATGTGTGAAACGATATCCACCCCACTCGCCTCCGAACGAGCGTGATAGGCTTCGGTGACCCGAATGATCGTTTCGACCACATTTGGGAAGCAGCCGCAACAGCGCCCGCGCTTTTGCAGCGTGTGATAGACCTTTGCTGGCACGATCAGGCTCCAGGGATCCCTGTCCAGGAGTTCTATGATCGTATCTTCGATCTCCTTTTGGGTGATCAGGTTGCAATGGCAGATCAGCATAACAGGCTCAGGAATGGCTGGCGGCGCGTTACCGGCGCGCCGCTTGGCTGAAATTATCTAGGTGCGGTCAAGGCTCACTGGAAGACCTTGTCAGGGGAATCGAGGCTGTCCGAGCCCTCGAACGCGATCGCGTCGAGCTTGAGGGCAGCAACCGCGCGCTCGATCGACTTGGTCTGGTCGACAAGGGCGTCGATGGCGGCCTGGACGGTGGCGTTGCCTTCGGCATTGCCTTCGCCGATCTGCTGGTCATAGGCCTCGCCAGCGGCGGCGCGGGCCGCGATCGCCTCCATCTTGACGACAGTCGCGTCAAGCTTGCCCGATAGCTCGGTGTCGAGGGCCGCGTCCGTGCCCTTGACCATGTCCGATACTGACGGGCCTTCGACGGTCGAGCCGTCGATGCGCTTGTAGCTGCCGTGATAGGCGTTGCGGATGCCGATCGCGTCGTAGAGATGAGAGATGTGGGTGTTGTCGGAGAAGCAGTCGTGCTCTTCTTCCGGATCGTGGATCAGCAGGCCGAGCTTCATGCGCTGGCCGGCGAGTTCGCCATAAGACAGCGAGCCCATGCCGGTCAGGATGGCAGAGATGCCAGCGTTGGTTTCGCCGTCGAGCAGCGCCTTGCGGGCCGCGCCATCAGTCTTCCAGTTGCCGACCATCTCTTCGAGATCGGCGACCAGCAGATCGCTGGCGGCATTGAGGTACTGGGCGCGACGGTCGCAATTGCCGCCGGTGCAGTTTGCGGTGTCGTAGTCGGTATAGGGACGTTTGCCGGCACCAGGACCGGTGCCGTTGAGGTCCTGGCCCCACAGCAGGAACTCGATGGCATGGTAGCCGGTGGCGACGTTGGCCTCGATGCCGCCCGCTTCCTGCAAGGTGCCGGACAGGAATTCAGGGGTGATCTTGGAGGCGTCGACCTTCTGGCCGTTGATCTCGATCGAAGGGTTGGCGATCACATTGGCCGTATAGAGGGTGTTCTCGTCGGATTCGGTGCCGTAGCTCTTGTCGACATAGTCTATCAGGCCCTCGTCGAGCGGCCAGGCGTTCACGCGGCCTTCCCAGTCGTCGACGATTGCGTTGCCGAAACGGTAGACCTCGGTCTGCTGGTAGGGGATGCGGGCGGCCTTCCAGGCTTCGCGTGCGGCATTGAGCGTTTCCGCCGACGGCTTGGCGATCAAAGCCTCGACCGCGACGTCGAGTGCCTTGGCTGATGTCAGCGAGTCCTCGTATTTGGCGAGTGCGATGTCGGAATAGGTGGTGAGAACCGCCTTGGCGTCGGTTGCTGCCTTGGCCGGCAGCACGAAGATCGCGGCTGTCAGCGCGGTCGTTGCCGCAACAGCGGCAAGCCTGCCGTAGTGCCGGTTGCGCGAGATGGATGCAGGCATGGTCTCTCCTCAGTGAACCAGATGGCGCCGATACGCGCCGAAAAATCGTGTGCCGGCAGCGCTTTGCTGTATCGGCGGCATGGATTCGAATGAAAGCTCTGGGGCGGCCCGGCTTCGGACATGCGCGTGGTTCGAGGCCCAATTTGGGCGCAGCGCAACCATGCTGCAGGCAATCGCGCACTGGCGCGGTTCAACGAAGGCAGGCACCCGATAGGCTCCAATCGAAAGGGTTAAAGGCCCAAACATCAAAGGCAGGCGCTGTAAAGCACTGCCTCATAAAAGCGTTGTGGTGGCAAAAGTCAACGCGATGTCAGCGAAAAACGTAGCGGTATCAATAGTTTAGAATAATTCTAAACTGAGTTTGTCCAGTTTTCGGCGAGCGAAAACCACCAACTCCTTGATTTGTCGAGATAGGCACCAGACCCTGAGGTATCTTAATGCGCATCGCCTGCGACAACGCGTAGCGGCAGTTCATCTCGCCGCTTGCCGGCCAAATGCCAAGCGTTGCGCTTGACAGGCCGGTATCTGGCTGTCACCGAAAAACCTGTCCTTGGCCCCTTGTGGCCGAGCGGGCCAGCGGCCATTTCCCCGGTAACTCCCCAGCAGCGAGGCGGGCATGAAGAACGGTGTCGTTATTGTCGGTGCAGGCCATGCCGGTGTGCAAGCGGCCGCCAGCCTGCGCGAAGAGGGCTATGACGGTCCGGTCCTGCTCGTCGGCGACGAAAAGGAGCTGCCCTATCACAAGCCGCCGCTGTCCAAGACTTTCATCAAGGACGCCGCCGCCCAGCCGCAGCCATTGCGCGGCGAAATCTTCTACACCGGCCATGCGATCGAACTGCGTCCGGGGACCCTTGTCGCGCGCGTCGATGCCAGCGCACGCTTGCTCGAACTCGCCGGCGGCGGCAACCTTGCCTATGACCATCTGATCCTCGCCACCGGCTCGCGCCCGCGCGTCCTGCCGCTGCCGGGTGCCGACCTCGCCGGCGTCCTGTCGCTGCGCTCGGTCGCCGACGCGCGCCTGATCCGGGACCACAGCGCTGCCTGCGAAGACGTCGTCGTCATCGGTGGCGGCTTCATCGGTCTCGAGATTGCGGCGACGCTTGCGGCTGGCGGTCGTCGCGTCACCGTGGTCGAAGCGCTCGACCGTCTTTTGGGCCGCGCGGTTGCGCCGCTGATCGCCGAGCATGTGCGCAAGCGGCTGGAGGCGTCGGGCGTCCGCATCCTGCTCAAGACCACCATCGATCGCATCGAAGGCGAGGGCGGCCATGTCGCCGGCGTGCTGACCTCGGCTGGCGAAAGGCTGCCGGCCAGGATGGTCATCATCGGCATCGGTGTCGTGCCCAATGTCGAGCTCGCCGAGACGGCGGGGCTGACCATCGCCAACGGCATCCGCGTCGACCAGGCGATGCGCAGCTCAGTGCCGGAAATCCTCGCCATCGGCGACAACGCCAGCTACCGCCACTGGCAGACCGGCGGCGACGTTCGTCTGGAGTCGGTGCAAAATGCCACCGACCAGGCCAAGCTTGCCGCCCGCACCATCGTTGGCCATGACGGCAGCTACGGTGCCGTGCCGTGGTTCTGGTCCGATATCGGCGACATGAAGCTGCAGATGGTGGGCCTCACCGCCGCCAGCGACCGCCAGATCCTGTCGGGCGACACTGCGGAGAACCGCTTTTCGGTGTTCCACTTCATCGGCGACCGGCTCGTCGCCATCGAATCCGTCAACCGCCCGGCCGACCACATGCTCGGCCGCAAGATGCTCGGCCTCGGCTTCTCGCCGACCGCCGAGATGGTTGCGGGCGGAGCGGAGGCGCTGAAGGCGGCACTCGCCGCCCTGCCGCCAGCGGGCTGAAGCACTTCGCCTGGATCGATCCGGGTGAGTTTCGTGAAGGGGGTTGGCCTCTACCCATTCTGGAACGTCGGGATTGGGTCATTGAATGCAAAAGGGCCGCCGAAGCAGCCCTTTTCGACGCAGCGCGTCATCTTGGTTCCTGCATGTGGATGCCGGGACGAATTCGCTGTTGCGTTCCTACGATCCGACTGTGACGACGAAGTGCTTTGTCACCGGCTCAATGATCTTCCAGGTTCCCTTGAAATCCGATTCAACAACAAACGCGTCGCCCGGCCCAACCTCGACTGGCTCGCCACCGTCAGGCGTGATGATGATGCGGCCCGAGATCATGTGGACGAATTCGTAATCTGTGTAGCTTGCATGGTAGGTGCCCGGGGTCGCCTGCCAGGTTCCTGACAGAACCTTCCCGTCCTTGGTCTTGTGCTGGACAGCGGTCTTCATCGTCGGCTGTCCTTCGACCACTACCCATCCTGGCAGGTCGTTGGCGTCGGCGTTTTCCACTTTGCCGAACTTGAGGACGGTCTGGTGTGCCATGTTAAGAAACTCCCATTTTTATCAGACGCTACTCAATACATGACAATTCAGTATCAGGAAACTTAGTTTCCTGATACTGAATTGCTCCTGATGCTTTGCACGCCCTGGGAGCGCAACGGATCGCCACGCTTTCTGGCGGGTCTTTCGCCGTCAATGCCTTGGTTTGCTGAGGCTATCCCTTGATGCCTTGGACTGTTCCCGTTTTCAGCTACACCGCCCGCACTTCGCGGATCGAGGCTTCGAGGATATCGAGCGCCTCGGTCATGACGTCGTCCTGGATGGTGATCGGCGCCAGGAAGCGGATGACGTTGCCGTAGACGCCGCAGGTCAAGAGGATCAGACCCTTTTCCAGCGCCTTGAGCCGCACGGCATTGGCGAATTCGGCCGAGGGCGTGCCTTTCTTCGCATCGTTGAACTCGACCGCGTTCATGAAGCCGGGGCCGCGGATGTCGACGATCTCGGGCACGTCGTCGCGCAAGGATTCCAGCCGCTGCTTGAGCCGGGCGCCGAGCTGGTTGGCGCGGTCGCACAGTTTTTCATCCTCAATGACATCGAGCACGGCATGCGCCGCCGCAACGCCAATCGGGCTGCCGCCATAGGTGCCGCCCAACCCGCCGGGATTGGGCGCATCCATGATCTCGGCGCGGCCGGTCACGGCGGCGAGTGGAAAGCCGCCGGCGAGGCTCTTGGCCATGGTCATCAAGTCGGGTGTGACGTCGTGATGGTCCATGGCAAACATCTTGCCGGTGCGGGCAAAGCCGGTCTGCACCTCGTCGGCGATCAAAAGCATGCCGTGCTGGTCACAGATTCGGCGCAGCGCGGTCATGAAATCACGCGGCACCTCGTAGAAGCCGCCTTCGCCCTGCACCGGCTCGATGATGATGGCGGCCACCCGCGCCGGGTCGACATCGGCCTTGAACAGCCGGTCAAGCGCCGCCAGCGCATCGGCGGTGCTGACACCGTGCAGCGGCACCGGGAAGGGGGCGTGGAATACGTCGCCCGGCATCGCGCCGAAGCCCGCCTTGTAGGGCTGCACCTTGCCGGTCAGCGCCATGCCCATGAAGGTGCGGCCGTGGAAGCCGCCGGCAAAGGCGATCACCGCCTGGCGGCCGGTGGCGCTGCGGGCGATCTTGACCGCGTTTTCGACCGCTTCGGCACCCGTGGTGACGAAAATGGTGCGCTTGTCGCCCTTCATCGGCGCGATGGCGTTGAGCCTCTCGCCGAGGTGGACATAGCTCTCGTAAGGCACGACCTGGTGGCAGGTGTGGGTGAAACGGTCGAGCTGGGCTTTCACCGCCTCGATGACGCGGGGATGGCGGTGGCCGGTGTTGACGACCGCGATGCCGGAGGAGAAATCGATGTAGCGTCGGCCCTCGACATCCCAGATTTCGGAGTTTTCGGCGCGGTCGGCGTAGACCTGTGTCGTCATGCCGACGCCGCGTGCGATGGTCTGCATCTTGCGCTGTGAGATTTCGGCGTTTTTCATCGCTGCTCCTCCAACATTTCAGGCGCCTTGCACGCGCCAGACCGACGCCATATCTGCACCTCTCCTGGTTTTTCACAAGCCGTCACGGTGGCCGAAGGCATTGGTCCTCCTCGACGGAAAAAAATTGCCGACGCCATGTCGGAATCGCTCATACTCGCGCGTCCTAGTCATGAAGGAACTCATTCGATGCTTTACGCCATCCTTTGCTACAACAACGAAGACGTCGTCTGCGCCTGGTCCAAGGAGCAGGACGACGAGGTCATGGCGCGCCTCCAGGTGGTCACCGGCAAGCTCCGCGACCAGGGCCGGCTCGGACCTGTCGCGCGGCTGATGCCGACGACTGCGGCCACGACCTTGCGCAAGGCCAAGGACGAGCCGCTGATCATCGACGGCCCCTTCGCCGAAACCAAGGAACAGCTCCTCGGCTTCTACGTCGTCGACTGCGAGACCCTCGATGATGCCGTCGATGTCGCCAAGGAACTGGCGGAGGCCAATCCCGGCATCGGATCATATGAATTGCGCCCGATCGGCGCGTTTTTCCCCGGAAAAGAGACAAAATGACCGACCCGGCCTGGATCAGCACGGCCCTTTCTTCCGCCCGACCCCAGGCCGTGGCAGCCCTGCTGCGCTACTTCCGCAATCTCGATACGGCGGAAGAGGCGTTTCAGGAGGCCTGCCTGCGCGCGCTGCGGACATGGCCGGAGAAAGGACCGCCGCGTGATCCGGCCGCCTGGCTGATCTTTGTCGGGCGCAATTCCGGCATCGATGCCGCCCGCCGCCAAAGCAAGCAGGCGCCGCTGCCGGCGGAAGAGCTGGTTTCGGACCTCGAGGATGTCGAAGCTGGGATCGCCGAGCGTCTCGACGGCCAGCACTACCGCGACGATATCCTGCGCCTGCTGTTCATCTGCTGCCATCCCGACCTGCCGGCGACGCAACAGGTGGCGCTGGCCTTGCGCATTGTCTCGGGCCTGTCGGTCAAGCAGATCGCGCGCGCCTTCCTTGTCGGTGAAAGTGCCATGGAACAGCGCATCACCCGTGCCAAGGCACGTATCGCCAACGCCGAGGTGCCGTTCGAGGCGCCCGGTCCGGTCGAGCGCTCCGAGCGGGTCGCAGCGGTGCTGGCGATGGTCTATCTCGTCTTCAACGAGGGCTATTCCGCGGGTGCGACCGAAATCGCCAACCGCGCGCCGCTCTGCGAAGAGGCGATCAGGCTGGCGCGGCTGTTGTTGCGCCTGTTCCAGACCGAACCCGAAGTGATGGGCCTGACAGCGCTTCTGCTGCTGCAACATGCCCGCGCCGCCGCCCGCTTCGATGCCGAGGGCGAACTGGTGCTGATGGAGGATCAGAACCGCAGCTTATGGAACCAGGCGTTGATCTCGGAGGGCCTGGCGCTGATCGACAAGGCGATGCGGCATCGCCGCTCGGGGCCCTACCAGATTCAGGCGGCGATCGCTGCCCTTCATGCCCGCGCCGCCCGACCCGAGGACACCGACTGGGCCGAGATCGATCTGCTTTATTCAGTGCTGGAATCGATGACGCCGTCGCCTGTCGTCACCCTCAACCGCGCCGTCGCCTTCGCCAAGCTGCGCGGGCCAGAAGCAGCACTCAAGCTGATCGAGCCGCTGGCGCCGAAGCTCGCGGGCTATTTCCACTTCTTCGGCGTCAGGGGCGGGCTTTTGATGCAGCTCGGCCGCACCGAAGAAGCGCGCGAAGCCTTCGATCGGGCGATTGCGCTCGCCAATACCGCCGCCGAAGCCGCCCATATCCGCATGCATCTCGACCGGCTTTCAGCGCCTTCACCGTCATCGGTGAAGGCGAATAGCAAGGCGCCAAGCCGTCAGCTGCAGTAGCCGCGCGGCAAGGCCGAGACCGCCAGCACGACTACCCGCGAAGCCAATATGGGAAGTGTTCATCCTCCCCTTTGTCGGGAGAGGGTGGCAAGGGCGTCCTCTTCCGGGCCGGGATGTCCACGACCTTGCGATAGAGGTGCCACGTCGCGTGGCCGAGCACCGGTATGACGATGGCGAGGCCCGCCAGCAGCGGCAGGGATCCGATCAGCAGCGCAACCGCGACGATCAGGCCCCACAGGAGCATCGGCACCGGATTGTCACGCACCGCCCGAACCGAGGTCTCGATCGCGACATAGGCACCGACATCGCAGTCGAGCAGCAGTGGAAGGGCAACGACAGTGGTGCAGAGCACCACAAGGGCGAACACGAATCCGATCAGATTGCCCAGGATGATCAGCGTCCAGCCACGCCGGGTGGTGAAGAGATCGCCGAAGAACGATGCCATCGACTGCGGGGCGTCCGGCCCGTAGAGCGAAGTGTAGAGCGCCTGCGCGACCAGGAGCCATGCGACGAAAAGCGCGAGCAGCATGATGCCGATGACCACCATCGCAGGAATGGCCCGCGAACGCCTGACATCGAAGGCATGCTTCCAGGACGTGTCGAGGTTTTGCTCGCGCCTTCGGCTGATCTCGTAGAGGCCGATTCCGAAGAATGGGCCGAGCAAGGCAAAGCCCGACATCAGCGGGAAAATGAGCTGCAGGGCGTTGCCGCCCGATGTCCATGCGATCAGAAACACCCCGATGATCGGGTAGATCAGGCACAGGAAAACGTAATGCGACGGCTTTTCCCAAAAGTCGTCCAAGCCGCGTCGCAGCGCGTCATACACATCCGCGACCGTTATCTTGCGGATGGCGGGATGCTCGAGCTTCTTGGTAGCGCCTGCGTACACGTGGAAACTTGCCATGACCACTCCTCCTTGGGGTGGGTCGCGGCTTGCGTTCGGCATGAGTGGTCACGCCAAACCGCGACCTTCACCATGCCAAATCATAACGCGTTTCGAGTGATTTGACGACCCTGCCGAACATGTGTCGGGGGGCAGGCAAGGTCACCAAGATCAGTGCCTTGCCTGTCGCCAGCGGACCGGAGCGGCGCTCCATGATCCGGCCGCTGAATGGTCCGGTCAGGCGCCGGTGCGCGCCACCACCGGCACGTAGTTTTCGAGTTCCGGCGCGGGGAAGCTGACCGAGCCGCTGATCTCGGCGGAGCGGTAGAGCCCCATCAGGATCTCGACCACCGCGAGACCGTCATGGAAGGTTTCCATCGGTGTTTCGCCTTTGCGGAAGCACTCGACCATGTGACGGTTCTCGTCGGTGTAGCCATAGACGCCTGCCTCGTCTTCCAGCACCGGCATCAGGCCCTGCTCGGCGTTCTGCTTTTCGACCAGATCCTCGCCTTCCTCGCCCTTGACCTCACGCGACATGAAGATCTTGAGCCCGGTGTTGAGCGAGTTGAACTCCATCGCATATTCGGGCCCGAGCAGTTCGAGCTGGATGCGCAGGCCGGCCCCGACATAGGCCCATGAGGTCGTCGCCTCGATGACCAGTTCGTTGCCTTCTTCGTCCTCGAGCAGGATGGTGCCGCGGGCGAAATCTTCCGACGGGCGGTTGCGGTAGTCGACATCGTTGCCGAAGCGCTTGCGCAGCTGGTCGGCATAGTTGGGCCGCGTCCATTTGAGGTTGGCGACGGTGCCGCTGACCTGCTTGACCGTCAGCGACTTGCGCGCCGCGCCCGGCTTGGTCAGCAGGTGGCGGGCCACCTCGACGCTGTGGCACATCATGTCGGACAGCACGCCGCCGCCCTGCTTGTCGCCTTGCCAGAACCAAGGCTCGTGCGGACCAGAATGCTCTTCGGCCGCGCGTGCGAGATAGGGCCGGCCGGTGGCCGAGGCGGCACGGCGCCAGATGATATCCTTGCCGCGAATGACCGGCGTGCAGAACACCTGGTTTTCGAGATAGCCGTGGTTGAGCCCGGCGTCCTCGGCCAGCCGCAGCATCTCGCGCGCTTCGGCGATGGTGCGGGCGAGCGGCTTTTCGCAGGCGACCGCGATGACCTTGCTGCGCCCGGCCTTCACCTCGGCGTGCAGCGTGCGCATCACGTCGAGGCGGGTGTAGTTGGGCGACAGGATCCAGATCGCGTCGACATTGTCGGCATTGACGAGCGATTCCAGGCTGTCGTGGCTGGTGCATTCGCCAAGGCCGAGTTCGGCGACGCGGTTGGCGAAACGGGCGCGGTTCTCGGCCTTGCGGCTGAACACGCCAGTCACGTCGACATTGCGCACGCCCAGCATGCCTTTGAGATGGAACTCCGCGATGAAGCCGCTTCCTACGAAGCCGACGCGCAGCCGCTGTTTGGGCAATCCGGTCATGGTCGATCCTCTTGTCTTGGGTATGAAATTCTGGGGTATGAAATCATCTGGCCGCTGGCGCAGTGGTGCCGCGTATCTTGAGCGTCGTCGGCATCGTCACCGGCTGGCGCGGTGTGAGCCCGCCCGACAGCATGTCGAGCAGCATGGTCATGGCGGCGCGGCCGATCTCGGTGCGCGGCTGGCTGACGGTGGTCAGCGGCGGATAGAAAGCCTCGCTCAGGAACAGGTCGTCGAAGCCGACGACCGAGACGTCGCCCGGCACGTCGAGCCCGAGCTTGCGTAACTGGTGGATGACGCCGAAGGCCATCTCGTCATTGGCAACGAAGATCGCCGTGGGTGGCTCAGGCAGTTCGAACAGCGCCTGGCAAAGGCGCTGGCCGGTGTGCAGCAGATAGTCGCCGACCGGTTCGTAGCCATCCGGGATGGGCAGGCCGGCAGCGGCCAGCGCCTTGCGATAGCCGTCGCGGCGATGGATGCTCATGATCTCCGGCACCGGGCCGGAGATATGGGCGATACGCCTGTGGCCGAGGCCGATCAGATGTTCGACGGCGTTTTGCGCGGCCCCTTCATTGTCGATCAGCACATGCGGAAAGCCGGCGTTCTCGATCGCTTCGAGCGCGACCACGATGGGGGCGTCGGCGATGCTGGCAAGGAAGCCCTCGCGCTCAGGAAGCTTGCCGGTCATCAGGATCATGCCATCGGCATGGCCGTCGCGCAGCATGTCGAAATATTCGACCTCGCGGTCGGAATCATTTTCGGTATTGCCCATCAGAACCGAGTAGCCGGCGGCGCGCGCCGTGGCTTCGACGCCCTTCAGGATTTCCAGATAGAACGGGTTGCCGACGTCGCGCACCACCATCAGCACCGCCATCGCCTTTTGGGTGCGCAGGTTTCGTGCACTGACATTGGGCCGGTAGTTCATCTCACGCGCCAGATCGCGGATGCGGCTCAGCGTCGGCTCGGCCACGAGCCCGCTGTCGGAGAGCGCACGCGAAACGGTGGCCGCGGAAACGCCCAGCCGCTCGGCGATGTCCTTGATCTTGGGACGGTCGTTCATCCGCGCATTGCCCGTCCGCGGCCGTAAAACAGCATCAGCAGCAGAAGCGTGGCGCCGAACACCATCTGCCGCCCGGATTCGTCGATATGCACGGTGGTCAGGATGCCCTGCAGGATGACCAGCAGCACGGCACCCGCCATGGTGCCGGTGTAGCCGCCCTTGCCGCCCGACAGCGGCGTGCCGCCGAAGACCACGGCGATGATCGAGGCCAGCATGTATTGCTCGCCGACATTGGCGAAGGACGAGCCCGAATAGCCAAGCAGGCAGATGCCGGTGAGGGACGCGAACACGCCCGACAGCATGAACAGCGAAATGCGCATGCGCCTGACCGGCACGCCGGCCATGTGGGCGGCCTGCTCATTCGAGCCGATGGCATAGATGCGATGGCCGTAGACGGTGCGGCCGAGCATGAAGGCCATCAGCAGTCCGATCGCCACCCACAGCCAGATGATGCCGGGCAGGCCAAGCAGGAAGGGCTGGGTGACGAAGCGCGAAAGGCCGGGGGCGGCAAAACCGGACGGGATGCCGTTGCGCACGACGACCAGAAGGCCCTGCAGCACGCCGAGCATGCCGAGCGTCATCACCAGTGGCGGAATGCGCAGGAGCGTGACGCCGAGGCCGTTGATCAGGCCGATCACAGCACCGGCCGCCATGCAGGCGAGCACCGCCGGCAGGATGGCGCTGTCAGCACCGTTCATGACGTTGCCGGCGATGATGGCGCTGAGCGAGATCACCCCGCCAACCGACAGGTCGATGCCCTCACGGCCACCCAGTATGACGAGGTTCTGGCCGGCGGCGACGATGCCGAGCAGGGCTGCGACGATCAAAAGCCTGAGGATCTGCTGGCCCGAGGCGAAACCCGGCGACAACACTTCGCCGAGCAGCAGCAGTGCTGCGATCAGGATGAGCGCCACGACCAGCGGCTGCTTGAGGAAGGTCAGCACGGGCGAGGGGGCGGGTGCCGAAGGTGTCTGCGTGGTGGCGGTCATGCGCGCGCCCTCCTGCCAACGAGGACGCCTGCCATCAGCGCCACCAGTATGGCGAGGCCCTGAACCAGGTTCTGCCATTCCGACGGCGTGCCGACGAAGAAGACGAGCGAGTTGATGAGGCCGATGATCAGCGCGCCGATGATCGAGCCGACGACGGTGCCGAAGCCGCCCGAAAGCGCACTGCCGCCAAGCACCACGGCTGCCACCGAAAACAGGGTCATCTTGCCGCCGACCAGCGGGTCGCCGCTGGCCGTGTCGCCGGTGATGCAAAAGGCGGCAAGCGCTGCAAACAGGCCGCACAGCGCATAGCCCTGGATGCGGATCCTGGTGACGGGCAGGCCGCTCTGGAATGCGGCTTGCGCGTCATCGCCGACCGCCAGCAACTGCGTCGACAGCCGGGTGCGGGCGAGCAGATAGAGCACGACGGCCAACACCACCGCTGCGTAGAAGACGAAAGGGATTTCGAAGAAACGTCCGCCATAGGTGCGCCAGAAAGTTGCGGGTGCCGGCGTGCCGGCGACCGGCATGACGTAGAGTGCCAGGCCGGTGAAGAAGATGCTGGTGGCGAAGGTGGCAACGATCGCCTGCAGCCGAAGTGCCGCGACCACGATGCCGTTGACGATGCCGCAGGCAAGGCCGGTGAGCAGGCCGACACCAAGGGCGGCGACAAGGGAAAAGCCGCTGCCGCCCATCTTTTCCATCATCACGACGATGACGACATTGACCAGCGACACGATGGCGCCGACCGACAGGTCGATGTCGCCGGCATAGACGACATAGGTCTGGGCGACGGCGAGAAGCATCAGCGCGAGATAGGTCTTCACCAGCCCGGTGATGCCGATGAAGCTGACACTGCGCGGCTGGTAAAGGCCGTTGAGCGCGAGCAGCACCAGCGCGATCAGCAGTGCTGGCAGGAGGGGATAGCGTTCGACGAGGCGTTTGAGCCCGCCGCCCGGTTTTTGCGTGGGAAGGGTCGCGGCGGTCATCACGCGGCCTCGTAAGCTGCCTGGTAGAGATTGTAGCGCGTGCGATCCGCGCCGGTGAGTTCGCGCCGCACCGCGCCGCCATTGAAGACGAGGATGCGGTCGGCGTTGTTGAGCAGCTCGGCGTCCTCGGAGGAATAGAGCACGATGCCCAGCCCCTCGGCGGCGAGCTTGCGGATCAGCGCAAACAGGTCCGCCTTGGCCGAGAGGTCGATGCCCTTTGTCGGATCGTCGAGCAGCAGAACGTCGGGACGGTCGATCAGCCAGCGCGCGATGACGATTTTCTGCTGGTTGCCGCCCGATAGCGAATTGATCGGGTGGCTGAGCCCGCCAAACTTGGTGTGCAGCGCCTCGAGTGCCGGCTTCACCCGCTCCGCCAGTGCCGATGGCCTGGCGAGGAAAAGCTTCTGCCTGAGATAATGGATCGGCGTGACGTTCTCGAGGATTGGCCGGCCCGAAATGACGCCGTCGCGGCCACGGTCGCCCGAGACATAGGCGCAGCCGCGCCGGATCGCATCGCGCGGGTTCTTGGCCGCGAACGGCGTGCCGTTGAGCATGATTTCGCCCGAGGCGACCGGGTTGACGCCGAAGATGGCGCGCAGCACCGCCGACTGGCCCTGGCCATGCAGCCCGCCAAAGCCGAGGATCTCGCCCTTGGCGACCTCGAAGCCGACATGGGCGAAACCCTTGCCGGAAAGACCTTTCACAGTCAGCACATTTGGCCGCCCGGCGGCAACGGCAGCGGGCGGCGCGCCGTTGCCGGCGGCGAGTTCGTCCTGGCCGCCGACCATCATGCGGATCACCGATGCCGGGTTGGTCTCAGTGATCTTTTCGGTGCCCACTGTCTCGCCGTCGCGGATGACGGTGACGCGGTCGCCGATGGCGAAGATCTCGTCCATGCGGTGCGAGATGAAGATGATGCTGCGGCCTTGTGACTTCAGCTCGCGCAGGATTTCGAAGAAGCGGTCGACCTGGGCGCGATCTAGTGCGGAGGTCGGTTCGTCGAAGATGATGACGGGTGCCTCGGTTGCCAGCGCTTTCATGATCTCGACCAGCTGGCGCTGGTCGGCGCGCAGGTTCTCGACGGTGGTGTCGGCGGCAAAGCTGTC
The DNA here is from genome assembly GCF_056398585.1 of Aminobacter sp. 01T433. Classification (NCBI taxonomy): domain Bacteria; kingdom Pseudomonadati; phylum Pseudomonadota; class Alphaproteobacteria; order Hyphomicrobiales; family Phyllobacteriaceae; genus Aminobacter; species Aminobacter sp. 01T433. The sequence continues at coordinate 28,842 of NZ_JBFTPR010000001.1, forward strand.
GCCCGAGACGGTGTCGAACAAGGCGATATAGCGTGCGGCGCGGGCCTCCAGCGCTGCGCGATCGACAAAGCCCGCGCGAGTGGTGGGCAGGTCCGGAAGGCAGATGTTTTCCGCGACCGTGCGGTGAGCGGCGAGGCTGAGTTCCTGGTAGAAGATGCCGATGCCGTGGTCGCGCGCCGAACGTGGGCCGGTGATGGTGACGGGCTTGCCGTCGATCAATATCTCGCCGCCGTCCGGCCGGACGCTGCCCGCAAGGACCTTGCACAGCGTGCTCTTGCCCGAACCGTTCGAGCCGATCAGCACATGCACCTCGCCGGCGTCGATCGAAAGGTCGCCGCGGCGTAAGGCAAGGGTGGCGCCGTAAGCTTTGCTTACGCCGCGGAGCTCAATTTTAGACATGGTGGTGGCTTCCCTGGACAAGGTCGGTCCGGGGGCGCCTGCTCGGCACGCGCCCCCGGCTTGGGAGGAAGCTTACTTGAAGAGCTTCTCGGCGTCTTCGATGGAAAGCTGGGTGGTATAGGAGAAGTAGCCCGGCTTGCCTTCCAGTTCCTTGGCGGCCTGATCGACGTTCTTGGAGTCGATGAACGGGATCGGCAGGTACATGGCGTTCTTGTACTGGCCAGCCGTTGCCGGCTCCTTCAGTTCCTTGCCCTGGAGCATCAGGACGGCGACGTTGAGCGCGCTGGCCATGACGCCGGGCGGGTTCACCGAAGCGCCGGAGTTCAGCTTGTCCTTGACCCACAGGTCGATGAAGTCCTTGCGGATTTCGCCGGTGGCGGCGATCGACGACTGCTTCTTGGCATCGATGATCGACTTCCAGGCACCCGCTGCCATGCCGTCCTGCACCCAAACGCCGTTGATGTCGGGGTTGGTGGCGAGCAGGTTCTGCATCGCCTGCTGGCCCTGCGCCTGATCCCAGTTGGCGTTGACTTCATTGACGATCTTGATGTCCGGGTACTGGCCGAACACTTCCTTGTAGCCGGCGACGCGCATCTCGTTGGCCGGGTGGCCGGCGACGCCGTTGATGGCAACGACATTGCCCTTGCCGCCGAGCGTTTCAGCGAGCCACTTGGCGCCCGCAGCACCCCATGCCTTCTGGTCGATGCCGACATAGGTGGCGTCGGGCGACGACACTTCGGCGTCGGTCGAGATCACCAGGATGCCGGCTTCCTTGGCCTGGGCGAAGACCGGATCGAACGCGGTGGGGCTGTTCGGATTGATGATGATGGCGTTGACGCCCTCGCTGATGAAGTTGCGGACATGCGCGATCTGGCCGGGCACGTCGACATTGGCGCTCTGCACAACGACCTCGACATTGACGCCCTTGTCCTTCCAGGCGGCGGCCGCGGCCTGCGCCTGCTCGATCATCTGCGTGCGCCACTCGCTGCCGACCCAGCCATTCGACAGGCCGATCTTGAAGTCGGCCGCCTGGGTCGAAAACGCCGATACGGCCAACGCCGCGACGGTGGTTAAGGCAAATGCTGCAAATTTCTTCATGAATTCCTCCCGATGCAAAAACTGCTGCATCAGATGATAGTCAGAAAATGTAATCGATTTCAATCGCCATTTTTCAAGGGTTTTCGGAATTTCGAGTGTGTCAAAATGAGGTGCTGGGCGATGGCCGCCGGGTTGCTGGCGCAGCCTTTGCTTGGCAAAGCCAACCGGCTCGGGCGCATATGTCTCGACAATGACGGCGTCGGAGATTAGGCAGACCGGAAAATCGCTCTGCATCCTTCGGAAAGGCCTGAACGTGAGCAACAAGACCCTTATCGCGCCTTCGGTGCTGTCGTCGGACTTCTCCAAACTCGGTGACGAGGTCGAGGCAATCGTCGCCGCTGGCGCCGACTGGATCCATCTCGACGTCATGGACGGCCATTTCGTCCCCAACATCACCTTCGGCCCGCCTGTTATCAAGGCGATCCGCAACCGCACCGACAAGGTGTTCGATTGCCATCTGATGATCACGCCCGCCGACCCTTACCTTGCCGCCTTCGCCGACGCCGGCTGCGACATCATCACGGTGCATGCCGAGGCCGGCCCGCATCTCGACCGCTCGCTGCAGACCATCCGCAATCTGGGCAAGAAGGCGGGTGTGTCGCTCAATCCATCGACGCCGGAATCGGTGATCGAATATGTGCTCGACCGGCTCGACCTCGTGCTTTTGATGACCGTCAATCCGGGCTTTGGCGGCCAAGCCTTCATTCCGGCGGTCATCGACAAGGTCAAGCGGGTCAAGGCGATGATCGGCAATCGCCCGATCGACATCGAGATCGATGGTGGTGTCACCGCCGAAACCGCACCGCTGGTCACCGCTGCCGGCGCCAATGTGCTGGTCGCCGGCAATGCCGTGTTCAAGGGCGGGCCTTTGGCCTATGCCGCGAATATCGAGGCGATCCGCGCGGCTGCTGACAAGGCTGCGATCTGAGCTAGAGAACTCGCCCCTCACCCTTACCTTCTCCCCGTGAAGAACGGGGCGAGGGGGGCGTCAGCGTTGCCGCTATCCTCCTTCTCCCCGTCATTACGGGGAGAAGGTCCGGCAGGGGATGAGGGGCAGCTCGGAGCTTGGCGGAAGCGACCTAAGCCGCAAACACCTTGTTGCCGTCGATCCAGGTGCCCGACACGGCAAGCGTGTCGGTGAGCTGGACGATGTTGGCGGCAAAGCCCTTGAGCAGGCGGCCGAGATGCTTGTCCTGGCCGACAGCTTCGGCCGGATAGAGCGAGGCCATGCGCAGCGCTTCGCCGAGCTCCATGCCGATCTTTTCGTGCATGAAGCGCACCGCAGAGATCATGTCGAGATCAGCGCCCGCAAGCGTGCCGTCTTCCAGCGTCAGGCGGCCGTTTTCGCGCTTGATGGTCCTACCGTTCAACACAAACGACTTCATGTCGGTGCCGATCGTCGCCATGGCGTCGGTGACCAAGAAGATGCGGGCCGGGCCATTCTTGGCGCGCAGCGCGATGGCCATCGTTGCCGGGTCGACATGGATGCCGTCGGCGATCAGGCCGGCCGAGAACGTCCCGATATCGACAGCGGCACCGGCAAGGCCCGGTTCGCGATTGCCGATCTGGCTCATCGCGTTGAACAGATGCGTTGCCATCGTGGCACCCGCCTCGGCATATTGCTTTGCCGTGCGATAGTTCGTGTCGGTGTGGCCGAGGCTGACCACGATGCCGGCGTCGGCCAGCGCCTTGACCTGAGCCGGGGTGACCGATTCCGTCGCCACAGTGGTCAAAAGTACCGGCATCGTCGAGCGCGCGGCGATCAGGGCTGCCTGCTCCGCCTCGTCCATCGGGTGGATCAGCCTGGGATCATGCGCGCCCTTGCGGGCGAGCGACAAATGTGGCCCTTCGAGATGTAGCCCGAGGAAGCCCGGGACCTTCCTTTTCGCCGCATCGGCACCTGCCGCGATCGTCGCGCGCGTGATCTCGGGCGTGTCGGTGATCAGCGTCGGCAGCACTGCTGTGGTGCCGAACGGCATCTGCGCCTTGCAGATGATGTCGAGCGTGTCGACGTCAGGCTTGTCGTTGAGCATCAGCCCGCCGCCGCCATTGACCTGAAGGTCGATGAAGCCGGGGACGAGCATGGCGCCGCCATCGGTGACAGCAACGCCAGCCGGCACGGCGGCGCGCTTGACGATGCCCTCGACCAGCCCGTCGATGACGATCAGCGCGGCATCTTCATGCCACGCCTCTCCGTCGAAGATTCGTGCCGCACCTATGGCAAAACGATTGGTCATATCGTTTCGGTCACTTTCCGCAGGTTTCGCGGGCTGTCGGGGTCGAGGCCGCGATGGCGGGCAAATGCCTCGACGAAGCCGTAGAAGGAGGCGATCAGCATCAGCGGATCGGTCAGCGGGTGGCCGGTGGCGACATGCGGCAGCACCTTGGCTTGCTTGGCCAATGCCGAGGTGATGTGGATGGCGGCACCGCGCGCGGCAAGCCCGTCGGCTGCTTCGGCGATCGATGGCTCGGAGGCGTCGCGGGCGGCAAGCGCCAGCACCGGGAAGCCCGGCCGCACCAGCGCCAGCGGGCCGTGCATCACTTCAGCGGCACTGTAGGATTCCGCGTGCATGGCGCAGGTTTCCTTGAACTTCAGTGCTGCCTCGTTGGCGATGGCAAAGGACGGGCCACGGCCGAGGATGAACAGCGAGTTGGTGTCGTCCCTCAGCTCGTCGGCGATGCCCATCCAGTCGCAGTCGACCGCCTGGGCAAAGTAGCCGGGCAGGGCCTTGAGCGCGTCGAGCAGCTTGTCGTCGCCGGTCCAGTGGCCAAGTATGGCAAGGCCGGCGACCGCCGAGTTGACGAAGGTCTTGGTCGCCGCCACGCTCTTTTCGGTGCCGGCAAGGATGTCGATGGCATGGTCGGACGCGACCGCCAGCGGCGAGCCGGCGGTGTTGGTCAAGGCAATCGTCAGCGCGCCGCCGGCGCGCGCGCCTTCGGCCATGGCAACGATGTCGGGGCTTTTGCCCGACTGCGAAATGGCAAGGCAGGCCGAGTCGGCGAGCTTGAGCTTGGCGCCGTAGATCGACGAGATCGACGGGCCGATCGAAGCCACGGGAAGTCCCGCGGTCAGTTCGATGGCGTATTTGAGGAAGGAGGCCGCGTGGTCGGACGAGCCGCGTGCCACAGTGGTGATGAAGCGCGGTGCCGCGCTCTTGAGGTGCAGGCCGGTTTCGGCGAGTTCCTTGGCGGAACCTTCGAGCAGGCGCGCTGTGGCCTCGGGGATTTCGGCGATTTCGCGCCGCATGTGCGTTGTCGCGTTCAAGCAATGTCTCCTTCTTGCCCATCCGGGCCAGGTAGCCTTAGTTCGGCGACGAAATCATAGGCGTCGCCACGATAGATCGACTTGGTGAACTCGATCACCTTGCCGCTGGCAAGGTATGAGATGCGCTCGATCTGCAGACAGGCCGAGCCAGCCGGCACCAGCAGCAGCTTAGCCTCGGCCTCGCCGAGATTGACCGCCGAGATGCGCTGTACGGCACGCACCGGCCGGTGGCCAGTCTTGCCCAGTGCCATATAGAGCGAAGATGTGACTTCACGAGGGTCGGCGAGCACCGAAGCCGAGATGGCCGCGCGCTCGATCGCCAAGGGTGTTTCGTCGGCGATGCGCAGGCGGCTCAGCCGTGACACCAGCTCGCTGGCCGACAGCCCAAGCACCATCATCTCGTCTGGAGAAGGCGGGTAGACGCCACGGTCGAGCCATTGCGAACGGGCCGCCATGCCGCGCCGGGCCATGTCTTCGGTGAACGATGTCAGTCGCGACAGCGACTGCTCGACGCGTTCCATGCGCGGTGCAACGAAGGTGCCCGAACCGTGGCGCTGGACCAGCACGCCCGACTTGACCAGATCCTGCACCGCCTTGCGTACGGTGACGCGCGAGATGTCGGCCTGGGCTGCGATATCGCGTTCCGAAGGCAGGGCGTCGCCGGGGCCGATCAGCCCGCGCTTGACCGCTTCTTCGATGTTCTTCTTAAGCTGGAGATAAAGCGGTGCGCCACTTTGGGTGACGTCGCGCAGGGCAGCGAAAATGCGTTCGGCGGTATCATCCATGGCTGGCTCCCGCCTTGCCGAATCTTTTTGCCGCCATCATCACGGCACCTCCGAGTGCGTCCTGCAGCGGTGGATGCATGATCGCGCGATAGCGTTTTGACAGCAGTGGCGCATAGAGGCCGGCGAGCCCGCCAAGAAGGCAAAGCCGCTGGGGAGACGACAGGTCGAAAACCGCAAGCGTTTCCTCGACGTCGAAAACCGCGCGCTCGACCAGTTTTTGGCCGACGGCGTCGCCTTTGGCGGCGTGTTCGAACACCATTGGCGCGAATGTGCCGTAGTCGCTGGGTTTGGCTGCGGTGGTGAACTCGACGATGTCGCTTGGGTTGCCGTTGAAACGCTCGAGCATGATGTCGGTCAACGTCGAACCAGCATGGATCTTGTCGTAGACGAGCAACGTTTCCTGTAGCAGGTCGCGACCGATGCGTGCGCCGCTGCCGAGATCGCCGACCTGAAACCCCCAGCCGCCGATCGGACGCAGCTGTCCTTGCTGGCGTGCGAGGTAAACGGTGCCGGTTCCAAGGGCTGCGATGGCGCCGTCATGCGCGCCGAGCGCGCCCTCCAGCGAGATCAGAGAATCGTTTTCGACAGCGCTGTTTCGGAACGGCAGCATGGCTTCGAGCCGCTGCTTGTAGTCGCCGACATTGGCGCCGGCGAGGCCAAGCACGGCGTCGCTCGAAGCGATCAATGCGGGGTCGCGGCCGGCGTCGATGAATGCCAGGCGGGCGGCCTCAACGATATTGTCACAAGCACCAGCAAGGTCGGTGCGGATGTTGGCCGGCCCACCTCGTCCGCGACCCAAGATGTCGCCGGTTTGGGTGGCCAGTGCGGCCCGGCAGCCGGTGCCGCCACCATCTATCCCGAGCACAAGATCCACGGCGTTTTCTCCTCGCCACCGATAATACCAATAAAATACCAATAGCCAAGCTTTAAATTCCGGCCGCCGGATCGGAATCCGCATTCGATTGAATTGTATAGATTTTTCGATCTGCCTTGCGCTGCAGCAAAGGAATTTGTTAACGCCGCTGGACAAGTGGTATTTTTTTGGTATTGTCGGCGAAAGGGAGAGACAGAATGGCGCCAAGGCGTACAGAAGCGGTGCACAAGGATGCCGGGGGCATTGATGCCCAGGCGCCCGATTCCGTTCTCCGCTTGCTTGCGGATGCCCAGGTCGAAGCTGCCCGCACTGTCCACGCTGCCATCCCCGAAATCGCTCAAGCCGCCGCAAAGGTTGCTGCTTGCCTCGCCGCCGGAGGCCGTCTTGTCTATGCTGCTGCGGGCAGTTCCGGCCTCATGGCGCTGGCTGACGCGCTTGAGCTTCCCGGTACGTTCGGCATTCCGCGTGAGCGCGTGTTCATCCTGCTGGCTGGCGGTACCGAGGCGCTGGTCAATCTGGCCGGTGGGCCAGAAGACGATGCCGACCAGGCCGAGCGCGATGTCGCTGCGACCGGTCTTGAGGCTGGCGACTGCCTGATTGCCATTTCCGCCAGCGGCTCGACGCCCTATGCGATGGGCGCGCTCAACAAGGCCAGGCGCCGGGGTGCGGCGACGATCGCCTTCGCCAACAATGCCGGCGCGCCGATGTTTGATCTCGCCGAGATTTCCGTGCTGCTGGCGACGCCGCCGGAAGTCGTTGCCGGCTCGACCCGCATGGGCGCTGGTACCGCGCAGAAGATCGCCCTCAACATGATGTCGACGCTTGCCGCGGTCCATCTCGGCCATGTCCATGACGGCTACATGGTCAATCTCCACGCCGACAATCTGAAGCTGCACGAGCGCGCCGCGGGCATCGTTTCTGAAATTGCCGGCTGCGGCACCGCCACGGCGAAAAGCCTGCTCGAAAAGAGCGGCGGCTCGGTGAAAATGGCGATCCTTTTGGCTTCGGGCGCGGCAAGCCCCGAGGCGGCAAACCAACTTCTGGATGGGGCGGACCAGAAACTCCGGTCCGCACTGTCGAAGCTCGAGGGGAGCAGAGGCTCTCATCAGTAGAGGCCCGAGGGAAAGTAAACAGGGAGAATGGAAATGAAACACAGGTTGCTTACTGGACTACTGATGGCGTCCAGCATTCTCGGCTCTGCCGGGATCGCGCTCGCCCAGGACAAGACGCTGACCATCGAAAGCTGGCGCAATGACGACCTCGCCATCTGGCAGGAAAAGCTGATCCCGGCGTTCGAAGCCAAGAACCCCGGCATCAAGGTGGTGTTCGCGCCGACGGCTCCGACCGAGTACAACGCCTCGCTCAACGCCAAGCTCGACGCTGGCTCGGCTGGTGATCTGATCACCTGCCGTCCTTTCGATGCCTCGCTCGAGCTCTACAAGAAGGGCCAGCTCGCCGATCTGACCACCCTTGCCGGCATGGAGAATTTCTCCAATGTTGCCAAGTCCGCCTGGCAGACCGACGATGGCAAGGCGAGCTTCTGCGTGCCGATGGCCTCCGTCATCCATGGCTTCATCTACAACAAGGATGCCTTCGAAAAGCTCGGCATCGCCGTGCCGGCGACCGAAGCCGAGTTCTTCGCAGCCCTCGACAAGATCAAGGCTGACGGCAACTTCATCCCGATGGCGATGGGCACCAAGGATCTCTGGGAAGCCGCGACCATGGGCTACCAGAACATCGGCCCGAACTACTGGAAGGGCGAAGAAGGCCGTCTGGCGCTGATGAAGGGCGAGCAGAAGCTGACCGATGCGCAGTGGGTCGCGCCTTTTGCGACGCTCGCCAAGTGGAAGCCTTATCTCGGCGACGGTTTCGAAGCCCAGACCTATCCGGACAGCCAGAACCTCTTCACGCTCGGCCGCGCCGCCATCTACCCGGCCGGCTCGTGGGAGATCTCGACCTTCAACACCCAGGCTCAGTTCAAGATGGGTGCCTTCCCGCCGCCGGTCCAGAAGGCTGGCGACACCTGCTACATCTCCGACCACAACGACATCGGCCTTGGCCTCAACGCCAAGAGCCCGAACGCCGATGCCGCAAAGACCTTCCTGACATGGGTGGCTTCGCCTGAATTCGCGACCATCTATGCCAATGCGCTGCCGGGCTTCTTCAGCCTGAATTCGGCTGCGGTGAAGATGGAAGATCCGCTGGCTCAGGAGTTCGTCTCCTGGCGCGAGAAGTGCAAGCCGACGATCCGCTCGACCTATCAGGTTCTGTCGCGCGGCACGCCGAACCTCGAAAACGAGACCTGGGTCAAGTCGGCCAACGTCATCAACGGCACGGAGACCCCGGAAGCCGCTGCTGCCGAGCTGCAGAAGGGCCTCGACAGCTGGTTCAAGCCGGCTAAGTAAGATGCAGCGGGCTTGATGCTCGCTCCGGAGGGCGCCCGTTCGGCGGCGCTCTCCATCCCCTTGCGACTTCGAACCTCGCGGAATCGAATTGAGGGGTTGAACGATAGCGCCCAAAGATGCGCTACTGCTTCCGACTGCCGTTGGCGGGAGGCACCGCAGAGGTCCATCCTCGCAAGTCAGATCAACGGCCCTGAACGGCCGGGCCAGGGAATTTGAGATGTCGGAGCAAAGCCTAGAGCATAGCCAAGACAAGAGACCGACGCGCTGGCATATCGCCGTTTTCCTGGCGCCGGCACTGCTGGTCTACACCGCCGTGATGATCCTGCCGCTCTTCGGCACCCTGCAGCTGTCGCTGTTCCGCAACATCGACAACGCGCAGGTGTTCTCCGGCTTCGACAATTTCCGCACGCTGTTTGGCGATCCGCGCTGGGCGGCGTCGTTCTGGAACGCGCTGGGCAACAACACCTGGTTCTTCATCATCCACATGGTGGTGCAGAATCCGATCGGCATCGTGCTCGCGGCCCTGCTGTCGAGCCCCAGGCTCCGCTTTTCGGCCTTCTACCGAACGGCCATCTTCATCCCCACCATCCTGTCCTTCGTCATCGTCGGTTTCGCCTGGAAGCTGATCCTGAGCCCGCTCTGGGGTGTTGCGCCCAATCTGCTCGACCTTATCGGTCTGAAAAGCCTGTTCGTGCCGTGGCTTGGCAAGGAAGAATACGCGCTGACCACGCTCGGCCTGATCTCGGTGTGGCAGTTCGTCGGCATCCCGATGATGCTGATCTACGCCGCCATGCTGTCGATCCCCGAAGAGGTCATCGAAGCGGCCGAATGCGACGGCGTCACCGGCTTCTCCCAGTTCTGGAAGATCAAGCTGCCGCTGATCCTGCCCTCCATCGGCATCATCTCGATCCTCACCTTCGTCGGCAACTTCAATGCCTTCGACCTGATCTATTCAGCACAGGGCGCGCTCGCAGGTCCCAACTACGCCACCGACATTCTGGGTACGTTCCTCTACCGCACCTTCTTCGGCTTCCAGCTGCAGATCGGCGACCCCAACATGGGCGCCACCATCGCCTCGATGATGTTCTTCATCATCCTCGCTGGCGTGTGCCTCTATCTGTTCCTTATCCAGACGCGGCTGCGCCGCTACCAGTTCTGAGGGCGTCATGAGCAAGGCTGCCACATCCCTGCCACGCAGCATCGGCGCACATGCGGTGCTGCTGACCTACACGGTCATCGCGTTGTTTCCGGTGCTGGTCATCGTCGTCAACTCGTTCAAGTCGCGCAACGCCATCTTCCGTTCGCCCTTGTCGCTGCCGACCACCGAGACCTTCGACCTCATCGGCTACAAGACGGTGATGGCGCAGGGCGACTTCATCCAGTATTTCCAAAACAGCCTGATCGTCACAGTCGCCTCGCTGTTCTTCGTGCTGTTGTTCGGCGCCATGGCAGCGTTCGCGCTGTCGGAATACCGCTTCAAGGGCAACACGATGATGGGCCTGTACCTGGCCCTCGGCATCATGATCCCGATCCGCCTTGGCACGGTCGCCATCCTGCAGCTGATGGTGGCATCCGGGCTGGTCAACACGCGGACCGCACTTGTGCTGGTCTACACGGCACAGGGCCTGCCGCTCGCCGTCTTCATCCTGTCCGAATTCATGAAACAGGTGTCGGATGACCTCAAGAACGCCGGGCGCATCGACGGTCTCAGCGAATACCGCATCTTCTTTCGCCTTGTGCTGCCATTGATCCGCCCGGCGATGGCCACCGTCGCCGTCTTCACCATGATCCCGATCTGGAACGACCTGTGGTTCCCGCTGATCCTGGCGCCGTCAGAAGCGACCAAGACCGTCACCCTTGGCGCCCAGGTCTTCATCGGCCAGTTCGTCACCAACTGGAATGCCGTGCTGGCAGCGCTCTCGCTCGCCATCCTGCCGGTGCTGGTCCTCTACTTCTTCTTCTCGCGGCAATTGATCCGCGGTATCACTTCCGGAGCCGTCAAGTGACTACACAAAAGCCCCTTCGCGTCGTCGTAGCCGGCCTCGGCAACATGGGCCGTAGCCACGCGCTCGCCTATCACAACAACCCCGGCTTCGAGATCGCGGCCCTGGTCAACCGTTCCGACGTACCGCTGCCGGCGGGCATGGAGGGTTACACGATCCAGCGTTCCTTCGAGGACGCGATCCGCGAGTTGAAGCCCGACGTCGCGTCGATCAACACCTATTCCGACAGCCACGCCGACTACGCCGTCATGGCGCTTGAGGCCGGCTGCCACGTCTTTTTGGAAAAGCCGCTGGCAACCACCGTCGCCGACGCCGAGCGCGTCGTGGCTTGCGCCAAGGCCAATGGCCGCAAGCTGGTCATCGGCTACATCCTGCGCCATCACCCCTCCTGGATGCGGATGATCGCCGAAGCACGTGCGCTGGGTGGCCCTTACGTCTTCCGCATGAACCTCAACCAGCAGTCTTCCGGCCACAAGTGGGACACCCACAAGCAACTGATGAAGACGACCTCGCCGATCGTCGACTGCGGCGTGCATTATCTAGACGTCATGTGCCAGATCACCGACGCCGATCCGGTCGAAGTGCGCGGCATGGGCTTGCGCATGACCGACGAGATCGACCCGGCGATGTACAATTACGGCCATCTCCAGGTGCTGTTCGCCGACGGTTCGGTCGGCTGGTACGAAGCCGGCTGGGGCCCGATGATGTCGGAGACGGCCTTCTTCGTGAAGGACGTCATTTCGCCCAAGGGCAGCGTGTCGATCGTGGTCAATGAGGCGACTACCAAGTCGGACGACGTCGATTCCCACACCAAGACCAGCATGATCCGGGTCCATCGCGCCGACCTCGGCGCCGACGGCCATTTCCTGCGTGCCGACGAAGATCTGTCGATGAAGGACGAGCCCGGCCACCAGGGACTGTGCGACCGCGAGCAGGCCTTCGTGCTCAAGGCGATCCGCGAGGACATCGACCTTACCCGTCACATGGATGACGCCGTCAAATCATTGCGCGTGTGCCTGGCAGCCGACGAAAGCGTCCGCACCGGCCTGCCCGTCAAGCTTTAAAGAGAGGGAATAGCCTGTGGGATCTCTCAAGATCGAAAACGTCAAGAAGTCCTTCGGCCCGGTCGACGTGCTGAAAGGCATCGACCTCGAGGTCAAGGACGGCGAGTTCGTCGTTTTTGTCGGCCCCTCGGGCTGCGGAAAGTCGACGCTGTTGCGCATTATCGCCGGCCTTGAGGACGCAACGTCTGGCGACGTGCTGATCGACGGCCAAAAGGTCACCAACACGCCGCCGTCCAAGCGCGGCATCGCCATGGTGTTCCAGACCTACGCGCTTTATCCGCACCTCACCGTGCGCGACAATATGAGCCTCGGCCTCAAGCAGGCCGGGACGCCCACCGCCGAGATCGACCAGCGCATCGCAGCGTCCTCGGCCATGCTGTCGCTTGAGCCCTATCTCAAGCGCCGCCCGGCCGAACTGTCCGGCGGCCAGCGCCAGCGCGTCGCCATCGGCCGCGCTTTGGTGCGCGAGCCAAAGCTGTTCTTGTTCGACGAGCCGCTGTCGAACCTCGATGCCGCACTTCGCGTCAACACGCGCCTGGAGATCGCCCAGCTGCACCACCGGCTCAAGGCGACGATGGTCTACGTCACACACGACCAGGTCGAGGCCATGACGCTCGCCGACCGCATCGTTGTGCTCAATGGTGGTCGCGTCGAGCAGGTCGGTGCACCGATGGAGCTTTACAACCAGCCGGCTAATCTTTTCGTCGCCGGCTTCATCGGCTCGCCCAAGATGAACTTCATCGACGGTGCCCGCCTCGGCGAAACCGCCAAGACCGTCGGCGTCCGCCCCGAGCATATTCTGGTCAGCGATACAGCTGGCGCCTGGAAGGGCACTGTCATTCACGCCGAACATCTCGGCGCCGACACCAACGTGTTCCTGGAAACCGAAAAGGCCGGTTTGATCACCATTCGCCTGTTTGGCGAATACCAGACCGGCCCCGGTGCCACGCTCTATGCCACGCCCGACGCGGCACGGACCTACCGCTTCGACGCTGATGGCAGGGCGGTGGGCTGACGATTGATTTTGCGGCGCGAGAAGGGCGACTAACCCCCCTCTCCGTCACGGCTTCGCCGTGCCACCTCTCCCCATTTCATGGGGCGAGGAAACGCCAATCTCGAAGGGCGCAACCTGCCAGAACTCGGTTCCTCGCCCCCACCAAGTGGGGGAGAGGTGGCGAGCGAAGCGAGCCGGAGAGGGGCTATTGCCGCCTCAGGTGTTCCATCGCCGCGCTGTCCACGCCGCCATCTCCAACCACCACCCCGAACATCTGCGCCGCCTGCTCGCGGGTGTAGTACCCCAGCCCGACATCGCGCAGCACCAATTCCGGGTCGCGTAAGAACGGATCGCCATAGCCGCCGCCGCCGGGCGTGCCGACGAGCACACGGTCGCCTGCCTTGAGCGGAATGTCCTGCTCTTTCGACAGATGCGGCGGCACATGCGGCTGCCCGTTTCGAAACACCGTGACGGTATTCACCGCGCCATCCTGGCCGCCCAATGCGCCCTGCGGGCCAAAGCGGCCATGGTCCATGACGAAGGACGCGCGTGCCTCGCCGCGCAACAGTTCGATTTCGTAGGCGAGGCCGAAGCCGCCGCGCTGTTTTCCTGCACCCCCTGAGCCTTCCCGCAGCGCGTATTGGCGGTAGAGCACCGGATAGGCCTGTTCCATGATCTCGACCGGCGGCGACTTCGAAATGCCGATGGTCGAGCAGCCGTTCGACAGCCCGTCATGGCCGGCATTGCCGCCATAACCGCCGCCTGAGATCTGGTACATGACATAGTCGCGGCCGCGTGCGGGATCATGGCCGCCAAGCGCGAAATTGCCGCTCGAGCCGGCTGGCGACGCTGTCACCTTGTCGGGCGTTGCCTGCACCATCGCTGCGAAGACGGCTTCCGCGATGCGCTGCGACACCTCCGCCGCGCAGCCCGAAACGGGCCTGGGATAGCGCGCATCGAGGAATGTGCCTTCAGGACGCTTGATGTGGAGCGGCTCGAAGGCGCCGGCACTTATCGGTACATCGGGGAAGATGTGGCGCATGGCGAGATAGACCGACGACAAGGTCGTTGCCAGCACGCTGTTCATCGGCCCGGCGCAGGGTTTGGACGAGCCGGAAAAGTCGAAGGTGAGCGTGTCTCGGGCCTTTTCGATCGAGAGCGCAATGGTCAGCGGTGCATCGACCACGCCGTCGGAATCGACAAATGCGCTCGATTGATACGTGCCGTCGGGCAGGGCTGAGATATGCGCCCGCATCTGCTCCGCCGCGCGCCGGCGCAATTCGGCAATCGCCTCTAAAACCGTTTCATCTCCGTAACGATCCAGAATCTGGAACAGCCTGTCTTGCCCGACATAAAGTGCAGCCGCCTGCGCCCTGATGTCGCCGATGCGCTGGTCGGCGACCCGGATGTTCGAGCAGATGATGGCGTAGATCTCGGGGTCCATCGCCCCTTTCTTGAACAGCTTGACCGGCGGCAGGCGCAGGCCTTCCTGCTCGACGGCCGTCGCGGAAGCAGAAAAGCCGCCCGGCACCGACCCGCCTATGTCGGGCCAGTGGCCGGTGTTCGACAGCCAGCAAAAGATTTTGCCTTGGCGCCACACCGGCATGGCGAAACGCACATCCATCAGATGCGTGCCGCCGAGATAGGGGTCGTTGACGATGTAGACGTCGCCTTCCTCAGGCGGCCGGCAGCGGCCGTCAGCGATCATCTCGATGATCGTTTTCGTCGAATACTGCATGACGCCGACAAACACCGGCAGGCCTTGCGAGCCCTGCGCGATCAGCGCGCCGTCGACCGCCGAATAGATGCCGTCGGAGCGGTCGTTGGCCTCGGCGATGACGGGCGAAAACGCGGCGCGTGAGAATGTCAGGTCCATCTCATCGCAGGTCTGCTGCAGCGCTGCCTGGATGACGGAAAGGGTGATGGCGTCGAGGGTCATGGAACGACCTCGCTCGCCGCGGAGCAGGTCGGGGAGTGGAAGGGAGCCATGATCGTGGCCGGCCCTTCCCGCCGTTTACCCCCACCCCTAACCCCTGCCCACAAGGGGGAGGGGAATGTCCTCGTCGTCGCTTGGCTCCAGACAACTGAAGGTTCGGGATCGATGCCGCAAGATTCCCCTCCCCCTTGTGGGCAGGGGTTAGGGGTGGGGGTGCTTTCAGTAGTTCGTGACAGAACGACCATCATCTCCCCACCTCGACGATGATGTTGCCATCCCGGTCCGAGCGAGCCCGGTCGCCCGGCTCCAGCACGGTCGTCGCGTCCATCTGCTCAAGGATCGCAGGTCCGTCAAAAATAGCATCCAGCGGCAGCTTTTCGCGCTCATAGACAGGCGTGTCATGCCAGGTGCCTTCGAACCACACCGGACGTATCTCGCGCAGCGCACCATCCAAGGTCGACGCCCGTCCAGCCGGATCGATCAGCCGGCTGAGGTCGACGTCGGGGCGCACGCCTGTCACCGAGGTGTTGAGATTGACGAGATTGGCGCGGATTTCCGGCAGCTCGACCTTGAAGCGGGCGAAATAGGCCTTTTCGAACAGGCCCTGCAGGGTGGCGCGATCGATATCGGGCGATGGCAGCGGCACGTTGATGATGTGGGTTTGGCCGACGAACTGCATGTCGGCCGAGTGGCTGACGCGGATGCTCTGGGGCCGGATCGCCTCCTTCGCGATCAGTGCCTCGCCTTCCGCTCGATGGCGCGCCAGCACCTCGCGGACGCGTTTTTCATCGAGCATCGCCACCGGCTGGTTGAGCGTGTTGACGAAGTCATGGCGCAGGTCGGCAACGACGCAGCCGAGCGCATTGGTGATGCCCGGCCTAGCCGGCACCAGCACGCGCGGCAGGCCAAGTTCGCGGGCCAGCGCCGAGGCATGCAGCGGTCCAGCACCACCGAAGGCAAACAGCGTGAAATCGCGCGGGTCATGGCCGCGCGACACCGACACCATGCGGATGGCCCCGGCCATCTTGATGTTGCCGAGCCTGAGCACCGCTCCTGCCGCAGCCGTCCCGTCCAGCCCGGTCGCCTTGCCGATCCTGTCTTCGAAGATTTTCCGTACCGCTTCCACAGTCACCGGATTGTCGACCGCCAGCAGCTTTTTCGGGGAGAGCCGTCCGAGCACCAGATTGGCGTCGGTGATGGTAGGCTCGGTGCCGCCGCGGCCATAGCAGATCGGTCCGGGATTGGCCCCGGCACTCTCCGGCCCGACCTGGATCAGCCCGGAAGCGTCGACGCGCGCGATCGAACCGCCGCCCGCACCTACAGTATGGACCGCGACCATCGGCACATGGATCGGCATCGCATATTCGATCTCGATCTCGTTCGATACCGCAGGCTCCGCGTTGAGGATCAGCGCCACGTCGGTCGATGTGCCGCCCATGTCGTAGGTGACGAGGTTTTCAAAGCCGGCGCGCCGGCCTGTATAGGCGGCGGCGATGACGCCCGAGGCCGGGCCTGACATCACGGTCTTGGCTGCCTCGCGGGTGACGAACCGTGCCGAGATCATGCCGCCATTGCCGTTCATGATCAGGAAATCGCTGCCATAGCCGCGTGTCGCAAGCTCGTCGCGCAGCCGCGCCACGTAGCGTTCGAGGATCGGCTGCACCGCCGCATTGACCGATGCGGTGACCCCGCGTTCGAATTCGCGCGCCTCCGAAAGCAGTGAATGCCCGGTCGTGATGTGGCTGTTGGGCCAAAGCTCGGCGGCGATCTCGGCTGCGCGTCGTTCATGTGCCGGATTGGCATAGGAATGCAGGAAGTGGATGACCAGCGCTTCGCAGCCCGCCGCGAGAAGCTCGGCCACCGCCTTGCGCAGGCCGTCCTCGTCCAGCGGCTCGCGCACATGTCCCGAGGCTTCGACGCGCTCGGAGACTTCAAGCCTGAGATTGCGCGGGATCACCGGCACGAAAACGCCAGTCATGCCGTAAGCCTGCGGCCGCGTGCGCCGGCCGAGTTCGATCACGTCGCGAAAACCGCGCGTGGTGATCATGCCGGTCCGAGCCAGCCGCCGCTCCAGCACGGCATTGGTGGTGGTCGTCGTGCCATGCACGATGAGGTCGATATCGGCGATGGGAAAGCCGGTTACAGCGAGCGCTGCGATCACGCCATGTGCCTGGTTTTCGACCGTCGTCGGTGTCTTGGCGATATGGACCGCGCCATTGTTGGCACCGTCGATCAGCAGCAGGTCGGTAAAGGTCCCGCCCACGTCGATGCCCGCCACGACATTTCCCGCCATTGCGGGAATTTTCTCGTCCATGGACTAATCCCGAAAAGCCCGGACTACGATCATGTGCCAGTTTAGAAAGGCGTTTTAGGCCACAATCTTGACGCTGAGATCATTTGTATACTAATTAATGGGCTGAACAAGGCTCCACATTTTGCCTGTATTTCCGCAGCGCGCCGGTGAAAAACAGCCGCCCGCGCTTGGCGAGAGGTTTGATCGATGAACACCGCAGCAGCGCTGAAGACGGTCGACGCAAAGCCGCTCCAGTTCCCTATCCCTGCCAATGTTTATGCCGAAACGGTGGTTTCGGTGAAGCATTATACTGATCGCCTGTTTGCCTTCCGCATCACCCGGCCGCAGTCGCTGCGCTTCCGTTCGGGCGAATTTGTCATGATCGGCCTGCCCAATGCCGAAAAGCCGGTCTTCCGCGCCTATTCGGTGGCGAGCCCGTCCTGGGACGACGAACTTGAATTCTTCTCGATCAAGGTGCCGGACGGTCCGCTGACCTCTGAGCTTCAGAAGATCGAGCCCGGCGACACCGTGCTGATGCGCCAGAAGTCGACCGGCACGCTGGTTCTCGACGCGCTGACCCCGGGCAAGCGCCTGTTCATGATCTCGACCGGCACCGGCATCGCGCCCTTCGCCAGCCTGCTGCGCGACCCCGACACCTATGAGCGCTACGAGCATGTCGTGCTCACCCACACCTGCCGCGATGTTGCCGAGCTGGCCTATGGCCAGGAACTGGTCGCCAATCTCGAAAACGACCCGCTGATCGGCGAGCTGACCCATGGCCGCGTCACGCTTTACAACTCGACGACGCGCGAAACCTCCGAGCGCATGGGCCGCATCACGGCACTGATCTCGTCGGGCAAGTTCTATTCCGATCTCGGCATTGAAAAGCTCGACCCTGCCACCGACCGCATCATGATCTGCGGCTCGATGCACATGCTCAAGGACGTCAAGGAACTGGCCGAGAGCCTCGGCTTTGTCGAAGGCTCACTCAACGAGCCGGGCACCTTCGTCGTCGAGCGCGCCTTCGTCGGCTGACGTAAGCCAGGGCAGTAGGGGAATAGGGCAGTAAGGCAGTAAATTGACCTACTGCCCTATTCCCCTACTGCCTCAGCTAATCTTCGCTAGAAGCTCCAGCAACATCGCCGCGTCCTTGGACGACAGGGGGGACAGCGTTTCCTCTGTGATCGTCTGTGCCAGCGGTACAAGCTCTTCCACCAAGCGCTGGCCTTCGTTGGTCAGGCGGACCATCAAGCGCCGCTTGTCGGCCTCATGCTTGGCCAGTTGTACAAGGCCGCGTGCATGCAGACGGTCGATCACACCCTTGACGGTCGCCCCATCCATGGCGATCAGCGCGCCAAGCTGGTTCTGCGAGGTCTCGCCGACATCATGCAGCTTGGCCAGTGCCGCAAATTGCGGCGGGGTCAGGTCACCGATATGGGTGGCGAAGATCGCGACATGACGCTGATGCGCCTTGCGCAAGATGAAGCCTATCTGCTCCTGCAGATGGTAGGCTGCGTCCTGCTTCATCGCAGGCCATCCCAGGCCTTGATGTCGGCGGCGCTCAAACCGCCCATGCGATCGTGGATGCGGGGCCCGCAGGTCATCACCAGGGCGAAGACGATTTCGTCGGGCCTTGGCCCGTCGGGCAGGCCGACTTCCATGGCGTCGAAATGGCTGCGCACATAGGCGGCGTTGATGTGGCCGACAGGCACGTCGAGCCGGGCACCGAAACCACCCACTTTCTTGGCCGAGGGCACGATTGCCTTGGCTTCGCCGAGCCGTTCGCGCATCGCGTAGCCGCCGGGCACATGCCACAGCGCCCCATGTTCGAGCTCACCGGCGGAGCCCACGATGGCGCCCTTGCCGTAGCCGTCGATGATTTTTGGGTCGCCACCGAGTGCTGCGATCAGCCGGTCAGACAGCATCAGCCCGAGCGGCTTCAAATCTTCCATCGCGCTTTGCAACTCTTCGACATAGCGGCCGGCGAAGGGGTTCTTGACCACGGCGAGCGCCGCCGCGCGCCGCCGGGGCACATCCTTTGCCGGGCCGCCGTCATGGAAAATCTCTTCGACCGTCACGGTGATCTTGCGGATCGGAAATTCAGGCATGGATCGGCATCCTCCTCATCGAAACATCCGGTATGGCCGCAAACGACTTGCCGCTGACGCGGTGTTCACCTGCGAGGAACAGCGCGGCACTCTGGACCAGACCTTGGCGGCGGAACGTGTCGGCGAGCTTGAGCCCGGCATCGAACGCCGCATCGGTATCTCTAGGGGACAGAGCGCCGACACCTGTTGTCACCAGCCTGTCGCCGAGGTCGCTGTCTGGGGCCAGTTCGCACGCCGGTTTGCGCTGGATTGCCGGGTACCCCGGCAAATCAACCGCGTTGGCGATCAGCGTAGCTGCTGCGTCCGCCGCTGCCCCGCTTGCCGCCAGCACGGTCACCGCATCGGCGATGCCGAGTGAAAAGCTGCGGCCGCGCCAGCCGCTGGTGGCGATGCCGCGCACCGGATCTTCGGCGCTTATCGTCAGCCGGTCGGCGAAGCCGTGCCCGGTGCCGGCGATCGCCACTGAAATTCGCTCGCCAGGCGCGATATGCAGCGCGATGTCGCCGCCATTGTTGATGTAGGCACGCTCGAGTTGGCGTCTCAAAACCATCGCCGCCATCATCTCATCCGCGACCGCGCCGGCAACTGCCGCCATCGGGGTGATGAAATCTTGCGCAAGCGGTACGACGGCAGCCTCCATGCGCCGTGCCGTTGGGCCTGCAAACCGCCGCGCTTTGCTGGAAGCAGGTCTGCGAAGCTCGGTGAGTTCGCCGACGAGTTCGCCAAGGAGGGTCTGGAAACGTTCGGCGGCCTGCCGGTAGGCGGCGTGCACTTCCTCCCCTTCGCCGAAAGCCTCGACGATCAGGTCGATTGGCCCATGGTTGAAATGCAGGCGGTGCCCGTCCGGCAGCCAGCTGATCTCCGGGCCATTCATGGCAAACCGCCGGTCCGGCGCAATTGCGCGAGCGGCGGCCACGGGTTGCCCGCCCCGGCCGGTTCCGTCGCCCGATCGTTGAAATATTCGCCGCCGCGCCTGAGCACGTCGTCAATGCTCCTGATCTCAGCCCCGTAGCCACCGAGCGCCAGATAGTCGTCGCGGCGCAAGGTGAACTCGATCGGCGCCACCAGCGCTGGCGTTGGCACATAACCGAAGGCGTTGTCGGGCACGCGCGTCACGTCGACCATCAGCGTGATGCCGCCGCCCGGCCAGACATAGACAGGCGCGCCACCGACGGTGACATAGGTCTTCAGCCCTTGCACGGAACGCGTGAGATTGACCGGGTTTTCGGTCACGCCGGCGCGCAGGGAACCGCCGGCACCACCGACAAACAGCACCGTACACAAAGCCGGCTCACAATTATCCTCGATCAACCCAACCGATTTCCTGAGCCGGTCGGGAAATGCCTTCTCGACGGGCCTGAGGTCGTCGTCGAGTTCGTAATAGGCGAACTGTTCGCCTGTGGTCGAAACCATCAGCAGGCTTAGGCCGGGCCGCGCGCCCTTCCTGGCGTTCCATTCGCCGAGGATGTCGAGCGGGTCGGAGATGCTTGTGCCGCCCCAACCGAGCCCCGGCTCAGACACCTTGAAATAGCGCCCCGGCGTCGAGCGTCGGCCAAGGATCTTGATCCCGGTTTCTTCCCACCCCAAAACCTTGCCGGCCTGGTGTTCGGAGACCACACCGGTGATGTGGTCGTCGACCACCACTACCTCGTCGACCAGCCCGCGCCATTGTCGCGCAAACATGCCGATGGTCGCCGAGCCGCAGCCGACACGCATGCGGTGTTCGACAGTGCCGTCGATGACGGGTGGGCGGCCTGCCTCGACGATGACAACGGCGCCGCCGTCGATGGTCAGCTCCACCGGCTTGCGGTTGCACAGGTTCAGCAGCGTGTCGCAGGTCACCCGGCCTTCCGCCTTCGACCCGCCGGTCAGGTGATGCACCCCGCCCAGCGACAGCATCTGCGAGCCATATTCGCCTGTCGTCACATGGCCGACCGCCTCGCCCTCAGCGCGCACCGTCGCCGTTTCGGGGCCGAGATGCCGGTCGGTGTCGATCTTCACCTTGACGCCGCAATACGAAAAGATGCCCTCCGTCACCACCGTGACGAGGTCGACGCCCTCGACCTCCTGGCTGACGATGAAGGGGGCCGGCTTGTAGTCGGGATAGGTGGTGCCAGCACCGATGGCGGTGACGAAGCGCTGGCCGGTGTTGACCAGCTCGCCGTCCCAGGCCGCGCCTTCAAACGGCACGACCGGATTGCCGCTTTCGACCGCATAGTCGAGCACGCGCACCGGGTCGCAGCGCACGATCTTGCCGCCGAAATTGCCGTAGCGGTCGCAGGCGCCCGTGCGCCCTTCGGCGATGTAGCACATGACCGGGCAGGCATCGCAGCGCAGCTTTTCACCCGCCTGCTTGTCGCCGGGTTCGTGGCCTTCGAAACGCTCCGACAGCTCGTTCATGAACGTGCCTCCGCCTTGCGGATTGCTTCCACAATGCGCGTCGGCGTTGCCGGTACCTTGGTCACCAACACGCCCGTGGCATGACGAATGGCGTTGAGGATGGCGGGTGCTGTCGGGATCAGCACATGCTCGCCCAAACCCTTGGCGCCAAAGGGTCCTTCCGGGTCCGGAACTTCCACGAGGATGGTCTCGATCGGCGGTACGTCGCCGATGGTCGGGATCAGATAGTCGTGCAGGTTTTCCGTCCGGCCGGGGATGTATTCTTCCATCAGCGCCATGCCGATGCCCTGAGCGATGCCGCCTTCGATCTGGCCTTCGGCAAGCCGCGGATTGATCGCCTTGCCGACGTCATGTGCTGCTGTGATCTTGATCACTTTCACTGTGCCAAGCGCGAGGTCGACCTCGACTTCGGCGATCTGGGCACCATAACCATAGACCGCATAAGGCTTGCCTTGGCCCTTGGCGTCGAGCGGTGCCGTCGGAGGGTCGTAGCTTTCCTCCGCCGTGAAAACGAGGCCGTCGGCGTCGGGCTCAAGCAGCGCGAGATCGATGCGGCGGCGCTCGCCACCCTCATGCACCAGCAGCAGGCCACCTTCCAGCTGTAGCGATGCCTCAGGGGAGACGTTGGCGAAGCGCAGGATCTTTTCGCGCAATGCCCGGGCGGCCTTCTCGGCAGCCTTACCCGAGACATAGGTCTGGCGCGAGGCCGAGGTCTTGCCGGCATCGGGCGTGATCGCCGTATCGGCACTGCGCAGTACGAAATCCGACAGCGGCAGGCCAAGCGCGTCGGCGGCGATCTGGGCGATGACAGTGTTCGAGCCCTGGCCTATGTCGACGGCGCCCTGATGCAGCATCACCTTGCCGTCGGGCGCGATGCCGAGCTTGATCATCGAGGGATTGGGCAAGGACGTGTTGCCGCAGCCATACCAGCACGAGGCAATGCCGACGCCACGCTTTTTGGCCGTATTGGCTGCGTTGAATTTGTCCGCGTCGGCCAGCGCGCGCGCCCAAAGCGAGGCCAATGCTCCAAGGCATTCGCCGATGCCAACGCCGGCTTCAAGCAGGTGTCCAGTCACCGTTTCGGAACCGTTCCGAAGCGCGTTCTTCAGACGAAACTGCAGCCGGTCGATGCCGAGCTTGTTGGCCAGCTCGTCATACAGCGTCTCTTGCATCAGCGTCGCTTGCGGTACCCCAAAACCGCGGAAGGCGCCCGACACCGGGCCGTTGGTGTGGATGGCGCGGGCGGTGGCCCTGTAGTTCGGCGTGACGTAGGGCCCTGAGGCATGGACCGGCACGCGGTTGGCGACGGTCGGGCCGAAACTGGCATAGGCGCCGGTGTTGAACGCGCCTGAAAAAACCATGCCGCGAATGGTGCCGTCGGCGTCGGCCCCGATGGTCGCCTGCATCGCCGCCGGGTGGCGCTTGGTGGTCGATGCCATCGATTCATTGCGGCTATAGGCGAGTGCGGCCGGCCGGCCGGTTTTCAGCGCAACGAGCCCGATCAGCGGCTGCAGCGACAGATCGATCTTCGACCCGAAGCCACCGCCGGTTGCCGTCGGCACGATGCGCACCTTGTCCGGCGCCAGACCCAATATTCGTGCCGTGTCGTCGCGGTCGAGATGTGGTGCTTGTGTGCAGGCAATAATGGTCAGCGTGTCGCCATCGACAAAGGCATGGCCGGCTTCAGGTTCGATATAGGCGTGTTCGACATAAGACGTCTCGATGCTGCCGGAGACGACGCAGGCGGCATTTTCCAGTGCAGCCTCAGGCTCGCCGCGCTCGACCAATCCCCGCACCAGCAGATTGCCTGGGCGGCCGGCATGGACCAGCTTCGCGTTCGCTGCCGCCGCCTCGGCAGGTTCCATCAAGGCCGGTAGCTCGTTCCAGCGCACCGGGAATTTTGCGAGATCAAGCTCGCGTGCGGCCCAGTTTTCGCAGGCGACCAGCGCCACCGCCTCGCCACGAAACCGCGCCGCACCCTCGGCCAGCGCCGGCTGGTCGGCGAAGGGCGGGATCACGCCGAAACTGTTGATGCCTGGGATATCCCTGGCGGTGAAAACCGCAACGGCCCCGGCATTGTCGGTGACGTAAGCGTCGAGATCGCCGAACGAGAATGCCGCGTGGTGATGCGGCGAGCGGACGACCAACACCACAAGCGCATCAGCGGGAAATGAATCGCCGCCGAATTTTTCCGCGCCCGTCACCTTCGGCACGCCATCGAGCCTGACAGGAGAAGCGCCAACGGCCTGGCCTGCGGGTGGGAGGCGGAAGTCGAGGGGCATGACGTGCTCATGCGCGCCCATCACCGCCTGAACAATCTTGCGATAGCCCGTGCAGCGGCACAAAATCCCGCCGAGCGCGTCCTGCACTTCGGTCTCGCTTGGCTGCGCATTGCGTTCCAGAAGTGCTGTCGCTGTCACCAGCAGGCCAGGCGTACAGATGCCGCATTGGGCCGCGCCATGCGCCAGGAACGACGACTGCAGTGCTGACAGGCTGCCGTGTCCGAGTCCCTCCACGGTGCGGACTGAAGCACCTTCAACCGAGGCCGCCGGCAACAGGCAGGCGCAGACCGGCTCGCCGTCGAGCAGCACGGTGCAGGCACCGCAGTCGCCGGCATCGCAACCCACCTTGGTGCCGGTCAGCTGCAGGTCGTCGCGCAGGATGGACGACAGCCGCCGCATCGGTGCCGCCGACACCGAAACCGGCGCGCCGTTGACAGTGAAGCTAATCGGCGCGCGGTCGGTTTTCATGCGGCCACCCGTTTCTGAGAGCCGTAGGCGGCCTGCAACAGCGCGCGCGTAACGATCTCGCGCGCCGCCATGCGCCGATATTCGGCACTGCCGCGCACATCGTCGATGGGTGACAGTTCGGTCAGTCCAGCGTCGTTGACGATCCCGGCTATGTCATCCGCCCGATGCCCGGCAAGTGCTGCCTCAAGCGGGCGAAGCCGCTGTGCCACTGCCGAGCACGAACCCACCGTGACTACGGCCTTGGTAATCCGCCCATCTGTGTCGAGCACGATCCGCGCTGCTGTCATCGCGATCGAAATGACGAGGTAGCGCCGCGCGCCGAGTTTGACGAAAGCCGAATGTCCCGTAGCCGAGGCCTTGGGGATGCGCAGCGCCGTCACCATCTCGTCCTGGCGCAGCCTCGTCTTGCGGTTGCCGGTGATGAATTCGCCAAGCGGCAGGAGCCGAATTTCGTGCCGCGCCCTCAATTCCACCTCGGCATCGAGGATGAGCAGAGGTGGCACACCGTCGGCTGCAGGCGAAGCGTTGCAGATGTTGCCGGCCACGGACGCCACATTCTGGATCTGGATCGAGCCGATTTCGCGCGCTGCCTGCTTCAACGCGTCGAAGGCCGGCGGCAGTGGGGCCTTCAGTACCTCGGTCCAGCTTGTGCGTGCGCCGATGCTGAAATGGCTTTCGCTTTCGGCGATGCCGCGCAGTTCGGCCAGGCCATTGATGTCGAGCACGTCTTCGAAAAGCGGGCGATTTCCGAGGGCGGGGTAAAAATCGGTGGCGCCGGCCAGAATTCGCCACGACCCTTCGCTGAGCAGCGCGAGCGCTTCGTCGAGTGTTTTGGGTTTCGCGTAACGGGTCACGCAATGCCTCCCGGCTGGCCGCCGGACAAAATCATTCGCATGCAAATGATAGCTCGCTCAGGCCTTTTGTCAAAGCCCGGATTGCATGTTGCGGGCGGCCGCCCTGTCCAAGTTGCAGGTTGACGCGCGCTTCCATCTGACCCAGTTTCGGCGGCCCGAAAACCCAGCCAGATGGAGGCTCCATGGCCACCGACGCGCTCATCGTCATCGATCTGCAGAACGACTTTTGCCCCGGCGGCGCGCTTGCCGTGTCAGGCGGCGACGAGATCATTCCGCTGGTCAACGACCTCATCCGCAACACCGAGCACGTCCTGCTGACCCAGGACTGGCATCCGGCCGGCCATTCGAGTTTCGCCTCCAGCCATCAGGGCAAGCAGTCGTTCGAAAGCATCGACATGCCTTACGGTACCCAGACGCTTTGGCCTGACCACTGCATCCAGGGCAGCCGCGGTTCCGACTTCCATTCCGGCCTCGCCTGGGCCAAGGCAGAGCTTGTGGTGCGCAAGGGTTTTCGCCTGGGCATCGACAGCTATTCGGCTTTCTTCGAGAACGACCACCTCACGCCGACCGGCCTCGCTGGTTATCTGCGCGAGCGTGGCATCGGCGAAATCACGCTGGTTGGGCTGGCCACCGATTTCTGTGTCGCTTATTCGGCGATCGATGCCGTCAAACAGGGCTTTGCCACCACGGTGCGGCTCGACGGCTGCCGCGCCATCGACCTCGGCGGTTCGCTCGAAACGATGATCGGCAAGATGCGCGACGCAGGCGTGACGCTCGTCTGACAGCGACCGGACAGTTTGAAATAGCCGGCCCACGTGCCGGTGTTGAGGGGACGGAATGAATTTCTCGCGTTTTGCGGCAGTGCCTGTGGCGCTGGCGGGTGTGCTGTTGAGTGTTGGTTCGGCTTTTGCCGCCGAAGAAAGCCTGCCCGGTGCCGCCATGTCCTTATGGTGGGCACTGCCCTTCGCCGGCCTGTTGCTGTCCATCGCCACCGGCCCGCTGCTCTATCCGCATGTCTGGGAGCATCACTACGGCAAGATCACTGCCGCGTGGGCAGCACTTGTCATCGTGCCGATGGCGCTATTTTTCGGCTTGAATGTCTCGGCAGAGGCGGTACTTCATACGCTTCTGCTCGAATATATGTCCTTCATCATCCTGCTGTTCGGGCTGTTTACCATCGCTGGCGGCATTCTGGTGGCCGGCAACATCCAGGGCACGCCTCTGGTCAATGCCGGGCTTTTGCTGACCGGCGCGCTGCTCGCCTCGGTCGTCGGCACGACAGGTGCCTCGATGATCATGATCCGCCCGGTCATCCGCGCCAATGACAACAGGCGCTTCAACGCGCATGTCGTCGTTTTCTTCATTTTCCTGGTGTCCAATATCGGGGGCTCGCTGACCCCGCTCGGCGACCCGCCGCTGTTCGTCGGCTTCCTGCGCGGCGTCGATTTCTTCTGGACGACCGCCCATCTCTGGCGCGAGACGCTTTTTGTCGGCGGCATCGTGCTTGCCGTTTTCCTTGCGGTCGACTGGTATTTCCATAGCCGCGAGCAGGGCCAGCCCAAGATCAAGGACCCGACGCCGCATTCGAAGGTCCGCATCCGCGGCCTCGCCAATATCGCGCTTCTGGCTGGTGTCATCGCCGCCATCTTGTTGTCGGCGTCGTGGAAGCCGGGTATCGCCTTCACTATCCAAGGTGTTTCGGTCGAATTGCAGAACCTTGTGCGCGATGCCATCATCCTGGTGCTGGCCTTCGTTTCGCTGGTCGTCACCCGCAAGGAATATCGTGCCGCCAATGGCTTTTCCTGGGCGCCGATCCTTGAAGTGGCAAAGCTGTTTGCCGGCATCTTTATCTGCATCGTACCGGTCATCGCGATCCTGCGTGCCGGACTCGACGGCGCGTTTGCGCCGCTGGTCTCGCTGGTCACCACGCCCTCGGGCGCACCCAATGACCTGGCCTATTTCTGGCTGGCCGGAGTGCTTTCGTCCTTCCTCGACAATGCCCCGACCTATCTGGTGTTCTTCGAATTGGCGGGTGGCGACCCCAAGGTCTTGATGACCCAACTCGCCAGCACACTGGCGGCGATCTCGGCGGGCGCGGTGTTCATGGGCGCCAACACCTATATCGGCAATGCGCCCAACTTCATGGTCTATGCCATCGCGCGCGAACGCGGCGTGAAGATGCCCGGCTTCTTCGGTTACATGCTTTGGTCGGGCGCGGTGCTGATCCCGACCTTCGTGATCGCTGGGTTTGTTTTCTTCGCCTAACCGACGCCGACGTAGCGGCGCACCAGCGCTGGATCATCGCGTAGCTGCGCGACGTCGAGCGTCTCGCGGTTGCGGCCGTTTTCGATGAAGGCGACGCGGTCGGCGACGGACAAGACCGCCTCGACGCGCTGCTCGACAAGGATGGTCGACACGCCGCGCCCCCGCAACCCGGCCACCGTCTCGCGGATCTTTGCGATCATCGACGGCATCAGGCCTTCGGTCGGCTCGTCAAGCAGCAGCACCTCGGGCTCGAGGCACAGCGCGCGTGCCATCGCCAGCATCTGCTGCTCGCCGCCCGAGAGCGTGCCCGAACGCTGCTTCAGCCGGTCGCGCAGCAGCGGGAACAGTTCGAGCACGGCTTCGCGCACCGCCTTGCCCTTGTTGCGCGCCATCAATCCGATCTCGATGTTTTCGGCGACCGTCAGTTCGGCGAACAATCGCCGACCCTGCGGCACATAGGCGACGCCGGCTTTCGGCACCTCATGGGCGGGCAACTCGGTCAATTCACGCTCGCCGAGCCTTATCGAACCGGCACGGGCCGG
The DNA here is from genome assembly GCF_056398585.1 of Aminobacter sp. 01T433. Taxonomy (NCBI): domain Bacteria; kingdom Pseudomonadati; phylum Pseudomonadota; class Alphaproteobacteria; order Hyphomicrobiales; family Phyllobacteriaceae; genus Aminobacter; species Aminobacter sp. 01T433. The sequence goes on from NZ_JBFTPR010000001.1 coordinate 56,877, forward strand.
CACCAACCCCATGATCGCCTTCAGTGTCGTTGTCTTGCCAGCACCGTTGCGGCCGAGCAGGCACAGCACCTCGCCCTTGTTCAGTTCGAGGTCGAGGCGATGCAGCACCTGCACCTCGCCATAAAAGCAGTCGAGCCCCGATATCGTCAGCGCAGCGCTCATGCCTCACCCCCAGGCGCGGTGCCGAGATAGGCGTCCTGCACGGCGGTGTTGGCGCGGATTTCCGCGGGCGCGCCTTCGGCCAGTATCCTGCCTGAATTGAACACGGTGATGCGCTGGGCAAGTTCCATCACGACCTGCATGTTGTGCTCGATCAGAAGCACCGTCGCGTCCTTGGCGATCTCGCGCACAAGAGCGATGAAGTTCTCGATCTCGCCGTCCGACAGACCTTGCGTTGGTTCATCGAGGATCAGCAGCCGTGGCTTGAGCGCCAGTCCCATCGCCACTTCCAAAAGCCGCTGGTGGCCGTAGGCAAGCGTACCGGCCTGCTCATGTGCCCGGCTGGCCAGTCCGACGCGCTCGAGCGCCTCCATCGCGCCATGATGCACCGCGCCGCGCGAACGCCCGTCGGTCAGCGTGCGCTGCACCGGTAGGGCCACGTTGTCGTAGGCGGAGAGATTGGCGAATACGCTGGTGATCTGGAACGTGTAGGCGATGCCTCGCCGCACCCTCAGATGCGCCGGCATTTTGGTGATGTCCTCGCCGTCGAAGACGATGGATCCGGCGTCCGGCGCATAGCGGCCGCAAACTAGGCTGACGAAGGTCGTCTTGCCGGCACCGTTGGGGCCGATGACCGCGCGGATCTCGCCTGTCTCAAGCGCAAAATCGACATCGTCGACAGCGCGCAGGCCGCCGAAGTGGCGCGACAGTCCCTTGGTGGTCAAAAGCGGCGTCATGGCAGCCACCTGACCCAGCGCTCGCGCACCGTGCCGAGAACGCCTTTGCGGAAATAGAGCACGAGCAGGATCAGCATTGCGCCGACGACAAGCATGTAGGCCGAGGTGTAGCCGCTGGCGATGTCGATGACATAATACATGAACAGCGTGCCGAGCAGCGGCCCAAGCGTGGTCGCAGCACCACCGAGCAGTACCCACAGCAGCGGCAGGATCGAATATTGCACCGAGGCGAAGGTTGAGCCGACATAGCCGAACAGCAGCGCATAGGCGGCACCCGCGGCGGCACAGATCATTCCTGAAGTGACCACCGCCGCCAATTTGTTGGCGAAGGTGTCATAGCCGAGCATCCTTGTCCGCTCCTCGTTTTCGCGAATGGCGACCAGCACGCGGCCATGGCGTGAGCGGACGATGGCTAAGGTGGTAAGCAGCGCCGCCGCAAACAGCGTGACTGCCATCAGGTAGCGCGTCGTTGGGTTGGTCAGGTCGAGCGTTTGCGCGCCAATAGTGATCTGCCGCGCCTGCTGCTGCAGCACCAGTCCTTCGTCGCCGCGCGTCCATTCGCCAAAATAGAGCGTGGTCAGATAAAACACCTGCGCAAACATCATGGTCACGATCATGAAGGCGACGCCAGTTGTTCTGAGCGCCAAGAGCCCGACAACCAGCGACACGACAAGACCCGCTGCGATGCCCGAGCCGAAGGCTGCCGGCACGCTCCAGCCGAGATGGTAGAGCGGGAGGCCTGCACCATAGAGCCCGGCCGAAAAGAACATGGCGTGGCCGAGGCTGAGCAGCCCGACATAGCCGAACAGCATGTTGTAGCCTATGGCGAAGACGGCGAGCACCAGCACGCGGGCAAGGACGCCGTGGTGATATTCGGGAAGCACGAAATTGAGCGCAACCAGCAGCGCTATCACCGCCACGTGCAACGCATAAACCTTTGCCGTAGCACCTTCCCAGTTCATTTAGCGGCCGTTCCAAACAGGCCTTGCGGCCGGAACACCAGCACCATGGCGACAACGAGCGTGGCGATGATCTTGGCGAGCGTCGGGGAGAAGAACACCGAGACGATGCCGTCCGACACGCCGATCAGAAGGGCGGCCACCACCGTCCCACGCAGCGAGCCGAGCCCGCCTATGATGACGACGATGAAGGACAACAACAGCGGGTCGAGGCCCATCAGGTAATGCGCCTGTTGGATCGGCACGATCAGAACGGCTGCAACGGCTGCAAGCATGGCGCCAAGCGCAAACACCGCGCCATAGACGCGCCCGACCGGGATGCCGAAGGCTTGTGCTGTTTCGCGGTCATATTGGGTTGCCCGCATGATGAGCCCGATCCGGGTGCGGGTCAGCACGAACCAGGTGGCGAGCAGCAGGATCGCGGAGGCCGCGATGATCGACAGCCTGTAGCCGGAATAGCCAAACCAGGGCAGCTGGATGCGGTAATTGAAGGGCGGCGCTACCGGCCGTGCCTCTGGGCCATAGAAGGTGAGGGCCAGCTGCTGGATGATGTAGAGCAGGCCGATGGTGGCAACGATGGTGGCTTCGGGATTGTATTCGAGCCGGCGCAGCACCAGACGCTCGGCAACCCAGGCGATGGCGCCGACGATCAGCGGCGACACCACCAGCGCAACCGCGAAGCCGAGTGCGGGGTGGCCGGTCATTGTGGTGGTGATCGCCCATGCTAGCACCGCACCCAGCATGAAGAACTCGCCATGGGCGACGTTGACGATGCGCATGACGCCGAACACCAGCGACAGCCCGAGCGCGGTCAGCGCCAGCACCGCCGAGGTGACGAGGCCTTCGAGGGTGGCAAGCAGGAGGTGGGGGAAGAAGGCCATTCAGGTGATGATCGTCTGGCAAGGGTAGCGCTGCCCCTCACCCTTACCCTCTCCCCGTAAACGGGGCGAGGGGGGCGTCGGCGTCGCGGCCGTCCTCGTTCTCCCCGTTCTACGGGGAGAACGTCCCGGTAGGGGGATGAGGGGCAGCACCAGCATTGGCATCTTCAATTCACAGCGGCTGCGTGGTGTAGTCCGCCTCGGGCTTGTACATGCCGTCCTCGATCGCGGTGCGGTGGACGACGTTGAGCTTGCCGCCTTCGACCTTGGAAATGTTCTGGTGGCCGAAGACCTGGTGGATCTTGCCGTTGAAGATCTTGTCGCCTTGGGGGTGCTCGGGGCCTTCCTTGAATTCGGTCAGCGCCTCGGTCGCCTCCACCAGCTTGGCGCGATCCTCTGGTCCCCTGTAGCCCGAATCCTCCATCGCCTTCTTGATGACGTAGAGCGTTTCCCAGCAGCCGAACATGTGGGCGGCGGTCGAAACGTCCTTGGGGTCACTGACCGACGCGCCATTGTCGTCGATGCCGACGGCCTTGCGATAGGCCTTTTGGGCTTCGCTGTCATTGGCCTGGGCGTAGCGCGGCGAGCCCTCCCAGAAATGGCTGCCGTCGAGAAATTCGAGGCCGGGGCTGTTGATGTCGACGGCTTCGAGCGAGTCGATGAAGCCGAACAGCTGCGGCTTGTTCGAACCGTAGAATTCGCCGAGTTCCTTGACGAAGGTCAGCACGCCGGGGCCGACCATGACGTGGTACAAAACTTCGGTGTCGGCGGGGATCTGCGGCAAATATTTGGTGAACGAGCTTTCGGTCGGCGGGATCGGGATTTGCGCCACCACCTCGCCGCCCTGCGCCTCGATGGCGGGCGCCAAATAGTCGCGGTGGTCGTATCCGAAGGCATAGTCCGGATAGATCATCGTCACCTTCTTGCCGAGATTGGCAGCGACCCAGGGCGCCACCGAGGTGACCTGGGCGCGGACGTCGGTGATGCCGGGCTGGAAGACCCAGCGGTTCAGCTTGCCCGAGGCGACGTGGTAGCCCTCGCTGACCACATAATAGGGGATCTTGAGCTCGCCGGCGGTCGGCGCGGAGCCGACGACGACATGGCTGAACAGCGTGCCGAAGACGATGTCAGTCTTGTGCTGGGAGGCGAATTTTCCGACCACTTCTGCGCCGCGCTTGGGGTCGGTGCCGTCGTCCTCGACGATGATCTCGATCGGCCGGCCGTTGATGCCGCCGGCGTCGTTGATCAGCTTGACCGCAGCGTTGGTGGTCTTCTCATACCAGCGGCCATAGGCAGCACCAATGCCGGTGCGGTGGGCCTGGAAGCCGATCTTGATCGGGGCGGAAGATTGCGCCTGCGAATAGCGCACGAAGCCCGGCGCGGCCATCAGGCCGGCACCTGCGGCAATGCCCTTGAGTGCCGTGCGGCGGGTGAGGCCGGTTTTGCCGAGATCGAAAAAGCGATTGCTGTCAGTCATGCCCTATCCCCTTGCCGTGTCTTTTGACCAACCATGGTGCGGATCGGCGGCTCTTCCGTCCGGAATCCAAGAAACCGGCGAAAAATCGCATGTATACAAACTAGATCACCAATCCCGGGAGGTGGCAATAGTGCCTTCCGCAAGGTCAAAGCCACCTGCATTTGCACTATCCCGCAGTGGCTGTCGAGAGCAGCCACAGGCCGAAAACGGTATAGCCGATCATCAGCGCGGTAAGCGGCAACTGGCTGAGCGACGCGCTGGTGGCGGAGGGGTGCAGCCGCCAGGCGAGCACATGTGCGACCAGCACCGCCAGCACATGGCCACCGACGATGGCGACCGCCTGCAGGTTCCACACAAGCCAGGCGGAATGCGCGCCCATGACGATGCCGGCCTCGACCGGCATATGGGCCGTGCCGAACAGATTCCAGCCACGGGCGAACGGGTCCGACAAGGCGACAAGCGCATACTGGCCATTGACCAGGAGCGATGTCAGATAGTGCGAGAAATGGTAGGCGAGCGCGATCGGCACGATCGACCAGACAAACAGCCCCGCCGCCTGTTGCAAGGGCAGGGCGCTGCGCACCAGTCGTTCGCCGATCAGGACCGCCGAAAGCGCGACCGCCGCGAGCAGCATGAACATCGCCACGAGGCCGAAGCTGTTGGTGGCGACAAGGGCGGTGCGGCCGGGCAGTTCGAGCGGGTTGATGCCGTTGAGGCCAAGCCAGAAGAAGGTCTTGGAAAAACCATCGAAGGACACGGAGGCAAGCGTCAGCAGCAGGAACAATGCGCCCGACGGCGGCAGCGTTTCGGCTTCGTAGAGCTTGGCGCCGGGCCAGCACAAGGCAAGGCGCAGCCGCCCGCCGTCGTTCCTGCCATCGACAATGCCGAAGCGCCCGATCATGGCGAAGAAGGCGGACAGGAACTCGCCCTGCCGGCTCCAGCGTTCGAAGCCGAATGCCAGCATGGCAATGAGCGAAAACAGCCAGTAGGTTCCGGCGGCTATCGCTAGCCGCGTTGGGTCGTCGGGCGCGGGATCGATCAGCTCGAACCAGGCAAAGCCGAAGAACAGGATGAAGGCCGGCCAATAGCCGACCCACTCGGGCAGACGCAGCGGGCTGTCGCCTCTCGCAGCCAAACTCGACGCGCGCCTGATGAGGCGGTAGGGCCCATACCATGGGTTGAGCCAGTGCCAGAGATTGCCGAACAAGCCCTGGGCGAGGGTGAGGCCGACCCAGAGCAGCGTCCAAATGGTCAGGGGGAGCGGGTTGGACAGCGGATCGCGGCTGCCGAAGAACCCGGCAAGGATCAGTACCGCGAAGATGGCGAAGGACAACAAGCTGATAGGGAGTCGCAGATCGGGGATCGAACCAAGCGGCAAACGCCTGCGCCAGAAGGCGACGAGCCGCTCCGGCGGCACTAGCGCCAGCACGAGGAAACTGGCCGCCACGGCCAATGCTGCGCCGGCTATGTAATGCCCGGTCGGCAACAGCAGGACATGGCCGCGATCGGAGGCATGCGCGAGGGCGGGCAGTACTTGCCATATGGTCGCACCGCATGCGGCGAGCAGCGTCGCCACGGCGGCGCGTATGGTTCTGGCAGTGTTGGTTCCCCGTGTCACGCTTCCGATGTGCCATATGGCTGAGGTCGCGGGAAGGGACGACTATCGACGGCGGATGATGACGTCCACGTTTTACGAAGCCAATCTTTAGCCTCGCGATCCTTCGCACCCCCCTCTGGCCTGCCGGCCATCTCCCCCACAAGGAGGGAGATTAGTCTCGTCGCCGGCGGCGCCCATTCTGTCACGTTGCAAGGAAAAGCCCGGCGGCAATGGCGGAATTGGCGACTGGCCGCGGGGGCAGATGACGGCCTGATCTCCCCCCTTGTGGGGGAGATGCCCGGCAGGGCAGAGGGGGGTGGGACCGAGCGCGACTGAGGAGATTGCGGAGTTCCGCGGAACTATGTCCACGCCCGCCTCTACACCTTGACCAGCTGCTCGACGCGGTCCTTTTCGCCGAAGATGCGGAGGTAGCGGGCGATTTCCTTTTTGTCGCCGGTGGCCTTGGCCGGGTTGTCCGACAGTTTGACCGCCGGGCGGCCATTGGCCTCGGTGACCTTGCAGACCAGGGAAATGGCATTGAGCCTGTCGGTTTCGACAGGCGCGCAGCCCTCGAAATCGTTGGTCAAATTGGTGCCCCAGCCAAAGGACATGCGCACCTTGCCCTCGAAATGCCGGTAGGTCTCGATGATGGTGTCGACGTCGAGGCCGTCGGAGAAGATCAGCAGCTTGGACTTCGGGTCCTGGCCCTTCTTGCGCCACCACTCGATGATGCGCTCGCCGCCTTCGATCGGCGGGGCGCTGTCGGGGCGGAAGCCGGTCCAGTCGGCGACCCAGTCAGGCGCGTCGCGCAAGAAGGCCGCCGTGCCGAAGGCATCGGGCAAGACGATCAAAAGATTGCCGCCATAATAACGCTGCCAGTCGCGCAGCACCTTGTAGGGCGACTGCTTGAGCTCGTCTTCGCTGTTGGCCAGCGCCGCATAGACCATCGGTAGTTCATGAGCGTTGGTGCCCAGCGCTTCGAGGTCGGTGTCCATGGCAAGCAGCACGTTGGAGGTGCCGGTGAAGGCCTCGCCGATGCCTTCCTTGAGCGCTTCGACGCACCAGCGCTGCCACAAGAACGAGTGGCGGCGGCGCGTGCCGAAATCGGAGATCTTGATGTCGGGCAGCATCTTCAGCCGCTCGGTCTTGTCCCACATCTTGGCCTTGGCGCGAGCATAAAGCACGTCAAGCGCGAAGGGGCCGAAAGCCTTCATCACCGAGCGCGAGCGCAGCTCGTTGATGATGGCAAGGGCCGGGATTTCCCACATCGAGGTCAAGGACCAAGGGCCGGCGAAAGTCAGCTCATACTGGCCGTCGCGTTTTTCGAGCTCATAGGGCGGCAGCTGGAAATTTTCGAGCCAGGCGAGGAATTCCGGCTCGAAGATCTGCTTGCGGCCGTAGAAATTGTTGCCGCCAAGCCAGATCATCTCCTTTTTGGAAAAGCGCAGCGTGCGGGCGTGGTCGAGCTGCTCGCGCAATTCGCCCTCGTCGATCTCGTCTGCGAGCTTGACCGAAGTCGCGCGGTTGATCAGCGAGAAGGTGGCGTCGACCTTGGGGTGCATGCCCCAGATCATTTGCAGCATCAAAAGCTTGTAGAAGTCCGTGTCGAGCAGGGACCGCACGATCGGATCCAGCTTCCAGGTGTGGTTGTACACCCGTCGTGCAATGTCGGTCCTGGCCATGCCGCTTCATTCCTCCCGGCGCATGGCCCTGAAAATCGGAATCGATCTTCGCTAGGGGTCATGCACAGACTTAAAGTGCTATAGCGCCGCGCAGGCGCGACCTCGTTGACAGCTTTGAGATATAGCGCGCGGGCGATCAAGCTGCAGACGAGAAAAAAGCAACCCTGGCCCTATAGTCGCATCGGCAAAACAAGGTAGGCGCGAAGGCTTGCGAAGACTAGCTGGCGACTGTCGATTTCTGCGCGCGTCTCTTGCGGATGCTGATCTGGCCGGTAACGGACTGCTCGGTGCGCGCCGGAAGCTCCTCGCGCTGGGCGAATAGCCAGTCGATGAAGACCTGGGCGATCGGCGCCGATCTCACTTCGTTGCGGCACACCACATAGAAGGCATCGACCGCGGGGACCGAAAAATTGAATGGCGTGACCAGCTGACCCTTGGCAAGCAGCGAGCTTGCGGTAACGCTGTCGCCGAGAGCCAGGCCATGGCCGTGCACGGCGGCCTCGGTGGTGAGGCTCGCACCGGCCATGCGGTGTTGCTGTAGCGGCCTGATATCAAGCGCATCGGCTGCAGTCAGCCAGGTGTGCCATTCTCGGCCTTCGTCGGCATGCAGCAGCACGTGATCGGCAAGATCGCGCACGCTGCGGATGGGCCGGTTGTTGATCAACGTCGGGCTGACCACCGGAAAGAGTTCCAGTGTTGACCATTTCTTCATCCAGCAATCGCTCCACCTGCCGTCACCATAGAGCAGGCAGACGTCGACGTCGGGCGAATGGATGTCACGGGCATCGTTGGTGGCGTTCAGCGTCAGGCTGATACCAGGGTACTGCGCGGTGAAGCCGCCAAGTCTTGGCACCAGCCACAATGAAAGCAATGCCGGCACGCAGCTGACGGTGAGCTTGCCCGAGCTCGTCGGCCGCGTCATGCGGGCAGTGGCGGCGGCTATGCTTTCAAAGGCACCCGACACAGCCGGCAATAGCTCGGCGCCTTGGGGGGTGAGCTTGAGGCGCGACCCGGCGCGCTCCAGGAGCTTGACCTTGAGGGTCGCTTCGAGCGCCCGGATCTGGTGGCTGATCGCGCCATGGGTGACGTTGAGCTCGACCGCTGCCTTGGTCAGCGAGCCATGGCGCGCGGTCGCTTCGAAGGCGCGCAGCGGGTTCAGCGGGGGCAGGCGCCTGGACATCAAAAACTCCACGGCAAGGGCCGTTTACTGTGAGAAATTCTCACAGCGGAGACCTTAACATTATCAATTGCTATTTCAACGGAGCTGCCGGAGACTTGGCCAACAACAACAAAAAAGCATGCGGGGAACACGAGGTATCAGGCTGGCCGCGGGAGCGGACGGCGGCAGGCGATCGTCCCGCATTGCAACTCGAGCCACAGGAGGAAATCATGGGTTTCGACGTCAAAAAACTTGACGAGCTGCGCAAGAAATATGGCGAAGGCCATGGCGGCGATCTGTTTGACCCGAAATTTCGTCGCGTCGCCGACAAGATCTTCAACAAGGCCGGCACGCGGCTTGCGCCCTATTCGGGCATCCCGACCTTCCTGACCGCGCCTTATCGGGAGATCGACAACGACAACCCGGATTTCGGCGACCTGCAGGTGGCGATGATCGGCGTGCCGATGGATCTCGGCGTCACCAACCGTCCCGGCTCGCGTTTTGGACCGCGTGCGCTGCGCACCATCGAGCGCATCGGGCCCTACAACCACGTGCTCGACTGCGCGCCGGTGCAGGAGCTTAGGGTCGCCGACATCGGCGACGTGCCGTTCCGCAGCCGCTACCGGCTCGAACTCAGCCATGAGGACATCGAGCGCCGCATCGGCCAGATCGTCGATGCCGGCGTTGTGCCGCTGTCGGTCGGCGGCGACCATTCGATCACCCATCCGATCCTCAAGGCGGTCGGCAAGAAACGCCCCGTCGGCATGATCCACATCGATGCCCATTGCGACACCGGCGGCGCCTACGACCTGACCAAATTCCACCATGGCGGCCCGTTCCGCAACGCGGTGCTCGATGGCGTGCTCGACCCAAGCCGCGTCGTCCAGATCGGCATTCGCGGCTCGGCCGAATATCTGTGGGAGTTCTCCTACGAATCCGGCATGACCATCATCCACGCCGAAGAGGTCAGCGGCATGGGCATTCCGGCCGTCATCGAAAAGGCGAAGAAGATCGTCGGCGACGGCCCGACCTATTTGTCCTTCGACATCGACAGCCTCGACCCGGCCTTTGCGCCTGGCACCGGCACGCCGGAAGTCGGCGGTCTGACGACGCGCGAAGTGCTGGAGATCGTGCGCGGTTTGAAGGGCCTCAACCTTGTCGGCGGCGATGTCGTCGAGGTCGCCCCGCAATACGACTCGACCACCAACACGGCGCATGCCGGCGCCCAGGTGCTGTTTGAAATCCTGAGCCTGATGATGTTCAGCCCCTTCGTCACCAACAAGGGTGCATAAACAACAACAATTTCGACTGGCCGCTGTTTGGGAAGCAGCGGCCAGGTGCTAACGAGACTGTTCAACAAGCAAACATTCCAGAGGGAACCACGACATGAACATCAAGACGATATTGCAATCGACGGTCGCCGCTCTGATTGTCGCTGGCACCGCCGCCTTCGCGGTGCAGCCGGCCAATGCCGACGCGCTCGAAGACATCGCCAAGGCAGGCCAGATCAATGTCGGCGTCTTTGCCGATTTCCCGCCCTTTTCCTCGGCCAGCGCCGACATGAGCCTCAAGGGCTATGACATGGATGTGGCGCAGGCGATCGCCGATGCGCTCAAGGTCAAGCTCAATCCGGTACCGGTGACCGGCCAGAACCGCATTCCCTACCTCACCGACCATCGCGTCGACCTGCTGATGAGCGTCGGCTACTCCAAGGAACGCGAGCAGGTCATCGACTTCGCCGCCGCCTACGCGCCTTACTACATCGCCGTGATCGGCCCTGCCGATATGAAGGTAGCTGGCAAGGACGACCTCGCCGGCAAGTCGATCGCCGTCAATCGCGGCACGCTGGAAGACACCTCGCTGACCGAGGCTGCACCTGCCACCGCTGACATCAAGCGCTTCGACAACTACAACGCCGTCATCCAGGCCTTCATCTCGGGCCAGACCCAGCTGATGGTGGTCGGCAACGACGTGGGCGCCCAGGTTCTGGCGCGCCAGGAGGCACTGAAGCCGGAGCAGAAGTTCCAGCTTTTGACCTCGCCTTCGCATATCGGCCTCAACAAGAGCGAGGACGGCTTGAAGAAGGTCATCAACGACACTGTCGCAGCGATGCTCGCCGACGGCCGCCTCAGCAAATCGTCCGAGGCGTGGCTGAAGGTTCCGCTCAACCCCGAAAACCTCAAGGACTGATCGGTGAGCTACAGCCTCGACTTCGGCTGGCTTGAAGGGGCACTGGGCGCGATCGCGCGCGGTGCCGCCATGACCATCTTCTTGATCGTGGTAACGACGCTGGCCGGCACGGTGATCTCCGTGCTGGCTGCCGCCGGCCGCCGCAGCGGTCCGCTGTGGCTCAAGCGCGCCATCACGGTCTATGTCGAGGTAATCAGGAATACGCCGTTCCTGGTGCAATTGTTCTTCATCTTCTTTGGCCTGCCGGCGATCGGCATCAGGCTCGATCCGATCGCTGCCGCCATCCTGGCGATGACGCTCAACATGGCCGCCTACACCACCGAGATCGTAGGTGCCGGCCTCGATGCGGTGCCGAAAGGCCAGCGCGAGGCGGCCTTTGCTTTGGGCTTGCGGCCGCGCCAGGTCTTCGTCAAGATCGTGCTGCCGCAGGCGCTGAAAGTCATTTTTCCGGCGCTGACGAGCCAGATCGTGATCATGATGCTCGAATCCTCGGTCGTGTCGCAGATCGCAGTGAGTGAACTCACCTACGAAGCCGACATGCTGCAGGCGCGGACGTTCCGCCCCTTCGAGACCTATTTCGTCGTCGCCATGATCTATCTCGGTCTTTCGATCGCGCTGCGCCGGCTTCTGGTCGGCATCGGCCGCCGTACGTTGTCGGCAGGCGTATCATGATCGAATTCACCTTCTGGGATATCCTGCGCAACCTGATCTTCGCGACGCGCTGGACAGTGCTGTTGTCGATCGCCGCCTTTGTCGGCGGCGGCATTGTCGGCATCGCCATCCTGTTTCTGCGCATCTCCAAGGGCAAGTGGAAACGCCGCTTTGCCAGCGGCTACATCGCGCTGTTTCAGGGCACGCCTTTGCTGATGCAGCTGTTTTTGATGTTCTTTGGCCTGCCGATGCTCGGCTTCCGCATTGAACCATGGACGGCGGCCGTGCTCGGCCTGACCTTCTTTGCCAGCGCCTATCTCGCCGAGATCTGGCGCGGTGGTGTCGATGCCTTGCCGCGCGGCCAATGGGATGCCGGTGCAAGCCTCGGCCTGCATTATGTCCAGGAGCTGCGCCTTATCATCCTGCCGCAGGCCTTTGCCATCACGCGCGCACCGGTAGTCGGCTTCCTCGTCCAGCTGATCAAGGCAACTGCGCTGACCTCGATCATCGGCTTTGAGGAATTGCTCAGGACGTCGAACGCCATCAACAACGCGACATTTGAGCCGTTCACCGTCTACGGGCTGGTGGCCGTGATCTTCTTCGTGCTTTGCTACCCGCTGACCCAATATGCCCGTTCACTGGAGGCCCGCGCCGCAGCACGCTGACACGAGCCTCCATCATAAAAAAATCATGGGAACGTCCGGCAAAAGCCGGCAATAAATGAGGAGAAGACCGATGAAAAAGATACTGAACACCCCAATCAGCCGGCGCGCCGTGCTGGGCGCCGGTGTCGCCTCGGCGAGCTTGCTTGCCATGCCATCGATCCTGAGGGCGCAGGACAAGTCGATCAAGATCGGCGTCTATGGCGGCTACTTCAAGAAGTCGTTCGACGAGCACATCTTCCCCGAATTCACCAAGGCAACCGGCATCGCGGTCGAATCCATCGCCGAGCCGACCGGCGAAGCCTGGCTGGTGCAGCTCGAACAGGCGGCCAAGGCAGGCCAGGCGCCGGCCGATCTTTCGATGATGTCGCAGATCGCGATGCTCAAGGGCCAGTCGACCAATCTTTGGGCGCCGCTCGACCTTGCCAAGATCAAGAACAGCTCGAACCTGATCGAGCATTTCATCAACAAGTACCCGGACGGTCGCGTCGCCGGTATCGGTGCGGTGGCCTGGTACATCACGCTTGTCACCAACACCAACGTCTTCCCGACCGCGCCCGACAGCTGGGCGGCGCTCTGGGATCCGGCCAACGTCGACAAGCTCGGCCTGCTGGCCCTCGCCTCCAACTCCTTCCTGCTCGAAGTGACGGCGACTACCTTCATGGGCGGCACCAAGGCGCTCGACACCGAGGAAGGCATACTGAAGGCGCTGGACAAGCTCGCCGAGGTCAAGCCGAACGTGCGGCTGTGGTATCGTGACGAGGCGCAGTTCGAACAGGCGCTGAAGTCGGGCGAAATCCCGATGGGCCAGTATTATCACGATGTTACGGGTCTCGCGGCGGCAGAGGGCCACCCTGTACGCTCGACCTTCCCCAAGGAAGGCGGCATCCAGGATTCCGGCTCGTGGGTCTTGTCGCGCGCTTCGAAGAAGACCGAGGAGGCGCATGCCTTCATCGATCACATGTGCCAGCCCGCCGTGCAGTCGCTGATGTCGCGCAAGGTCGGCACCGCACCGACGGTCAAGCGCGATCTGCTCGACCTGACGCCGGAACAGTTCGCCGCCGTGTCGTCGGACATTCCGCCGATCATCCCGCGCTACGATCTGTACACCACCAAGGCCGACTGGATTAACCAGAAGTGGACCGAGCTGATCGTTGGCTGATCTTCTTGTTCCTTCTCCCCGCTCGCGGGGAGAAGGTGGCCCGTAGGGCCGGATGAGGGGCAGAGCCAGCGTAGCAGGGTTTGCGCCGCCCCTCATCTGCCTGCCGGCATCTTCTCCCCGTAAACGGGGAGAAGAGAGGCTGCCGCAACGCCGCTCCACTTTCCAATTGACGACTGCCGGGCTCCGTCTCGACGGTCACAACAACACTTCTGAGGCCCCCCATGTCCGGACTTGAGCTCAAGGACATCACCAAGACCTTCGGCAACTTCAAGGCTGTCGACACGGCCAATCTGTCGGTGCCGCATGGCAAGTTCGTTTGCCTGCTCGGGCCGTCGGGCTGCGGCAAGACCACGCTTTTGCGTATGATTGCCGGTCTTGAGGAGCCGACCAGCGGGGAGATCTTGCTCGACGGCACCGACATCACGCCGATGCCGACGCACAAGCGCAATCTCGGCATGGTGTTCCAGTCGCTGGCGCTGTTTCCGCATCTGTCGGTCGGCGACAATATCTCCTATGCGTTGCGTATTCGCGGCGCCTCGCGCGAAGACCAGAAGAAGCGCTCCGACGAACTGCTCAAGCTGATCGATCTGCCCGGCTTCAGCGACCGCCCGGTGGCAAAGCTCTCCGGCGGCCAGCGCCAGCGCGTGGCCATCGCGCGTGCGCTTGCGCTGTCGCCAAAACTGTTTTTGCTCGACGAGCCGCTGTCGGCGCTCGACGCCAAGCTGCGCGAGGCGATGCAGGTCGAACTGCGCCAGCTGCAGCAAAGGCTCGGCATCACCACCTTCGTCGTCACCCACGACCAGCGCGAGGCCATGACCATGGCCGATCTTGTCGTTGTCATGGGCAACGGCAAGATTCTCCAGGCAGCTCCGCCGATTGAAATCTACCGCAAGCCGGCGGACGCCTTCGTCGCCGACTTCATCGGCATGACCAATCTGCTCGATGCGACCGCCGACCGGCTTGGCCGCGTCTCGGTGCTCGGCCACGCCATTCCCCATCTGACGATGCCAGAGGGCCTGACCAAAGCCTCGGTGTCGATCCGCCCCGAGGACGTGCACCTGGGCCCGGTCGGCGGCGACGCGATCGCAGGCACTGTGACCTTCGTGCGCGACCTTGGCGGCACCATCGAGACCTTTGTCGAGGCTGGGGGCAAAACCATCGTTGCTGTCGCCACGCCGCGCGAACGGCCCGAGGTCGTGGCCGGCCAGCAGGTTGGCCTGATCCTGCCGGCGGAAGCCTGCGTGGTGCTCAAATCATGAAACGTGAGGCGCCGAAATCGATCGCCGACTACAGCCCGCTGTTTTTTCCCGGGCTGATGCTGATCGTCTTTTTCGTCGTGCCGTTTTCGACGATGATCGTGGTGAGCTTTTTCCAGCGTGATCCCTCGGGCTTCTACACGCCCGATTTCGTCTTCACCAACTATGCCCGCTTCCTCACGCCCTTCTTCGGCAAGGTGCTGGGCTTTTCGCTGATGCTGGCGGTGATGGTCGCCATCTGCTGCGTGGTCATCGCTTTTCCCTTCACCTTCCTGCTCACCAAGCGGCCGCGCAAGGTGCAGACGGTCTGGCTGGTCTGCCTGCTGTCGGTGCTTTCGCTATCCGAGGTCATCATCGGCTTTGCCTGGTCGACGCTGTTTTCGCGTACCGCCGGCATCACCAACTTGTTCGTCGCCATCGGCCTGATGAAGGAGCCGGTGGCGCTTTTGCCAAGCTTCTGGGCGGTGCTGACCGGCATGGTCTACCAGGCGCTGCCCTATACGATCCTGGTGCTGTATCCCGCTTTGGTGCGGCTTGACCCGACACTGCTGGAAGCAGCACGAACGCTCGGCGCCTCGCCGATCAGGGCCTTTCTCAACGTTGTCGTGCCGGCCCTGCGCAACACCATCGTCGCGACGCTGATTATGGTCTTCGTCTTCGCGCTCGGTTCGTACCTGTTGCCGCAGATCCTTGGCCGGCCTTCGCATTGGACGCTGTCGGTGCTGATCACCGACCAGGCGGTCTACCAGTCCAACATGCCGTTCGCTGCGGCGATGGCGGTGTTCCTGGTGCTGATGTCGCTGGCGCTGGTGGGGTTGACGCTGCTTGTCGGGCGCAGGGAGAACGCGCTGTGAAACAGACCTTCCTTCGCCGGCTTTATTTCACAGCCGTAGCCCTGTTTCTCGCCGCGCCGCTGATCGTCGTTGCCGGCGTTTCGGTCAATGAAAAGCAGGATCTGGCCTTCCCGCCAAAAGGCTTTTCGCTGGCCTGGTATGCGCAGATCTTCGCCGACCCGGAGTGGCGCAAGGCGCTGATCGCCTCGCTGTCGCTGGCGGTCACCGCGGCGGCACTGGCCGTCGCCATCGCCTTGCCGCTCGCGTGGTTCCTGTGGCGGCGCATCGCGCCTTGGGCGAATGTCTTCCAGATTCTCGGGCTCGCACCCTTCATCCTGCCGCCTGTCATCTCAGCCCTTGGCATGCTGACCTTTTGGGCGACGACGGGTTTCTATGGCCAGCCATGGACGGCTGTCATCAGCCACGCGATCTTTTTCGTCACGCTGCCGCTGGTGACTTTGTCGCTCGGCTTTGCCTCCATCGACCGCTCGCTGGTCGAGGCGGCGGCGACCATGGGCGCCGACGACCGCACGGTGCTGAAGACGGTGGTGCTGCCGCTGATCCGACCCTATCTCGTGTCGGGCTATGCCTTTGCCTTCGTCCTGTCGCTCAACGAATACATCGTTGCTTACATGACGATCGGCTTCACGCTCGAAACCCTTCCGATCAAGATCTTCAACGCCCTGCGTTACGGCTACACGCCGACAATGGCCTCGGTGTCGGTGTTTTTCGTTGCGGTGGCAGCTTTGGTGTTCGGGCTGATCGCGAGGTTCGGCGATATCAGGAAGCTGCTCGGGGCGATGTCGTCTGAGAGTTGATAGGAGCGGGCATACCTAAGCCCGTCATCCCGGAAAGCGCAGCTTATCCGGGACCCATTGATCAGCGCGGCCGGGTGGCGTGAAGGGCGCTGGCATGCGCCATGGTGAGGACCCGGCCGTGCTCCACGTTGGCCGGACCAATGGGTCCCGGGTCTTACTTCGCTTCGCTCAGTCGCCCGGGATGACGCTCGTTGCGGCCCTTTTCGTCAGATCACCGGCCGGTCCATGAGGCCAAGCTTTTCGCGCCTGAGCCAGCGCCACAAAAGCAGCGCCGACACTACGGCGAGGCCGGTGAACAGGCCGATCCAGATGCCGCGGCCCTCGAAGCCGAAATGGAAGGCGAGCACCACGCCGAGCGGCAGGCCGATGCCCCAATAGCCGATCGCCGCGTAGATCATCGGAATGGTGGTGTCCTGCAGGCCGCGCAGCATGCCGGCAGACACCGCCTGCGCGCCGTCGACGACCTGGAACAGGGCGGCGAAGACGAGGAAAGTGATGGCAAGGCCGATGACATTGGCGTTGGCCGGGTCGCTGACGTCGATGAACGCGCCGATCAGGGCATGCGGCCATAAGACCATGACCAGCGCCATCAGCGCCATGAACGATACGCCGAGCACATAGGCGGTCCAGCCGGCACGGGTGATGCCGTCATGGTCCTTCGCGCCAAAGGCGAGCCCGACGCGCACGGTGACTGCTTGGCCAAGGCCGAGCGGGATCATGAAGGTGACAGCGCAGATCTGGATGGCGATGGCGTGTGCGGCAAGCGACGCCGAGTTGATCAGGCCCATCAGGAAGGCGGCGGCATTGAAGATGGTCACCTCGAAGGCAAGGATGCCGGAGATCGGAGCACCCAGCTTGAGCAGGGCCTTGAAGCGTGGCCAGTCGGCCCGCCAGAAGCGGCCGAACAGCCGGTAGCGGCGGAACTTCTTTTCCATCATCACCACGGCCGCCATGCCGACAAACATCATCGCGCTGGCGATGCTGGTTGCGAGGCCCGAACCGGCGATGCCCATCTCAGGGAAACCCCATTTGCCGAACACCAAAAGCCAGTTGCCGAGCGCATTGGCAGCAACGGCGATCGCCATGATGACCAGCGCCCAGCCGGGGCGCTCAAGTGCCGAGATGAAGGAGCGCAAGACGATGTAGCCGAAGAACGGCAACGCCGCCCATTGCAGGTGATGCACATAGATGCCGGCCTGCTCGGCGAGCTTGGGCTCCTGGCCCATGACGAGCAGGATCGGCTCGGTGAACCACAACAGGCCCCAGATCGGTATGGAGATGAGGACGGCGAGCCACAGGCCCTGGCGCACGGTGCGGCGGACATCACGCACCGAATGGCGCTTGCGGCCGAGCTCGGCGGCCATCATCGGCGAGGTCGCATACATCAGGCCAAGCCCGAAGATCAGCGGCGCGAAATAGAGGTTCGAGCCGAGCGCGCCGGCAGCGAGCGCATCGGGACCGAGCCGGCCGAGCATCATGACGTCGGTGGCGGTCATCGCCGTCTGCGCCAGGTTGGTGAGGATCATCGGCCAGGCGAGCGCCAGCATCGCACGAATTTCGTGACGCCAAGGAGTTGCCGGTGATTGCGCGCCGGTTGCGATCGCAGACATTTTTTCGTCTTTCGTGCCGATATCGCGAGATATGCCGCCGATATCAGTCGATTAGGCCTCAAAACGTTTGGTTTTGCCTCGCCTTGGCCAGCGTTTTGCAGCAATCGGGCTGAAGTGGCAAGCTGTCACTGCGTCCAAGCATTGAGCCAGGGCGGTTGCGTGCGATGACCCTGGGGGCCGCGCGCGCCCGTTGCCGTCAGCTTTCGGAGCACCCCATTTCGGCAAGGAGCCAGTCGCGGAAGGCGCGGATCTTGGGCACATTGCGGCGTGCCTCGGGGTAGACCAGCCAGTAGGCGTCGCCGTCATCGCCAACGAGGTCGAAGGGCTGGATCAGGCGGCCTTCGGCCAGTTCGGCGGTGAAGAAGGTGCGCGTCAGGATCGCCACGCCCTGGCCGGCCATCGCCGCGTTCGCCTCGTAGGCTTGCGAGCCCATCGAGGTGTCGGGCCGTCCGTCCAGGCTGTCGGTCGGCACACCAGCCTGCGTGAACCAGCGTTTCCACCAGACATCGTTGGGGTCGAGGATGCGCAGCTTCAAAAGGTCGGCGGGTTCCTTGATGCCGCCGATGCTGTCGGCCAGCATCGGGCTCAGCATCGGCGCGTACTGGGCCCGAAACAAAAGGTGGGTGACCAGCCCCGGCCAGTTGCCGTCGCCGGAGCGGATGCCGATGTCGACCTCCTCGCGCGAAAAGTCGACCAGATGGTTCGATGTGTCGAGCCGCACCGCGATTGCAGGATGGCGAATCTGGAACGAGCCGATGTGCCGCGCCAGCCAGTTGGAGGCGAAGGTGAGCAAGGTGGAGATGCAAAGCGTGCCGCCCGATCCGGCGCGGGCGTTGGCGTAGGCCTCGCTCAGAATGTTGAAGGCATCGGTGACGGCCGGCGCCAAGCGGCTGCCCGCATCCGTCAGCACGACCTGGCGAGGTTTGCGCAGGAAGAGCGGCGCCCCGACGCGTTCCTCCAGAAGCTTGATCTGATAGCTCACCGCAGCCTGGGTCATGCCGAGTTCAGCCGCGGCCTTGGTGAAGCTGGCATGGCGGGCGGCGGCCTCGAACACCCTGATCGCGGCCAGCGGCGGCAGCTGCATATTCATGATATCGTCGTCCTATGCATAAGGGCTCTTAATGGATCCTGATCGACGTTCGATTGGAATTGCTGGGCTTCCAGGACCAATATCTAGATCAACGCATCAGCGTATTTCAAGTATCAGCGGAGGTCGAGATCATGAACACGACACAGGCAAGTCTCATTCATCGCGAACCGGTTTCCCTCACATCGCGTCTGGCGTCTGCCTTTGGCTGGCGCACGCGCAGGCGCGTACTTGATTTCAGGGACCTGCCGGATCACCTCAAGCGCGACATGGGTTATCTCGACGGCAACGACCCTTGCGGCCGGCATCTTTGAAAGAACACCGCATGAGCACGTGTTTTCCTCTATCATATGACCGGTTCAATTCCGCCGCCAAAGCTCCTATGAGCTATGGGGTGAACAAGGACCGGTCATATGATTCCGAAGGCAGTGTACTGGGATATGGACGGCACGCTGATCGACAGCGAGCCGCTGCACGAAAGGGCGCTTGTGGCGGCCCTGCGCAGCGCTGGCATCGAGCCGCCGGCTGACCTGCATGCGCGGGTCGTGGGTCAGGCGGCAAAGCCGGTCTATGAGGTGCTGCGGGAGCAGTTTGGCCTCGGTCTCGAATTCGATGAATGGATCGCGCTGAAATACGATCACTATATGGGCCACGCGCCGAGCCTTCTGCCGCGTGAGGGAGCCATGGAAATCTTTCGCGACCTGAAGGCCAGGGGCGTGGTGCAGGCAATCGTGTCGAACTCAGACCGCATGGTGGTCGAGGCGAATTTGCGCGCCGTAGGCATCCACGAGCCGACGATGAAGACGATCAGCCGCAACGATGTACGCAACGGCAAGCCCGATCCTGAACCCTATCTGCGCGCGGCGTGGCTGACCGAAATCGACCCAGCCGACACGGTGGTGATGGAAGATTCCGTCACCGGTGCGACAGCTGGCGTGGCCGCCGGCATGCGCACCATCTTTTGGCCGCAGGACAAGATCGACGGACCGGCCGGCGCGCTGGTGGCGCATAGTGCCGACGAGGTTCGGGCGTTGCTCGGGCTGGACTGAGGCACACGAGCAGGGGACCGCTGTGGCAGTTTGACTGTCACGGCATGGATCCCCGGGGTCTCCGCACTCGCTTCGCTCCTGCTCCGCCCGAGGATGACGAAGGCATGAGGACTAGCGGCTAATATCCAACGACAGCAAATGGCAACGGCGTCATCTCACCCTCGTCATCCTCGGGTTGGAGCACGAGCGTAGCGAGTGCGGAGACCCCGGGGATCCATGCCGTGACGTTGCCGATTGAAGCGCTGACGAGCTAAATCCCGCCCGCTCAGTTCCGGTACACCGGCTCCTGCTCGTCGAGGATCGCCTTGAGTTCGGCGAGGTGGCGTTCGGCCTGGCCGGGATAGTCCTCCTGCTCGAGCGCTGCCTTCTCGGCGATCTCGTCGGACAGCACGCGCAGCGACCGGCCGGTCCACAGCGCCTTGATATAGGTTTCGCAGGCGCGCTCGAAATAATAGAGCCGGTTGAAGGTGTCGGCGACGCTGTCGCCGATGACCAGAACGCCATGATTGCCCATGATCATCACCTTGACCTTGGGATCGGCGAGCAATTGCGAGCAGCGCTCGCCTTCTTCCTCGAAGGCGAGCCCGCCATAATGGGCGTCGACGACATGGCGGCGGAAGAAGATCGCCGTGTTCTGGTCGATCGGCGGCAAGGTGGAATCGGCCAGCGACGCGAGCACCGTGGCGTGGATCGAATGCACATGCATGACGCAGCGCGCATGAGCGCAATTGCGGTGGACAGCACCGTGCAGGCCCCAGGCGGTGGGATCGGGCGCGTTCGGCCCGGTCATCGTTTCGGGATCGTTGGCGTCGATGAGCAGAAGGTCGCTCGCCTTGATGCGCGAGAAATGCACCTGGTTGGGGTTCATCAGGAATTTTGAGCCGTCGTCGTTGACGGCAAGCGAGAAGTGGTTGGCCACCGCCTCATGCATGTTGAGCCGCGCCGTCCAGCGGAAGGCGCAGGCGAGGTCGACGCGCTCCTCATAAAACGGCAGGTTGGTCTGCTTGAGCTGGGTGACGGCCATGTGTTCCTCCCTGGAAGCTGGAGGAAGAATGCCGCGCCACGGCTGGCGCGGCAATCGCCGATCAGCCTGAAATCCGCTGGTCCAGGCGCAGCCCGCCATTTTCAACGATGAAATCGATGACGGCTTCGAGCCCCTTGCCGCGCGAAAGGTCGGTGAAGCCGAACGGGCGCTTGCCGCGCTGGCGTGCCGCGTCGCCTTCCATGACCTCGAGATTGACGTTCACATAAGGTGCAAGGTCGCTCTTGTTGATGACCAGGAAGTCGGAGCGGGTGATGCCGGGGCCTCCCTTGCGCGGGATCTCTTCGCCCTGGCAGACCGAGATGACGTAGAGCGTGAGATCGGCGAGGTCGGGCGAGAAGGTGGCGGCAAGGTTGTCGCCGCCCGACTCGATGAAGACGATGTCGAGATCGGGGAATTTGCGGTGCATCTCGGCGATGGCCTGGAGATTGATCGAGGCGTCCTCGCGGATCGCCGTATGCGGGCATCCGCCGGTTTCCACGCCCATGATGCGCTCTTCCGGCAGCGCCTGCAGGCGGGCGAGCATCAGCGCGTCTTCCTTGGTGTAGATGTCGTTGGTGACGACGGCGATGGAGAATTCGTCGCGCAGCGCCTTGCACAATTTCTCGGTCAGCGTGGTCTTGCCCGAGCCGACGGGGCCACCGATACCAATGCGAAGCGGACCGTTTTTCGATGTCATGACTGAAATCCGTTGAAGGCGAGGATGGCAAAGGCAAGGCCGAGGACAAGGCACAGCGGCGAATAATACAGCCGATCAAGCCGTGCGAACGGCATTTCGGGCGTCAGCCTGCGCCATGCAGGCGTGAAGCCGGCGATGCCGCGGCCGAGAAAGACAAGCGCGATCATCAAGGCCGAGGCGGCCAGGCCCGCCTTGGGAAACGGCGTGGC
This sequence comes from Aminobacter sp. 01T433, assembly GCF_056398585.1. Lineage (NCBI taxonomy): Bacteria > Pseudomonadati > Pseudomonadota > Alphaproteobacteria > Hyphomicrobiales > Phyllobacteriaceae > Aminobacter > Aminobacter sp. 01T433. The sequence goes on from NZ_JBFTPR010000001.1 coordinate 78,773, forward strand.
GAAGACGCCGACAAGCGCCAGGGGCCAGAGCGTGGCGACGACGAGGCAGGCAGCGACGGCGAAGCTTGCAAAAGGCGTCGGCATAGCGTCGACGCCGCGGAAACCAGCGACGGTGCGGGCGCAGGACGCCGCGTCCGTGCCCGGCCAGACGCCGCCAAGGCCCCAGTAAACGTGCAGCGAGGTCAAGAGATAGAGCACGGCGGCGAGCGCGAAGGCGAGCAGGATCATGAGCGGAAGAGCCTCGAATGCTGGGTTTCGTGGCGCATGGCCATGATATCGGAGGTGATGGCGGCCGAGCCTAGGTCATCGAGGCTCGATGTCGCCGCGCGGGCGGCGACGGACAGTGCTGTCGGCTCAAACGCGGCAACGATGCCTGTCGCTGCGACCTGTCCGACCACGCCAAGGCGGATCGCCGCCTGGACGAGATTGGTCGAAAACGCCTGCAGGTAAGCCGACAGCGCATCCTCAAGCGCGATGCCATGCGCGCCCGCGACCGCGCCGACGGCCACGCAATAGGGGCATTCGGCGGGCAGGTTTTCGAGCACTTGGTGTGGCCAGGCGGACGCGGCGGTGAGGAAGGCTGAACCTTGCAGCATCGCCTCCATATGCCGCTCGCGCGAACCGGCAAGCGCTTCGGTGAGTTCCGCGATCTCGCGCAGGTCGCCACTATTGCGGGCGCGGCGCCAGCTCTCCGCGAAGAGCACGGTATCGTTCCAGCCGGAGCCCACTTCGGCCAGCGTGGTCAGCCAGCCGGCGAGGTCCTCGCGGCTGGAAATCAACCCGTCATGCACGGCGCGTTCGAGGCCATGGCTGTAGGAAAAGCCGCCGACCGGAAATGCCGGCGACAGCCACGCCATCAGCCGCAGCAGTGCTGCACCGCCTGACGCAGGTTCAGTCATGGTGATGATGGTGGTCGCCATGATGGTCGTCGTGGTGGTGGTGATCGCCATGATCGTGGGAATGGCCGTGCCCATGGTCATGACCCTGGCCGGAATAGGCGCCGCGCACGGGTTCGAAGGGCTCCGAGATATCGGTGACATGGGCGCCGAGACCTTCAAGCATCGCCTTGATGACGTGGTCGCGCAGGATGAGGATGCGGTCGGCTTCGATGGCCGCCGCGAGGTGGCGGTTGCCGATGTGCCAGGCGAGTTGCGTCAGATGCACCGCATCATGGGCGCGGATTTCGTAGAGTTCTTCCTCGCCGGCGATGATCTCGGCGTGGCGGCCATCGTCGAGCACCAGCACGTCGCCGGTTTCGAGCACCACAGGCTCGGGCAGGTCGACCAGCACGCGGTCGCCATGGACAAGCTCGATGGCGCGGCGGCGGATGTGGCGCTCGTCATGGGCAAGCACGGCGACGTCGAAGGGCATTAGACGCTGCGCATCGGCCCGGACGGCCTCGGCTCGAATGAGATGGATGGCGCGCAGCATCAGAAAGAACCTCCATTGGCCTGTGCCCTGGCACGCGCTGGCCGGGCAAGCATGCGGTCGAAATAGTCGTTGACGCGCTCTGAGGCGATGGGGATCTTGCCGCCACGCGCCCAGCTGCCGATATCGCCCAGGATTACGTCGACGGCGCTGAAGCGGTCGCCGAGTGCGAATTCCTTGCCGGCGAGTCGCTTGTCGAGCGTCGCGATCTCGTTGGCAAAATCATACGCCACCGCGGGGCCGACATCGACCCTCACTTCCCGCGGCAGGATGAAGCGGTGGCGCAGCTTGTTCCACAACGGCGCTTCGAGCTCCGACTGGGCAAAATGCATCCAGCTGTCCATTTCGGCGCGGCCGCGCAGGCCGGGATTGGCGCCAAAACCCTTCTCCGGGTGCTTGTCGCCGAGATAGGTGCAGATCGCTGCGGAGTCGGTCAGCGTGAAATCGCCGTCGACCAGTATCGGCAGCTTGCCGGACGGGTTGAGAGCATGAGCCTCCGCTGAGCCCAGCCCGATCTCGACGAATTCGTAAGGCTCGGCGAGTTCCTCCAGCATCCACAGGACACGCGACACGCGCGATCCGCGCGAACCGTAGGCTTTGTACATGCTCGCCCTTCTCAGTTTGCTGACCGACAGATCGACAGGACAATGGTGTCGAACAGCCGCCAGATCCACGATAGCTGATAAATCAGAGTCGCAGTGACGAAGGCTAGGTGAAATCGCTTGTTGGGAGGCGCGCGCAATCCAGCTTGGTGCATTTCATGAAAAACCCCGGCGCGCGGGTGCGGCCGGGGTTTTGATCAGCGCGTGGCTCGAGCCTTATGCGGCTGCGGCGACGGCGTCGTTCTTGAGGGCTTCAAGAATGTTCTGCGGCGAGGAGACGCCATAGGGATCGCTGTCGCAGTTGTCGGAGAAGCCTTCTTCTTCGAACCACTTCTCGATGCGGCCGTTGTTGATGACGGCGCCATAGCGCCACGAGCGCATGCCGAAGCCGACATTGTCCTTGGCAACGAGCATGCCCATCTTGCGGGTGAACTCGCCCGAACCGTCCGGAATGAGCTTCACCTTGTCGAGGTTCTGCGACTTGCCCCAGGCGTTCATGACGAAGGCGTCGTTGACCGACACGCAGTAGATTTCGTCGATGCCCTGAGCCTGGAACTCGGCATGCAGCTTCTCGAAATCGGGCAGCTGGAAGGTCGAGCAGGTCGGCGTGAAGGCGCCCGGCAGCGAAAACAGGACGACGCGCTTGCCGTCGAAGTAATCGGCCGAAGTCTTGTCTTCCCAGCGGAAGGGATTGGGGCCGCCGACGGCTTCGTCGCGCACGCGGGTGCGGAAGGTAACGGCAGGGACTGTCTTCCTGATCATGTCAAACTCCATTTCCAAGATAGCGGGAGCACCCGATCTTGGGCTCGGGGATCCTGCCGAATTTTTTGCTAGCTCTAGCTAGATAACAATTGGCCGGGGGCCGTTCCAGCATTGCCGGCGTGGCATCAGGTCGCGGTCCTCAAAACAGGAAGTAGCGCTGCGCCATCGGCAGCACGGTTGCCGGCTCGCAGGTCAAAAGCTCGCCGTCGGCGCGCACCTCGTAGGTCTCGGGATCGACCTCCATGTGAGGCATGGCGTCGTTGAGGATCATCGAGCGCTTGCCGATGCCGCCGCGGGTGTTTTCGACCGCCACCATCTGCTTTTCCACGCCAATGCGTTCGCGCAGGCCGCCCTCGAGCCCGGCCTTGGAGACGAAGGTGATCGAGCTGTGGGTCAGCGCCTTGCCGAAGGAGCCGAACATCGGCCTGTAATGGCTTGGCTGCGGCGTCGGGATCGAGCCATTTGGGTCGCCCATGGGGGCTGTGGCGATCCAGCCGCCAAGCAGCACCATGTCGGGTTTCACGCCGAAGAAGGCGGGGTTCCACAACACCAGATCGGCGCGCTTGCCGACCTCGATCGAGCCGATTTCCTTCGACATGCCATGCGCGATGGCCGGGTTGATCGTGTATTTGGCGATGTAGCGGCGGGCGCGGAAATTGTCGTTGTTGCCTTTTTCGCCCGGCAATGCGCCTCGCTGGCGCTTCATCTTGTCGGCGGTCTGCCATGTCCGGATGATCATCTCGCCGACCCGGCCCATGGCCTGGCTGTCCGACGAGATCACCGAAAACGCGCCGAGGTCATGCAAGATGTCCTCGGCGGCGATGGTCTCCTTGCGGATGCGGCTTTCGGCAAAGGCGATGTCTTCGGGGATCGACGGCGACAGATGATGGCAGACCATCAGCATGTCCAGATGCTCGGCGACAGTGTTGACCGTGTAGGGCCGCGTCGGGTTGGTCGAGGCCGGAATGACGTTGGGATATTGGCAGACCTTGATGATGTCGGGCGCATGTCCGCCGCCGGCACCTTCGGTGTGGAACGAGTGGATGGTGCGACCCTTGAAGGCGGCGACCGTGTCCTCGACAAAGCCGCCTTCGTTGAGCGTGTCGGAGTGGATCGCGACCTGGACATCGTAGGCATCGGCAACCGACAGGCAGGTGTCGATGGCAGCCGGCGTCGAGCCCCAGTCTTCGTGCAGCTTGAGGCCGCAGGCACCCGCCAGCACCATCTCTTCCAGCGCGCCGGGCAGCGAGGCGTTGCCCTTGCCGAACACGCCGATGTTCATCGGCAGGCCGTCGAATGCCTGGATGATGCGGGCGATGTGCCAGGGGCCGGGCGTGCAGGTGGTGGCGAGCGTGCCGTGCGCCGGCCCGGTGCCGCCGCCGACCATGCAGGTGACGCCGGAATTCAGCGCCTCGTCGACCTGCTGCGGCGAGATGAAGTGGATGTGGGTATCGATGCCGCCGGCGGTCAGGATCTTGCCTTCGCCGGCGATGATTTCGGTGCCCGGGCCGATGATGATGGTCACGCCTGGTTGCGTGTCGGGATTGCCTGCCTTGCCGATGGCAGCGATGCGGCCGTCCTTGAGCCCGACATCGGCCTTGTAGATGCCGGTATGATCGAGGATCAGTGCATTGGTGATGACGGTGTCGACGGCCCCTTGGGCACGCGACAGCTGGCTTTGGCCCATGCCGTCGCGGATGACCTTGCCGCCGCCGAACTTCACCTCCTCGCCATAGACGGTGAAATCGTTTTCGACCTCGATGAACAATTCGGTGTCGGCAAGCCGCACCTTGTCGCCGGTGGTCGGGCCGAACATCCGGGCGTAGTCACGACGGGAAATCGTTGCTGGCATCAGAGCTTTCCCATCACCTTTTGCTGGAAACCGTAGACCTCGCGCTTGCCACCGAGCGGCACCAGCGTGACATCGCGTTCCTGGCCGGGTTCGAAGCGCACGGCGGTGCCGGCGGCGATGTCGAGCCGCATCCCGCGCGCCTTCTCGCGGTCGAACTTCAGGCCGTTGTTGGTCTCGTAGAAATGATAGTGGCTGCCGACCTGGATCGGCCGGTCGCCTGAATTGGCGACCTTGAGCGTCACCGTTGGCGCGCCCTTGTTGAGCTCGATCGAGCCTGGGGCGGTGATGATTTCGCCGGGGATCATGTGATGCTCCTACGCTGCCGTGTTGACCGTGGGGGCGCAGCCTTCGGCTTTCAGCACGCGCTTGGTCGAGGCAGGGTATTTCGCAAGCATGGAAGCGGGCCGGATCGGGCGGGCGGAAAAATTGCCGCCGCAGTTGGGGCAGGTGCCGGCGAGAACGCCCGTCGCACAGTCGGCGCAGAAGGTGCACTCGAAGGTACAGATCATCGCGTCGGGCGCTTCAGGCGGCAGGTCGCGGTCGCAGCATTCGCAATTGGGGCGCAGCTCAAGCATGACGGCCTCAGCGGATCGGTTCGTGTACGGTCACGAGCTTCGTGCCGTCGGGAAAGGTGGCTTCCACCTGAACGTCGTGGATCATCTCGGCGATGCCGTCCATCACCTGGTCGCGGGTGATGACATGGGCGCCGGCCTCCATCAGCTCGGCGACCGGGCGGCCGTCGCGGGCGCCTTCGACAATGAAGTCGGAAATCAACGCGATGGCTTCGGGATGGTTGAGCTTGACGCCGCGTTCGAGCCGCTTGCGCGCGACAATCGCCGCCATGGCGATTAACAGCTTGTCTTTTTCCCTGGGCGTCAGGTTCATGCCGGTACCAAAATCCTAGAGTGACCAAAGCCTGGGCAGGCCTGCCTGGCCATTGAGCAGTTCGACGAGTGGAACGAGTCGCTTACGTAGCGTGTAGCCATCTTCGGCGTAAAGCCTCGCAAGAAGCTTGCCAGTTCCGGCCACGCTCCAGCTGCTGGCACCGCCATCGTCGCCGATGATTCGCCGCGCCGGCTCCAGCAAGACCTCTGACCTGTCCGAGATCAAGAGCAGCGTTGCCATGGCGATGCGCCCGCCGGCCGAGGCCGGTCTGGATAGCGTCGCCTCGATGTCTGGCCCGACGAAAAAATCCTCGGCGTGGACGAGACGGCCCTCGCGCCTGATGCGCCAACGGTCGCGGAAAGTGCCGTGCACGGCACGTTCACCCATGGCGCTGCGGCCGAAGATCGTTGCTTCGACGATCAGCGCTTCGGCACCCGCCGCAAGATCGGCGTCGAGCGTGCGTGAAAAACAGGCACGGTCATAAACGATGGTTTCCTGCGGCAGCCATCCCAAAAAACCGCCTTCGCCGACGGTGAGGCGGACATCGACCTGGGCATCGCCATCAAGCGCGCGATAGACCTTCTCGCAGGCTTGGGTGGTGACGACCGCGCGTGCGCTTGTGCCGATGGAAACGTCCCAGCCAAGCCGGTCGCCACCGGTCAGGCCACCTGCCATGTTGATCAGCACCGCCTCCAGCGGATCGCTGCCGGTATCGGGCAATCTGATCTTGGCGGCGCCATCCTGATAGAGGCGGGCGAGGCGGCTGCGGCCATGGCGAAACGCGACATCGATGCGGGCATGTGCTGCCACGCGTTGCGAGGAAATCGCTGCCGCGTCCGTTGCAGCGGACAATGATGCGTTGATGGTCATGATGCCTTGAGGTTAGCCACACTGACGGGTTTGTCGATATATAGCTTGTTGCCTCGCGGCGTTTCGGTTTCTATACAGGGATGCCTTTTGGGCTCAATTCAAAGGCGAGTATCGCCCAAAGGACTGGCTCGAGCCCGACGCAGGAATTGCGCGGCGCGGACCTGGCAGATGTAAAAAGTTCTGGGGAAGTGTATCTATGGCCGACCAGTTGGCAACGGACATCATCGATAAGATCAAGGCGCATGCCGAGCCTGGTGGCGAAGAGATCACGCTCGACACCGAACTGACGTCGCTGGGCATCCATTCGCTTGAGCTCACCGAGATCATCTTCGACCTCGAGGAACAGTACGGCATCGAAATCCAGATGAACACTGTCGACGCCTGGAACAGCCTCAAGAATGTTCGCGACATGGTTGAAGCCGTTCGCGCCCTGATCGCAAAATCCGCCTGAGATGAAGCGTCCCCGCATCGTCATCACCGGAATCGGCGGGCTGTGCGGGCTCGGCACCGATGCTCCATCCATTTGGGACGCCATGCGCGCCGGCCGTTCGGCCATCGGGCCGCTGACGAACTCCGCCTTGTACGATCTCAAGATTCGCGTCGGCGCTGAGATCAAGCAACTGCCCGAGCACGGCATCGAGCGCAAACAGCTTGTTTCGATGGACCGCTTCAGCCTTCTTGCCGTCATCGCGGCCAACGAAGCGATGCGGCATTCGGGCCTCGTCGTCAATGAAACGAACACCCACCGGGTGGGCGCGATCATCGGTGTCGGCATCTGCGGCTGGGAAGCGATCGAGGAAAGCTACCGGGCGATCCTGCTTGAAGGCAAGAACCGCACAGGCATCTTCACGGTACCGAAGGTCATGCCGGGTGCCGCGGCCGGCCAGGTCAGCATGAGCCTTGGCCTGCGTGGCCCGGTGTTCGGCGTCACATCTGCCTGCTCATCGTCCAATCACGCATTCGCAACCGCGATGGATCAGCTCCTGCTCGGCCGCGCCGACGCCATCGTTGCCGGCGGTACCGATGCGCCGCTGATCTGGGGCATCATCAAGGGCTGGGAAGCCTTGCGCGTCGTTTCGCCCGACACCTGCCGGCCATTCTCCGCCGACAGACAGGGGCTGGTGCTCGGTGAGGGCGCGGGCATGGTCGTGCTCGAGACCTACGAACACGCCACCGCGCGCGGCGCGACCATCCTGGCCGAGCTTGCCGGAACCGGCATGTCTGGCGACGCTTCCGACATCGTGGCGCCGACCATCGAGGGTCCCGAGGCTGCCATGCGCGCCTGCCTGCTAGATGCAGGTCTTTCGCCCGAAGAAGTCGACTACGTCAACGCCCATGGCACCGGCACCAAGGCCAACGACCAGATCGAGACGACGGCCATCCGGCGTGTCTTTGGCGCCCATGCCGACAAGCTATCGGTGTCGTCGACCAAGTCGATGCATGCCCATTGCCTCGGTGCTTCCGGCGCGCTCGAAATGATCGCTTGCGTCATGGCCGTGCGCGAAGGGATCGTGCCGCCAACCGCGAATTATCGCGAAGTGGATGCCGACTGCGACCTCGACGTCACGCCCAATGTGGCCAAGCAGCGCCCCGTGCGCGTGGCGATCAGCAACAGCTTTGCCTTTGGCGGCACCAATGCCGTCGTGGCGGTGAAGGCGGTCTGACCAGGCCGCTTTCGTTGCCGGCCTCACCTAGGCATATTGAAGCAGCGCTTGCGCATGCCTAGCTTTTGCGTGTCCCACCAGCCGTGCCTCACGCCGGCCCACCCGAGGAACCGACGATGAGCGATCTCACTCCATTTCCAATTGCTGCCCGCTGGCCGGCAAAGTACCCCGACCGCATCCAGCTTTATTCCTTCCCGACGCCGAACGGCGTGAAGGTGTCGATCGCCCTTGAAGAGCTCGACCTGCCCTACGAGGCCCATGCCATCAACATCGGCAAGAACGAGAGCTGGACGCCGGAATTCCTGGCGCTGAACCCCAACGGCAAGATCCCCGCGATCATCGATCCCAACGGTCCCGGCGGCAAGCCGATCGGCCTGTTCGAGTCGGGCGCCATCCTGCTTTATCTCGCCGAAAAGACCGGCCGCCTGATCCCCACCGACCGGGCGCGGCACTACGAGACCGTGCAGTGGCTGTTCTTCCAGATGGCTTCGGTGGGGCCGATGTTCGGCCAGCTCGGCTTCTTCCACAAATTCGCCGGCCGCGAGATCGCCGACAAGCGCCCGCTCGAACGTTACCGCGACGAGTCGCGCCGCCTGCTCGGCGTGCTCGACCAACGCCTTGCCGGGCGCAAGTGGATCATGGACGACGACTACACCATTGCCGACATCTCACTGCTCGGCTGGGTGCGCAATCTGATCGGCTTTTATGAAGCGCGCGATCTCGTTGGTTTCGACAGTTTTACCCATGTCGCGGCATGGTTGGAACGCGGCCTGGCGCGCCCTGCGGTGCAGGCGGGCCTGAATATTCCGGCCCGTGGCTGAGAGGCCATTCGCTAGCTCTACCCTGCCGGTCATCTGACGCGGCAGGGCGAGTTATCAAACAGCCTTTAGAAGTTCAGATCACCAGATCGGCCTTGCGGCGTGCGGCAAGCACGCGGTCGATATTGGGCATGTCGTTGGTGTCGATCCAGTGGCGGGCATCGGCGTCCGAGCGGCCGTGCTCGCGCCAACGCTCGACCAGCCGCCGCTCCAGCTCTTCGCGCGGCACATCGACGAAGATGGTGAAGTCGAGCAGCGGTCCGAGCCGCTGCCATGGTTCTTCGTCGAGAAGCAGGTAATTGCCTTCGACGAGGATGAACTTCACCTCCGCGGGCACGATGGCAGCCGCTGCCCTGGACAGCTCCACGCTGCGGTCGAAGACGGGGATCGCGATGTCAGGCTCGGCGGCGCGCAACCGCTTGAGCAGTACCTCGAAGCCGGCGAAGTCGAAGGTCTCAGGCGCGCCCTTGCGGGCCCTGAGCCCGCGTTTGTCGAGCACCGTATCGTCGAAGTGAAAGCCGTCCATCGGCACCACCGCGGCCGAGCCCTCGGGCAGGACGTCGTGCAGGGCTGCCGACAGCGTCGACTTGCCCGAGCCGGGCGGGCCGGCTATGCCGATCACGAAGCGCTCGGCATGGTGGGCGCGTTTGAACAGGGTGGCGGCGATATGAGCGATCTCTGACATAGGCCTTCCCAATGATGGTTATGTGCATCCTGCTGGCGCATCCGTCAAAATTGAGGCGGCAGCACCGTCAGTTCAAGAGCGACTGTCCGATCCGCAGGAAGGTTTCGTCGAACGGCACTTCGCGGCTGGTGTCGTCGCTGAAGTTGAGGCGCAGCTTTCCCGGCCTGGCTTCGACCACGGACGGCACTTCGCCATTGTCCGATGTGACGGAACCCACCACCTGGCGGAAGGCGACGCGCCCGCCGAGCGCAAAGGCCGTTTCGACATTTTCGCGTTTCAGCCAGTTGTCACCGAGCGAGGCGGCATGGCCGATAACAGTGCGTCCGTCCTCGATGCCGAGTACGCCGCTGCGGCCGTTCCACGGCGCATAATAACGACCGCCATTGCTGATCCACAGCATGGTGACCGGCAGCTCGGTCGGGTTCTTGAGCACCAAGACGACATCGGCCTCAGCCTTGCGCGCCACCGCAGTCCAGCCCAGGCTGCCATGATCGGCCTCGACGAGAGTGACGAAATCCTCGTGCCTGATGTCAGGGCTGAAATCGGTGAGGTCGACCGTGCCGCCTGACGCTGCCGGAAAGCGCGTGAGGTCTTCGCTGCGTGCGGGATAGGCGAGCAGATAGGCGCCGCGCACCGGGTCAGGCTCCGTCACATCGGGTGGCGTTGCGGCGAGGCGCTTTGGCGAAAACGCCAGGCGGCCGCCCGCGCGCATTTCGGTCATCGGATGGTGGGCGACGGAGATCGCGCCAGAACCGCCAGTGAACGCATGCTCCTGGTAGAGGAACGGGTGGCCGTTGCGCAGGATCAGCGTCTTTTCGACCATGGCCCCCATGATCTTGCGTTCCAGGCGAAAACTTGCCCAGCGGCCTCCGGGGATCGCCTCATCGGAGGTGAGCTGCCATTCGCTGTTGGCACTCCAGCCATGCAGCGGTGCCGGCTCGACATCGCTGCGCGAAAACGGCGCGCACAAGAAATCGCCCGACAGCCTGACAACGCCTTCCGGCAGCCCCTCGGGCAGATCGCCCCGGTCGATCCATGGCGCGCGATGCAGCGGCTTGAGCGTACGTCCATCGCTTTCGATGGCGAGGTCGGCGATGTGGCCGACCGACAGGTCGAGCGTGACTGCAATTCCCTTGGCGCCGAAGCTGAACACATTCATCGCAAATCACCTCACTTCATGCCGCCAAGAGAGCCGATTTGCCGGCTCGGGCGCAAGTCATGGGGTGTAACCAATATTCAACACCATCGGCACAACATGTGTCGGCAGCGACGAGCCAAATGGACGGCTTGGCGCGCATTCTGTAGCGTTGCGGCTGTAATTGCTGACCGGCATGTGACAAAGCCTAAATCTTTGGCGACCACCGACAGGTTTTTCCCTTGCAAGCCCAGGCCACCTTATCTCAGCTGCCCTTCAGATTTCCCAGGCTTCGGCAGCTTGGGCTGGTCCGCAATCTTGTGGCGCTGTTTGCCGTGGTCGCTGTGCTCGCCGGCTGCTCCACCACCGAGACCTTGAATGTCGCGCAGCCGGTGGCGGCGGCATCGGAAAAATATGCGGCGATCGTCGTCGACGCCTCCAATGGGCGCACGCTGTATCAGGCCTATTCGACAGCGCCGCGCTATCCCGCCTCACTGACCAAGATGATGACGCTGTATCTGACCTTCGAGGCGCTGCAGCAGGGGCGTGTGTCGAAAACCACGCTGATCCCGGTGTCGAGCAACGCTGCCTCCCAGCCGCCGTCGAAGCTTGGCTTCAAGCGGGGCGAGCAGATCGAGCTCGAAGCGGCGATCCGCGCGCTGGCGACCAAATCGGCCAATGACGTCGCGGTTGCTGTCGGCGAATATCTCGGCGGCTCCGAAGCGGCCTTCGCCGGCATGATGACGGCCAAGGCGCGCCAGCTCGGCATGACCAACACTGTGTTCCGCAACGCCTCTGGCCTGCCCGATCCGCAACAGCACACCACAGCCCGCGACATGGCCGTGCTGGGCATGGCGCTGCGCAAGCATTTTCCGCAGAACTATTATTACTTCGCCGCTACCGACTTCAATTTCCGTGGCAAGCGCGTGCGCGGCCACAACGACCTGCTCGGCCGCGTCAACGGCGTCGACGGCATCAAGACCGGCTACATCAGGGCGTCGGGCTTCAACATCGTAACGTCGGTCAATGCCGACGGTCGCAAGCTGATCATCGTCGTCATGGGTGGCGACACCGCGCGCAAGCGCAACGCCCATGTCGAGGAGCTGATCGTGCGCTACATGCCCCAGGCAGCCGGCGGCAGCCTGGCCTACCAGACCGCTCCTGCCGCACCCGCGGCCCCGATGCCGGTGGCCGCCGCAACGTCCATGCCGGCCATGGGTGCTGTGCCGATGCAGGGCTCGACATCCGCGCCGGTGCCGATGGCCGAGGTCCAGTAGCCGAGGCTGGAAGCTTTCCGCGCCTGATTAAGCGGGCGCCTGGTATTGCGTGTCTGAAACGTGCTCCAGCCAGTCGACCGCGCTGCCGTCAAGCGCTTCCTGAAGCGCTATATGCGTCATTGCCGTCGTGACCGCGGCGCCATGCCAGTGCTTTTCGCCAGGCGCGAACCACACCACGTCGCCGCTGCGGATTTCTTCGACCACACCGCCCCAGACCTGCGCCCAGCCGCAGCCCGAGGTCACGACCAGCGTCTGGCCGAGCGGATGGGTATGCCAGGCCGTGCGTGCGCCGGGCTCGAAGGTGACGGTGACCGCGCGCAGTCGGGCAGGCGCTGGTGTTTCGAAGATCGGATCCTGGCGCACCGTGCCGGTGAAATAATCGGGCGATGGCTTTGCCGAAGGCCGCGAGCCGCAGCGTTTGATTTCCATTTTTATCTCCTTGGTGGCTGGTGGCTTGGTGCCATCATACGCCGGTCCGCGACTGTTTGGCCGGATAAAACTCAATCGGGCAAGACGACCACGGCGCGCCCGCTGGTCAGGTCGGTGATCATGCGCACGATCGCTGGCGTGTCGGCCTCGGGCAGGGCTAGGGTGAGCTCGGCGCCGGTCGCGGTGAATGCCTCGGCGATCGTCCTGACACCCGGCTGGGCCGCCAGCCGCGCCTGGACGAGGGCCAGATCGGCAAAGCCGCAAGTGACCTTCGCCTCGATGGTGACGACGATGGCCATTTTGGCAGCGGATCGCAGGCAGGCGGCGGCAGTGCCGCCATAGGCCCGCACCAGCCCGCCGCTGCCGAGCAATATGCCGCCGAACCAGCGCGTGACGACGACGGCGACATTGTCGAGCGACTGGCCGTCGAGCGCCTGCAGGATCGGCTTGCCGGCGGTGCCGCTCGGTTCGCCGTCATCGCTGAAGCGGTAGTTCTGCCCTGTGCGCCAAGCCCAGCAATTGTGGTTGGCGCCGGCATCCGAATGGGCCGCAATAAACGCCTTCGCCGCCGCCTCGTCCGACACCGGCCCGGCAGCCGCGAGGAAGCGGCTTTTCTTGACGTCCTGGCTGAAGGTTTCGAGTTGCGTAAGCGTGAACATGTGGCGGTGGTTAGACAATGCGATGTCGCGATCGTCAATCGCGATGCCGATGCTTGCGCGTATGCCCTGGCTTCCAGATGGACATTCAGAAAAAGGTCGTCGGGCGATCTGCTGTCCGACGACCTTTGCGCCTTGGGAGGCCGGTCAGATCGCCTTGGCCGCCATCTGCGAAGCGATATGGTCGGCTTGCCTGATAGCCAGCGTCACGATCGTCAGTGTCGGGTTTTCGGCGCCGCCGGTGGTGAACTGGCTGCCGTCCGAGACAAACAGGTTCTTGATGTCGTGCGTCTGTCCCCATTTGTTGACGACGCCGTCCTCGGCCTTCTCGCTCATCCGGTTGGTGCCGAGATTGTGCGTCGAGGGGTAAGGCGGCGTCGGGAAGGCGCGCGTGGCGCCGACCGCGCTGTAGATCGCCTGTCCCTGGGCATAGGCATGGTTGCGCATCGCAACGTCATTGGGATGGTCGGTGAACCACACGTCCGGGATCGGCATGCCGTAGTCGTCCTTGAGTTCGGCGTGGAGTTTGACCGCGTTCTGCTCCTGCGGCATGTCCTCGCCGACGATCCACAATCCGGCCATGTGGTCGTAATGGTCGAGCGCCGAGGTGAAGGAGCGACCCCAGCCGCCCGGGTCGAGGAACGCCGCCATGAACGGAATGCCGAGCGCCAGCGTCTCCATTTCATAGCCGCCGACAAAGCCGCGCGAGGGATCGTGGCGCGCCTCGTCGCGCACGATGCCGGCCATGGTCGTGCCGCGGTAGAAATGCACCGGTTTTTCGAAGATGGCGTAAACCGATCCAGTCGTGTGGCGCATGTAGTTCTTGCCGACCTGGCCGGAGGAATTGGCGAGCCCGTTCGGAAATTTCGACGAATGCGAGTTCAACAGCAGGCGCGGGCTTTCGATCGAATTTCCCGCAACCGCCACCACGCGCGCCTTCTGCTCATGCAGCTTGCCGTCCTTGTCGGCATAAACGACGCCGGTCACCTTGCCCGACTGGTCGTGCTCGATCTTGACCACGTGCGATTGCGGTCTGACCTCCAGCTTGCCGGTCGCCTCGCCCTTCGGAATCTCAGTGTAGAGCGTCGACCATTTCGCGCCCCACTTGCAGCCCTGGAAGCAAAAGCCGGTCTGCTGGCAGCCCATGCGGCCATCTCGGTCGGCGGAATTGATCGCCATGTGCCCGGTATGGCATTCCTTGTAGCCGAGCTTGTCGGCGCCGGCCTTGAGGATCTTGAAGTTGTTGTTGCCAGGCAGGCCTTCGATGCCGTGCGTGCGGGTCACACCCATCTTGTCCTCGGCCTTGTCGTAGTAAGGTTCGAGATCGGCGAGCGTGATGGGCCAGTCGAGCAGATTGGCGCCTTCGACCTTGCCGTAGTTGGTCAGCGCCTTGAATTCGTGATCCTGGAAGCGCAGAGACGCGCCGGCCCAATGGGTGGTGGTGCCGCCGACCGCCTTGACGATCCAGGCTGGCAGGTTGGGGAAATCCTTGGCCACGCGCCAGCCACCACCGGTAGTGCGCTTGTCGAGCCAGGCAAGCTGGGAAAAGCTGTCCCATTCGTCGTTGATGAAGTCTTCATATTCATGCCTTGCGCCGGCTTCGAGAATGACGACGTCGATGCCTTTTTGCGCCAGTTCATTGCCGAGCGTTCCGCCGCCTGCGCCTGAGCCGATGATGACGACGACGCTGTCATCCTTGAGATCGTATGGGGCTGCCATTGTTTCCTCCCAGAAATTGAAACGAAGCCGCGCATAGCGCGTCAACCGCACCTCCTCCGGTGCGGGCCTTCGCCGTCAAAGCCATTCGATGTCGTTGAAGCCGCGGGCTATGTAGCCGCCCTTGGAGTAGGATTCGCCCTCGTAGCCGAAGATCGGCCATACCTCTTTCTGGTTGTAGAGGCTGACCACGAGGTCGCCGCGCACCGCCTGGAAAAACGGCGTCGTCTCGATGTCGCGCAAGATGGCGACGCGGTCGTCTTCCCATCCAAGGCTGCGATAGCCTGTGCCACCAGCCCGCTTGTCGAGATCGGCAACGCCGTTCTCGATCAACTCCTTGTGGGCAGCGTCCTTTCCGGCTTTCGCATCCTGCCCTTTGACAGCGATGGCATAAAAGCGATCGGCGAGTTGGTCGTGTGGGTAGATGTCGCGGGCGAGCACGATCAAGGTTGCCATGGTTTCTGGCTTGAGCGCGGTCACTTCCAGTCCCCATGCGTTGCGGGGGCTGATCAGGGCGCTGCCGCTGATCACCAGCATCGCGCCGATGCTGCCGCGTTTGAGAAGCTCACGCCTGGAAAGGCCGGCCTGCTTCTCGTAGATCGTTACCATGATTTCCTCCCTTGCTTGCTTGTGCACGTGTTCGATGTGCTGGCTGGCACTGCTGTCCTCCAACAGCAGTTGCGGCGGCGCTACAGGAAGCGCCCCCGTCTTTGCAAAACCTCGATCTTGTATCCGTCGGGGTCCGATATGAAGAAAAAGCGGGCAATTTCGATGCCGTTGTTCTTGAACTCGACAATGTCGCGCGGCTCGAGCCCCAGCGCCTTCATGCGGCTGTGCTCGTCGTCGAGATCAGCGACCGAAACCGCGAGATGGCCGTAGCCGTCGCCCAGCACATAAGGGTCGGTCCGATCCTTGTTGATCGTCAGCTCGAGCTCGAAGCCGCTTTCTCCGTTGGAAAGATAGACCAGCGTGAAGGTTTCGAAATCGAGCCGGTCGGCAATCCCAAGGCCGAGCGCCTTGGCGTAGAAATCCAGCGAACGCTGTTCGTCCAGAACGCGGATCATGGAGTGGATGGTCTTTGCCAATCAGGCATCTCCTGCACTGTCATAATTATGTGTGCAGGATGCGCCATCGCGGGAAGGGGCAGGTAGCAGCCCGCTACCGCAAAGTTGATTTTAAATCCGGAGATAAACCGGAAGGTTTTGCTCGAAAAGCACGCTTGAAAGGCAAATTGACCGCTGTGAGGCTGCGGGGCATACTTGCGAAAAAGCAGGAGGTGGAAACGCCATGTGCGAGGTTTTTGCCGGGCAGGACCCCGATCGTTACCGCCCGATCAACCGTTCGGTTCGCATTGCCGGCCATTCGACCAGCATTCAGCTGGAGGCCGCGTTCTGGGTGCTGATCGACGAGATCGCCGAGGGGCAGGGCATGGCGACATCGCGGTTCTTGTCGACGCTTTACGACGAGGCGCTGGCAATCAACGGCAGCGTGCCGAACTTCGCCTCCCTGCTGCGCACCAGCTGCCTGATTCACCTGATGAGCGGTTCGGCAGGCACGCCGCGCAGGCTGCAGATTTCGTCCGCTGCCTGAGCCCTGGGAGGCCTGCCACGGGTTCTCGAACGCTGCCGCGTGAATGACGGCACAATTCGCGCCGCCGTCGCAGCACAATGCAACTCCATTTCCCCCGTTGAAGCTTGCCGCCGCATCGGTTATGAACGCGCGTCGTCCGGTGCGCCGGATGGTGGTTCGCGGCCTGCCGCGAACGAGCACCCGTAGCTCAGCTGGATAGAGCGCTGCCCTCCGAAGGCAGAGGTCACAGGTTCGAATCCTGTCGGGTGCGCCAAAAAATTCCAATCAAAAATCGATGATTCGTCCAGACGGCGTGTGCTGCATGTGAAACCGCGCGCATTGCGACAGACTGCTGCAATGGTCGCCTGTCATGTCGCTGCCATGAAACCTGAGGCGACCCAATCATCGGACTGATCCATCAACATAGAAGCGAACCGGCCAAGGGGGAGGGCCGGCGGTCGCCATCGCTTCGGAAACGTCCTGACCGTGGAAAGCATGCAAGCATGACACGCCCCTTTCAGATATCCATCGCAGCGGCCCTGGCCGTCACCTTGATGGCGGGTTCCAGCGCGAGTTCCGTTGCCAATGGCGTCGACGCCGCCGTCCAGACAGAGACGTCCAAGCGCATGGTGTCGACCTTCGTCGTTGCAAGCGCACTGAGCGAATGGACGCTGTCGTTCAGCGGCGTGCTTGCCGCCCGCGAGGAGGTCGCCGTCGGCGCGCCGTTGCAAGACCAGCGTATCACGGGCGTCGACGTCGAGGTCGGCGACCGTGTCAAGGCGGGCCAGGTTCTGGTCAGGCTCGATACGGCGATGCGCGACAATCAGTTGCGCGAATCCGAAGGACGGCTGGCGCGGGCAAGCGCAGCTCTTGCCCAGCAGCAGGCAAAGGCGGCGCAGGCACTGGCAGCATTGCAGCGCGCTGGTCCGCTCAAGCAGTCGGGTTTCTTGTCCAGCCAGGCCTTCGCCGATCGTGCTTCCACCGAAGCCGTCGAGCGCCAGGGCGTTGCCTTGGCGCAGGCCGAGGTCAACCAGGCCGAAGCCCTACTCGCCGAATCCCGGCGGCTGCGCGAACGCGACGTCGTCATAGCACCTGTCGCCGGCGTCGTTTCCGAGCGCCACGCCAACGCCGGTTCGCTCACCGGATCGGAGCCGTTGATCCGCCTGATCCGCGATGGCAGGGTCGAACTTGCCGCCGACATTCCCGAACGCGAGCTGCCGCAGCTGGCGGTCGGCCAGCCGGCTGAAGTTTCGCTTCCCGGCAGTGGCGACGTGATCAGGGGCAAGGTGCGCATGATCACGCCGAAGATCGACCGCGACACCCGTCTTGGCGGGGCCAGGATCGCTCTAGATACCGATACCGCGCTGTTTCCCGGCGCCTTTGGCCGGGCCGTGGTGATGGTGGCGAAGCGTGAGGCCATCGTCATCGCCGATTCGGCACTGCTTTATGGCGGGGGCACGGACAAGGCCGCCGTCTTCGTGGTCGAGCGCGGCCGGGTGATGCGGCGGGCTGTCGAAACAGGTCTGCGCAACAATGGCAGGCTCGAAATAATTGCTGGACTCAAGACTGGCGACGTCGTTGTCGCCAAGGCTGGCGCGTCGCTGCGCGAGGGCGATGCGGTGGCGACCATCGACATCGGTGCCATCACCGGAAGCACTCGCCCATGATCAGCAACATTTCCGCCTGGGCGATCCGCAAGCCGATCCCCACCATCGTTCTTTTTGTGGTGCTGACGCTTGTCGGCTGGGCGTCGTTCCTGCGCCTGCCGGTCAATGCCAATCCGAGCCTGTCGTTTCCGATCGTGACCGTCACCGTATCTCAGGCAAGTGCTGCCCCTGCCGAGATGGAAAACCAGGTCACCCGACGCATCGAAGGCGCGGCCTCCGGTCTGGCTGGCGTCAAGCACATCCGCTCGACCATCAGGGATGGCGTGTCGACGACCACAGTCGAATTCAAGATTGGCGTCGATCCGGACCGGGCAACCAACGACGTCCGCGAGGCCGTCGGCCAGGTCAGGTCCGACCTGCCGCAATCGATCCAGGACCCGATCGTCTCGCGCGTCGATGTCGAAGGCGGGGCGATCCTCTATTACACGATGCAGGCGCCCAACATGTCGGTGCTCGATGCGTCGTGGTTTGTCGAAGATACGATCAGCCGCGAGCTTCTTGCTCTTCCCGGTGTGCAAAAGGTCGAGCGCCTTGGCGGCGTTAACCGCGAAATCACCGTCTCGCTCGACCCCGACAGGTTGCTGGCGCTGGGCGTGACGGCCGACCAGGTCAATTCTGCGCTGCGCCAGATCAACATTAATGTTCCCAGCGGCCGTGGCGAGATTGGTGAACGAGAGCAGTCGATCCGCACCTTGGGCAGCGTCAGGTCGCTCGACGAGCTGTCCGGCCTTTCGGTTTCCTTGCCAGGAAACCGCTGGGTGCAGCTCCGCGACATCGCCACCATCAAGGACGGGCCAGCCGATCCGCGCGGTTTCGCGCGCTTCAATGGCGAGGCCGTCGTTGGCTTTTCCGTCTCCCGCGCCAAGGGCCACAGCGATACGGTCGTCGCCGATGCGGCGGCCAGGCGCCTGGCCGAAATTGCGGCGCGGACGCCGGACGTTACATTCAACGAGGTCATCTCCAACGTCGAATACACGCTGGACAGCTACAACGCCGCGGTGACCGCCCTTGTCGAAGGCGCTGCGCTGACGGTCGTTGTGGTGTTTCTGTTCCTGCGCAACTGGCGCGCCACGCTGATCGCCGCCGTGGCGATGCCCTTGTCGATCCTGCCGACCTTCTGGGTGATGGAGCTGCTCGGCTATACGCTCAACAGCGTCAGCCTTTTGGCACTGACGCTGGTGATCGGCATCCTTGTCGATGATGCCATCGTCGAGATCGAAAACATCGAACGTTATGTCGACATGGGCAAGCGGCCCTATCTCGCGGCGATCGAGGGCGCCGATGCGATCGGCCTTGCGGTCGTGGCCACCACCTTGACCATCGTTGCGGTGTTTGCGCCGGTCAGTTTCATCGGCGGTGCCGTCGGTCAATATTTCAGGCAGTTCGGTGTGACGGTGGCTGTTGCGGTGCTGATCTCGCTGGTCGTGGCGCGATTGCTCACCCCTTTGATGGCGGCCTATTTGCTGCAGCCCAAGGCAGCCGGAAGTCATTCGGCCGAGCCGTCGAAGCTGTCGCTGCGCTATCTCGCCGTGCTGGGCTGGACGCTCGATCACCGCAAGACGACCTTTGGCCTGGTGGCTGTGTTCTTCGCCGGTTCGGTCTTCCTCCTGACCCAGTTGCCGACCGGTTTTGTGCCGAGCAGTGACGGCAACGTCTCGCAAGCGCAGGTGACATTGCCCCCGGGCACGCGGCTGGAGGAAACCGCTCGCGTTTCGGACAAGATCGTGCGCGAGCTGAAGGCGCGGCCGGAGGTGGCGAGCGTGCTGGTGACCACCGACGACGTCAACAAGGTGACCTTGATCATCAAGCTCAAGCCGCGCGGCGAGCGCCAACTCGACCGCAAGTCGTTTGAACTCGCCGCGCGTCCGATCATGGCCAATACGCCTGACATCCAGTTCACCTTTGTCTCGGATCAGGGCGGCAAGGAGGTTTCGATCTATCTGGCGGGCAACAATCCCGAGGAGCTGAACAGGGCCGCCTATCAGCTTGAGGCCGAAATGCGCCAGATGCCGGAACTGACCAACGTGCTGTCCAACCAGGCACCATTGGCACCGGAGCTTTTGGTCAAGCCGCGCCTGGACGAGGCGGCCCGGCTCGGTGTTTCGGTGGTGTCGCTGGGGACGGTCGCGCGCATCGCCACGCTTGGCGAAACCGACTCCAATTCGGCGCAGTTCAACCTCGGTGACCGGCTGGTGCCGATCCGCGTGTTGCTCGACAAGTCGGCGCGCGGCGATCTCGAAACCTTGCGCAAGCTGCGTGTCGGCACGGCCGACGGCAAGGTGGTGCCGCTGACCTCGGTCGCCGATCTTTCGTTCGGTGCGGAGGAAGGCAAGGTCGAACGCCTCGACCGCAAGCGCCTGGTCGCCGTCGAAGCCAACCTGAATGGCGTCGTGTTTGGCGATGCGATGAAGGCGGTCTCGGCATTGCCGGCGCTGAAGAACCTGCCCGCAAGCGTCAGCCATATCGAATATGGCGCGGCCGAAGAGATGACGCAGATGTTCCGCGGCTTCGCCCAGGCGCTGGTGGCGGGCATCCTGATGGTCATGGCGGTGCTGGTGCTTCTGTTCAGGAACTTCCTGCAGCCGGTCACCATCCTGATCGCCTTGCCGCTGTCGCTGGGCGGCGCGGCCCTGGCGCTGCTCGCCTATGGCGCGGCACTCGACCTGTCGTCGACGATCGGAATCCTGATGCTGATGGGCATCGTCTGCAAGAACTCGATCCTGCTGGTCGACTACGCCATCGAATGCCGCGCCGAGGGGCTGGATCGGCGCGCGGTGCTGATGAAGGCAGGCATGACCCGCGCCCGCCCGATCATCATGACGACCATCGCCATGGTGGCCGGCATGATGCCGGCGGCGATCGGCTTCGGCGCCGACGCCAGCTTCCGCGCGCCGATGGCTGTCGCTGTCATCGGCGGCCTGATCACCTCGACGCTGCTTTCCCTGGTGGTCGTGCCTGTGATGTTCGCGACCATGGACGACCTCAACAGCTGGTTCGCTCGCCGCCTCAAGCGCTTCACTTCCGTCACCGAGGCGGACCGCGCGGAGGGTGAGCTGATCGCCGGGCGCATAAGGACCTGACCAACAGTGCCGCTCTCGCTCGAAAGAGCGGCACTGCTGTTTTCGAACCCGGCTTGTTCGAAAACCGATTCCGCTTCTCCGGCTCATGCACTAAGGACGTGTTGGTGTCACAAACCTCGCGTGGCATCTGATATCCCGGCGGAGTTGGCAAAGCATGGATCTTACATTCGATCTCGGACGCGGGCCCGCGTCTTTCGGACATCGGTTTCTTATCGGCCTGCAGCCCGGGCATGTGCTTGGCGACAAGGACAAGCGGCTTCTGTCGCTGCTGAAGCCAGCGGGCGTCGTGCTGTTTCGTGCCAATTTCCTTCCCGATGCGCCCTATGAGGATTGGCTGGAAAGCCACGCAAGGCTGCTTGCCGATGTGCGCGAATATATCGAGCGTGACGAAGTCATCATCTCGATCGACCATGAGGGCGGCGGCGTGCTGCGTCCGCCGGCACCGATCACGCCTTTTGCCTATGCGCGTGAGTGGCCCAAGCAAGCCGCCGATGTCGGCAAGGCGATGGGCATCGAGCTGCGGTCGCTCGGCTTCAACGTCAATTTCGCCCCCGTCGTCGACGTCAATTCGAACCCCGCCAATCCGGTCATCGGGCAACGCTCGTTCGGCACGACGCCGCAGGATGTGGTGCCAGCGGCGCGCGAATTCCTCGACGCCCTTCAGGCTGAGGGCGTCTTGGGCTGTCCCAAGCATTTCCCCGGGCATGGCGACACGGCTGTCGATTCGCATTATTCGCTGCCCGTCATCGACGTCGATCCCAAGACGTTCCGCAGCCGCGAACTCGAAGCGTTCCGCCATTTCAACGATGCCGCCACGCGCATGATCATGACGGCGCATATCGTCATTTCGCAGATCGATCCCGGCATCCCGGCGACGATGTCGAAGGTGATCCTTCAGGATATCCTGCGCAAGGAACTCGGCTACGAAGGCGTGGTGGTCAGCGACGATCTCGGTATGAAGGCGATTTCGGAGCGGCTGGACAGGCCCGAGACGACGACCAGCATCATCAACGCCGGCTGCGATCTTTTGTGCATGTGCGCCTACTGGGCCGACACCGAGATCATCCTGCGCATGATCGACCATATGTCCGCCGGTCTGAAGGCGGGCGTGATCAAGGAAAGGGCGCTCGAACAGTCGTTCACCCGCGTCGCGGGGCTGTTGTCGGATCTACCCAACCACAAGGTCGAAGCGCTTGGAGAGGAGACCTTCCAGCGCCACGCATCGGTCGCCCCGCTGCGCGCGCGCTCGCTGCCGGCTAATCACGGCGGCGCCACCAAGATCTAGCTTGGGAAGTGGAGGCCGCCGGTGCCGGGAAGGGGGCAGAGGATAAGGTTGATTGGACCGCCCAGGCACGGTTTCGTCACGGCATGGATCCCCGAGATCTTCGCACTCGCTCCGCTCGCGCTTCGACTCGAGGATGACGAGCTTCATCAGACTCTTCCGCAAATCTCCACGGTTTGCGACTAGCGGCGTGTCCCCATGCCTTCGTCATCCTCGGGTCGAAGCACGAGCGAAGCGAAGTGCGAAGATCCCGGGGATCCATGCCGTGAGATAACCGCCTCACTACGGCCCAGGTCAGCCCTTGGCCCCCGCGATGGACCCGCGCACCACCAGATCGACCGGCCAGACCTCGCCGCGCGCGCCGTCCTCCAGGCCAGAAATCCGTGCCGCCAGCCGCTCGGCCACGCGTGCTCCTGCCGCGCGGATCGACGAGCGCGTCGTGGTCAGCGGCACCGAAAAATGCTCGGGCCTCAGCCAAGGGAAGACGTCGTCATGGCTCACCAGCGACAGGTCGCCGGGCAGCGACAGCTTGAGGTCGCGCGCCGCGCGCACCACACCGAGTGCCATGATCAGGCTCGAACAGACGATCGCCGTCGGCGCATTTGACGCCTCCAGCAAGGCGCGCGCCGCGCGGTAGCCGTTCTCTTCGGTCATCACCAGCGAGCGAATGTGGCTGGGCTCGAGCACCAGCCCGCTTTCCGACAGCGCCCGCCTGACACCGCGCTCGCGGAAGATGGCGAAGGTCTGGGTGTCGTCGCCATTGATCAATCCAACGCGGCGATGGCCAAGCTGGATCAGCAGGCGCGTCGCGTCATGGAAGGCACCTTCATTGTCGATGTCGATGAACGGATAGTCGAAATCGAGCCCCTCGCTGCGGCCATGCACGATGAAGGGGATGCCGAGCTGGTGGGCAAGTGCCACGCGTTTGTCGACGCTATAGGGGGCCGAGATGTAGAGCGCGTCGACCTGCTTGTTGGCGACGATGCGCCGATAGGTCGTCTCTTCGTCCAGCGCATCCGCCGGGCTCAGCACCAGGTCGAGCTCGTGGCCCCGGGCATAGTCGCCAAGGCCGGAGAGAAACTCGACGAAATGCGGGTCGATGTCGACTGATGCGCCCGTCGGCATGACGTAGCCGATCATGCCGGCCTTGCCGGTCGCCAGCCTGCGCGCGCTCGGGTTCGGCCGGTAGCCGTGGCGCTTGGCGGCGTCCGTGACCCTGCGGCGCGTCTCTTCGCTGACCTCGGGATAGCCGTTCAGCGCACGGCTCACCGTCGTCTGCGAAAGTTCGAGCATCAGCGACAGCTGCTTGAGGTTCACCTCGGCTCCCATTCCCAAAGCGCTTTAAATCAGGCTTCGCCCGGGCGTCGGGCAAACAAGGCGCTTCAAGCCAGCGAGAATAGGCGCCGACTTTCTTGCTTTGAAGCGAAAATTGCAAATGCAGCACAAAAAAGCATGTTGCAGCGCACATTCGTACAGTTCTTAAATCGATTAGCCTGCCGATGCTCTTGACTCTTTTCGATTCCAGTGGCGTGATGAA
Organism: Aminobacter sp. 01T433; assembly: GCF_056398585.1. Taxonomy (NCBI): domain Bacteria; kingdom Pseudomonadati; phylum Pseudomonadota; class Alphaproteobacteria; order Hyphomicrobiales; family Phyllobacteriaceae; genus Aminobacter; species Aminobacter sp. 01T433. The sequence continues at coordinate 102,687 of NZ_JBFTPR010000001.1, forward strand.
CAAATCCAAAGCGCTTTGAATTGCCGTTGCGTGATGTGGTTGCAGCTTGCGCAAGACTGGGGCACAGTTCGGGGCGGTGCAGGCGGGCGGAATGGAGGTTCCGTCCGGAGTTTTCGATCCACTGGGAGGAAGACCATGAGGAAGACCCTGTTGCTGGGCGTGGCTTTTGCTGCCGTTGCCCTCAGCGCGCCCGCGTCAGCGGAGCTGAAGTTCAAGCCGGGCGAGGATGCCCGTTTCACCTGGGCTAATTTCGACGAACTCAAGAAGGTCGATTTGAAGGGCGAAACGCTCTCGATCTTCGGCCCGTGGCGCGGCGAAGATGAAGCGCTGGCGCGTTCGGTGCTCGACTATTTCAGCGAGGCCACCGGCGCCACCGTCAACTATTCGTCGTCTGAGAATTACGAACAGCAGATCGTCATCGACACGCAGGCCGGCAGCCCGCCCAACATCGCCATCCTACCGCAGCCCGGCCTGATCCAGGATCTGGCCTCCAAGGGCCTGCTCACCCCGCTCGACGAGGGCACGGCCAATTTCGTCAAGGAAAACTACGGCGCTGGCCAGTCCTGGGTCGATCTCGGTACCTACAAGGACAAGGATGGCAAGCCCGGTTTCTATGGCTTCCCCTTCAAGGCCGACCTGAAGTCGCTGGTCTGGTACGTGCCGGAGAACTTCGAGGAAGCCGGCTATACCGTTCCCAAGACCTGGGAAGAGATGCAGGCCCTGACCGACAAGATCGTCGCCGACGGCGGCGTGCCGTGGTGCATCGGCCTTGGATCCGGTGGTGCCACCGGCTGGCCGGCCACCGACTGGGTCGAAGACATCATGCTGCGCACCCAGGCGCCCGACGTGTACGACAAGTGGACCAAGAACGAGATACCGTTCAACGACCCGGCGGTGGTCAACGCGCTCGACATCTTCGCCAAGATCGCCACCAACGACAAATATGTCGACGGCGGCAAGGCAGCGGTTGCCGCGACCGACTTCCGCGACAGCCCCAAGGGCCTGTTTGCGGTTCCGCCCAAGTGCTACCTGCACCGCCAGGCGTCGTTCATCTCGTCCTTCTTCCCCGAAGGCACCAAGCTTGGCGAGGGTGCGGACTTCTTCTACCTGCCGCCCTTTGCCGCCAAGCCTGAGCTTGGCAATCCCGTGCTCGGCGGCGGCACGCTGTTCACCATCACCAAGGACTCCAAGGCAGCGCGCGCCTTCATCGACTTCCTGAAGATGCCGCTTACCCATGAGATCTGGATGGCGCAGTCGGGCTTCTTGACCCCGCTCAAGACGGCCAACAAGGACGCCTACGCCAATGACGCTCTGAAAAAGCAGGGCGATATCCTGGTCAACGCCTCGACCTTCCGCTTCGATGGTTCCGACCTGATGCCCGGCAAGATTGGTGCAGGCGCCTTCTGGACCGGCATGATCGACCTGGTCGGCGGCAAGCCGGCAAACGATGTCGCATCCGACATCCAGAAGAGCTGGGACGCGATCAAGTAAAGGGTTCAGCTAGTCCCCTCGCCTTGCCGCTTCGCGGACGCCTTCCCCTTGTCGGGGGAGGCGCCGGTGGCCCCGACCCGGTCCCCCCTCCCGCCGGGAGAGGCGCCCCGGCGTGTCGCGGAGCGCGGGTGAGGGGACTTCCTTCCGACACTGGCAGTCTGCTCGAAACAGCCCGTTGAAAAGGGACTGATCTCATGACGGCACAGATACTTTCGGCCATTTTCACCATCATCATCGGCGTCGGCGGCTGCGTCGTCTACTACTGGGGCGCCAACAAAATCCTCGACACGGTCTTTCCCTCGCGCGGCGTCTCCGGCGCTGCTGCCGTCGACAATCTGCGCCGCCAGGGCCTGATCCGGCCATGGCTGTTCGTCGGCCCGGCCATGCTGATCGTCACCGTCTATCTCGTCTATCCGGTGATCGAAACGCTCAGGCTCTCCGTCATGGACCGCACCGGCCAGAATTTCGTCGGTCTCGCCAATTACAGCTGGGCTTTCGGCGACCGCGAATTCCGCAACTCGATCTTCAACAACCTGCTGTGGCTCGCCGTCGTTCCTGCCGCCTGCACCTTCTTCGGCCTGATCATCGCCGTGCTCACCGACAAGATCTGGTGGGGCAACATCGCCAAGAGCCTCGTCTTCCTGCCGCTCGCCATTTCGTTTGTCGGCGCCAGCGTCATCTGGAAATTCGTCTACGAATATCGCGCTGAAGGCCAGACCCAGATCGGCATCCTGAATGCCGCCGTTCAGTATCTCGGCGGCAATCCGCAGGTGTGGATATCGACGCCGTTTTGGAACAATTTCTTCCTGATGGTCATCCTGATCTGGATCCAGACCGGCTTTGCCATGGTCATCCTGTCATCGGCCCTGCGTGGCATTCCCGAAGAAACCATCGAGGCGGCGGTCATCGATGGCGCCAATCCGTTCCAGATCTTCTGGAAGATCATGGTGCCGCAGATCTGGGGCACCATCGCGGTGGTCTGGACCACCATCACCATCCTCGTGCTCAAGGTCTTCGACATCGTCCTGACCATGACCAACGGGCAGTGGAACAGCCAGGTGCTGGCCAATCTGATGTTCGACTGGATGTTTAGGGGCGGGGGCGATTTCGGCCGTGGTGCGGCCATCGCAGTCATCATCATGCTCGCCGTCGTTCCGATCATGATCTGGAACATCCGCCAGGCCAATCGTGAAGGCGGGGGAGGACACTGACATGGCCAGTGCAAGCGGAAGGTCTCTCATCAGCCGCTTCGGCGTTCACCTCGCGGTGCTGGTCTTCGTCGCGATCTGGACCATTCCGACGCTCGGCATCCTGGTAAGCTCGCTACGCGACAAGGACCAGCTCATCGTTTCCGGTTGGTGGACAGCACTCTCCACCTCCTCGCAAACCGAGGCCGGCCGCACCGACGCCGCCGACAAGCAGGTCGAAAAAGACGGCAAGTTCCTGATCATGGGCAACCTGTTTGGCGCCGGCGATGCCCGCACGCTGACTGCCTTCGGCACCAAGGCGCAGCAGCCCACGCAATATGCGGCAGGTGCTGTCGCCGATCTCGGCGATGGGGTGACCCTTCAGGTCAATGATGATGGCTCTTATGTGCTGTCGTCGCCCAAAGCGTTCGAGAGCACACGTGGCCAGCGTGTCTATTTCTCGGCTTCGGCGCCGCCGCGCTTCACCACCGACAATTACCGCACGGTGCTGTTTTCCGAAGGCATTGGCCGCTCTTTCATCAACTCGCTGACGGTGACCATTCCTGCGACGATCATCCCGATCCTGATCGCCGCCTATGCAGCTTATGCGCTCGCCTGGATGCGCTTTCCCGGTCGCGCGCTGCTAATCGCCGTCATCATCGGCCTGCTCGTCGTGCCGCTGCAAATGTCGCTGATCCCGCTGCTCAAGCTCTACAATGGCGTCGGGCTGTTCTTCGGCGTTCCGGCCAAGACCTATCTCGGCATATGGCTGGCGCATACCGGATTCGGCCTGCCCTTTGCCATCTACCTCTTGCGCAGCTACATCGCCGGCCTGCCGCGCGAGATCATGGAGTCGGCCCGCATCGACGGCGCCAGCGACTTCGAGATCTTCGTCAAGATCGTGCTGCCGCTGTCCTTCCCGGTGCTCGCCTCCTTCGCGATCTTCCAGTTCCTGTGGGTCTGGAACGATCTTCTGGTGGCGATGGTGTTCCTGGGCTCTGGCTCCGACCAGCTGGTGCTTACCGGCAAGCTCAACGCGCTGCTTGGCTCGCGCGGCGGCGACTGGGAAATCCTCACCACCTCGGCCTTCGTCACCATCATCGTGCCGTTGATCGTGTTCTTCTCGCTCCAACGTTATTTCGTCCGCGGCCTGCTCGCGGGCTCAGTCAAGGGAGGCTAGCTCCATGCAGGCCGCAATGCGCAAAAACGAAAACCCTGAGACCGCTGTCGACCGCGACTGGTGGCGGGGGGCGGTGATCTACCAGATCTATCCCCGCAGCTTCCAGGATTCGAACGGCGACGGCATCGGCGACCTCAAGGGCATCATCGAGCGGCTGCCGCATATCGCCGAACTGGGTGCGGACGCGGTCTGGATCTCGCCCTTCTTCAAGTCGCCGATGAAGGATTTCGGCTACGACATATCAGACTATCTCGACATCGATCCGATGTTCGGCACCCTTGCCGATTTCGATGCGATGATCGCGGAAGCCCATCGCCTCGGCCTCAAGGTGATGATCGACGGCGTCATCTCGCACACCTCCGACCTGCACCCTTGGTTCAAGGAAAGCCGTTCGAGCCGCGACAATGCCAAGGCTGATTGGTACGTCTGGGCCGACGCCAAGCCGGACGGCAGCCCGCCCAACAACTGGCTGTCGATCTTCGGCGGTTCTGCCTGGCAGTGGGACACGCGCCGCATGCAGTATTACCTGCACAACTTCCTCGCCGAGCAGCCCGATCTCAACTTCCACAACCGCGACGTCCAGGACGCGCTGCTCGATGTCACCCGCTTCTGGCTCGAACGCGGTGTCGACGGTTTCCGTCTGGACACGATCAACTTCTACTTCCACTCGGCCGGGCTCGAAGACAATCCCGCACTGCCGCCGGAACAGCGCAACGACCAGACCGCACCTGCGGTGAACCCTTACAATTTCCAGGATCACATCTACGACAAGAGCCGGCCTGAAAACCTCGAATTCCTCGCGCGTTTCCGTGCCGTGCTCGACGAGTATCCGGCAGCCGCAGCTGTCGGAGAAGTCGGTGATTCCCAGCGCGGGCTTGAGGTCGTGGCGTCCTACACCGCCGGCGGCGACAAGGTGCAGATGTGCTATGCCTTCGACTTCCTGGCGCCGGAAAAGATCACCGCCGCCAAGGTCCGCACCGTGCTCGAAGACTTCGGCAAGGCTGCCAGCGACGGCTGGTCGTGCTGGGCGTTTTCCAACCACGACGTCGTCCGCCACGCCTCGCGCTGGGGCATGGGCGAGGCCGACCGCACCGCTTATCTCAAGGTGATCTCGGCGCTGATGATGTCGCTGCGCGGCTCGGTCTGTATCTACCAGGGCGAAGAGCTCGGCCTCACCGAAGCCAGCCTCGCCTTCGAGGATTTGCAGGACCCTTACGGCATCCGCTTCTGGCCGGAATTCAAGGGCCGCGACGGTTGCCGCACGCCAATGGTCTGGAACAAGGACGCCAAGAACGGCGGCTTCTCGTCAGCCAAGCCATGGCTGCCGGTGCCGGCGGATCATCTGGCCAAGGCGGTCGACACGCAGGAAGGCGATGCGGCTTCGCTGCTCGAACATTACCGCCGCTTCCTTTCCTTCCGCCGTGCGCACCCAGCCCTTGCCAAGGGCGACATCTCGTTCCTGAAAGCCGAAAACGACACGGTCGCCTTCACCCGCCGCGAGGGCAACGAGGAGATCGTCTGCGTCTTCAATCTTGGCAGCACAACAGCTAACGTCGACCTCGGAGGTCGAGGTCTGCAGCCCCTGGCTGGGCATGGGCTCGATGGAAATGCAAATGCCGGCGCAGTTCGGCTCGGTGGCTACGGCGCCTGGTTCGGGCGTTTCGTCTGACCGCCGGAAAGAAAAATCTGGGAGGAAACCATGGCCGATCTATCGCTCAGGGACGTCAAGAAGTCTTACGGCAATCTGCACATTCTCCACGGCATCGACCTCGACATCAAATCGGGCGAGTTCATCGTCTTCGTTGGCCCCTCGGGCTGCGGAAAGTCGACGCTGCTGCGTTCGATCGCAGGGCTTGAGGAGATCAGCGGCGGCACGCTGGAGATTGCCGGCGAGAAGGTCAACGACATCCCGCCCTCCAAGCGCGGCATCGCCATGGTGTTCCAGTCCTATGCGCTCTACCCGCACATGACCGTCTACGACAACATGGCCTTCGGCATGAAGATCGCCAAGGAGAGCAAGGCCGAGATCGACAAGCGCGTGCGCGCCGCGGCCGAAATCCTGCAGCTGACCAAGTATCTCGACCGCCTGCCCAAGGCGATGTCGGGCGGCCAGCGCCAGCGGGTGGCCATCGGCCGCGCCATCGTGCGCAACCCCAAGGTCTTCCTGTTCGACGAGCCGCTGTCCAACCTTGATGCGGCCCTGCGCGTTGCCACCCGCATCGAGATCGCCAAGCTCAAGGAGTCGATGCCCAACACCACCATGATCTACGTCACCCACGACCAGGTCGAGGCGATGACGCTGGCCGACCGCATCGTCGTGCTCAAGGACGGCCGCATCGAGCAGGTCGGCACGCCGATGGAGCTCTACAAGCACCCCGGCAACCTGTTCGTCGCCCAGTTCATCGGCTCCCCGGCGATGAACATCGTTGGCGGCACGATCGACAGGACGGGCGAGACCAGCCTGGTCAGCCATGTCGGCGGCCACAAGACATCGGTGCCGGTGGCAACCCCTGCCGAGGCCCAGGGCAAGGCCGTCAGCTTCGGCGTGCGGCCCGAGGACCTCTATGTCGCGACCAGCGACGACTATCTGTTTGAAGGGCTTGTCGATTATGTCGAGCAGTTGGGCGAAGTCCAGCTGGTTTATGTCGACATCGGCCGCGCCGACCAGCCGCTGGTGGCCAAGCTTCCGGGCAATGTCGAGGTCAAGCGCGGCGCGGTGATCCGGCTTGCCGCCAGCCCCAACGAACTGCATATCTTCGACGGCGACGGCCATTCGTTTGCCCGTCGCCGGCTGAACGCTGCGGTTTCCTGAGCGGACCTCAATCCGCCGGCATCACCTGCCGCTCTCGAAGCACTGTCCGGCGCTTCGAGATGAAGAAAGCAGCGACGAAGGTCAGGCTCATCAAAAGCACGATTGTCGGTGCCGGCGCGCTGTCGATGAAGAAGCTGAGATAGACGCCAAAGAAGGAAGAAAGCACCGCTACCAGCACCGACACCATCAGCATGCGCTCGAAGCGGTCGGTGAGCAGGTAAGCGATGGCGCCGGGCGCGATCAGCATGGCAATGGCGATGATGATGCCCACCGCCTTCAACGCGCCGACGATGGTCAGCGACAGGATCGACAGCAGCCCGTAGTGCAACAGCTTTACCGGCAGGCCGATGGCCTGCGCGTGCTGCGGGTCGAAGGCGTGCAGCAACAGATCGCGGCGAAACAGGCCGATCGCTCCGGTGGCGATCAGCGCGATCACAGCCGTCTGGCCGACATCGCTCCAGCTCACACCCAGCATGTCGCCGAACAGGATATGGTCGAGATGCACGTCGGTCTGGATCTTGGTGTAGAGAACGATGCCAAGACCGAACATGCCGGAAAAGACGATACCCATGACGGTGTCTTCCTTGATCCGGCTGTTTTGCTTGAGATAGCCGGTCGCAAGCGCGCAGGTCATGCCGGCGGCGAAGGCACCCACCGCTAGCGGCAGGCCGGCGATGTAGGCCAGCACCACGCCGGGCAGCACGGCATGGCTGATGGCATCGCCCATCAGCGACCAGCCCTTGAGCACCAGGAAACACGACAACAGCGCCATCGGTACCGCGACCAGCAGGGCAATAACGAATGCCTGCTGCATGAACGGAAAGGCGAAGGGGAAGGTGAGTGTTTCGATCATGGCTGCACCACATAGGTCGGCGCTCCACGCCACCCCCCTCTGGCCTGCCGGCCATCTCCCCCGCAAGGGGGGAGATTAGTCTCGTCCTCGGCGGTGCCTCGTCCTGCGGCGTCGTATGGACAGGATAAGCTATGCGACACTGGCGATTGGGCGCTACGCCGATGCAGGCCTGATCTCCCCCCTTGCGGGGGAGATGGCCGGCAGGCCAGAGGGGGGTGGGAAGGAATGAGACCCATCATCATATCCCCGCCTCCAGTTCCAGCCTTGCCCGCCGCCGCGATGCCAGCAGCCCGTGCTTGGGGGCGAAAACAAACGCGACCAGGAAAATCAGCGTCTGCGCGACTACGATAATGCCGCCCGTCGCGCCGTCGAGGAAATAGCTGGCATAGGCGCCGACGAAGCTGGTCACGCTGCCGATGGCGACGCTGATGACGATCAGCCGGGGGAAGCGGTCGGTCAAAAGATAAGCCGTAGCGCCTGGCGTCACCACCATGGCGATGACGAGGAAGGCGCCGACGGTTTGCAGTGCCGCAACCGTCGAGGCCGACAGCAGCATGAAGAACAGCACCTTGAGCAGATCTGGCCTGAGCCCGATCGACCGCGCGTGGTTTTCGTCGAAAAAGGCGACCATCAGGTCCTTCCATTTGGCAAGCAGGATGGCGAGCGAAATGCCGCCGATCAGCACCAGCTGCAGCGTGTCTGAAGGCGTGATCGCCAGGATGTTGCCGAGCACGATGGTCTGGATGTTCACCGAGGCCGGCGACAGCGAGATCATGAACAGCCCAAGCCCGAAGAACGAGGTGAAGATCAGCCCGATGATGGCGTCTTCCTTAAGCTTGGTGCGCTGGTTGAGGAACAGCATCGCGCCCGCCGCAAGCCCGCCTGAGATGAACGCGCCGAGCGCAAATGGCAGGCCGAGCATGTAGGCGCCGGCAACGCCGGGCACGATGGAATGCGAGAGCGCGTCGCCGATCAGCGACCAGCCCTTGAGCATGAGATAGGCCGAAAGGAAGGCGCAGACGCCGCCGACAAGGGCGGACACCCACATGGCGTTGAGCATGTAGCCGTAGCCGAACGGCTCCAGGAGCGTGGCGATCATTTCTTGCGCCCGCCCTTCTTGGCCGCAGCGTCTTTTTCGGCGTCGTCGCCATAGATGACGAAGGGGCGCTCGTCGTCGGTCAGCACTGTCACCTGTCGCGTGTCGGCGGCGTCCTGGTGCAGTTCGGACCCACCGAGGATGAACTGGCGCAGCACCCCGCCAAAGGTCCTTTCGAGATTGGCCTTGGTGAAGGTTTCCGCCGTCAGCCCCGAGGCGAGAACGGTGCGGTTGACCAGCACGGCGCGGTCGCAGAAACGCGGCACCGAGCCCAGATTATGCGTCGACACCAGCATCACCCGGCCTTCGTCGCGCAGGCCCTGCAACAGCGTGATGATCGCCTCTTCGGTGCGCACGTCGACACCGGTGAACGGCTCGTCGAGCAGGATGACCTCGCCCTGCTGTGCCAGTGCCCGGGCCAGGAAGACGCGCTTCTTCTGTCCGCCGGAAAGCTCGCCGATCTGGCGCTTGCGGAAATCCGCCATGCCAACGCGCTCGAGCGCCGCATCCACCGCCTCGCGGTCGACAGTGCGGGTCATGCGGAAGAAGTTCATGTGGCCGTAGCGGCCCATCATCACCACGTCTTCGACCAGCACCGGAAAGTTCCAGTCGACGTCCTCGCTCTGCGGAACATAGGCGACGAGGTTCTTCTTCAGTGCCTCGCGCGCCGGCTCACCGAAGATCGAAACGCTGCCGGTGGCGAGCGGCACGAAACCCATGATCGACTTGAACAGGGTCGACTTCCCTGAGCCGTTGACGCCGACAAGGGCAGTGATGGTGCCGCGTGGAATGGCGAAGGAGGCATTGCGAAGGGCGGTGTGGCCGTTGCGGTAGGTGACCGAGATGTTGTCGACGCGCAGGCCTTCGCCTGACAGCGCTGCGGTGGCGGGGCGCCCCTTCAGCGGCACATTCATTGGGCGAGCCCCTTGACGATGGTTTCGGTGGTGACCCGCATCAGGTCGAGATAGGTCGGCACCGGGCCGCTGGCATCGCTCAGCGAGTCGACATACAGCACGCCGCCATATTTGGCGCCCGTTTCCCGCGCGACCTGCTCGGCCGGTTTCGACGACACCGTGCTTTCGCTGAACACGGCAGGAATGTTGTTGGCCTTGACGAGGTCGATCACCTTGCGCACCTGCTGGGGCGTGCCTTGCTGGTCGGCATTGATCGGCCAAAGATAAACCTCCTTCAGGCCGAAGTCGCGCGCCAGATAAGAGAACGCGCCTTCGCTGGTGGCAAGCCAGCGACGCTGCTCTGGAATGGTCTCGATCGCGGCATGGATGGGCGCGACCGTCGCCTTGATCTTGTCGGCATAGGCTGCGGCGTTTTTGGCGTAAGCCTCCGCGTTCTTGGGGTCCTTGGCGGCAAACGCCTTGCGGATATTTTCGACATAGATCAGTGCCGCTTCTGGCGACATCCAGGCATGAGGGTTGGGCTTGCCGGTATAGGGTCCCTCGGCGATGCCCATGGGCGCGACGCCATCCGACACCACGGCTTCGGTCACGCCGTCGAGATTGTCGAAGAACTTTTGGAACCACAGTTCGAGGTTGAGCCCGTTCCACAGCACAAGGTCGGCCTTTTGGGCGCGGATGATGTCGCCCGGCGTCGGCTGGTAGTTGTGGATCTCGGCATTGGGCTTGGTGATCGATTCTACCTCCGCCGCGTCGCCGGCGACGTTGCGGGCGATATCGGCGATCACGGTGAAGGTGGTGACCACCTTCATCTTGCCGCCCGCTTCGCTTTCTTGCGAGCAGGCCGAAAGTCCGAGCATGGCCGCTGACATGGCGATGGCGGCAAGGGCAGTGCGAAAGGCTGTCATGGAAATCCCGTACGAGAACGCCGCACCGAACGGGCGGCAGCTACGATGCCTTACCTAATGGCAGCTCGCACGCTTGTCAATGCAATTGCAAATCGTTTGCAACTGAGTGCGTGAAAACGCTGCGCCGATGCCTTTTGAACACCAGCTCGCATCCAATCCAGCGTTCGCGCGTTGTCGTTTGCCAATTCCAACCAAGGAGAACGATCGTGTCAGCCACCTCGGGAATTCGCGAGCATATGGAAGTGATCGGCGCCGACGGCGTTCACATCGGCACTGTCGACAAGGTCGAAAACGGCCGCATCAAGCTGACCAAGCAGGATGGCGGCGAAGGCAGGCATCGTGGCCACCATCACTACATTTCCACTGCCCTTGTCGCCGAAACAGAAGGCAACAAGGTGCGCCTGTCGGCCAATGCCGATGTCGCGGTGACCTTCGAGGAAGAGGGCAAGTCGGGGTAGTTGGGTGCCTGCTTGACGCAGTTCGCAGCTGAAGGTGGAGCATCCAGACGCGCGCCGATAGGCCGGAAGTACAAGGCAAGGAGGACGGCGGATTTGTGGAACGGTTCCCCACGCGCACATTCTTCTGGCGGCTTGAGGTGTTGCCTGCGATGTCTCGTTCCTTCCCACCCCCCTCTGGCCTGCCGGCCATCTCCCCCACAAGGAGGGAGATTAGTCGCATCCACGGCGGCGCCTGTCCTGCGATCTAGTAGAAAATGAACGCAGCGACGTTGGTGATTGGCCAGGAGGCCAATGAAGGCGTGATCTCCCTCCTTGTGGGGGAGATGGCCGGCAGGCCAGAGGGGGGTGCGAAGAAATGAGACGTGGAAGATTTGCCTGACAGCGCAGCAACAGCTTGCCACCACTGCCCGTTTTTCCACGCCCTCCGAACCTGCCGTATCATCATCGCCAGTTCTCTCCCATGGGAATGCCGGGCGCGAAGGTGATCTGCGAGGACAAGCGCCCCTTCTCCTGGGGATGAACGCACACATAATCTTTTGCAACTGGGTGTCATCTGGCACATAGTCGGGCCATGACGAAGACTGCCACCAAGCCCGGATCCATGAAGCCCGACTACGAAAAAGCGCTGCGCAAGGCGGGCATCCGCATCACGCGTCCGCGCAAGATCATCCTGGGCATTCTGGGCGAGACCGAGGATCATCCCGACGCGCTCGAAATCTTCCGCCGGGCCGAGACCATCGACAAGAGTATTTCGCTGTCCACCGTCTACCGGACGATGAAACTCCTGGAGGAAATGGGTGCGATCCATCGCCATGCCTTCGAGGGCGGGCCGTCGCGTTTCGAGCAGGCCGGCGGCGATCATCACGACCACCTGATCGACATGGATACCGGTGACGTCATCGAGTTCCGTTCGGACCGCATCGAGCAGCTGCAGCAGGAAATCGCCCGCCAGCTTGGCTATGACATCGTCCACCACAGGCTCGAGCTTTACGGGCGTCGCCGCAAGGATTAGCCCGGCCGCGCCTTTGGCCAAGGCACGACGAGTTGATCGCCACCACGATGAGCGTGCCGGGCCGCGAGTTGACCTTGGCCCGGGCACGGTCAATCATGCCGCCGCTTCTGGCACGTGAAATCAGCAGACGGGATAACGACCATGGAAAAAGCCGAAATCGGACTGATCGGATTGGGCACGATGGGCTCGAACCTGGCGCTGAACATCGCCGAAAAGGGCCACCGCATCGCCGTCTTCAACCGCACGCCTGCCCGCACGCAAGCGTTTGTCGAATCGGCTGGCGCGCTGCGCGATATGGTCGTGCCATGTGGTTCGATCGAAGAACTTACCGCTGCCATTCGCCCGCCGCGTCCTGTCATCATCATGGTGCTGGCGGGAACCCCCGTCGACGAACAGATCGCAGCACTGCGCAGTGTCATGTCGGCCAACGACATCATCATCGATGCCGGCAACGCCAATTTCCGCGACACCATGCGCCGCTTCAAGGAGCTTGAGGGCTCGGGCCTGACCTTCATCGGAATGGGCGTTTCGGGCGGCGAGGAGGGCGCGCGCCACGGCCCCTCGATCATGGTCGGCGGCACGCCCGAATCCTACAAGCGTGTCGAAGGCGTGCTGACCGCGATCTCGGCCAAATTCAAGGGTGAGCCCTGTGCCGCCTGGCTCGGCACCGATGGCGCCGGCCATTTCGTCAAGACCATCCACAACGGCATCGAATATGCCGACATGCAGATGATTGCCGAGATCTACGGCATCCTGCGCGATGGGCTCGGCATGAAGCCGAAAGAGATCGCCCCGGTTTTCGCCGGCTGGAACAAGGGCCGTCTTGAATCCTATCTGATCGAGATCACCGCCTCCGTGCTCGAAGCCGACGACCCCAAGACCGGCCGGCCCGTGGTCGACATCATCCTCGACCGCGCTGGCCAAAAGGGCACCGGCAAGTGGTCGGTGATCGAAGCCCAGCAGCTTGGTATTCCTGCAACCGCTATAGAAGCGGCGGTCGCGGCGCGCGTGCTGTCGTCGATGAAGGACGAACGGCTGGCCGCGGAAAAGGCCTATGGTGCCAACACGCTCAAGTTTGCCGGCGGCAAGGACGAGGTGCTTCACGATCTCGAACTTGCATTGTTTGCAGGCAAGATCGCCGCCTATGCGCAGGGCTTTGCGGTCATGGCCGCAGCCTCCAAGGAGTTCGGCTGGAACCTGCCGATGCCGACGATCGCCAAGATCTGGCGCGCCGGCTGCATTATCCGCTCGCAGTTCCTCGACACCATCGCCGAAGCCTTCGGCAAGGCCGACGCATCGACTAATCTCCTGATGGTGCCGGCCTTTGTCGAGATGATGGGCAAGGCGCATCCCTCGCTGCGCCGCATCGTCGCCCGCGCCGCCGAAGCCGGCCTGCCGGTGCCGGCATTGTCGTCAGCACTTGCTTATTTCGACGGCTATCGTCAGGGCCGCGGTTCGACCGACCTGACCCAAGCGCAGCGCGACTTCTTCGGCGCCCATGGCTTCGAGCGCATCGATGCGCCGGGCGCGTTCCATGGCCCGTGGGGCAGCGGAAACTAAGCCTCGTAGGCCTCGACGGCGCTTGGCTTGCTCAGGCTCTGCAGCGAGGCGATGTCGCGGCCGGCGATGCGGCCGAGAACGGCGCGGGCAAGCTCCGCGCCGGCCAGCCTGACATCTTCATTGACGACATAAAGCTGCGGACGAAGCAGATGTAGCAGCTTTGACGACTGCTTGGAGACGATGTCGACATCCTGGCCGAGCTTGAAGCCGGCATCCTCGACACCTGCGACAAGCGCAAATGTGCCGGCGCCCGCGCCGCTGACAAAGCCGTCGGGACGGTTGGGCCGGCGCATCAGATCGGCGGTGAGCTTGCGGATATCTTCGATCGAGTGATCGACCGTGGCGGTGGGGAACGGGACTTCGCTCAAGCCATTGTCCATCAGCGCGTCGGCAAAGCCATCGCGCATGTGTTGGTAATAGCTGAGATTGGAAGGCGGGGCGAGCAAGGCCAGCCGCTTGCGCCCGAGGCTCGCCAGCTTCTTCACCGCTTCGACCGAGTAGGCATAGTTGTCGAAGTCGTGGAACGCATGCTCGATGCCCATATGCGTGCGGCCATGGGTGGCGAAGGGCATGCCGCGTTCGGTCATGTAGCGTACGCGCTTGTCGTCGGGTTCGGTGCGCGAAATGATGACGCCGTCGGCGGAGGCCGTGTCGACGACATAGCGCACCGGCTCAAGCGGGTCGTTGTTGCGCGAATAGGGAGTGACGACGAGGTGATAGGGCGTCTGCGCCAGGGCTTCGGAGATGCCGTAGATCAGGTCGGAAACGAAGCCGCCGATCTGCTCTTCGGTGTTGAGCACTAGGCTGATGACATTGGTCTTTCCGGTTCTGAGGCGCACGCCGGCGCGGTTGGGCCGATAGCCGATCTGGCGGGCGACAAGCTGCACGCGCTGCCTGGTTGCCGCGCCGATTTCAGGCGCATCCTTCAGCGCGCGCGAGACCGTGGTGACACCAAGACCGGTCATGAAGGCGATGGTCTTCAGCGTCGGCGGGTTGGCTTCGCCGGCGGTCGCCTGCTCCGCATTTTCGTCCGGCGGTGTCTTGTCGTTCATGGCCATGCCCGCCGTATTCCCTGCTCGGCGCATATCGCATTTGCATCATGAACCTTGCAAGGGTGTACCGCAACACCTGTAACGTTTCAGATTGTACCGATTTTCCTTGGATCTGGCCGTCATCGGGCTCGCTGCATGCCCAGCGATCATGCGTTGCAGCACGAGTGGCGATCGTTGATTCATCTTTGTATTTTGTTCGATAATGCTGCATTGCAGCGGTTTTGAACGAGTTTGGTGCTCGCTTCCAAACTTGCCGCTTTAGTTCGAGGTGCGAAGAAAATCGATGCCACCCATTGCGGCACGCAAAAACATCGCATAACGTCCGTATCTGTAACGTTTCAGATTCAGGGAGGAGTACGATGCGTTATAGGCTGACGACCGCTGTATTGGCAGCGGGGGTCGCGTTTGGAGCCACTGGTTCGGCTTCCGCGACGGATCTCGAAGTGACGCATTGGTGGACCTCCGGCGGCGAGGCGGCGGCGGTTGCCGAACTCGCCAAGGCCTTCGATGCTACCGGAAACAAGTGGGTCGACGGTGCTATCGCCGGCTCCGGCGACGTTGCCCGTCCGGTCATGATCGGACGCATCACCGGCGGCGACCCGATGGGTGCTACCCAGTTCAACCACGGACGCCAGGCGGAAGAGCTGGTCAAGGCCGGGCTGATGCGCGACTTCACCGATCTCGCCGCAAAAGAGGGCTGGGCCAACTTCATCCACCCCAAGAGCTTGCTCGATGGCTGTACGCTGGACGGCAAGATTTATTGCGTGCCGGTCAACATCCACTCGCAGCAATGGCTGTGGCTTTCAAACAAGGCCTTCGCCGACGCTGGCGTTGCCGTGCCGAAGAACTGGGACGAGTTCGTGGCAGCCGCTCCAGCGCTGGAAAAGGCCGGCATCGTGCCACTCGCGCTTGGCCAGCAGCCCTGGCAGACGACGCTTGCTTTCCAGGTGATCCTCGTCGCGCTCGCTGGTCCTGACACTTTCCAGAAAGTGTTTGGCGACAAGGACGCCACCTTGGCCGCTGGCCCCGAGATGGCCAAGGTCTTTGCCGCCGCCGACCAGGCGCGCGCCATGTCGGCCAAGTCCAACGTCCAGGAATGGAACCAGGCGACGTCGCTCGTCATCAACGGCAAGGCTGGCGGCCAGATCATGGGCGATTGGGCCCAGGGCGAGTTCCAGATTGCCGGGCAGACAGCTGGTAAGGACTACACTTGCCTGCCGGGCCTCGGCGTGAACGAGATCATCTCGACGGGGGGCGATGCCTTCTACTTCCCCAAGCAGACCGATCCTGAAAAGGCCAAGGCGCAGGAGGTGCTGGCTTCAGTGATGCTGTCGCCGACAACGCAGGTCGCCTTCAACCTCAAGAAGGGCTCGCTGCCGGTTCGCGGCGATGTCGATCTGAAAGCCGCCAATGACTGCATGAAGAAGGGACTCGAAATCCTGGCCAAGGGCAACATCATCGCTGCCCCGGACCAGCTGATGTCGGCGGACTCGGTCACCCAGGTCAACGACCTGTTCGTCGAGTTCTTCGCCAACAAGCAACTGACGCCGGCGGACGCACAGAAGCGCTTCGCTGCAATCATCGCCGCTGCGGACTAGAGCGACAGACGCCCCGGCTTGTCCGGGGTGGGTGGACCTCGTTCTGATGCGGCAGCTGACAGCGGCCTCTGCCGGTCCCTTGAGGGGAGGGACCGGCAGATCGTCCAAACACCATGGAATCCGACCGATGACCCCGACCGAGGCGGGCCGGCCGAGCCGGTTGTTTCGAAACCTGAGCGCCAAGATCGCGTCGATCCCGATGATCTTGACCGCGCTGGTGATCTTCGTCGGTGGCACGGCCTGGACGGTGTTTTACTCCTTCACCAACTCCAAGCTTCTGCCGCGCGCGACTTTTGTCGGTCTCGAACAATATGAGCGCCTGTGGGCGACGCCGCGCTGGCTGATGGCGGTCGAAAACCTCGCCATTTACGGGGTCTGTTCCCTCGTCTTTTCGCTGGTCATCGGCTTCCTTCTGGCCGCGCTGATGGACCAGAAGATCCGCTTTGAAAACACGTTCCGGACGATCTTCCTCTACCCGTTCGCCCTGTCTTTCATCGTGACCGGCCTTGCCTGGCAGTGGATTCTCAATCCTGATTTCGGCATCCAGCAGGTTGTGCGCAATCTTGGCTGGTCAAGCTTTACATTCGATCCGCTCTACGACGCCGATATCGTCATCTACGGCATCCTGATCGCAGGACTGTGGCAAGGCACCGGGCTGATCATGTGCCTGATGCTGGCGGGCCTGCGCGGCATCGATGGCGAGATCTGGAAGGCGGCGCGCGTCGACGGCATTCCGACCTGGAAGACCTATGTTTTCATCGTCATTCCGATGATGCGGCCGGTGCTGGTCACCACGCTGGTCATCATCGCGAGCGGCATCGTCAAGGTCTACGATCTTGTCGTCGCGCAGACCAGCGGCGGCCCCGGCATCGCGTCTGAAGTGCCGGCCAAATACGTCTACAACTACATGTTCCTGGCACAGAATCTCGGTCAGGGTTTTGCCGCCTCGACGATGATGCTGTTGACGGTGGTCATCGTTGTTGTGCCGTGGGCCTATCTCGAATTCGGGAGCAAGCGGCGCCATGGTTGATCACGTCCTTCGTGCCGCGCCCGACATGGCAGCGGCCGCAGCCCCGGCCGGCCGCGCCAGCGCCCTTGCCGGCCCGAGCGGGCCAAGGCCGCGACGCAGATTTTCCCGCCGCAACATCTTCATCTACGGCACGCTTGGGCTGGTCGCGATCTACTATTTGCTGCCGCTCTACGTGATGGTGGTGACGTCGCTGAAGGGCATGCCGGAAATCCGTCTCGGCAACATCTTCTCGCCGCCGATGGAGATCACCTTCGAACCCTGGGTCAAGGCGTGGTCGAGCGCTTGCACAGGGCTTAATTGCGACGGTCTCAGCCGGGGCTTCTGGAACTCGGTGCGGATCACCGTGCCTTCGGTGTTCCTGTCGATCGCCATTGCCTCGGTCAATGGCTATGCGCTCGCCAATTGGCGCTTCAAGGGCGCCGACATCTTCTTCACCATCCTCGTGATCGGCGCCTTTATCCCTTATCAGGTGATGCTCTATCCGATCGTCATCGTGTTGCGCGAGATCGGGCTCTACGGCTCGCTGTCTGGGCTGGTGCTGGTGCATTGCATCTTCGGCATGCCGATCCTGACGCTGTTGTTCCGCAACTATTTCGCCTCGCTGCCGGAAGAACTGTTCAAGGCAGCACGCGTCGATGGCGCCGGTTTCTGGACCATCTACCTCAGGATCATGCTGCCGATGTCGCTGCCGATTTTCGTGGTGGCGATCATCTTGCAGGTCACCGGCATCTGGAACGATTTCCTGTTCGGCGTCGTCTACACCAAGCCTGACACCTATCCGATGACGGTCCAGCTCAACAACATCGTCAACGCCGTTCAAGGCGTGAAGGAGTACAACGTCAACATGGCAGCAACCCTGCTGACGGGGCTGGTCCCGCTCGTCATCTATTTCGTCTCCGGCAAGCTTTTCGTCCGCGGCATCGCCGCCGGCGCGGTCAAGGGGTGAGACGATGACCAGCGTGGTAGTCAAGGACGTCTCGCTCAATTTCGGCGCCTTCGACGTGCTCAAGGCGCTTAATCTCGATGTGCCGGAGGGCGAGTTCCTGGTGCTGCTTGGCCCCTCCGGTTGCGGCAAGTCGACCTTGCTCAATTGCATCGCCGGCCTGCTCGACGTGTCGGAAGGCCAGATCTTCATCAACGGCAAGAACGTCACCTGGGAGGAGCCCAAGGACCGTGGCATCGGCATGGTGTTCCAGTCCTATGCGCTCTACCCGCAGATGACTGTCGAGGGGAACCTGTCGTTCGGGCTGAAGACGGCGGGAATGGCCAGGGACGAGATATCAAGGCGTGTCGCCCGCGCCGCCGAAATCCTGCAGATCGAGCCGTTGCTCAAGCGCAAGCCGGCAGCCCTTTCGGGCGGCCAGCGCCAGCGCGTGGCGATCGGGCGTGCTCTTGTCCGTGACGTCGACGTCTTCCTGTTCGACGAGCCGCTGTCCAATCTCGACGCCAAGCTGCGCTCGGAGCTGCGTGTCGAGATCAAGCGGCTGCACCAGAGGCTCGCCAACACCATGATTTACGTCACCCACGACCAGATCGAGGCGATGACGCTGGCCGACCGCATCGCTGTGATGAAGGGCGGGGTGATCCAGCAGCTCGACGCGCCGCAAGTGATCTACAACCGGCCCGTCAATCGCTTCGTAGCCGGCTTTCTCGGCTCGCCGGGCATGAATTTTCTGGATGGCGAGGTCGAGGCTGGACCCGTACCGACATTTTCTTTGGCCGGAAACAAAATCCCACTCGACCGCTATGGCTTCGAAGGCGGTGCGAGCACTGGCAAAGCGGTGTTCGGCATACGCCCCGAGCATGTCGTGCTCGGCGAGGCTGCCCATTCGATGCCGTTTGCCACTGACGCCAGCGTCGAGATCGTCGAGCCGATGGGCGCCGACACGCTGGTCTGGACGAAGCTTGGCGGCCAGAGCTTTGCCTTCCGCGTCGAGGCCGAACGCCAGCTGCATCCAGGCGACCAGCTCCGCATCGGCTTCGACCCGGCGCGCGCCTCGCTGTTTGACGGCCAAAGCGGCAACCGCATCTGACAACAACCCAACCGGACAAAGAACATGGACTGGTCATTTCAACTCTACAGCGCCCGCAACTTCCAGCCTTGGGAGAATGTGCTCAAGACACTTGGCGCGCTCGGCTATACGCAGGTCGAGGGCTTTGGCGGTGTCTACGAAAACCCGGAGGCGTTTCGGGCCGAGCTCGACAAGAACGGGCTCACCATGCCGAGCGGCCATTTTGGCATCGACCTGCTGGAAAAGGATTTTGGCCGCGCCGCGGACATCGCCACCACGCTTGGCATGAAGCTGATGGCCTGCCCCTATCTCGAAGCGTCGGATCGACCTGTCGATGCCGAGGGCTGGCGCGATTTCGGACGCAGGCTGGCGCGTGTCGGCGACACAGCCCACAAGGCCGGTTTCGACTTTGCCTGGCACAACCATGATTTCGAATTCGTGCCGTTCAAATATGGCTCGATGCCCCAGCGCATGATCTTTGCGGCCGCGCCCGAGATCGGCTGGGAGATGGACGTCGCCTGGGTGATCCGTGGCGGTTCCGATCCGTTGCACTGGATCGAGGAGTTTGGCCCGCGCATCATGGCCGTTCACGTCAAGGACATTGCCCCGCAGGGCGAGGCGGCCAACGAGGATGGCTGGTCCGATGTCGGCCACGGCACGGTCGACTGGGCGGGGCTGGTGACGGCGCTGCGCAAGAACACGCCGGCAAAATATTTCGTCATGGAACACGACAATCCGGCCGATTTCGAGCGCTTCGCGCGTCGCTCGATCGCAGCCGCCAAGACCTTTTAGGGAGCATCATATGGCAAGGAAACTCGGGGTCGGGGTGATCGGCTGCGGCAACATCTCGAAGACCTATTTTACGCGCGCGCCGGAATTCAAGGGCATCGAGATGCGCGCCTGCGCCGACATCAACATGGATGCGGCGAAGGCGCGGGCGAAGGAATTCAAGCTGCGGGCCGAGACGGTCGAGGGGCTGCTGGCATCTGATGACATCGACATCGTCGTCAACCTGACCATTCCGGCGGTGCACTATGAGGTGTCGAAGCAGGCAATCGACGCCGGCAAGCATGTCTATTCGGAAAAGCCGTTCGTCCTGGCGATCAAGGACGGGCTCGACCTCAAGAGGCGCGCCGAGAAGAAGGGCGTGCGCATCGGCTCCGCGCCCGACACTTTCCTGGGCGGTTCGCACCAGTTGGCGCGGCACCTGATCGACACCGGCAAGTTGGGCAAGATCACTAGCGGCACCTGCCACGTGATGAGCCATGGCATGGAGCACTGGCACCCCAATCCCGACTTCTTCTTTCAGCCGGGCGGCGGGCCGATCCTCGACCTCGGACCCTACTATATCGCCAACCTCATTCAGCTGATCGGGCCGGTGAAACGAGTCGCTGCTTTGTCATCGATCCCGGCCAAGGAACGCACGATCTCGTCAAAGCCGCGTGCCGGCGAAAAGATCCCGGTGACGACGCCGACCACGATCCTCGCGCTGATGGAGTTCGAGAGTGGGGCGGTCTTTACCTTCAACTCAAGCTGGGATGTCTGGGATAACGGCCATTCGCCGATGGAGCTTTATGGGGAGCAAGGTACGATCCACATGCCGGACCCTAATTTCTTTGGCGGCGAGTTGCGTTACACCAAGGGCGAAAAGGCGGTGAAGACGCTGCCAAAGTGGGACCACCCGTTCTCCAGGCCCAATGAAAAGCACGCGCATGGCATGATGGCCAATTACCGCACGGCGGGCCTGGCCGACATGGCGCTGGCGATCATGCAGGGCAGGCCGCACCGCTGCTCGCTCGAGCTTGCCAATCACGTCATCGACGTGATGACCGGTATTCTGAAATCGGGCGAGACGAAGAAATTCGTCGAGATGCAAACGACCTGTGAACGGCCGGAGCCCCTTGGACCCGCAGCCGCAAGGGGGCTCCTCGCCGCGTCGAAATGAGCTAAGAAGGGGGAGCGGTGCGAAAGTGCCGATTCCCCTTTTCCTTTCCGAGGACAGCATCATGACCTGGCAGCCGGCCGCCAATCGTTACGAAAACATGGTCTACAACCGCTGCGGCCGTTCAGGGCTCAAGCTACCGGCGATCTCGCTCGGGCTGTGGCACAATTTCGGCGACGACACCCCGCACCAGACCAAGCGCGCCATCTGCCAAAAGGCATTCGACCTCGGCATCACCCATTTCGATCTCGCCAACAATTATGGCCCGCCCGCTGGCTCGGCCGAGACGGCATTCGGCGAGATACTGCGCACCGATTTCGCTGGCCTTCGCGACGAGATGATCATCTCGACCAAGGCCGGCTACGACATGTGGCCGGGGCCTTACGGCGAGTGGGGCAGCCGCAAATATGTGCTGGCGAGCCTTGACCAGAGCCTGAAGCGCATGGGGCTCGACTATGTCGACATCTTCTATTCGCACCGCTTTGACCCGGACACGCCGCTCGAAGAAACCATGGGCGCGCTCGACCACGCGGTACGTTCCGGCAAGGCGCTTTACGCCGGCATCTCGTCCTACAACGCCCAGCGCACGCGCGAGGCGGCGGACATCTTGAAGCGGCTCGGCACGCCGTGCCTGATCCATCAGCCGAGTTATTCGCTGATCAACCGCTGGGTCGAGGATGACGGCCTGCTCGACGCGCTTGATGGCCTCGGTATCGGCTCGATCGTGTTTTCGCCGCTGGCGCAGGGCATGCTGACCGGCAAGTATCTCGGCGGCGTGCCGGAAGGCAGCCGTGCGGCGCAGGGCAAGTCGCTGCGCCCCGCTTTCCTTAATGACAAGAACCTAGCCAATATCCGCGCGCTGAACGGCATTGCCGAACGTCGCGGCCAGACGCTGGCGCAGATGGCGCTGGCCTGGGTGCTGCGCGGCGGCCGCGTGACTTCGGCGCTGATCGGCGCAAGCCGTCCCGAGCAGGTCGAGGATTGCGTTGGCGCGATCAGGAACCTTGCTTTCAGCGATGCCGAACTGGCCGAGATCGACACCTATGCTCGCGAGGCCGACATCAACCTCTGGGCGCGTTCATCGGAACGCGAAGGCCCGGCACGGCCGAAGAAGTAAGCCTGGGCCAAAGCTGCGAACATGCAGGCGGCGGGCGTTCCCGCCGTTTGCTTTTGGGGCAGATTGTCTTTGCCGGCCGGACGCGCTAGCAAAACCCTTGTCCAATCGCCACCTTAGGCGATGGATTGTTCCGTCCGGGCATTGGCCTGGCCGAGGAAGGTGCAAACGGAAAAATGGCGGCGCGGGCTACGCTGACGAAGAACCAGCAAAAGGTTCTGGAGAAACTCGAAGTGGCGACCGGGCCGCTCAGCGCCTACACGCTGCTTGACCAGCTGCGCGACGAGGGCTTCCGCGCGCCGCTGCAGGTCTACCGCGCGCTTGAGGTGCTGCTGAAGGACGGGCTTGTCCACCGGCTGGAAAGCCTGAACGCCTTCGTCGCCTGCTCCGAGCCGCACGACCACAGCCATCACAACCACCGCATGACGGCCTTCGCCATCTGCGACACCTGCGGCCAGGTGACAGAAATCTCCGATGAGCTGATCGGCAAGCGCCTGGACGATTGGGTCGGATCGACAGGCTTCGTCGCCAAGAAGGCCGTCATCGAATTCCGTGGCACCTGCGCAAAATGCGCGGCACTCGCCGCGTAGGATTTACCGCGCCGTCGAAAACGCAAACCAGATCGCAACCGCGGCCAGCAGTGCCGAAAGCGCGCGCCGTGCGATGGTTTCGATGCGCGCGTCGTTGAGCAGCGGTTCAAGCCGGCTCGCGAGCACCACGATCAGCGCATGGATGCAGGTTGCAACAGCGACATAGATCGCGGTCAGCGTGATTGTCTGCGACAGCACCGGGCGATCGGCGACGATGAAAGTCGGCAGCACGGCGACGTAGAAGACCGCAGCCTTCGGGTTGAGCAGGTTGGTGACGAGCCCGCGCGTGAAATAGCGCCGGTCGGCGTCGGTGTCGTTTGCGATGGCCTCGCCACCGCCTTTCCAGCCTTCCCATGCGAGATAAAGCAGAAACAGCACGCCGGCCCAGCGCAGTCGCTCATAGAGCAGCTGCGATGAATGGATGAGTTCGGTGACGCCAAGTGCAGCGACTGTGCCGATGGTGGCAAGGCCGAGCGCGATGCCGGCCACGGTGGCAAAGCCGGCGCGCCGGCCTTCGCTGGCCGACACCAGCGCCAGATAGGTCATGTTCGGCCCCGGCGTCAGCTCGATGATGAGCGATGTCAGCGCAAAGGAAAATAACGTCGACAGATCCGATGACGTAGCAAGCTGCATTTCAGTGCTACTCACATGCAAAGAGCATCAGTATGGTGCCGTTGGGTAACCAAGGTGCAGGTTATCCCACGTCGCGTGCGAAAGATGGATGTTGGCCGTTACGATTGCAAAAACAACGCTCTCATCGTCCTCGGCAAGATAATGGTCTGACTTGACGGTAATGCCGTCAATTAATGAGTCATCTTGGAGCAAAACTAAACTGACAGTTTTGTCAGAGTCCTTCAGCTCACCGATCTGCTGGGGAGATCGTAGGGCATCGATCAGTGTCTTGATTCTGTTATCGAGATCCACGTTCCCTAGCACGGGATTGTATTGCCGTATTCCTCTCAGGACTCGAACATAAAGTGAGCATCGAGTGCGCATTTTTGAGGTCACGAATGGGATGTAACGCGAATCTCCGATATCGATTCCGATATATCCGTCCGGGCTCTGAGGATCGGAGCATTTTTGTACATATTCGAATTGCTCAGTAGATCGCAGCTTCAACAGCTGATCATGAAACGATCTCCTAAGACGCCAAACGTCACTTTGCTTTCTTGCGTTACCCTGAATTTGACCCTTGTAGGTCAAGGTAATGTGCATCAGTGCGCCTCGTCCCAGCTGTCCGCCGCGTTGGCATCGACATGTAGCGGCACCGACATCGACGCAGCCGGCATGGCGGCGTTTTCCATCACATGGCGCACGACGGGGATGGTCGCTTCGACCTCGCTCTCGACGGTCTCGAAGATCAATTCGTCATGCACTTGCAGCAGCATGCGTGCCGACAGATTGGCGGCGACGAGCGCGTCTTCCATGCGGATCATGGCGCGACGGATGATGTCGGCTGCAGTGCCTTGCAGCCGCGCGTTGATCGAGGCACGCTCGTTGAAGGCGCGCACCGAAGGGTTGGACGAGCGGATTTCAGGGTAGTGGATGCGGCGGCCGAAAATGGTCTCGACATAGCCGTTGTCGCGGCAGAACGCCTTGGTCTCGTCCATATAGGCGCGGATGCCGGGGAAGCGCTCGAAGTACTTCTTGATGTAATCCGAGGCTTCTTCGCGCGGGATCGACAGCTGGTTGGCGAGGCCGAAGGCCGAGATGCCGTAGATGATTCCGAAATTGATCGCCTTGGCGCGGCGGCGCACTTCCGACGGCATGCCTGCGACCGGCACTGAAAACATCTCGGACGCGGTCATGGCATGGATGTCGACGCCGTCGGCGAAGGCCTGCTTGAGCTGGCCGATGTCGGCGACATGGGCAAGCACGCGCAGCTCGATCTGGCTGTAGTCGGCCGAGATCAGCTTGTTGCCCTTGTCGGCGATGAAGGCAGTCCTGATCTTGCGCCCTTCGGTGGTGCGGATCGGGATGTTCTGCAGGTTCGGGTCCGACGACGACAGCCGGCCCGTGGTGGTGGCGGCGAGCGCGTAGGAGGTGTGGACGCGCTTGGTCTCGGGATTGATGAAGCCGGGCAGGGCGTCGGTGTAGGTCGATTTCAGCTTGGTCAGCTGGCGCCAGTCGACGATCTTGCGCGGCAGTTCGTGGCCTTCGGCGGCGAGGTCTTCGAGCACCTGGGCAGAGGTCGACCATTGGCCGGTCTTGGTCTTGGTGCCGCCGGGCAGGCCCATGCGCCCGAACAATATGTCGCCGAGCTGCTTGGGCGACCCGATGTTGAAGCGCTCGCCGGCTAGGCTGTTGATTTCGTCTTCCAGACGGGCAGCACCCTGGGCGAGTTCGCCCGACAGGCGCGACAGGATCTGGCGGTCGACCGAGATGCCGCGCTGCTCCATCCGTGCCAGCACTGGCACCAGCGGACGTTCCAACCGTTCGTAGACCGACGCAAGACCCTTGGCGGCCAGGCGCGGCTTGAGCACGCGCCAGAGGCGCAGCGTCACGTCGGCGTCCTCGGCAGCGTAGGCGGTGGCCTTGTCGATGTCGACCTGGTCGAAACCGACGAAGCTCTTGCCCGAACCCGCGACAGTCTTGAAGGCGATCGGTGTGTGGCCAAGCCATTTTTCCGACAGCGGGTCCATGCCGTGGCCACCATTGGTGCCGCCGTCGAGCACGTATGACAACAGTATCGTGTCGTCGAACGACTTGATGTCGATGCCGTAGCGGTTCATCACCACGAGATCGTATTTCAGGTTCTGCGCGATCTTCAGCACCGAGGCGTCTTCGAGCAGCGGCTTGAACACCGCGATGGCATCGCGCAGCGGAATCTGGTTTTCGACCAGCCCGCCGCCCAGAAGATCGCCGCGCCCGCTCTTGTGGGCAAGCGGCACATAGGCAGCGCGGCCGGGCGCTGTCGCAAGCGAAAAACCGACTAGTTCGGCCTGCATCGGGTCGAGCGAATTGGTCTCGGTATCGAAGGCCATGATTCCGGCTTCGGTGGCTTCGGCCACCCACGCCTTCAGCGTCGCGAGGTCACGGATGGTGACATAGGCGGCGTGGTCGAACTTCTCCGCCGCTGCCGCTGCGGCCAGCTTGTTGGCGAGGGCTGTGGGGGTGTCTTGCCCCTCACCCTTACCGTCTCCCCGTAAGGACGGGGCGAGGGGGGCGTCGGCGTTGCGGCCAGCCTCCTTCGCCCCGTTTTGACGGGGAGAAGGTCCGGCAGGGGATGAGGGGCTCGAAACTGCCGCCCCCGAGCCGACATCCGGCCCATGCGCGTCGGCACCCCATTGCACCGTGACAGGCGCTGGCTCGATCTCGCCGGCCTCGGTGCCGGTGGCTTCGGCCACGCGCCTGGTCAGCGAGGTGAATTCCATGGTCTTGAGGAAGCCGATCAGCTTCGGCCCGTTGGGCGGCTGCAGCACAAAATCGTCGAGCCCGTCGGTCACCGGTACGTCGAGCTTGAGCCGTACCAGTTCGCGCGAAATGCGCGCCTTTTCGGCATTGTCGATGATCGATTGGCGCCTTTTGTCCTGCTTGATCTCGGCGGCGCGGGCGAGCAGCGTGTCGAGGTCGCCGAACTGCTCAAGCAGCTGTGCTGCGGTCTTGGGCCCGATGCCGGGCACGCCCGGCACGTTGTCGACGGAGTCGCCGGTCAGCGCCTGAAGATCGATCATCTTTTCGGGTGGCACGCCCCACTTTTCGATGACCTCGGGAATGTTGATCTGGCGATCCTTCATCGGATCGTACATCGACACCGTCGGGCCGACGAGTTGCATCAGATCCTTGTCGGACGAAACGATGGTGGTGTCGCCGCCGGCCTCGCAGGCGAGCCGCGCATAAGTTGCGATCAGATCGTCGGCCTCAAAACCTTCCATCTCGATGCAGGGCAGCTCGAAGGCCTTGGTTGCCTGGCGGATCAGGCCGAATTGCGGGATCAGATCCTCAGGCGGCGCCGAGCGATTGGCCTTGTATTCGGGGTAGAGCTCGTTGCGGAAGGTCTTCGAAGAATAGTCGAAGATGACGGCGAAGTGGGTCGGCACCACACCGGCGTCGGTGTTGCGAGCGTCGAGCATCAGCTTCCACAGCATGTTGCAGAAACCCGAGACAGCGCCGACCGGCAGGCCGTCGGATTTGCGGGTCAGCGGCGGCAGCGCGTGATAGGCGCGGAAGATGTAGCCGGAGCCGTCGACAAGGAAGAGATGATCGCCTTTTTTCATGGCGATACGGGTAGCTTGGCACAGCGCGGCTGTCCATGGTCAAGCTGGTCTTGCCGCCGTCTACTGACAAGTCGTTGACGGGTGGCGGGTGCATGGATGTCGAGATTGCGCAATCGCACGCGCTGCCCGCTCCGAAACGGGCTGAGGCGGCCGAGAAGTCGATGGCACGGACGTCCAGGTGTCGTCGAAGGGTGATCGCCAATGTCCTGCAGCCGACAACATTCAGCACCGCATAGGGCGACGATGTTGCCTTTCAGAATGGAGCGAACCGCTTGGAAACGGTCTCGGCTCCTTCGCGATAGTCGGTGAAGCCGATCCCTTGATAAAATGCCTGGCCGCCGGTGTTTTCCCTACGGATCGTCGCGTCGATGAAGCTGACGCCGGCCTTTTTCGCAGCTTCCACTGTGTTGGCGAACAGTGCCCGTCCAGCGCCTCTCTTGTGCGCGTGCGGATCGACGAAGGTAGCGACAATGCCCCAGTCGGCGGGCAGCCGATCGCCCGGCCAGTCCGGGTCGGACCATTCGAGTGACTGGAACCCCAGCAGCTGCTCGCCTTCCAGTGCCACGAAGCAGCTGATTCCGAGTTTCGGCGAGATGAAGTAGCTGATGATGCGCTGCTCATCGAACCGCTCGCGGTGCGCCGTCGTTCCTCCGATCTCGATGATTTCGTTCAGGATTCGCGCCATCGCGCTTGCGTCTTGCGGCAGGGCGGCTCGGACATTGACGGGCATGGGTTGGTCATTCCACTGTTGATTTGGCCACCGGGCGTCAGGCGGCAGGTATCGCCGCCTCGCCGGGCTGGCCAGCTGCCTCTGCGGCCCGGCGCAGCTTGATCTTGTGACCGATCGTGACGATTGCCGCTATGGCTGGCAAGAACTCCTCTCCGAGCTCAGTCAGCCCGTATTCGACCGACGGCGGCGAGGTCGGCATGACACGGCGCCAGACGGCTCCCTTCTGTTCGAGATCGCGCAGCCGCGCGGTCAGAACTTTGGCCGACACCTCGGGAATATCATGGCGCAGCTCACCGAACCGGCGCGGGCCAGCGCTCAGATACCAGATGATGTTGGGCGTCCAGGCCCCGCCGAGTAGCGACATGCACTCGCCGAGCGGACAAACGTCGGGCGGGTGGGGCGCGCCGTTCTTGCGGACCTTCAGGGCCATGATCTTGCTCCGTTACCGCCGGGAAACCGGCGTTACCGCGTGGTTACCTCAAAGTGTCGATCACCACAAGTTACCAGGTATCCAAAGGTAATGAAGGTCTGCTAGCCATGCCGCGTCAACTCGTGACGCAAGGAAATGCATCCATGAAACTCTATTATTCACCCGGCGCCTGCTCGCTTTCCCCGCATATCGTGCTGCGCGAACTCGGCCGCGACTTCGACATCGAGCGCGTCGACGGCACGACCAAGGTGACCGAAACCGGCGCCGATTTGCGCGCCATCAACCCCAAGGGCTACGTGCCAGCACTTCGGCTGGCCGACGGCGAAGTGCTGACCGAGGGCGCGGCGATCGTCCAGTATCTCGCCGACAGCAACGGTGCGTACCAACTGGCACCCAAGCCCGGCACGCTGGCGCGGGCACGCCTGCAGGAGCACCTGAATTACATCGCCTCGGAACTACACCAGGCATTTGCGCCCATCTTCCATGGCGCAACGGGCGAGGCGAGGGACAAGGCTGCGGCGAAAGTCGGACATCGCCTCGATCATCTGGAAAAGCAGTTCAGCGATGGCCGAAACTATCTGCTCGGCGATAGTTTTTCAGTGGCGGACGCCTATCTGTTCGTCGTTGCCACCTGGACCGGCCCGACGGGCATCGGTCTCGACAGATGGCCGGGGCTTGCCGCCTTCGTCGAACGCATGCGCCAGCGTCCGTCGGTCGTGGCCGCGATGGCTGCGGAGGGGCTCGCATGAGCGAAACTGCCGACATCGGTTCGGCCTATGCCGAAGTGGCGGATGCGCTCGCAAACTATTTCGACGGGCTCTATTTCAGCGACACGCAGCGTTTGCAGGCGATTTTCCATCCTTTGGCGATCTACGCCTGCGCCACGGAAGGCAAATTGCTCCACCTGACCATGGCGGAGTATTTCCCCATCGTTGACAAGCGGCCTTCGCCCGCCAGCCGGTCGGAGCCTCGGGTCGATCGCATCGTTTCCATCGAGTTCGCAGGACCAGTTACGGCTTTTGTCCGGCTCAACTGCGCCATTGGGCCGAAGCTCTTCACCGATTTGCTTACCCTGGTGAAGCTCGAGGGCCGCTGGCAGATCATGTCGAAGGTTTTTCACTTCGATCTGCAATCGAACTGACGGCATGGAGCGCGAGCACAAGAATGCCTTACATCAATATCAAGATCAGCCGTGAAGGCGTCACGCCTGAGCAGAAGCTGGCCCTGATCAAGGGCACCACTGATCTTCTGGTCGATATTCTCGGCAAGAAGCCCGCCATGACATTTGTGGTTATCAATGAAGTCGATCTGCAGGATTTGGGTGTTGGCGGACTGCCAATGAGCGAATAGCGCTGCAAACAGGCCAAGGGCTGAGACCGTGCAGCGGGGTCAATCACGGTCATGTTACAAAAGTGTAATCTTCGTGCCCTTGAATCGCCACGTTCAAAGGAACAAATAGTGGGCATCGGCAGTTTTTGCCGAAGTCCGGTCTCAGGCCCGTCCCCCGCCTATCCGGACCCTGCGGCAGCCTCATCCCCCTCTCCGGGCTGCCGCACCGTTTAAAGATGTGCCGCCGTGGCTACCCCTCCACCACGGCGGCACTTTTTTATTCCCAACACAGCAAGGCACTCCCATCCCCGGTCGCTGGCCCAATCTTGCCGGCTTTTCGTTTTCCTCTTCGGTCACTAGGTTGCGGCCCAGAAGAATCGAAAGGCACCAACATGACCGCGCTCGCGCCCGTTCTCGACCGTCTCGATAAAAACCTCGATCAGTCTCTGGAGCGCCTTTTCGGCCTGCTTCGCATCAAATCGATCTCCACCGATCCGACTTTTGCAGGCGAGTGCCGCAAGGCCGCCGAATGGCTGGTCGCCGACCTCAAGACCATCGGTTTCGACGCCAGCGTCCGCGACACCCCGGGCCATCCGATGGTCGTTGCCCATCATGACGGCCCCGCCGGTTCGCCGCATGTGCTGTTTTACGGCCATTACGACGTCCAGCCGGTAGACCCGCTGGAGCTGTGGGAGAGCGATCCGTTCGATCCCAAGATCAAGGAAATCGCGCCTGGCCTCAAGGTCATCACCGGCCGTGGCTCGTCCGACGACAAGGGCCAGCTGATGCTGTTCGTCGAGGCCTGTCGCGCTTGGAAAGAGGTGCATGGCGGCCTGCCGTGCAAGATCACGCTATTGTTCGAAGGCGAAGAAGAGTCCGGCTCGCCGTCGCTCAAGCCGTTCCTCGACGCCAATGCCGAAGAGCTCAAGGCCGATTTCGCCATGGTCTGCGACACCGGCATGTGGGACCGCGATACCCCGGCGATCTCGATTGCGCTGCGCGGACTGGTCGGTGAAGAGATTACGGTTCACGCCGCCGATCGCGACCTGCATTCGGGCGAATATGGCGGTGCTGCCGCCAACCCGGTGCGCGTCCTCGCCAAGGTGCTCGCCGACATCCACGACGACACCGGCCATGTCACCATTCCCGGCTTCTATGACGGCGTCGAAGAAATTCCGTCCCAGATATTGAAGTCGTGGGAAACGCTGGGCGAAACGGCCGAGAAATTCCTCGGCGAGGTCGGCCTGTCGATTCCATCGGGCGAAAAGGGCCGTTCGGTGCTCGAACTGGTCTGGGCACGGCCGACAGCCGAATTCAACGGCATCATCGGGGGCTACACCGGCAAGGGCTTCAAGACGGTGATCGCGGCGCAAGCTTCGGCGAAGGTTTCGTTCCGCCTCGTTCACAAGCAGGATCCCGAAAAGATCCGCACCGCCTTCCGCGATTTCGTCAAGGCGCGCATCCCCGCCGATTGCAGTGTCGAGTTCCACGAGCATGGCGGCTCGCCGGCGATCCAGCTGTCGTACGACTCACCCTTCCTGGGCAAAGCCAAGGAAGCGCTGTCGGACGAGTGGTCGAAGCAGACGGTGATGATTGCCATGGGCGGCTCGATCCCGATCGTCGGCGACTTCCAGACCTATCTCGGCATGGAGTCGCTGCTGGTCGGTTTCGCTCTGCCCGACGATCGCATCCATTCGCCCAACGAGAAGTACGACTTGACCTCGTTCCACAAAGGCCAGCGCTCCTGGGCCCGCATTCTTGAGGCGCTGACCCGTTCGTGACCCTCTAAGACCAACTTTCTGTTGATTTTTCATCCGATCGCGGCGAGGACGAGCCAAGCCGCGATCGGAGAAGACAATGACCATCCGCTTTCACAAGAACGACCTGCCCGACCTCACCCACTACAATGTCGATGCGGTCGCCATCGACACTGAAACGCTGGGGCTGAACCCGCATCGCGATCGCCTCTGCGTCGTGCAGATTTCGCCGGGCGACGGCACTGCCGACGTGATCCAGATCGCGCCGGGGCAGAAGAAGGCACCGAACCTCGTTGCCCTGCTCAAGGACCGCAAGATCACCAAGCTGTTTCATTTCGGCCGCTTCGACATTGCCGTGCTCTACAATGCCTTCGGCGTCATGGCCGAGCCGGTGTTCTGCACCAAGATCGCCTCGCGCCTTTGCCGCACCTACACCGACCGCCACGGCCTCAAGGACATCTGCAACGAGCTTTTGGGCGTCAGCCTGTCGAAGCAGCAGCAGTCGTCGGATTGGGCGGCCGAGACGCTTTCGCCCGAGCAGCTGGAATATGCCGCGTCCGACGTGCTTTACCTGCACCGCCTGCGCGACGTTCTGGCAGGTCGGCTTGAACGTGATGGCCGTACCAAGGAAGCCGAGGCCTGCTTCCGCTTCCTTCCCACCCGCGCCAAGCTCGACCTGATAGGCTGGGACGAAGAAGACATCTTCGCCCACAGCTGAAATCTGCCAACTTATTGAAATCGCGTATTTTCCCTCCCGAAAACCGACATCGGTTTTCGGGATGACGGGCATTGGACGCGCCTTTTTTGGGAACGAACTGGGCGGCTGAGCCGTTTGGGCTGGGTAATCTCGTGAAAGGATATACCCGAATGGCCACGACCCGTGAAGAAATCCAGACCGACCTCGAAGAACAGGTTTCCCAGCTGACCAAGCAGGTCGCTTCGCTGACCAAGGCGATGTCCAAGCGCAGCACGGCAGCACTTGCCGATACCCGCGAAAGCGCCTCCGAGCTTTATGATGGGTTCTACGAACGTTTTTCAGACGCGATGCCGGCGATGCGCAAGCAGGCGCGTGCAGCTCAAAAGACTGCTCAAGACAATCCGATGACGACCGCGCTCGTGGGCGTTGCCGTTTTCGGTCTTTTGGCGGCATTGCTGACGCGCCGATGACATGCGCCGCCGCGTGGCTTTACCGGGCCGCGCGGTCGGCTATTGTTCGCAATCAGATTTGAGGGGAACCGCATGAGCGCCAAATTGCCGATCGCCACCGCTCCCAAGGATGGCTCGAAGGTCATGGTCTATTGGACCGACCGCGATGGCCAGGAAAATGAATCGCTTGCGCAATACCGTTCGCTGGACCGCCTCAAGGCCGCTGGCGGCCAATGGGACGACAGCGACGAGGGCTGGTGGGCCTATGTCGACAGCGACACCCAAAAGCGCATTTCCCCACATTCCTGGTCCAAGCCAGGCGGCGACGACGAGGAAGAATAGGCGTATCATCGGGTCGCCTGCCAGGGAGAAATGCCATGGCCGAAAAGTCCGATCGAAAAGAGCATGAGTTCATGGTCGCGGCTGTCGAGCCGGCCAAGGACGATACACTTGACGGTGTGGCGGTGACGCTTGTCGATGCGCGCGGCGGACGGGTTCGCTTGCACATGGACACCGATATCGCCGAAATCTTGCGTGAGCGCATTTCGGCTGCTCTTAACAAGACAATTGGGCCTTGAAGCTGTAAGCGACTACCCCTGTGGCAGCCGCGCTTCTCCACACCGCTTGACTTAATGCCTCCTTAAATCGCCGCATTTAATGTCCAACCGGAACGCCATTGGCATGGGGGCCGGACAGACAGGTATGGCGAACCGAAAAGACAGACGCATCGAGCCCAGCTTCGACAGCCCGCGCAACGATGCGGAAGACGAGGTGTTTTCGGTGCGCGAGGAGGATCGCGTCGTGCCTAGCCGCAAAGCCCCGGCCAAACGCAAATCCTCCAAGACAAGGTCGACGTCGCGCGGCCGGGCCAAGAAGCCCCGCCGTGGCATGTTCGGCATCGTCGGCCGACTGGTCTACTGGTGCTTTGTGCTCGCTATCTGGGGCGGCATCGCTGCCGCCGGCATCGTTGTCTATTACGGCGCCAAGATGCCGAGTGCCACGACCTGGGCGATCCCCGATCGCTCGCCCAACATCAAGATCGTCGGCGTCGACGGCAAGCTGATCGCCAATCGCGGCATGACCGGCGGCGAGGCCGTCGGCCTGCACCAGATGTCGCCCTACATTCCCCAGGCCGTGATCGCGATTGAAGACAAGCGCTTCTATTCGCATTTCGGCTTCGACCCGATCGGCCTGGCGCGTGCCGTGTCGACAAGGTTCCTGCATGGGCGCTTCACCCAAGGTGGCTCGACGCTGACCCAGCAGTTGGCCAAGAACCTGTTCTTGAAGCCCGACCGCACATTGGAGCGCAAGGTGCAGGAGGTGCTTCTGGCGATCTGGCTGGAGCAGAAGCACACCAAGGACCAGATCCTTGAAATGTATCTCAACCGGGTGTTTTTCGGCTCCGGTTCTTATGGCGTCGAAGCCGCCTCGCGGCGCTATTTTGGCAAATCCTCGCGCGATGTGACGCTGGCTGAGGCAGCCTTGCTCGCCGGCTTGCTCAAGGCCCCGTCCAGGCTTTCGCCGGCACGCGACCCGAAGGCTGCTGGCGATCGCGCCCAGCTTGTGCTGGCAGCGATGCGCGACCAGGACATGATTGGCCAAAAGGAACTGACCACCGCGATGAGCGCGCCAGCAACGCGCGCCGCCTCGTTCTGGACCGGCTCGGAAAATTATGTCGCCGACCGGGTGATGGCGGAGCTGCCCGACCTGATCGGCGAGGTGCGTTCCGACATCATCGTCGACACCACAGTTGACCTGACGCTGCAGGAACTGGCGGAAAAATCGATCCGCCGCCTGATCGATGAGAACGGCCAAAAGCTCAATGTCAGCCAGGGCGCGCTGGTGTCGATCGACAATTCGGGCGCCGTGCGCGCCATGGTCGGCGGCTACGATTACTCGACCAGCCAGTTCGACCGCGCGTCCGAAGCGCGGCGCCAGCCGGGCTCGGCTTTCAAGCCGTTCGTCTACATGGCAGCCCTGGAGCAGGGCCGTACCCCAGACAGCATGCGCAACGACGCGCCGATAAAGATCGGCAAGTGGACGCCGGAAAACTACAACGGCAAATATTATGGCCGCGTGACGCTGAAGACAGCGCTTGCGAAGTCGCTGAACTCGGTTGCCGCCCAGCTCGCCATGGAAGTCGGGCCGAACGCGGTTGTCGAAGCGGCCCATCGCATGGGCATCGAATCCGATCTGCAGCCCAATGTCTCGATTTCGCTGGGCACGTCGGAAGTCACCCCGCTCGAGCTTACGGCCGCCTATGTGCCCTTCGCCAATGGCGGCTATCGCCCCGACGTGCATATCATCCGGCGGGTGACCACGACGGACGGCAAGGTGCTGTATGAGAGCACGGCAGGCGGCGGTCCGCGTGTCATCAGCCCTGAGGTCGTGGGCATGATGAACGCGATGATGACCGGTGCAGTCGAGGAAGGTACGGCCAAGAAGGCCGCCTTTGCCTGGCCGGCGGCCGGCAAGACCGGTACCAGCCAGAATTCGCGCGACGCCTGGTTCGTCGGCTTCACCGCAAACCTGACCACCGGCGTGTGGTTCGGCAATGACGACGGCAAGCCGATGAAGAAGGTCACCGGCGGCGCGCTGCCGGCACTTGCCTGGCATGAATTCATGGTGGCGGCCCATGAGGGCGTGCCGGTGGCGGCATTGCCGGGCTCATGGACGCCGCGTGCCGCTGCACCCGACGTGGCAGTGGAAAGCCAGCCGCTCGACGACAACAGCTTCCCGGCAGCGCCGCAGCCGGCGCAGCAGCAACAGCAGCGCCGGCCGGTGGAGCAGGTCGGCGATGCCGGTGCGATGCCGCAGGAGCAATCCTCGACTGCCTCGATCGGCCGCCCCGTGCCGCCGGGCGATGTTGGCGGCCCGACCCAGCGCCGCGAGACGTCCATTCTCGACGTGCTGTTGGGGAATTAGCCCCCGCTTACCTGGCTTGCCGAACCGCAGCCCAATGGCGATTGACATGTAATATGGCGCCATACTATATGGCGACGTATGAGAATGCTCGAACAAAAACATGTAGCCCTGCTGGACGAAGCCATACGCCGGGGCAGGCCCGAGGCCGGCTTGCGGCTGTGCCTGGAAATCCTGGCGCTGTCGTCGGCGATAGACCGGGATTGTGCTGCCCGACTCGCTCCGCATCAGCTGTCCGAGGGCAAGTTCGTGCTGCTGTTCTTGCTGCATGATCGCCCGGAAGGGTTGTCGCCGCACGAACTGGCCGAGCGGGCAGGTGTCACCCGCGCGACGATCACCGGGCTGCTCGACGGGCTCGAGCGTGACGGTTTCCTGTCGCGCCATCCGGGCATCGAGGACCGCCGCAAGATCTCGGTGCGCCTGAGCGCCAAGGGGCAGGCAGCGGCACGTGATCTGTTCGACGAACATACCAAATGGATCGCCACACTTTTTGCCGGCTTCAGCGCCGACGACCGCCAGCTGTTTGGCGATCTGCTCAGCCGCGTCTGGCGAAACCTCGATCCCGCAGCAAAGCCCAGCGCCTCTGCAAGCTGACGAGACGACAGCTCCCTAATTCAATCTCCGCGCATGCAAACGCGGCCGCATCCCGTGGCTGTTGGCAGTGCTTTGTCGAAAGGAAATTCACCGTGGTCCATTATCTGGCCGAGCTCTACACCCCAAAGCCCGCATGGCTTGCGCTCGACGCAACCGGGCGGCAGGCCCTCTTCGAAGCTATTGGTGCCGGCATGGCCGCCTTGTCTGCGCTTGGCGTCGAGGCGATCGCCCTGGGTGAAACCGATGCCACCAAGATTCATCCTGCCTCGTATCGCTTCTTCGCCATCTGGCGTTTCCCCGATGATGCAGCACTCGACGCGCTATTGCAGGGTATCGCTGCGTCCGGCTGGCACGATTATTTCGACACGATCAATGCGGCTGGGCCAGGCACCGATATGCCTGGCCATCTCGCACAGCTTGCCGCAATCAGGTGAAGCTGATGTTGCCGCGGCGCGGATGACCTCAAGTCGCCGCGCTTGCGGCTGATCAGGCAGCAGCCGGAGCGCTTGGCTCCGGATCGTCCAGCGGCTTGGCCTTGCCTGCCATGACCTGCTCGACGATGCCGCGGGCGATCTCGCGCTCGCCCATGATCACCTTGTCGGCGCCGAGGCCGGTGAGATGGTCGACCTCGGCGTCGGAATGGGCGCGCGCGACGATCAGCATCTCCGGGTTGGCGGCCTTGGCCTTGAGGATGATCTGGCCCGCCTCGAAGGCATTGGGGATGGCCAGGATCAACCGCGTGGCGCCGGTGGCATTGGCCGAGGCGAACACCTCGCCCTTGACCGCATTGCCGGACACCGTCTCGATGCCCTCGGCCTTGAGCTTGGCGATCGTCTTGTGGGAGTCTTCGATGACGAGGAAGGGCAGGCCGGCCTCGCGCAGCGACTTGCCGACCAGCGAACCGACGCGGCCATAGCCGATGAGGATGGTGTGGTCGGTCAACTTGGTCGGCGGCGGCGCATCTTCTTCATCCTTGACAGGCACGACGGTTGTGGTCGCGACCTCGCCGGGTTCGGTCGCCGGGCCGATCGGCACTGCTTCGACGGCTTCCGCAATGCCGGCGCGCTTTTCGAGCCAGGGCTTCAGCCGCGCCGCGCCGGCAAAGGCCAGTGGGTTGAGCACGATCGACAGGATCGCGCCGGCCAGGATCAGGTCGCGTCCCTGCTCGGGCAACAGGTCGAGGCTGACCCCGAGGCTGGCGAGCATGAACGAAAATTCGCCAATCTGGGCAAGGCTCGCCGAAATGACGAGCGCGGTTGCGATCGGATAGCCGAAGGCAACGACGATCAGGAAAGCGGCGACCGACTTGCCGATGATGATGATGAACAGCGTGGCAAGGATCGGCCAGGTGTTGCTGAGCAGGCTGGTCGGGTCAAACAGCATGCCGACCGAAACGAAAAACAGCACTGAGAACGCGTCGCGTAGCGGCAGGGTTTCTTCGGCCGCCTGATGGCTGAGTTCGGATTCGCTCATGACCATGCCGGCGAAGAAGGCGCCAAGCGCCAGCGATACGCCAAACAGCTTCGCCGCGCCGAAGGCGACGCCGAGTGCTATCGCCAAAACCGACAAGCGAAACAGTTCGCGTGAGCCGGTATGAGCGACGTAGTGCAGCAGCCAGGGGATGACACGGCGGCCAACGACCATCATCAGCACGACAAACGCGGCGACCTTGGCAAGCGTGATGCCCAGCACGCCCCAGACGCCGAAATCGAAACGAAGGGCGAAAATGTTGGGCGCTTGCGCTGCCTGCTGCTCGCCACCGAGCACGCCGGCGAGCGCGGGCAACAGCACCAGCGCCAGCACCATCGCCAGATCCTCGACGATGAGCCAACCGACGGCGATGCGTCCTCGTTCGGTTTCGATCATGCGTCGCTCCTGCAGGGCGCGCAAAAGCACGACCGTGGAGGCGACCGACAGCGCCAGGCCGAAGACGAGGCCGGCTCCGATCGACCAGCCGAGCATCCAGGCGAGAGCTGCGCCAAGGGCGGTGGCAAACGCGATCTGCACGATGGCGCCAGGCACGGCGATGGCACGCACCGACAACAGGTCCTTGAGCGAGAAATGCAGGCCGACGCCGAACATCAAGAGAATGACGCCGATTTCGGCGAGCTCCAGCGCCAGTTTCTGGTCGGCGACGAAACCGGGCGTATTTGGCCCGACCAGAACGCCGGCGATCAGATAGCCGACGAGCGGCGGAACCTTGAAGCGATTGGCGAGAGCGCCGAAAATGAATGCCAGCCCCAGACCGGCGACGATGGTTGCGATGAGGGGCGTGTCATGCGGCATTGTCCCGGCGGCACCTTTCGGAAAGTTGACAATTTGTTGGGGCGCGGCGGTGAAATCCGCTGCGTTTCCAATATGGTGGGCGCAGGCGTGCATGCGCAACCCTAAGCGGCCAAGAAACTGGCCCGTGGCTCAAAAAAATGCCGGCAATCGCCGCCGACAGACATCACAAGGTCGCTTGAAACACCTGCTGCGGGCCAGGCCGCCATCGGAAGCGTCTCGATGTCGGAAACGCTGTGATTGGCAAGCGTCTTCGAGAGTTTAGCCGAAACGCGCTGGTCGACTTGGCCGTGCGGCTTCTTGCGCGACAGGTGATCGGGCTTAATTCTACAAACTTAGTAGAAATTAGGAAAAACGCACCCGTCCGCATCAGCTCGTTGTCCTGATGACGGCCAGATCAACTACGCTGCAAGCTTGGCAAATGCGGGCGATTGCAAGGGCTGGGGGGCTCGGCGCTGGCGCGGGCCGGAAATGGCCTTGCGGGCCTTGTGCGGAATAATTTTCTCTTGCCGCAAAGACGCAGGCAAAAGCGATTGCCTCCCATGTCAGGGCGCGCGAGTGGGTTTCTTCTGCGCCGCAGCAAGGGCGGCTAAAAATGTCGGGTATTCCGGAACCCCCGACATGATGCAAGCCGCCGCCAAGCTGAATGCCTTTCCGATCTTCCTGAAGGTCGAAGGCAAAGTCGTGGCCATCGTCGGCGGTGGCGACGAAGCGCTCGCCAAGGCCCGCCTGCTAAGCCAGTCCAGCGCAGAAATCCGCATCATCGCCGACCATGTCGAACCGCAGCTGCGCGACTGGATCACCGTCAACGGCGCGACCCGTATCCACGCAGCCTATGAGGCAGCGCTGGTCGAGGGCGCTGTGCTGGTATTCGCAGCCACCGGTGATGAAGTGCTCGACCGTCGCATCTCCCAGGACGCCCGCCGCCTCGGCATTGCCGTCAACGCTGTCGACCGCCCCGAGCTGTGCGACTTCTTCACGCCCGCACTGGTCAACCGCGCGCCCGTCGCCATTGCCATCGGCACCGAAGGGGCGGGTCCGGTGCTTGCCCAGATGATCCGTGCTCGCGTCGACCGCATGTTGTCGCCGCAGCTGGGCGCGCTGGCATCGCTTGGCGCCAGCTTCCGCGACGCCGTCGAGCGCTTGTTGCCCAAGGGCAATGTCCGTCGCGGCTTCTGGCGTGAATTCTTCGAAGGTGCCCCGGCGCGCGCGCTGGACAATGGCCAGCTTGCCGACGCCCATGACGCCGCGACCGAACTGCTGCTGCACAATGGCTCGATCCAAGGGCATGTCGCGCTCGTTGGCGCTGGCCCTGGTGCCGAGGACCTTCTGACCCTGCGCGCCCATCGCCTTTTGATGGAAGCCGATGTCATCGTTCACGACGCGCTGGTGCCCGAGGCAGTGATCTCGATGGGCCGCCGCGACGCCGAGCGCCTGCCGGTCGGCAAGCGCAAGGGTTGCCATTCCAAGACCCAGAGCGAGATCAACCAACTGCTCGTCGAACTGGCGTTGGCCGGCAAGCGCGTCGTGCGCCTCAAGTCGGGCGATCCGTTGGTCTTCGGCCGCGCCGGCGAAGAGATGCAGGCGATGCGCGATGCCAACGTGTCCTACGAAGTCGTGCCGGGTGTGACCTCGGCCTTTGCCGCGGCCGCTGATTTCGAGCTGCCGCTGACCTTGCGCGGCGTCACGTCCTCGATGGTGTTTACCACCGGACACGATCTCAAGGGCGGTTCGCTGCCCGACTGGGCCAAGCTCGCCATCTCCGGGGCGACCGTTGCCGTCTATATGGGCCGTTCGGTCGCCGCCGATGTGGCGGGGCGTCTCATCGATGCCGGACTGTCGCCTGATACGGCGGTCGCCGTCGTTGAAAACGCCAGCCTGAAAAACCGCCGCCGGTTTCACGGCACGCTCGCCGACCTGCCGTCGCTGGAAGGCCGCGGCGACCTCACAGGTCCGGTCATGACCATCATCGGCGATGCGGTCGCAGGCGCCAATTTCCAACTCTCCGAGCCGCTTGCGGCACACAGATACGAACAGGCCGCATTCGTGGCGCTCGAAGGAAGCAGGGCATGAAGATCCTTACCGCCAACCGGCTGACCGACGGCGAGGCCGTCTGGTTCGCAGTCGACGGCAGCTGGGCCGAGACCATCGATGTCGCCGAAACTGTTGGTGATAAGGCCGGCGAAGCGCGCCTCGAAGCGATCGGCAAGGCTGCCTACGACAACAACGAGGTGGTCGACGTCAATCTGATCGACGTCAGCCTCATTGATGGCGCGATCCATCCGCTCAGGCTGCGCGAAGTGATCCGCGCAGCTGGCCCCACCAACCGCCTCGACCTTGGCAAGCAGGCCCGGCCCGCAGCCGGCGCTGCCTGAAGATAGACCGGAAGACGACCATGTACCGTTACGACGAGTTCGATCATGACTTCGTGAAGGCCCGCGTCGCCGAGTTCAGCGACCAGGTCGAGCGCCGCCTTGCCGGCGAAATCACCGAGGACCAGTTCAGGCCGCTGCGGCTGATGAACGGCGTCTATCTCCAGCTGCATGCCTACATGCTGCGCATCGCCGTGCCCTATGGCACGCTGAGCTCCAAGCAGATGCGCATGCTCGGCCACATCGCCCGCAAATACGACAAGGGCTACGGCCATTTCACCACGCGCCAGAACATCCAGTTCAACTGGCCCGCCCTTTCGGACATTCCGGCGATCCTGGCCGATTTGGCAAGCGTCGAGATGCACGCCATCCAGACCTCGGGCAACTGCATCCGCAATGTCACCGCCGATCACTTCGCTGGTGCTGCTGCCGACGAGGCTGCCGACCCACGTCCCTATGCCGAGATCCTGCGCCAGTGGTCGTCGGTGCACCCTGAGTTTTCGTACCTTCCACGCAAGTTCAAGATCGCGGTAACAGGTGCCGAGCGCGACCGCGCCGCGATCCAGACACACGATATCGGCCTGCATTTGAAGAAGAACGACAAGGGTGAGCTCGGCTTCGCCGTCTATATCGGCGGCGGTCAGGGCCGCACGCCGATGGTCGCCAAGAAGATCCGCGACTTCCTGCCGGAAGAGCACCTGCTCTCCTACACCACCGCGATCCTGCGCGTGTACAACCTCTACGGACGCCGCGACAACAAGTATAAGGCGCGCATCAAGATCCTGGTCCACGAGACCGGCGTCGACGAGATCGTGCGCCAGGTCGAGGCTGAATGGCAGGCGCTGAAGGATGGCGAACTCAGGCTGCCCGAGGCTGATGTTGCGGCGATCCAGTCCTATTTCGCCCCGCCGGCGCTGGCCCCACGGCCCGAGGGCGACGAGGTGATCAAGCTCGCGCGGCTCGATTCCAGAAGCTTCGGCGAATGGCTCGACCAGAACGTCTTCACCCACCGCAACCCCGACTATGCCGCCGTCACCATCTCGCTCAAGGGCATCGGCGAAGTGCCTGGTGACGCCACCGACAGCCAGATGGAAGCGGTTGCCGACATCGCCGAGAAATACGGTTTCGACGAGATCCGCGTCAGCCACGAGCAGAACCTGATCCTGCCGCATGTCGCCCGCGCCGACCTCAAGGCGGTGTATGACGCGCTGGTGGCGATCGACCTCGCCACTGCCAACTCGAACCTGATCAGCGACATCATCGCTTGCCCGGGCCTTGACTATTGCGCGCTGGCCAATGCCCGCTCGATCCCGGTGGCGCAGGAAATTTCCAATCGTTTCGCCTCGCTCGAGCGCCAGCGCGACATCGGCGAGCTGAAGCTCAAGATTTCGGGCTGCATCAATGCCTGCGGCCACCACCATGTCGGCCATATCGGCATTCTGGGCGTCGAGAAGAAAGGCGCGGAGCTTTATCAGGTAACGCTTGGCGGTTCGGCCGACGAGCATACGTCGGTGGGCGAGATCATCGGCCGCGGTTTTGGTCCCGAAGAGATCACCGACGCCATCGAGACGATCGTCGAGACCTATTTGCAGATCAGGCTCGATCGTACGGAAAAGTTCCTCGACGCTTACCGCCGCGTCGGCCCCGCGCCGTTCAAGGAGGCGCTTTATGCTAGCGAAGCCAAGGCAGCCTGACGCCGACACTGAGGCTGAGGTTCTCGCCGAGGCCGCATC
This sequence comes from Aminobacter sp. 01T433, assembly GCF_056398585.1. Taxonomy (NCBI): domain Bacteria; kingdom Pseudomonadati; phylum Pseudomonadota; class Alphaproteobacteria; order Hyphomicrobiales; family Phyllobacteriaceae; genus Aminobacter; species Aminobacter sp. 01T433. Next base: position 145,006 of record NZ_JBFTPR010000001.1, read on the forward strand.
GCTCGACGCGCTTTACGGGCATCTGACGCCGCTGGAGATCATCGCGCGCGCGGCAACCGAGCGTTTTGTCGGCGAAATCGCTGCCGTTTCGTCATTCGGGGCGGATTCGGCGGTGCTGCTGCACATGATCGCTGAAGTCGACCGCAAGCTGCCGGTGATCTTCCTCGACACCGGCAAGCATTTCGGCGAAACGCTCGATTATCGCGACGCTCTGGCCGCCGATTTCGGCCTGACCGACATCCGCATCATCACCCCTGATGAAGCGGCGTTGGCCCGTGTCGATCCCACCGGAAACCTGCACCAGAGCGACACCGACGCCTGTTGCGACGTGCGTAAGGTCGAGCCGATGGCACGCGGCGTCGAGCCGTTCCGCGCCTGGTTTACCGGTCGCAAGCGCTTCCAGGCGGCAACACGCGCGGCACTGCCGGTGTTCGAGCAGGTCGGCCCGCGCTTCCGCATCAACCCGTTGGCGCGCTGGACCACCACCGACCTTGCCGACTACATGCGCAAGCACGCGTTGCGCGAGAACCCGCTGGTCGCTTATGGTTATCTGTCGATCGGCTGCTTTCCTTGCACGCAGGTCGTCAGGCCGGGCGAGGATGCCCGCAGCGGACGCTGGGCCGGGCAAGGCAAGACCGAATGCGGCATCCACCTTTCCGGCCTCGAACAGTCGCTGACCGACGCATCCCTTTAGGAATTTCCATATGACCGAAGCGACACCGGAGACAAAGATCCGCCTCTGGACATCAGAGGGTTTCCGCGACGACGGCTGGATCCATGCCGAGGATGCGGGCGCTCTTGCCGGCAACAGCCGGGTCATCCTGCCGCTTCAGGTCTTCCTTGAACTCGATCCAGCGCAGCGCAAAGCAGCCAAGGAGCGTCTTGGGGTATCGCTCCAGCCGGGCGATCAGCTTGAAGCGATCGTCGACTTGCTGGATGAGCTGGCGCTGGTTGCCCTGGCCTTTCCGGCCTTCAATGACGGCCGTTCTTTCTCGAAAGCCGAGCTGTTGCGCAGCCGGCATAACTTTGAAGGTTCCGTGAGAGCGACGGGCCAGGTCCTGATCGACCAGCTGCCGCACATGCTGCGTGTCGGTTTCAACGAGTTCGAGGTCTCGCACCCGGTTTTGCTGAAGCGCCTCGAAGCTGGTCAGGTCGGCGGCTTGCCGCTGTATTACCAGCCGACCGCCAAGCCAGCCGAGCAGCCTTCCGAAGGCGCGAAATACTCCTGGCGCCGCGCTTCGGGCGTCTGAGCGCTCCGGACGAACGCGCGGACGCTCTAGATTCTGCTGAGCATTTTGGGAAGAGACTGCTTCCGTTCGGCCGCGTCCAGCCTTTCAAGCAGGCGGCGGAGCTTCTTGGGCAGTTCTTCATCGGCCCGGAATGCGGGCAGTGCTTCCAGCGCGCGCACATTGCTGTCCGAGGTGAGCTGGCGCCTGATATTGGTCGCCAGCTTGGCTGCGGTCTTGTTGGTGCGTATGCTTGGCATGACAAAAGGCCTGTTCTTCATCGGGAGAACTCCTGCCAGATGCAAATGGTTCCCACATTGATGGCCCCGCCATGGCAATGGTCGGCTTGTGTGGTAAAATTTGAATTAACATTGAATTTTCGAGGCTTGCCGGACCCGGAGCAAAAGGGCTGCGAGGCGCGGCATCCGGTCCCCATGTGGCCGTAGCCCCTTGATTTTTGGCACCCAAACCTCGATATCGGGCGCAACTTCCAACGTATCCGAACAACGGGAAATGGCGATGAGCGACCAGGCAAAAGACGAACGCGCGCCCGACGAGACGGCGGCTGCCGAGGCCCAGGCCGAAAAGATCGAGGGCGCTGTCGATGGCGATTATGAAGCGGTCGTACGACTGCTGAAAGAAAACGAAGAACTCAAGGACCGCGCGCTGCGCACGGTTGCCGAGATGGAGAACCTGCGCCGCCGCACCGCGCGTGACGTGCAGGATGCCCGCGCCTATTCGGTAGCCAATTTCGCCCGCGACATGCTTTCGGTGTCGGACAATCTGCGCCGCGCCATCGAAGCGGTTTCCGACGAGGCCAAGGCTGCTGGCGGTGACGGGTTGGCGAGCCTCATCGAAGGCGTCGAGGTGACCGAGCGTGCGATGCTCACGGCTTTGGAACGCCATGGCGTGCGCAAGCTCGACCCTCAGGGCGAGAAGTTCGACCCCAACTTCCATCAGGCGATGTTCGAGGTACCAAACCCCGACGTGCCGGCCAACACCGTCGTGCAGGTCATGCAATCCGGCTACACCATTGGCGACCGCGTCCTGCGTCCGGCCATGGTTGGCGTCGCCAAGGGCGGCCCCAAGCATGTTGCCGACGCGCCGGCCGAGCCCGGCCCGGTCAACGAGCAGGCCGAAAAAGACGCTTGAGAAGCGAATAGCGAATAGGGAGTAGCGAATAGAGAATTGATGGATAAAGTGACCCCAAAGCTGGGGGCCATCGTGTTCTTTCCCTATTCGCTACTCACCAATCCCTACTCGCTCATATGAATCCATTGCTTTATCTCGACTATGCTGGCGTGGCGGTGTTTGCCGCCACTGGCGCGCTTGCCGCCTCGCGCAAGGAACTCGACATCATCGGCTTCCTTTTTCTGGCAAGCTTTACCGGCATCGGTGGCGGCACCGTGCGTGACGTCATTCTTGGCCTGCCCGTGTTTTGGGTGGTCAACCCGGCCTATATCCTGGTTTGTGTCGCCGTGGCCTGGGTTGTGTTCTTCACGGCCCATCTCGTTGAATCCCGCTACAAGCTGTTGCTCTGGCTCGATGCGCTCGGCATGTCGGCCTATGCCGCCATAGGTGCTGCCAAGGGATTGGAGGCCACCGGTTCGCCGACCGTCGCCATCGTCATGGGGCTTTTGACGGCGACCTTCGGCGGAATCCTGCGCGATCTGCTCGCTGGCGAGCCCTCGGTGCTGCTCAAGCCCGAAATCTATGTCTCCGCCGCCATGGTCGGTGCCGGCATCTACACACTCGCCGAGATCGCCGAACTGCCGCCTGAGGCGTCAGCGGTCGTCGCCTTTGCCGCTGCCTTCATGGTGCGTGGCGGCGCGCTCAAGTTCGGCTGGACCTTCCCCGCCTACCGCAGCCGTCCCGGCCGAAATCCTGAGGATATACCGTGAGGATCAGCGCCGTGGCGCGCTTTTGAAGCTCGGCTTGCGCATGCGCCTAAACAGCAAAGGACAACCTCCATGCAACAGCGAATAGTGGTCGTCGGCGCAGGCTTCGGCGGTCTGGAGGTCGTCAAAGGGCTAGCCGGCGCACCGGTCAGCATCACCTTGATCGACAGGCGCAATCACCACCTGTTCCAGCCATTGCTTTATCAGGTTGCCACGGCCTCGCTGGCCACATCCGAGATCGCCTGGCCGATCCGCTCGCTCGTATGGGACAGGCCGGAGGTAACCACCGTCCTGGCAAGCGTGACGGGTGTCGATGCGGAGCGCCGCCACGTGCTGCTCGAAGATGGCGCAACGGTGCCATATGACAGTCTGGTGCTGGCGACCGGAGCCCGGCATGGCTATTTCGGTCACGACGAGTGGGAGCCTTATGCGCTCGGCCTGAAGACGCTTGAGGACGCCACCACGATCCGGCGGCGCATCTTGCTGGCATTTGAACGAGCCGAGCGGGAGACCGATCCTGAAAAGCAAGCTGCCCTTTTGACCTTCGTCATCGTTGGCGCTGGCCCCACCGGGGTGGAACTCGCCGGGACCATCGCCGAGTTGGCGCGGGACACCTTGCGGCGCGAATTCCGCCACATCGACACAGGCAGGGCACGGGTCGTGCTGATTGAAGCAGGCCAGCGCGTCCTAGGCGGATATCCCGACGGCCTGTCCGACTATGCGCTGCGCTCGCTCCGCAAGCTGGGCGTCGAGGTCGAGCTTGGACGCGCAGTCTCCGACTGCACCGCCGACAGTGTCGCTTATGGCGACATCAGGCTGGCGACCAGGACGATCATCTGGGCGGCCGGCGTGCGCGCATCACCCGCTGCCGAGTGGCTGGGGGCAGCTGCAGACAGGGTGGGACGCATCCAGGTGATGCCCGACCTTACGGTGCCCGGTCACCCCGAGATTTTTGCCATCGGCGATACGGTGACGATAAACGGGCCGGACGGAAAGCCCGCGCCGGGGATCGCGCCCGCTGCCAAGCAGGAAGGCCGATACGTCGCTGCCATCATCAAGGCGCGGTTGCGCGGTGATGCCGAGCCCCAGCCGTTCCACTACCGCCATCAGGGAAGCCTTGCCCAGATCGGCAAGCGCCGCGCGGTCATCGATTTCGGGCGGATCAAACTGCGCGGTTCCTTGGCGTGGTGGCTGTGGGGCATCGCCCACATCTACTTCCTCATCGGCTCGCGGGCCCGGCTCAGTGTTGCCATCAACTGGCTTTGGATCCACGCCCGCAACCAGCGCAGCGCGCGGCTGATCACGCAAGGCGAAGCACAAATCGAATCGTCCGAGATTTCGGTTGGTCCGGACGCCACCAAGGCCAAGCTGCCTTAGAAGTAGCGATCGGGCGCCGTGTATCAGCCAGATGTGTTGCCAGCCCGCGCCGTGGCATCGCGCTGGTAGACCGCAAAGATCGCCTTGCCAATCAACGACGTTTCCGCCTCCACACAGCGGGAATAGACGTTCGCACGGATTTGCTGGACCTCCTGATCTTCAGGTGAAGCCGTGGCGGCGAACTCGATCAGATGTGCCGCGAGCCGTGTCTCGCCAATTTCGGCGAGCAGAGCCGCGCGTTCGGCAAGTTTTTGCGCTCCGCCGGCAAGTGACGCGATCTCGGCCCCCAGTTCCGCCGCCGACGCGGGCTTCAGATGGGCGGGGTTTCCATCGAACCACCCGGCATAGAGGTGCCAGATATTGCGGACCACGAACTCCGGGTCATCGTATCTTGGCAGCAGATAGGGCTTGGCAAGCAGGTCCCTTGGCGCGGAAACGGCATGGAGGATTTCATCCAGCGAGCTTCCATTGTTCATCAGATCGAGGGTCTGCGAGGTCAGGCTTTCCAGCACCTCGGCGCCGTCATTCAGGATCTGATTGGCCCGTGCAGAGCCCGCGACTACGGGGCCGTGACCGGGGACAAGCATGTCTGGCTTCAGCGCCTGCATACGGCGCAATGCCGATGCCCAGTCAAGCGCGAAGCGTTGAACCTTGCGTGGATTCCCGGCATTGGGAAACACCCAGATGACGAAATCGCCGCTCACCAGGATGCGCTTTTGCGGTGCCCATACAAAGGTCGCGTCGTCGGTTTCGCCGCGGCCATGGAAAAGCTCAAGCTGCAGACCGCCGATCGTCAGGCTGAGATTGTCGTCATAAACCTCGTCGGGGCGGCGGTGGTCGCTGGGGAATGCGTAGCCCGGCTGGTTGAACTGCCGGCCCATCACCAGGCTGTTCAGATCATGGGTCGCGTCATAGCGCCTGAAGCGTTCCAGAACATTGCGGTGCGCGATGATGCGGGGACGCGATGTCCCGTTCGCATCCGCCTCCTGATCCAGAAGCCGTGCACCCCAAGTGTGGTCGATATGCCCATGTGTGTAGATGACGGTATTGACCGGCGCATCGTCCCATTTGCGCAATATGGCGAGCGTCTGGCTGGCGGTTTCGCGACTGCCGCTATCGACCAGCACCAAGCCATCGGCAGTACGAAAGGCGGTCGTGTTTCCAAAGAGGTAGCCGGTGTGGATGGCGATCGCATCGTCCGCGATCTGCCTAGCGGAGCCGCCTGAGACAGCGGCACTCCACTCGTCCATTGCCGCTTCACCATTCCAGAGGCGCTCGAACAATTCGTCTTTCGCAACCACATGTGCCTCCTTTGGTCTGCACAGCAGCTCGAAGCCCAAATCGAATCGCCCGAGATTTCGGCCGGTCCGGACGCCACTGGGCCGTTGCTGTAGCGGGTTGACTTTAACGCGTCGCGACGACGGCCACGCCCGCGCCGATCATGATGCCACCGGCAGTACGATTGGCGCGTCTTACAATGAGAGGATTGCGCAACAGCTTGCGCGCACGCCCTGCAAGGATGACATGCCCGCCGATCACTACCACCTCGACTGCGACGATGATTGATGCCAGCACACAAGCCTGACCAAAGGAAAGCGAGTGACCAACGATGTTTGGCAGCAATGCCACGTAGAACAATGGCATTACCAAGATTGAGTGTGATGCCGGTCGCAAAGATGCTCAGCAGGGCACCGGAACCACCATCAGGCTGAAGTTCGGGAACGATGGGATCAGCCGTCCACAGCTTGATGCCCATCCAGACCAGATAGGCCGCGCCGGCATAGCGCAGGATCGTCATCGTCATACCCATCTCGGCGGCGACGATAGAAAGACCAAAGGCTGCGAGCGCCAAAAAGATCAAGATTCCGACGACAGTTCCCGCGCCATAGGCAATGCCTGATGCCGCGCCATTTGTGATCGTGCGCGCAACAATAGTCATGTTGTCCGGGCCAGGGCTCGCGGCGAAAACAAAGAATGCCGCTGCGAAGGCGAGTAAGGTAGAGAAATCCATGGGAACTCCCGAAAGGTTAGATCACTTTCGGAATTTCTGGGTAGGCTCATTGAGCGCCAATGGCAACCCGTTTGCCAGTGCCTGCTATCGCCAAAGCGAAATCAGGATTGCCCCTGCCACGCCTTCACCAGGCTTTTCGGTGCCCGCATCAGCCAGGCGCGTTCGAGCCGGGCTCGGAGCTGGTCGAGCGGAATCTCGTGGATGCGCACCAGCATGGCCGGCCAGCCCTTGTAGTGGGCCGTCTCGAAATAGAGCTGCGGATCGGCCTCCATCAGCATCTCTTTTTCCTCGAGCGCACACATGACAACGACCGTGTCGGCATCCTTGACGCGGCAGAGGAGTTTCTTGCGGAGCTGAAGCGACGGGGTGCCGTAGGAGGTACCCTCGACAACCTCTGGCAGGCCTTCGGCTGCTGCGCGCAGCTTGTCGAAGGCGCTGGAGAGATCGCTAATCACTGAGCTAGGCGGCGAAGCGCTGCGCTTCCCCGCCGTAATAATTGATGTAGCGGGCCCCGATTTCCTTGACCGGCATGACGATGAAGACGTCGGTGGTGCCGAAATCGTGATCGATGACGCAGCCGTCGCCGATCTTGGCGCCGACGCGCAGATAGCCTTTCACCAGCGGCGGCATGGCAGCGATCGCCGACTTGGCATTGACCGCCTCGATCGGCATCAAATCCATGGCGCAATAGCGCGACGCGACAGCGCGCACGTCCCAGTCCGCGCTGGTACGGCAATGATGGGCAAGGTAGGTCAGCGCCTCGGCATGTGCCGCCGGCACCGTGCCGTGGAAGGAAGCGCAGCCGGTCATGACGTCGATGTCGTAGCGGTTGAGATAGGCCCAGATGCCTTGCCACAGCGCCTCGATGGTCCGCTTGGAGCGGTATTCGGGCAGCACGCAGGAGCGGCCCAGCTCAAGGAAGCGCTGGCCGGGATGGCGTGCAATGAGCTTGTTCAGCTCGAATTCGTCGTCGGAATAAAACCCGCCGGCCTCGGTCGCGCGCTCCTGGCGCAGCAGCCGGTAGGTGCCGACGATGCGGCGATGCTCGGGGCCATTGATCGAGGTGTCGAAGACCAAAAGGTGGTCGCAGACGTCGTCGAAGCGGTCGGAGTCGCGGCGTTCGATCGAGTGAAACGCCTGCTTTCGAGCGCCGAGTTCGTCGAAGAACACGCGGTAGCGAACTTCCTGCGCGGCAGCGATCTCGGATTCGTCTCGGGCGAGGCGAACTTCCAATGTACCGATCCGTCCGAGCGGCGTTCCTGGGAGTAAAGGTTTGGAAGGCACTGTCACCTTGGCGCCGTTGGCTTTCTGAGTGTCACTGTCCGGCAAGGCTGTATGCACGGGTGATTCTCCTTCGAGCCATCCCTCCTGGCGCGGGGATACGGTGTCGGTGCTACAGGATTGTGACAGTATCGTGATCGACCCGCGCGGGCAAGACTGAGAGGGCAAGCAACGGCGCCTAGCCGGCTAGGGAAATCGACAGAACTGGTCAGGCAGCGGCGCGCTGTTCGACAAGATTTATCAGAACGTCTGGGTCCAGCGGCTTGGTGATAAAGCCGCTGGCACCATGGGCGAGCACTGCATGGCGGGTCTTTTCCTGGCTGTCGGCCGACAAGACCATGATCGGCAGGGCGGAAAGCCCATGTTGCTCTTCGTGCCTGCGAATGGCCGAAATCGCGTCCAATCCGTCCATTACGGGCATATGCAGGTCCATCAGCACGACGTCGTAGCGGCGTTTGCGCGCGCCACCCGTCACCGCCTCGACGGCAGCCTTGCCGTTGTTGACGACATCGACCCGGTGTCCCGCCTTGAGCAGCACCGCGCGGGCGAGCATGGCATTGATGTCGTTGTCCTCGGCGATCAGCACCGACAAGCCAAGAAGGTGTGAATTAGCCGCAGGCTTGGCGACAGTGCGGCTGTCTATGGGCTGCGCTTGCCCCGCAACGACGCCCTGATTCGCCAGCAACACCCGCAGCAAGGTCTCGCCGCGCACCGGCCGGGCGAGGAAAGTCGCGTAGCCGCTGGCGCGCAATTCGCCCAGAAGGCCCCGGTCGTTCGGGGCAATCAGCGTCACCGCTTCGCTTGACGCAAAACCGCTCTCGCGCAACCTCTGGAGCATGCGGCCGTCACTTTCTTCCATTGCCGCATCGATGAGGAGTGCGTTGCAGCCAGCGGCAAAACCTTGTGCCTGCTCGGGCGTGACAGCGATGTCGGCGCTGCCGCCATGGGCGCGGACGGTCTCGGCGATTGCTTCGGCTTCCGTGGTGTTCCTGGACAGGATCACCACATGGCGGCCGGCAAGCACATCGACGCTGGCTTGTGCGTCTTCGGTGGCGCCGAAGGCGGGCAGATCGAAGGAGAACTCGGAACCTTCGCCCGAAATGCTCTTGGCCGATATCGTGCCGCCCATCGAGGTCACGAGGCGCTTGGAGATGGCAAGCCCGAGCCCAGCACCACCATGCGAGCGGGTCGAAGTGCCGTCGGCTTGTTCGAACTCTTCGAAGATGCGCTCCATGTCCTCGGCGCGCAGGCCCGATCCCGTATCGGCCACGGTGAAGCGGATCTTGTCGGGGTGCTCGTCGCGGATACGCTCGACGCTCAGCATGATGCCACCGGCATCGGTGAATTTTATGGCGTTTCCAATCAGGTTGAGCAGCACCTGGCGCACGCGGCCCGGATCGGCTGATATCATCTGGGGCACGTTGAGCGCGACATGGCAGCCGAGGCCAATGCCCTTGCCGAACGCGCGCGAGGCCAGAAGCTCGACCACATTGTCAGCGATCTCGCGCGGCGACATCGGCTGCGGTTCGGGGTCGAAGCGTCCTGCCTCGATCTTTGAATAGTCGAGCAGGTCCTCGATCAGCGCCAAAAGTGCGCTCGCCGACGTCGAGATCGCGCCGACATAGGTGCGTTGCTCGGGCGACAGCTCGGTGTCGTGCAAGAGCTTTGCCATGCCCATGATGCCGTTCATCGGCGTGCGGATTTCGTGGCTTACCGTGGCCAGGAAACGCGACTTTGCCTGGCTCGCATATTCGGCGCGCTCGCGTGCACCGATGAGCGCGGTTTCGGCGCGCTTGCGCGCGGTGATGTCGCGGGCGATCGCCCGATGGGACACGGCGTCGCTGGTCTTGTCGCGTACCGAAAGCTCGGTCCAGGAAAACCAGCGCACTACCCCGTTCGAACGGATGCCGACGTCGGTGGAGCTCAGGCATTCGCCATCGGCGAAGGCAGCGTCTGGAACGATGCCGACATCGACGCCGAGTTCCTGCAAGGTGCGGCCGGCGAGATCGCGCTGGTCCTGGCCGATGACGCTGGCGAATACCTTGTTGGCATAGACGATGCGGCCGTCGCGATCGCGGTGCACGACAAGGTCGCCAAGTGCGTCGATGAGGCCGCGGAAGCGCTCTTCGCTTTCCTGCAGTTCCCACATCCGGTCGGCCAGCGTCTCGATCTCGGCGCGACTGCGTGAAGCGCTTTCGGTGATTGCTTCGGCGGCGCGCTCACGCTCGCCGAGGCTGCGCGACAGCAGCACCATTCCGGTGAAGGCGGCGGCAAACAGGCCGATGCTGATGAAGGCGGGCGCTCCGGTCAGGTGGGCGAGGCCGGCAAGCACCATGATGGCAATCAGGGTGGCGAAGTACAGGCCGCGCGGCGGCTCCTTCGGCAATTGCGGTTCGAGCGACGGCGGGGCGATGATGCGGCGATGCGACAGCGTGTCGGCGTCGGCCATGGCCACGCCTTGCGTCGTCTTTATTTCCGCTGTGCCGGACTCCGTCATCATGGCGGAAACCTAGCACCGAGAGCTTAGGGAAGATTTGGGCGGATTGATCGAATTTTAGCGGTCGCCGTTTCCGGCCGGCACGTCAGACGCTACTGGACGTAGCTCTTGAAGACGTAGCCGCGCTTGCCGTTGAAAACGATTTCACACCATTGGGTACACGAAACCAGTTCGACGGAGGTCTTGGCCGGGATGACGCCCAAAACCTGACCACCTTTTTGCGGTGTGGCGCGCATGTTCACCGAGCGCTTGATCTTGACCTCGCGGCCACCCTGGCTCGGTTCGCTGGCGGGCTTGACCTCGGCTTCCATCGCGTCGACGGCCGCGGTTTCAGACGGATCAGGCTTGGCTTCTGCGAGCGCGAGCGGTGCTGTCTCGTCGGGGTCCTGGGCGATGATGTTTTCGGCGCCTGGAATGGCGGGCATCGCTTCGAGCGGCCGGTTCGCTGCTGCGGCTACGACCTGCGCCCAGCGCGGATCCGCTGCGAGCGGCATGTCGGTCGCCGCTTCAGACGCCGACGCCTCGGAAACCAGGATCGAAGTACGCGTGGTGGCGACCCGTTCCTTGCGGCCGGTCGGTTCGGCGGCGATGGCGGTGATCTTTTCTTTTGCCGGCGCTGCAGCTTGCTCGGCTTCTTGCACTGCATTGGCCGAGTGCTGGCCCATATGTGGAACGATGAAGAGAGCTGAAACGGCGGTCACGCTCATCAGGGCGGTCATCGCCAGCACACCGCAGACCAGGCCACGATTGGGGGCGTTCTCGCGCCAGGAAGCTGGCTCGGTTTTCATGAACATCATCGTGGAGCGCGGCTGATTGGCTGCGCCCAACCCGAAGGGCATTTTCACTAGCAACTCTCCACTCAGGCCCCAAGCGCTCGGAATATTGAGCGTCCCCACCTGTCGTTTCGACTCGCAAATCTACGCCGCGTAGCCGCAAGACAGTTTCAGTCGGTACCTATCGGCCCGTCCACCGATCACACCATGATGACCGATTGTGGCAGACCTTGGACCCGATTGCGACCATGCTGAAAAAATTCTTAACCGCAAACTGAAGTCTGTGCGTACGCCGCGACTGACTTCACGACACTGTCACAACTCGTATTGTAACTTGAAGCGTGCCGGACGAACTCACTCGTCGGAGGCTACCGGTTCGCTGCGGCTGCGCCGCCAGGCCAGGAACTCGTCGAGCACCACCAAGGCCGCACCGACCGAGATGAAAACGTCGGCGAGGTTGAAGATGGCGAAGGACCACACCGGCGTGTGGAACAAGATGTAGTCGATGACGTGACCGTAGACGGTGCGGTCGATGAGATTGCCGAGCGCGCCGCCGACGATCAGCGCAAAGCCAAAGCGTGAGATGGCTTGCGCCGGCGTCGTGCGGATTGCCAGAAAAGTCACGAAAGCCACGACGATCGCGGTCAGCGCGATGAGGCCGGTGTCGCCGACGCTGGAGAACATCGAAAAGGCGATGCCGGTGTTGTAGGTGCGGTAAAGCGCCAGGAAGGGCAGCATATCGACCTTCTCGTGCATGACGAGATTGGCTTCGACGAGAATTTTGATCCACTGATCGAGCGCTACGGCCAATGCCGTTACAACGCCGTAGAATGCTGCTGACTTCACGGGGCGCCGTCTCCTAAAGTGTGAGCGCGTTGCGCCGGATCTCAAACAGCATGACGCCGGTGGCGACCGCAAGATTGAGCGAATCGGCACGGCCGGCTTGCGGGATGCGCAAAAGCTTGTCGCAGGCATCGGCGAGATTGTCGGGCAGGCCCTGCTGCTCGTTGCCCATCATCAACAGAACCGGGCGGTTGCCGAAATCGACCGAGCGGTAATCGACAGCACCCTTGAGATGCGTTCCGGCGACGGTGCCGGCAAAGTCCTTGCGCCAGGCAAGAAACGCCTCAGGATTGGTCTTGGCGACGGGCACCGCGAAAATCGAGCCCATGGTGGCGCGGACGGTTTCGAGCGAGAACGGATCGGTTGTCTCGCCAACGAGGATGATGCCCTTGGCGCCGACCGCATCGACGGTGCGGATGACGGTGCCGAGATTGCCGGGATCGCGCACGCGGTCGAGCGCCACCCAGACGTCGTTACCTCTAGGGCGAACGTCCTTGAGCGGCACGAAACGCTGGCTGAAGACACCGACGACCGCCTGCGGATTGTCGCGGCGGGTGATGGCCGTCAGCACTTTTTCCGAGACTTCAAGCACGTCGCCGCCCAAGGCGACCGTTCGCGCCGCGACCTTCTCCACGGCAGCATTGCCGAGAGCGGACTTGGCGAAGATCAGTGTCTTGATCGTCCAGCCTAGATCGAGCGCATCAATGACGAGCTTCAGCCCCTCGGCGATGAAGGCGTTCTGCTGGTCGCGGAATTTCTTCTGCGCCAGCGCCTTGATGTCCTTGACCAGCGGATTGGCCAGGCTCGTCACTTCCTTGACGCGTCCCGGCGCTCCGATGCGGTGTTCGCTCATTTGGCCACCCAGCGCGAAAAGAGGGAAGTCGAAAGCGCACGTCCCGCCGACTTCTCGCGGATGATCAGCTCGCCCGATTCGATGGTGCCGCCCATGCCGGCAAAGGTGTCGCGCATCAAGGCATGGATGGCGAAGAACGAGGCACGGATCGAATAGGCGGTCAGAACCATGGCCAGCGGCTTGGGCGTCAGGATCGAGCGGCAGATGTCGGTCAGCGCAGGCAGATGTTCGAACAATTGCCAGACTTCGCCCTTGGGGCCACGGCCATAGGCCGGCGGGTCGAACAGGATGATGTCGTAGCGGCTGCCGCGACGCTCCTCGCGCTCGGCGAACTTCATTGCGTCGTCGCAGATCCAGCGGATCGGCTTGTTGGCGAGACCGGCCATTTCCTGGTTCTCGCGTGCCCAGGCGATGGCCTTTTTCGAGGCGTCGACATGGGTGACCTCCGCACCGGCGCGCGCGGCGACCAGCGAGGCAAGCCCTGTATAGCCAAACAGGTTGAGCACCTTGACCGGGCGCTTGGCGTCCTCGATCAGCCGGGCCATGTGATCCCAGTGCGTCGCCTGTTCGGGAAACACCCCGACATGGCGGAACGAGGTGAAGCGGCCCTGATAGTGCAGCCCGTCATGGCGCATCGGCCAGGTTTCGCCGAGCGGCATCTTTGGGAAACGCCAGCGGCCAAGGCCTTCTTCGTCGGTGTCGCCGGTGAACACCGCGTCGGCGTTTTCCCACTGCCTGGAAGGCAGAGCCGGTTGCCAGATCGCCTGTCCCTCGGGCCGCACGATCCTGTAGGGGCCATATTGTTCGAGCTTGAGGCCCGCGCCGCTGTCGAGCAGCGCATAGTCGTCATTGGGCACGACTTCGAGGATCAGCGGCAGGCGTTCTGCGGGCAGGGCGCCTTCGCGACGAACAAGCTTGCGCGGCTCGGCCCTTGGCTCTGGAGCCGTCTCCTGCCTGGGAGCAGGGCGCTGCTCTTCACGGGCGCGCGTTGGCGCGGGCGCTGCGGCACCCTTGCGGGGCGGCTGAGGCCGGCTGCTGTCGCGGCGCTTGTCACGCGGGTGCTTCAAGAAATTGTATCTCCGGGCTGTTGGCCGCTTTTGGCATACGGCCCAGAACTCCGCAACCGCAGCGGATGTCGCGCCACGCCGGCGCATGGCCTTTCGGCGATCGCGGCAGGGCTCTATCGTGCTCTGCCCAGGATGAAACAAGAATCATGTCGCGCTCCGAACGCCTTTTCGACCTCATCCAGATCCTACGCCGCCATCGCCGGCCGGTGAACGGGCTGACCTTGGCCAGTGAGCTCGACGTGTCGATCCGCACGCTCTATCGCGACATCGCCACGCTGCAGGGGCAGGGCGCGCCGATCGAGGGCGAGCCGGGGATCGGTTATGTGCTGAAGCCCGGCTTCATGCTGCCGCCGCTGATGTTCACCGACGAGGAGATCGAAGCGATCGTGCTTGGTTCGCGCTGGGTTGCCAAGCAACCGGATATGCGCCTGTCGGCGGCGGCCGCCGATGCGCTGGCCAAGATCGCCGCCGTGCTGCCCGAGGATCTGCGCGAGGAACTCGATGCGACCACGCTTCTGGTTGGCCCCAGCCAAGCGTCGAGCCGCGAAAGCGTCGATCTTGGCATTATCCGCAAGGCGATGCGCGCCGAGCGCAAGGTCGAGATGACCTATGAGGACGGCAATGGTTCATTGTCGCGGCGCATCGTCTGGCCGTTTGCGCTTGCGTTTTTCGACAAGGTCCGGGTGATGGTGGCGTGGTGCGAGATGCGCCAGGATTTCAGGCATTTCCGCGCCGACCGCATTTCCGATCTCAACGCCACCGACACGCGCTATCCCAGACGACGGCAGGCGATGCTCAAGGAGTGGCGGGCAACACTCGACATGCAGAGAAGGCCGTGATCGCTACTGCCAGAATCTGACAGTGGTACGATCTATGCTCTCCAAATCGAAACCGCTGGAGAGATAAAATGCACACTCCCAATTTCATCATCCTCTATGTCGACCAGCCGCAGAAGAGCGGTGCGTTCTATAGCAAGCTGCTCGGTCGCGAGCCGGTCGAAGCGTCGCCGACGTTCGTCATGTTAGTGCTCGATGGCGGCTTCAAGCTCGGCCTGTGGTCGCGCCACACGGTGGAACCGGCGGCAGCAGCAGTAGGTGGCGGTGCCGAGATCGTCTTTGCCCTCGACACGCCGGATGCGGTGAACCCAACCCATGCAGAATGGGCTGGGCGTGGGCTGAAAATCCTCCAGGCTCCGACCGATATGGATTTCGGCCGCAGCTTTGTCGCGCTCGACCCCGACAATCATCGCCTGCGCGTCTATTGCCTCGACGAAGCGGCGGTCACGCAGTCATGAGCACCGGCAACTGGCTCGCTGTCGCTTCGGCCGACCATGTCAGGCGTGGCCGTGCCGGCGGCTTCATGCAGGTCTGCCACGGCAAGGCGGCACCTTTGCGCCGCATCGCTACGGGCGACGGTGTCGTCTACTATTCGCCCTCAACTGTGATGGGCGGCAAGGACGGCCTGCGCGCCTTCACGGCTATAGGCCGGGTGCGGGAGGGCGATCCCTACCAGTTCGACATGGGGGGCGGGTTCTGCCCGTTTCGGCGCAATGTCGACTGGGCGGCTTCGAACGAGACACCGGTCGCAACGCTGCTTGACCGGCTCGATTTCACCGCCACCCGCAGCTGGGGTTATCAGCTTCGCCTTGGACTTTGCCCGCTCAGCGAACACGATTTCCGCCTGATCGCGGAAGCCATGGGCGCGGAGATGTATCTCAACGCTATCGCTTGAGCGCCTTGTAGACGGCGATGCCGGCAGCCAGGTCTTCAAGTGCCGCACCCACCGACTTGAACAGGGTGATCTCGTCCGACGACTGGCGGGCGGGCTTTTGGCCGCGGGCGAGTTCATGCAGGTCGGCGACAATGTTTTCCGCCTTGAGAACC
The DNA here is from genome assembly GCF_056398585.1 of Aminobacter sp. 01T433. NCBI lineage: Bacteria > Pseudomonadati > Pseudomonadota > Alphaproteobacteria > Hyphomicrobiales > Phyllobacteriaceae > Aminobacter > Aminobacter sp. 01T433. The sequence goes on from NZ_JBFTPR010000001.1 coordinate 160,715, forward strand.
CCTGATGCAATCGGCTGGACGATGTCGCCGGCTTCCTTGGTCGCACCCGCGCGGGTGTCGACATAGACGCGTGCCCTGCTGATCGCTGCGTCGTCCGCCTCGCGCATGCCAGGCGTGAAGCCGCCGACGAGATCGACGTGGCAACCAGGCTTCAGCATCGCGCCCTTGACCAACGGGACGGTCGAGATCGTGCCGGCGGTAACGATGTCGGCCCAGCCAAGCTCGGCATCGAGGTCGGAAACGGCGGTTGCCTCAAAACCTTCGCCGCGCAGCGAAGCTGCCAGCGTTTCGGCGTTGGCGATTGTGCGGTTCCAGATGCGGATCTGCTTCATCGGCCGCACGGCGGCATGCGCGCGGGCGAGGAACTTGCACTGCGCACCGGCTCCGATCACCAGCAATTTCGAAGCATCTTCGCGTGCCAGATAGGAGGCCGCGAGTGCCGAGGCACAGGCCGTGCGCCATTGCGTCAGGCGTGGGCCGTCCATCAACGCCTGCGGCTCGCCGGTGACGCCGTTGAGCAGGAGATAGACGCCAACGACCGCCGGTTTGGCGATATTGTTGTTGTCGGGCGAGACAGTAACGATCTTGACCCCGATATGCCCGTCGGTTCCTGCACCCGCAGCCTTGAAGTCGGTCCAGGCCGGCATCAATAGCAAGGTCGAATCCGTGCCTTGGGCACGCTCGACCGTGTGGTGATGTCGAAGCGGCTGCACCGCGCGTTCGCGGAAGGCGGTGCGCAATGTCTCGACCAAGCCGGGAAAAGTCAGCGCCCGGTCGATGTCATCGGCCGAAAATTGCAGCATTGAATTCTCCCTGATGGCTTATCTAGTTGGGGCGCGGCAAGGCAGGGCCCTGCGCGACTGGCGGCCGCTGGGCCGCTGCCTGGCGCAGGCTCTCGGCTTCGAGCCCGCGCTGGCGCGCCACCTTGCGGTAGCGGCCCTGCTTGAGCCATGTCACGGCGCCGCCCAGGATCACGCCGAGCGCCAGCGCTGCAAACAGCAGCACGAACAGCGGCGCCTGGATGGTCAGTGCGGGATTGCCCGGGTTGAACGGGTCGAGCGTGAATGCGGTGGCGGCACGGTTGGCGACGGCAAGCGCGATGAGCACGATTGCCACCGGCACGAAGACGACGATGAGCATGAAGCGATTGAACATGGATATTCCCGTTTAAAGCCCCGCCGTTTGGCCGCTCGCCGGCCTATTTCGCGGAGTTCAGCCGCTCGCGCAGCTCCTTGCCGGTCTTGAAGAACGGCACCCACTTTTCTTCGACCTCGACGGATTCGCCGGTGCGCGGGTTGCGGCCGGTGCGGGCGGGGCGGTTCTTCACCGAAAATGCCCCAAAGCCGCGCAGTTCGACACGATTGCCGTCGGCAAGCGCATCGGTGATTTCGTCGAAAATGGCGCTGACGATGTTCTCGACATCCCGCAGGAAAAGATGCGGATTGCGTGTTGCAATAATTTGCACCAGTTCAGACTTGATCATATGCGCGGTCCCCGTCGTGATGGTGATGATTTTATTTGTTTTTCAGCCGCCTGACACGGCTTTTTCAGCCTGCCAGAGCGACAGCATACCGTCAAGGAACAAGCGGTCGGCGCCCATTTCCTTGAGCAGTTCCGACGAAAGGTCGCCAGCGCCGAGGGCGCGGCCCAGCGCCTGGGCAAGTGCTGTCGGCAAGAAGAAGCTGCCACTGCGCGCCGGCTTCCACTCCACCACCGACAACTTGGTGTCAACGCCCTTGGTGCCGAGCCAGGCGATGGCCTGATCTTCGCCGCCGACCTCGTCGATCAGCTTGTTGGTCAGCGCCTGCCGCCCGGTGAAGACCCTGCCGTCGGCAAGGGCGGTGGCTTCGGCCTTGGACAATGAGCGGCGATCGGCGACGATGCCGACGAACCAGTCATAGCTGTCCATGATCATGTTGCGGACCATCGCGCGTTCTTCTTCAGTCGTGGGCTTGAACGGCGAGGGCGCGGCCTTCAGCGGCGATGACTTCACCTCTTCGAGCTTGACGCCAATCTTGTCCATCAGGCCCGTCAGGTCAGGATATTGCACAAGAACGCCGATCGAGCCGACGATGGAGGACTTGCGTGCCACGATGTGGTCGGTAGCCGTGGCGATCATGTAGCCGGCCGAAGCAGCCAGCGTGCCGACCTGGGTGACGACGGGCTTTTCGGCGGCAAGCTTGCGCACGGCATCGAAGATCGCTTCGCCGCCGGCGGTGGTGCCGCCGGGCGAATCGATCGACAGGATCACGCCCTTGACCGCGGCCGACTTGCGGACGTCGTCGATGCGCTTGAGCAGCTCCTCGTCCTCGGTGATCGTGCCGTCGACCCTGATCTTGGCGATATGGTCACTGGTGACGCCGGGAATCCGCTCGCCGGCAAGCCAGGTCGACAGGCCGACAATGGCCAGTGCCGCAATGACAAAGGCGACAACGCGCCAGAAAGTCACTTTGCGCCGCAACCGGCGTCGGTCGATGAGATCGTCGGCTTTCATGGACATGGCGTGCCTCGCATGCTGTGAGGCTTGCGCTTTTATCGCAACGCTTTGGCGAGAGCCACCGCTTTCCTGACGCACCTACCGTTGCGGGACCTTGGATTTGTAATGTAAATAGCCATATTGGGGTTTGCTTTTCGGCTGCTGGACGCGCGGGGCGTGTACGTTCGGCGGCAGTTGTTTGACCTTGTGGTCATATTTTCGTGGCTTTCATCCGCTTCACCGTGCCGGCCTGAACACGGCCTAGATAGTTCGAAAAAGGACATTTGCGTTGGCGCGACCGATCGATACGAGTGGCGGCGGAGGCGGCGTTGCGGTGGATTCCGCAATTGCGCTTGCAACCTCGCGTGGTGATGCCTTCGACCTCGCGTCGCGCCATTCGCGCCGCGTGCGCTTGCTCAAGCGCGTTTTGCCGCTGGCGGCGGTGGCGCTTGCTTTGCTGTTCGGCGGCTATTCTTATCTCGCCGCACCGCCTTCCTTCCAGGTCAAGGCGGAAGGTGCTGCCTTCTCCGAAGGCAAGCTGGTGATGGCCAAGCCTCAGCTCAGCGGCTTCACCCGAACCAATCTGCCCTATTCGATGACGGCTGACCGCGCCGTGCAAGATCCCTCTAACCAGGGCGTGGTCGAATTGCTTGGCATTGATGCCAAGCTGCCGATCACTGGCGAGAATGTTGCCGAGGTCATTGCGGCGCGTGGTATCTATGATCGCACGGGCAATACCCTCAATCTGACGGATCAGGTCACAGTAAAGACCAGTGACGGTATGGTCGCCAAGCTCAAATCGGCGTATCTCGATATGGGAAGCGGCGAGATGAAGACTACCGAACCGGTTGAAATAAGCCTTGACGGTTCGAAGATCACGTCCGATTCGATGTCGATGCTCGATAACGGCAAGGTTGTCGTCTTTGAGAAGAGGGTGCGCATGGACATCGATCCTGCGCGATTGAAGGCGGCGCAGAATGATAGCGGAGGCGGGAGTGCGGCAAATTAGGTCTTGGCGGTCGTTGGCCGCGTTAACATGCGCGGGTGTCGTGCTTTGCACCGCCGGCGCTTTTGCGCAGGACAGCCAGAGCAGGCTTTCGGGCCTCAAGCTCTCCGGCGACCAGCCGATCCAGATCGAGAGCGACAAGCTCGAGGTTCGCGAATCGGAAAACCTCGCGATCTTCACCGGCAACGTCAACGTCACCCAGGGACCGACGCTGATGAAGTCAGGCAAGATGACGGTCTATTACGCCAAGGACGGCGGTTCGGCAGCCACCGGCTCCGCCAAGATCGATCGGCTTGAAGTCGATGACAAGGTCTATGTGAAATCCGACAACCAGGTTGCCACCGGCGACCGCGGCACATTCGACATGAAGACCGAGGTGCTGGTGATGTCCGGCAAGGAAGTCGTTTTGTCGGAAGGCGACAACGTTTTGGTTGGCTGCAAGCTTACCGTGCAGATGAAGACCGGCCTCGCGCAGGTCGACGGCTGCACCAAGGGCACCAACAGCAATGGTCGCGTCATAATGTCGATTACGCCGAGTTCGCAGAAGAAATAATGACTGAACTATCCCGGTTGTTGTCGCGTCTGAAGCCCGGCTCGGCGCAAAAGCTTGCCGCGCCCGCGATAACTGGCGGTGCCAAGAACGGTAAGTTCAAGGGTACGCTGATCGCCAAGGGCCTGACCAAGAGCTACAAGGGCAGGCAGGTAGTCTCCGGCGTGACGCTTGGCGTGCGCGCCGGCGAGGCCGTGGGCCTGCTTGGTCCCAACGGCGCTGGCAAGACGACCTGCTTCTACATGGTCACGGGGCTTGTGCCGGTCGATCAGGGCACCATCGAGATCGATGGCTTCGACGTGACCGCGATGCCCATGTACCGCCGCGCCCGTCTCGGCATCGGCTATTTGCCGCAGGAAGCCTCCATCTTCCGTGGCCTTTCGGTCGAAAACAACATCCGCGCCATTCTCGAAGTGGTCGAAAAGAGCCGCAAGGAGCGCGAGAAGTCGCTCGATGCGTTGCTTGAGGAATTCCACATCAGCCATCTGCGCAAGGCGCCGGCCATCGCGCTGTCAGGCGGCGAGCGGCGGCGTCTCGAAATCGCGCGCGCGCTGGCCAGCCGGCCCAACTACATGCTGCTCGACGAACCCTTCGCCGGCATCGACCCGATCGCCGTCGCCGACATCCAGCAGCTTGTCCGGCATTTGACCAAGCGCGGCATTGGCGTGTTGATCACCGACCACAATGTGCGCGAAACGCTTGGCCTGATCGACCGCGCCTATATCATCCATGCCGGCGAGGTTTTGACCCACGGCCGCGCCGACGAGGTCGTCGCCAACCCCGATGTCCGCCGTCTTTATCTCGGCGAGGGCTTCACGCTCTGATCGCTGGATGTGCAGCCGGCGCGCAATGCTGCCGGCTGACGCATTGGCAATAGCTCTGCCAAAACCCCAATCTGCTTGACATGCAAAAGCCGGGCCAGTTTTATCGCAGCTGGCAGGCGCCGGCATTCGGCCGCCTTGAATCGGGATCGGGTCACAACAGTCTATGGCGCTGTCGGCGAAATTACAGCTACGGCAGTCGCAGTCCCTTGTGATGACGCCACAACTGATGCAGTCGATCAGGCTGCTGCAGTTCACCCACACCGAGCTCGAACGCTTCATTGATGACGAGATCGAGCGCAATCCCCTGCTGGAGCGGGTGGATGCGCCTGAAGACGCTCCCGACCCGTTTCCGAAGATCGAAACACCCAGCGAGGCCAACGAAACCGCCAGCGAGGACTGGTTCGAGGCCGAGTCAGGATGGAGCTCGGAGGCAATCTCCGACAAGCTCGACACTTCGCTTGAAAACCTGTTTCCCGACGATCCCGGCGCTGTCGAGCGCATGGGGCCAGACCTTGCCATGCAATGGAAGTCGTCGTCTCCGGGCTCAAGCTCGGGCGGTGCGTCCGAAGGTTTCGACATGGAGGACATGGCAGCGGCCGCCATCACGCTGCGCGACCATGTCGGCGAGCAGATTTCCTTTGCCTTTGTCGATCCAGCCGAGCGGCTCGTGGCTTCCGAATTGACCGACTGGCTCGACGAAGCCGGCTATTTCCGTGGCGATACAGGCGAGATTGCCACGCGGTTCGGTGTCGACGAGGAATTTGTGCTCAGGGTGCTTGCGGGTTGCCAGGGCTTTGATCCGGCTGGGCTTTTCGCTCGTGACCTTGCCGAGTGCCTGCGTATCCAGCTTGCGCGCCGTGACCGGCTCGACCCGGCGATGGCGGCACTCATCGACAATCTTGACCTTCTGGCCAGGCGCGATTTCGTCAGCCTCAAGCGCATCTGCGGCGTCGATGAGGAGGATCTGCTCGCCATGCTGGCAGAGATCCGCGCGCTCGATCCGCGGCCCGGCGGCGCCTTTGCCGGGGGCGCTGCCGATACCATCGTGCCCGATGTCGAGGTGCGCCAGGCCGCCGACGGCAGTTGGGCGGTGGAACTCAATCCCGAAACCTTGCCGCGCGTGCTCGTCGACCAGGTCTATTTTGCCGAGGTGACCGGGCGGACCAAGAATGCCTCGGAGCGCAATTTCCTCAGCGAGTGCCTGCAGAACGCCAACTGGCTGACGCGTAGCCTCGACCAGCGCGCCAAGACGATCCTCAAGGTCGCCTCGGAGATCGTGCGCCAGCAGGATGCCTTCCTGGTCCACGGCGTGCGCCATCTCAGGCCGCTCAACCTGCGCACCGTGGCCGATGCCATCGGCATGCATGAATCGACGGTGAGCCGCGTCACCGCCAACAAATACATGCTGACGACGCGCGGGGTGTTTGAACTGCGCTACTTTTTCACCGCTTCGATCGCTTCTGCCGAAGGTGGTGACGCGCATTCGTCGGAAGCCGTGCGTGACCGCATCCGGCAGATGATCGAGGAAGAACAGGCCGCAGACGTGCTGTCAGACGATGCCATTGTGGATATCCTGAAGAAAAGTGGCGTCGACATCGCCCGGCGCACCGTCGCCAAATATCGCGAAGGCATGAACATCGCCTCGTCGGTGCAGCGCCGGCGCGAAAAGCGCGCGATCGCGGGCAGCGCCAGCTAGGGCGAAACCCACGGAATTGTGGCCTTTCTGGCTCTTGATTGACAATCCCTAATGAAGTGTCTAGAAGCCCGCCCGCATGAAGAGGGCTAAGCCCGCCAAAGAAAGATGCGGCACGAGGTGGCTTGTGATACGAGCCATAGGCTGCCGGTGGGTGGCCCAAGATCAGCCGACAGGTTCGGACTTAAAATCGGTGCGACAGGCGAGCCAACGCTTGTTTGCATCGGCCACGGGTATAAACTCGGACTGGTTTGAAGTCTGAACAGAAAAGGTCAGTTTTCAGATGAGCCTGCGTATTTCTGGAAAACACATGGATGTCGGCGATGCGTTTCGTACGCGTATCGAAGGCCGTATCGGCGAAGCGATCGGAAAATACTTCGATCGCGGCTTCTCAGGACACGTCAACGTCGTGAAGGCCGGCTCGCGCTACACCGCCGATTGCGTGGTGCGGCTCGATTCGGGCATGTCGTTGCAAGCCACCGGCGAGGCCCAGGAGCCGACTGCCGCGTTCGAAGCGGCAGCCGACAAGCTAGAAACCCGCCTGCGGCGCTACAAGCGCCGGCTCAAGTCGCACAATCTGGGTGCCGGCAACGGTGAATTGACCGATATCGCCTATTCAGTGGTCGCACCGCTTGTCGACGACGACGAGGATGTGCCCGAGGATTTCGCACCCGCCATCGTTGCTGAATCGACGATGGTGCTGAAAACCATGTCGGTGGCGTCCGCCGTCATCGAGCTCGATACCAAAGACAGCCCCGTTGTCGTCTTCCGCAATGCCGGCAACGAGCAACTCAACATCGTCTACCGCCGGCCGGATGGAAACATCGGCTGGATAGATCCCTCGACCGCTAAGGTCGCCCAGGGATAGTCGCCGTCGACCGCATGTGGGGTTTTGGGGCAATGCGGCGGTGAGCACAGCACAGGGAATTTCAGCATGGATCTGAGTGATCTAATCGAGGTACCGGCGATCATGCCGGCCTTGAAGGCGAATTCGAAGAAGCAGCTTCTGCAACTTCTCGCCGAAAGGGCCGCATCGATTTCCGGCATCCCCGAGCGGGAGGTGTTCGACACCATACTTCAGCGCGAGCGTCTCGGCTCGACCGGTGTCGGCAATGGCATAGCCATCCCGCATGGAAAGCTCGCAGGCGTTAAGCGCATCACAGGCGTCTTTGCGCGCTTGGAAACGCCCGTCGACTTCGAGGCACTGGACGACCAGCCGGTCGATCTCGTCTTCCTGCTGCTGGCCCCTGAAGGGGCCGGGGCCGATCATCTCAAGGCGCTGTCGCGCATCGCGCGTGTCCTGCGCGATGCCGATACCGTGGCCAAGATTCGCGGCACGCGCGACGCGTCCGCCATCCTGGCGCTTCTGTCGGAGACGCCAGCTTCGCACGCCGCTTGACGTTTGGTAGATGCTTGGGATTTTTGGAAAAGCTTGGCAAGGGCCGCATTTGCGGCCCTTTTCCGTTTCGCCACCTGTCGCATCGGCCTGAATCGGAGCCGATATCCGCAAAGGGTTAGTGGATGGCGACGGTCGTCAGATCGTTTTCCATCGCACCGGCAAGAGCACGGTCACGAGCGTCGGACAGCAGGATCGGCTCGCCATTGGCGGCAAACAAAGCCCACAGCTCAAGGCCGGGATCGATCTCTGTCAGGCCTGGGAAACGGCCGCGCAGGTCGTCGCTGGATACCTTCCTGAGATAGGCGACGGAACCTTCGCCGAGATGGGCGAGCTCGCCCGTGGTCATCGTGTGTCTCTGGTCAGTACTGGGCATTGCAGCCTCCTTCTAGCCAGGATGCCGATTCGGCCATCCCGCATGAGAGCCATCGGTAGCTCTTAGTCTGCTACCGATATGTTTATTTTCCGTACCAGCCGTTCGGCTTCCGGGCGGTCGAGATCGACCGAGAGCAGACCGTTCTTCAGATCGGCCGCGATCACCCGCATTCCGTCAGCCAGCACGAAGCAGCGTTGGAACTGTCGTGATGCGATGCCGCGATGCAGGAACTCGCGCTCCTTGTCGTCGCTCTGTCGGCCACGCACGATGAGCTGGTTCTCCTCGACGGTGACGTCCAGATCGCTTTCGGCGAACCCGGCCACAGCAAGCGTGATCCGCAACCTTTCGCCTCGTTCGTCACCATCTCTGATGCGTTCGATGTTGTAGGGCGGATAGCTGTCGCCCGATTTGGCAAGGCGCTCCAGCGTCTTTTCCATCGTGTCGAAACCCAAGAGAAGCGGGCTCGAAAAGGGCGTCATACGGCTCATGTTACAGCTTGTCCTCCGAGAGCGACATAAAGTGGAAAAACCCGGGTGGCATTTTTCCGACTGTTGTTGATATGGTCCGCCGCGTCGGCAACTTCAAGACTGCATAAAACCTGCCCAACAAGGAAAGAAAATGCCCATACCGCGCAAGATTATCATCGACACCGACCCCGGTCAGGACGATGCCGTCGCCATATTGCTGGCGCTCGGAAGCCCCGAACTGGATATCCTGGGAATCACTGCCGTCGCCGGCAATGTGCCGCTGAAGCTGACCGAGAAGAATGCCCGCAAGATCTGCGAACTGGCCGGCCGCCCCGAGATCAAGGTTTACTCAGGCGCCATTCGTCCGATGATCCGCGAACTCGTCACCGCCGAGGAAGTCCACGGCAAGACCGGCCTCAATGGCCCCGAACTGCCCGAGCCCACGATGAAGCTCGAGGAGCAGCACGCTGTCGACTACATCGTCGAGACGCTGATGCGCGAGGAACCCGGCACCGTCACGCTGTGCCCGCTCGGCCCGCTGACCAACATCGCACTCGCCATGATCCGCGAGCCGAAGATTGCGCCGCGTATCAAGGAAATCGTGCTGATGGGCGGCGGTTTCTTTGAAGGCGGCAATGTCACGCCCTCGGCCGAGTTCAACATCTATGTCGATCCGCATGCCGCCGACGTGGTGTTCCGCTCGGGCGTGCCGATCGTCATGATGCCGCTCGACGTCACCCATAAGGCGCTGACCACGACCAAGCGCATCGACGCTTTCCGCCAGCTCGGCACCAAGGTTGGCCTCGCCACCGCCCAGATGCTGGAATTCTTCGAGCGCTACGACGAGGGCAAGTACGGTACCGACGGCGGTCCGCTGCATGATCCGTGCGTCATTGCTTACCTTATCAAGCCGGAACTGTTCCAGGGCCGGTTCTGCAACGTGACGGTCGAGACGGCGTCGGAGCTGACAATGGGCATGACCGTGGTCGACTGGTGGGGTGTCACCAAGCGCCCGAAGAACGCCACCGTCATGCGCGACATCGATCATGACGGCTTCTTCGCGCTGCTGGTCGAGCGCCTCGGCCGGCTCTGAGAGCAAGTGTTGAACAGAAAGGGGCGGCACGTGGCCGCCCCTTTTGTTTTGTGGCTGGACGAAACGTTCTACCGCGCCCGAGAAAACGCCAGCCACACCCCGCCGCCGACAAGGAACGTCCCGCTGATACGGGTCATCAGCTTGAGGCGCTTGGCCGACAGGAATTTTCCGGCACGGCCGGCGGCCACCGCATAGGTGGAATCCGACAGGGCGGCAAACACCATCGCTGTGATACCCATGATGACGATCTGCTGGGCGTAATTCGCCGTCGGGTCGATGAATTGCGGAATGAAGGCACCGAAAAAGATCAGCGTCTTGGGGTTGCTGATGGCAACCAGGAAGCCTTGCAGGAAAAAGCCGCCGCGTGGCCGCTTGGGCAAACCGTCGGCGGCAAGTTCGCCGCCCGAGCGGAACATCTGGATGCCGAGCCAGATCAGGTAGGCCGCGCCCAAAAGCCTGACCCATTCGAACCAGTGGCCCATAGCCTCGATCATCTGGTTGAGGCCGATGCCGACAATGGCGATCATCATGGCGACGCCGATCTGCGTGCCGGCGGCGTTGAGCAGTCCGGCGCGCGTACCGTGCCGGATGCTCGAAGCGATGATCAACGTGACGGTCGGCCCCGGTATCAGCACGATGACGATGCAGGCAACGACATAGGCGGCGTAGAGTTCGAGCGACATCTTCCGTTCCTCCGGCGGTCACCCGACAATAAGCACGCAGAATTTTTGCGTGTCCAGAGGGTGGAAATCAACCCTTGAGTGCCGTGTCCACTTCGCCAGCCAGCGGGATTGCCGGCTGTGCGCCGGGCTTCAAGCAAGCAAGCGATCCGGCCACAGCCGCGCGCCGAAGCGCGTCCTTGAGGTCGAGCCCAGTCGACAGGCTGGCGGCGAGATAGCCGCAGAAGGTGTCGCCAGCACCCACCGTGTCGACCGGCGTGATCTTGAGCGCGTCGACATGGACGAGTTCGTCGCCCTTTGCCGCCAGAACGCCTTCGCCACCGAGCGTGACGATGACGGTAGCGCCGGTGCGGCGGGCAAATTCGCCCATGCGCTCCGGCCGCTCGCCGGCAGGAAGGCTCAGGGCCTCGGCGTAGAGGTCGAATTCGGTTTCGTTGGCAACGACATAGTCAGCCTTGCCGACGAAGCTTGCAGCTTCTGCACGGAAGGGGGCTGTGTTGAGCATGGTCACAGCACCTGCCTTGCGTGCCGCCTCGAGTGCCGCGTCCACGGTCGCGAGCGGTATCTCGTGCTGGAGAAGGACGATGTCGCCCTTTTTGAACTGAGCCTTGGCGAGGTCGCCCGGCACCACCGAGCCATTGGCGCCCGGCACCACCGCGATCATGTTCTCGCCGTCGCCGCCGACCAGGATCAGCGCGATGCCGGTGGCCGCCTGGATATGGGCGACGCCGGAAAGGTCGACACCACCGTCCTTGAGATAGGCAGTCGCTTCGCTGGCAAAGGCGTCCTTGCCGACCGCACCCACCATGCGCACCGGAACACCGGCGCGCGCCGCCGCAAGCGCCTGGTTGGCGCCCTTGCCGCCGGGCGCGGATTTGAAGTCGCTGCCCGGAACGGTCTCGCCGGGACCCGGAAGACGGCCAACGGTTGCGATGAGGTCGAGGTTGATGGATCCGACAACGGTGATCACGGCAGTCTCCTGAAAAATCGGCCGGAAACTAACCTGTGTCGCGCCCACTTGCCAGATGGTGCGTTGTCATTTGACGCATCAGCCCGCGACCTGTCCGGCCTCCCAACCCAGGATCGCACGCTTGCGCGTCAGGCCCCAGTGGTAGCCGGTCAGCGCGCCGGACTTTCCAAGCGCACGGTGGCAGGGCACGACGAAGGATAGCGGGTTGGCGCCGACGGCAGCACCCACAGCGCGGCTGGCCTTGGGCGAACCGATTTCCGAGGCGATCGACGAATAGGTGCATGCCCGCCCCATCGGGATCTTGAGCAGCGCCTCCCAGACCCGCACCTGGAAGTCGGTGCCGATCATCACCACGCGCAGGGGCTGGTCCTGCCGCCAGCGGGTCGGATCGAAAATGTGCGCGGCATAAGGTGCTGTCGCGCTCATGTCTTCGACATAGGTGGCGTTGGGCCAGCGGCCCGACATGTCGGCAAAGGCGGCGCGTTCTTCGCCGGCATCGTTGAAGGACAGGCCGGCGAGCCCGCGGTCGGTGACCATCACGAGCGCCACGCCAAAGGGCGAGATGTGGAAGCCGTAGCGGATGGTAAGGCCGGCACCTCGGGTCTTGTAGTCGCCCGGCGACATCGCCTCATGGGTGACGAACAGGTCATGGAGCCGCCCCGGCCCCGACATGCCGACCTCGAAGGAGGTCTCGAGCAGTGGCAGGCCTTCATCGAGCAGCTTGCGGGCGTGATCGAGGGTCACCGCCTGCAGGAAGGCCTTTGGCGACAGGCCGGCCCAGCGGCTGAACAGCTTCTGCAAGCCGGTCGGCGTTTCGCCGACTTCGTCGGCCAGGGTTTCGAGCGAAGGCTGGTCGCGATAGTCGAGGCTGATCTTTTCGATCACCCGGCGCACGGTCTCGTATTCCGAGCCGACGGGCGTGATGTCCTGATGCAGCGTGGCGATGGGCTTCGTTTGCGTCTGGGCGTTCATGGTCATGTCTCCTTGGACGCCAATATCGCGCTGTCGGTGGGTATTTCCCACCCGATTCCTGCTCATCTGCTCCTTGCGGTTGCAAGAGCCCGCGAAAAAGCCTTGGCGAAGCTCTCGCGGTCGTCGGGATTGAGGAAGCTGCCGATGGGAACGCTTTTTTCGCGTGATACCACGGCCATGCCGGTGATGCCGATCTCGTCGTGACGGGAGACGGCAAAACGCGCCCAGAACGGGTTGAAATGATACTGCTCCGATTTGCCGGAAGGCGCGGTCTTGAGGATATCGAGGCTCGTGCGGGAGACGCTCACTTCTTCGCGGGCACGCGCCGCGCGATAGTTGAGCCGGAAGGCGATGTAGAGGCCGATGACGTCAAGGCCGAAGAAGCCGAAGATCGGCCAGGCGCCGTAGCTCAGGAAGATGATGCCGGTGACGATCCAGCCGAACATCAACGTGCCCATCAGGATCATGAAGCCGGTGCGGCCAAGCGACCGGTGCGGCAGCAAAAGCGCCTTGAAGAAGGGCTCGTCGGCAGCAAAAGTGGCGTTTGTCTCGCTCATGTCTGATAATTATAGAGAGGTGATGAAAAACCCCAAGTCCAAAGATACGTCAAAGACGTCGCAGGCCACCAAGCCGAAGCTGCGCGCCGCACCGCGCCGCCGTTCGCTTTACTCTGCGGATGAAGTCCGCGAGATCTTTCGCCGGTTCCAGGTACAGCGGCCCGCGCCGAAAGGCGAATTGGAACACGTCAATCCGTTCACGCTGCTGGTCGCCGTGGCGCTGTCGGCGCAAGCGACCGACGCCGGCGTCAACAAGGCGACGCGGGCGCTTTTCGCCATTGCCGATACGCCTGAAAAGATGCTGGCTCTCGGCGAAGAGGCGGTCGGCCAGCATATCCGCACCATCGGGCTGTGGCGCAACAAGGCCAAGAACGTGATCGCCCTGTCGGAGGCGCTGATCCGCGACCATGGCGGCGAGGTGCCCGACGATCGCGACATGCTCGTCAAGCTGCCCGGTGTTGGCCGCAAGACCGCAAATGTCGTGCTCAACATGGCCTTCGGCCACCATACCATGGCGGTCGACACCCATATCCTGCGCATCGGCAACAGGATCGGGCTGGCGCCCGGCAAGACGCCCGATCAGATCGAGGCGATCCTGGTCAAGATCATCCCCGACGAGTTCATGCTGCATGCCCATCACTGGCTGATCCTGCATGGCCGTTATGTCTGCAAGGCGCGCAAGCCCGATTGCTGGCGATGCGTCATCGCCGACATCTGCAAGTCGCCGGAAAAGTCGACAAGCGAGCCCGCGCCTCTGGTTTTGTTGGACGAACTCGATCCGGTCGAGGTCGCCGAAGCCGAAGTGGCGGCCCAGTAGTCGCGCGGCAGGCCTGTCAGCAGATTGCCGCTGCCACTATTGACGGCCAAACCGCTCCCAAGCACATTTCAGCCATGGCACTGACCCGTGACATCAATTCAATGCCGGATTGGATTCGTAGCGAGCTTGTCTCGCGCCGCGTGCTTGCAGCCTATGAGACGCGGCCGGACTACCAGCGCAACGACTATCTCGGCTGGATCAGCCGCGCCAAGCTGGATGCGACCCGCCGCAAGCGGCTTGACCAGATGCTCGACGAGCTTGAACGTGGCGGCGTCTACATGCGGATGGTCTGGCGCGCCTGATCCTGTTGGCGGATGCCGAAATGTCGATCTGGCCTGCTGCTTGGCCGTCGCGCTGTGCTACATCCCCGGCAACGATGGATGGAGCCTGACCGATGACCACTTTTGACCTTGCTGATATTCCCGTCATCGAGACCGAACGCACCATTCTCAGGCCGCACCGGCTGGCCGATTTCGATGCCTATGCCGAAATGTGGGCCGATCCGGTGGTCACGCGTTTCATTGCCAAGCCGCGGACGCGCGAGGAAAGCTGGCAGCGCTTCCTGCGCCATGCCGGCTCCTGGTCGCTGATCGGCTATGGCTTCTGGGCGGTCGAGGAAAAGGCCACTGGCCGCTTCATCGGCGAGGCTGGCTTCCATGACCTCAAGCGCGAAATCGAACCTTCGATCGAAGGCATCCCCGAGGCTGGTTGGGGATTTGTCGCCGCCATGCATGGCAAAGGCATTGCGAGCGAGGTGGTGGGCGCCGTCGTGGCCTGGGGCGACCGCCGCTTTAGCGGCCGCACCGTCTGCATCATCGATCCGGTCAACGGCGCTTCGCTGCGCGTCGCCGAAAAGAATGGCTACCGCGAGATCGACCGCACCACCTATCATGGCGAGCCGACGATCCTGCTCGAACGCCACAGCTAGGTCTTGGTATCAGTTACCGCTCGCCGTAGAGACGATCGGCCTGGCGTTGCCGATACGTTCCCAGCGGTGGCCGTTGCCTTGCGCCTGGCGGGCAAAATAGCTGTATGGCGTGCTCGACCAGTCGCGCACTGAGCTTGTCATGTTGTCGAGGATGAGGTCACCTTCGTTGGTGCGCACAGTCAGGACCGTGTGACCTTGGCCGCGATAGCGCGCCACGGTGAGCAGCAGCGCTGATGCTGGCCAGCCACGGGCCAGCAGTTCCTTTTTCTTCAGGATGGCAAAATCTTCGCAATCCCCATAGGCGGTTGGCACGCGCCAGTCATCGTCCTTGCCGACAGCGACAAGGTCGCTACGCTCCTTGATGCGTGAATTGACCGAGCGGTTGACCTGTTGCAGTTCGGCGTTGAGCCTGGGCTGCAAGGCGATGACCTTTTTGCCGCCAGATGTGCTGCATAGCCTGGGCTCGCGGCTGCAGAACGAGGCAAAGGCGGGCGGTGCGAAGGCATTGCCCCTGGTTTCCATCGTCGTGCCAGCCTGGGCGGCAAGCGGGCTGGCGAACGAGGCCGAAAGTGCGATGAGCGCGGCATAACGTTTCACGGTTTTGTACCCCGGCTCTTAACCTAAAGGATGATGGGTACTGCTAAATGAGCTATTGCTAAAGTGGTGATCGCACCGGCAAGCGGCGCAACGCTTAACAAATTGTAACTTGCATAAACAAGACTTGAAGCAGGGCGGCGAGAGTGCCCCTTGCTGGCGCCGGTTGTCGTTTCGGAAACTGTGAGCGGCGCCCGAAGGGCGAGCGCGCACCGGCTGACACAGGCTGGAATTCCATGTGGGACGGCGTGTGAAAAACTTCAAACACAGGCCTTGCTACCGTTGACATAGCCTTGGTCGTTTTGCAGAGTGAAACCGGTTTCACTTTTGGGAAATGTGCCGCTTGAAGTTCGACCTGTCGATCCTTGCGAAGCATATCCCCTTCTTGCTGGAGGGGGCGTGGCTGACGCTGCAGGCCTGCACGCTTGCCGTCATCGGCTCGCTTGTGCTCGGCCTGGCCGTTGGCGCTATGCGGACTTCGGCCTCGCCGCTGCTCAACAGGGTCGCTGCGATCTATGTCGATATCTTCCGCAACATTCCCTTCATCGTGCAGCTGTTTTTCTTCTATTTCGGCCTGCCCGAGATCGGCATCTATATCGATGCCTTCACCACCGGCGTGGTCGCCCTTTCGGTTGCCGGCGGCGCCTTTACCTCCGATGTCATCCGCTCGGGCATCCTGGCCATCGACCCCGGTATCATCGAGGCAGCGCAGGTCAGCGGTCTCAGGAAAAGCACCATCTTCCGCCGGATCATTCTGCCGATCGCCCTCCGCGCCTCGGTGCGGCCGCTAGGCTCGGTCTTCATCAACTTGATCCTGACGTCGTCGATCCTGTCGACCATCACGCTTAACGAGCTGACCGGCTCGGCCAAGATCGTCGCGTCCAACACCTTCAGGCCGTTCGAGGTCTATTTCGTGCTGTTGGTCGCCTATGCCGCGCTGACCTATACCGTTTCGATCCTCATCGGCGTGCTGCACCGCTACCTCAACCGCAACCAGTCTGAGGGAGCGGTCTGATGCGCTACGGGGATTTCACGCCGTTCGACATAATCCTGCTGCTGCAAGGGCTTGGCGTGTCGCTGGCGCTGTTCGTTTCGACCACGCTGATCGGGCTTGTCATCGGTACGATCTGGGCGGTGATCCGTTTCTACCGGGTGCCGGTGCTGATGCAGCTCGTCACCTTCCTTGCAGAACTGCTCAAGAATTCGCCGGTGCTGGTCCAGCTGTTTTTGGTGTTCTTCGGCCTGCCTGCCTTCTTCAAGATCAACGTCACGCCGACCGAAGCCGCCGTCATCACGCTGTCCGGCAACAGTGCCGCCTTCATCTACGTGATCGCGGTGTCGGCGATCGAATCCGTCGGCCGCGACCAGATCGAGGCCGCGCGTGTCTTTGGCCTGACCCGCTGGCAGACCCTGCGCCGGGTGATCGCACCGCAGGCGGCGGCCTTCGCCATCGGCCCGCTGACGGGCCTCCTGGTCAACCAGTTGCAGGTCACGTCGCTGATCTCGGTGATCGGCGTCATGGACCTGACCAAGGTCGGCAACATCCTCAACCTGCGCACGCTCAAGCCGTTCCTCGTCTGGACTGCCGTAGGCTTGCTCTACTACCTGACCGCAAAGCTGGTCGCCTACGCCGGAGGCCGTTTCGAAAAGCGGCTCAGGGCGCACACGGCATGGAGAGGTCTCTGATGATCAGCGTATCGGGCCTGCGCAAATCCTTCGGCGCGGCGACAGTGCTCAACGGCGTCGATCTCGAAATCCGCCAGGGCGAGGTCGTCTCGGTGCTAGGCTCCAGCGGTTCCGGCAAGTCGACGCTAATCCGCTGCATCAACGGCCTCGAGAAGATCGACGCCGGCAAGATCACGGTCGACGGGTTCGATGTCTCCAAGCCGCGCGAACTGTCCGAGGCGCGCAAGCGTTCGGGCACGGTGTTCCAGCTGTTCAACCTCTACCCTCACATGACGGCGGTGCAGAACGTGGCACTCGCCCCGGTCGAGGTGCTCAAGGTGCCGCGCAAGCAGGCTGAGGCCGAGGCGCGCGAACTGCTGCACTCTGTCGGGTTGAGCGACCGCGCCGACGCCTATCCCTCGCAGCTTTCCGGCGGCCAACGCCAGCGCGTCGGCATCTGCCGGGCGCTGGCCATGAAGCCGAGTTACCTCCTGCTCGACGAAGTAACGAGCGCGCTCGATCCCGAAATGACGTCGGAGGTTCTGTCGATCCTGGCCGCGCTTGCCAAGACTGGCACGACAATGGTGTTCGTCACCCACGAGATCGAGTTCGCGCGCTCCATCTCCTCGCGCATCGCCTTCCTCGACAAGGGGGTGCTCATCGCCGACCTGCCGACCGAGGAGTTCTTCTCCGCCAAGGGCATGGCCCTGCCGCGCGTGGCTCAATTCCTCTCCAAGATGCGTAAAGACTGAAAATGATCCTGCTTGCCAATTCCGAGGCCTGGCCCGGTTTCTCCAAAAGCGTCGAACTTCTGAAGGGTGGCAGCCATGGCCTCGACGCCATGGTCGCCGGCATCGGTGAGGTCGAGCGCGAGGTCAAGGTCCGCAGCGTCGGCTTCGGTGGCTGGCCGAACATGCTCGGCCGCATGGAGTTCGATGCCGGCGTCATGGACGGCACGACGCGCGAAGTCGGTTCGGTCGGCGCGGTGCCCGACACCATCCCTGTGGCGGCGCTCGCCCATGAAGTGATGAAGCGTCTGCCGCATGTCATGCTGACCGGCGACGGCGCCCGCCGCTTTGCCACCGAGATCGGCTTCCCCCATGACGAGACGCTCTATGAAGAAAGCAAGCGCGTCTGGTGGCAGCGGCTGGAAAAGGAGCTGACACCGGAAGAGCTGGCGAAGTTCCCCGACATCGCGCTCGCCCCGCTCAGCCGCACCATCACCGATCCGGAGCGGGTGCGCGATACCACCGTGTTCCTGTCGCAGGACAGATTTGGCGGGCTCAATGTCGTGACCTCGACCTCGGGCTGGGCCTGGAAATATCCCGGCCGTCTCGGCGACTCGCCAATCCCTGGTGCCGGTTTCTACGCCGACAGCCGTTTTGGTGCTGCCGCCTGCACCCATACCGGCGAGATGACCATGCGCTGCGGCACCGCGCGCACCATCGTGCTCGCGATGCGGCTGGGCTACTCGCTCGACGCTGCCATTACGCTTGCCATCGAGGAACTGCGCGAGCTGAAAAGCGGCTTCCTTGCCGGCGTCGTCATCCATGCGCTCGACGCCAAGGGCAACCACAAGGTCGTCAGCCTGAATTGCGAAGAGCAGATCAAGTACTGGTTCTGGGACACTGACTTGCCAGAGCCGGAACATCGCTTCGCCGAACCGTTCACGTCCTAGAAACCCGAGGGAGGGAAAAATGAAGAACCTGATGACCAAACTGGCCGGCATGGCGCTGGCCGTAGGCCTTGCCGCAACGGGCGCTGCCCAGGCCGGCAAGATCGACGAGATCCGCGAGCGCGGCACCGTGCGCATCGGCGTGTCGCTCGGCGGCGAGCCGATCGGCTTCCGCGACGCCCAGAACAATCCGGTTGGCTATGACGTCGACGTCGCCACCATGCTGGCTGAAAAGCTCGGCGTGCCGGTCGAATTCGTCGACGTGTCGGGCGACGCCCGCATCTCGATGCTGGTGTCGGGCCAGATCGACATCGCAGTAGCCAACACCTCGGCGACGCTCGAGCGCGCCAAGTCGGTCGACTTCTCGATCCCCTACAACCGCGCGGGCCTGCGTATCATCGTCCAGAAGGACTCCGGCATCGCCAAGCTTGAAGACCTCGCCGGCAAGAAGATCGTCGTCGGCCGTGGCTCGACGGGCGAGACCTTCATCAAGAACGCAGCACCTCAGGCCGAGCTCGTCTACACCGACAATTTCTCGCCGGAAGGCGTGCTGCTGCTGCAGCAGAAGCGTGTCGACGCGGCCATCGAGGACTCCTCGCTGCTCGACTATCTCGCCACCAAGAACGAAAACCTGGTGACGCTGCCGGGCCTGCACTCCAATGACCCGATCGGCATCGCTGTCGCCAAGGGCGACGACGGTTTTGTCCGCTGGATCGACATGTTCGTGTCGGACTACATCCAAAGCGGCACTTACCAGGCCAACTACAAGAAGTGGTGGGGCGAAACCGCCAACCCGCCGGCGCTGACCCCGCTCTGGTAATTGCGGGGGCGTTGAGCTGCCCCTCATCCGGACCTTCTCCCCGCAAGAACGGGGAGAAGGAGCAGCACCAGCGCCAATGAAGACTGCTGCAACGCTGACGCCCCCCTCTCCCCGTTCTTACGGGGAGAGGGTAAGGGTGAGGGGCATGAAGCTCTCCTGCTATCCGTCCTACGACGTCGCGCGCGGCACGAAGAAGGTCGGTACTGTCACCTCCGCATGTCCATCGCCGAACTGTTCGGGTGTCGCAAGGAAACGCAGGATCTCGCCGACATAGGTCTTCTTGTCATAGCCGATCGACGAGATCGGATAGGCTTCGAAATCGGTCAGGGAGAGATTGTCGAAGCCATAGAGACGGAAGCGTTCCGGCCTGTTGCCGGGAAAGGCATCGCGGTGAACATCCATGATCCCCATCGCCATCGCATCGGACGTGCAGAATACTGCGTCGATCGCAGGCCATTCCGGCGACTGCGCAACTTTGCGCCCACTCTGGTAGGAATAGTCGCCGCGCAACTCCGCGCTCAAGCGAATGCCGCACCGTTCCATCTCGGCCTTGTAGTTGGCGATGCGCGACCGCTCGACCGGCGAGGATACGCGTCCGGTCACGAGTGCTGCTGTTGCAACGCCCTTGCTGGCCGCGTCGGCGACAGCTTCGGCGATACCGATCGCCTCGTTAGGCACCACCGAGGGAGACGAGCCGTCATGCATGCCGTTGAGCATCAGCACGTCATCGCTGCGGAACATCTTGCGCACGCTTTCGGCGTCGGCGAAGTCGGAAAACACCAGTGCCGCATCGACATGATAGGCGACGCCGTTGCGCAGGAATTCCTCGATCCGCTCGACCGAGCCGACACGCAGGAAGATGACCTGCTTGCCGATCGACTGGATGTCGCTGATCAAAAGGTCGAACAGGTCGAGGTCGGAAAAGTCGTGGATGTGGTTGACGATCACCGCGATCAGGTTGACCGTCTTGGTGGTCAGGCTGCGCGCCAGAAGATTGGGCTTGAAGCCGAGCTTGTCTGCTGCTTCAAGCACACGCGCGCGCTTGTCGGCGGAAACAGGACGGCTTTCGCTCGACAGCGCCCGCGAGGCGATCGCGCGCGACACGCCGGCCAGCTCGGCGACATCGGCGATGGTCGGCGAGGTGCGTCGTTTGCGCGAACTGTCCATAAGGGCCTTTGCGAGTTGTCGTCTTGAAATTCGGGCGCCGTGGCCAGACGTCCCGCGGCAATCATCCATCCGGGAACTGAATTCATGCTTACCTGCTTCGACATTGGCGGTTCAACGATAAAAAGCGCTCGCGCCCGTTCTGCCGGCGAAATCGAGATCATCGACCGCGTGACAACGCCGCTCGACGATTTCGGTGCCTTCGCCGCCGTCATCGCCGAACGCGTGGCAATGGATCGAGGCAGTACCAAGGGCGTTTCTATTTCGATTGCCGGCGTTGTCGATCCTGCCTCCGGCAGCCTGAAATGCGCCAACATCCCTTGCATCGATAGCCGGATGATCGCCGCCGATCTCGAAGCCATCATCGGCCTGCCGGTGTGGATCGCCAACGATGCCGATTGTTTCGCCATGGCCGAAGCGACGAGCGGGGCAGGGCGCGGCCATCGCAATGTCTTCGGCATCATCCTGGGAACAGGCGTCGGCGGCGGCCTCGTCATCGACGGTCGCCTTGTCACGGGTGCCGGCGGTTATGCCGGCGAATGGGGCCATGGCCAGGCGCTTGCCACAAGAGTTGGCAAGCCGCCGGTCGAGATTCCGCATTTTGCCTGCGGCTGCGGCCAGGCCGGTTGTGTCGACACCATTGGCGGCGCGCGCGGCGTAGAGAAACTGCACCACTTCCTGTGCGGTGAGGTGCTGTCGAGCACCGAGGTCATCGACCGCTGGCGTGCGGGCGAAGCGCGAGCACGCCGTACCATGGACATCTATCTCGAACTGGTCGGCGTGCCGCTGGCGCTGACGCTCAACATCATTGGCTCGTCCGTCGTTCCCGTAGGTGGCGGTCTGTCGAACGTGCCCGAACTGATCGCTGCCCTCGACAATGAGGTGCGCGGCCGTACGCTCCGGCGTTCGCAAAGCCCGCTGCTGGTCAAGGCGGCATTGACCACCGAGCCGGGTCTGCTCGGTGCTGCTGCCCTCGGTTTTCAGGAGCTGACCCATGTCTGAGAAAATCCTGCTCGAAGTCTGCGTCGACAGCCCGCAAAGCCTTGCTGCCGCGATATCAGGCGGCGCCGATCGCATCGAACTTTGCGCGGCGCTCGAAACAGGAGGTCTCACGCCATCGCCCGGCCTGATGGCACTTGCCGCCAAGGCGCCGATCCCGGTCTATGCGATGATCCGCACGCGGCCCGGCGACTTCGTCTTCGACGAAGCCGATATGGCAACCCTGCTTGCCGACATCGATGCGGTGCGCGCGGCGGGTCTTGAGGGCGTCGTGCTCGGCGCCAACAGGCCCGACGGCACACTTGATCGCGAAATCCTCTCGCGCCTGGCAGGTCACGCAAAGGGGCTCGGCATGACCCTTCACCGCGCTTTCGACCTTGCCGGTCCGGGCTTCGGACCTTCCATCGAGCTGGCCGTCGAGTTGGGCTTCGAGCGTATCCTGACTTCAGGTGGCGAGACGTCCGCGCTCAAGGGCCTCAACGCTCTGGCCAAGTGCTTCGACCAGGCACGTGGCCGTATCGCCATCATGCCGGGTTCGGGCGTCAATCTCGACACGCTTGGTGCGATTCAGGGACGGCTGCCTTTGCGCGAGATACATTCGTCCTGTTCGGTTGCCGCCGATGCGGGGAACGCGAAGGCGTTGGAACTGGGCTTTGTCGCAGCACGACCCAAGCACACCGATGCCGATATCGTCAGGAAAATGAAAGTGGCGCTTGGCTAGGCCTTTTCGGCAAGTTCCTTCGATGAGAATTCGTAGAGCGTCTTCTCGGTCGTGCCGTCTACGCCGACCAGGCTGACCTCGTGGCCCCAAAGGCGCTGAATGTAGCGCACCGTTTCGTTGCGTGTCTCTTCGTGCAATGTCGCACCATGGTGCACGGTGTGCTTGATGCGCAGCTTGCGGTCGCCCTTGAGGTCGGCGTCGACCGCCTGGATGTCGGGCTGGATCACGCCCACGTCGTAATTGTCGGCGAGCCGCGAGCGCACCCGCTCATAGCCGCGCTCGTCGTGGATGGCCGTCACCTCGTAATACGGGTCGGAGGCTTCTTCCTGCAGCGAAAACAGCCGCATGTCGCGGATCAGCGCCGGGCTCAGGAACTGCCGGATGAAGGACTCGTCGCGGTGGGTTGCCCATGCGTCGAGCAGCGTTCCGCACCAGTCGCCATTGCCGGCGAAATCGGGGAACCACTCGCGGTCTTCGGCCGTCGGTTCGCTACAGATGCGCTGGATGTCGCGCATCATGTTGAAGCCGAGCGTGTAGGGGTTGATGCCGCTGTAGCGCGGGTCGTCGAAGCTCGGTTGGAACACCACGTTGGAGTGGTTCTGCAGCACCTCCAGCATCGTCCCTTCGCTGATTTTGCCCTTGTCGAACAGCCTGTTCATGATCGTGTAGTGGACGAAGGTGGCACAGCCTTCGTTCATCACCTTGGTCTGGCGCTGCGGGTAGAAATATTGCGCAATGACGCGAACGATCCGCAGGATCTCCCTTTGCCAGGCCTTGAGCACGGGACTGTATTTCTCCAGGAAGTAGAGCAGGTTTTCTTCCGGATATTCGATGGCCGATTGGCGTTCCGAAATGTCGGTCTCGGCCTCGCGCGGCACTCCGGCCTCGGCCGATTGAGGCAGCGTCCGCCAAAGGTCGCTGAAGGTGCGTTCCTCGTGCTCCAGCCGCTCGCGGATGCGCGCCTGTTCCCTTTCGACCGAAAGGCGCGGACGCCGGCGGTAACGGAAAACGGCTTGCGGCATCAGTGCGTGCGCGGCATCGAGCACCGCCTCCACCGCGACCGGGCCATATCGTTCCTCGCAGCGCGCGATGTAGCTCTTGGCAAACTCCATGTAGGCAAGAATGGCGCCTGCATCGGTCCATTGCTGGAACAGGTAATTGTTCTTGAAGAAGTGGTTGTGGCCGAACGAGGCGTGCGCGATCACCAACGTCTGCAACGCCATGGTGTTTTCTTCCATGAGATAGGTGATGCATGGGTTGGAGTTGATCACCAGTTCGTAGGCGAGCCCCATGCGCCCTTTGCGATAGAGATTCGACTCGTGGACGAAATGTTTGCCGAAGGACCAGTGCTGGTACATCAGCGGCATGCCGATGGATGAATAGGCATCGAGCATCTGCTCGGACGAAATCACCTCGATCTGGTTGGGATAGAAGTCGAGGCGCAGCTCATCGACGGCGATCTCCTTGATCGCGTCATAGGCGCGCGCCAGGTCGTCGAAGTTCCAGTCCGAACTCGTAAACAGCAGCGACGACGTTTTCGAACGCTTTTCCACCTTGCATCCTCAACCGCGTTTTGCTGGCGCCGGTGCCTTGGCGAACAGCTCATGGAAGACGGGATAGATGTCGGACGGCTTGGCGATGCGCGTCATCTCGAAGTTGGGCCAAGCGGCACTCACTTCGCGATAGGCGTTCCATAGTGACGTGCCGTTGTCGGCATGGCGGAACATCTCGCTTTCGCGCTCGTCGATGATCTCGACATAGGCGTAGTACTGGCAAAGCCGCATCAGCGTGTTGTCGAGGATCGACACGCACTTGTCTGAATCGTTGGGGATGTTGTCGCCGTCGGAAGCCTGCGCGGCGTAGATGTTCCACTCCTTGGCGGGATAGCGCTCGCGTATGACGCGCAGCATCTCGTCGAGTGCGGTGGAAACGACGGTGCCGCCGCTTTGAGTGCTGTAAAAGAAGGTGTCCTCGTCGACCTCCGAGGCCTCATGGGTGTGGCGGATGAAGACGATGTCGGTCTTTTCGTAGCGCCGCTTCAGAAACAGGTGCAGCAGCACGAAGAAGCGCTTGGCGAGGTCCTTCTCGCGCTCGCCCATCGAGCCCGAGACGTCCATCAGGCAGAACATCACCGCATTGGCGTTGGGCACCGGCTGCGGCTCGAAGCGGTTGAAGCGGATGTCGATGGGGTCGATATAGGGGATCAGCTTGCGGCGGCGCGCGAGCGTCGCATGTTGTTCGCGCAACAGTGCGATGCGTTGCTGGGTGGCAGCACTTGGCCGCCTCTCACCCTCCAGCTTGAGCAGCTCGGCTGCGATTTCGTCGATCTCGGATTGTTTGGGCCTTCTCAGCGCGATGCGCCGGCCGAAGCTGTTGAACATGGTGCGTCCGACGCTGATGCTGGTCGGGTTGCCGCTCATCGTGTAGCCGGCCCGGCGTGGCCTGAACGTCACCACTTCCTTGAGATTGAGCTTCACCAGGTCGGGCAACTCAAGGTCTTCAAAAAACAGGTCGAGCACTTCTTCACGCGATAGGGCGAACTGGAAATCGTCCTCGCCATCTCCCGACGATGACGGATCCGACCCCTTGCCGCTTCCCGCCGCCGGTCTCGGGATGCGGTCGCCGGTGCCGAAGGTCTTGTTGCCGGGAAGGACCTCCTCCCGGCGGCCCGAATGCGGTGCGCGTTGAAAGGTCGGCTCGCCAATGCCTTTGCGGGGAATGGGGATGATCTGGTCCTGGTCGGCGGTCCCGATCTTGCCGGACTTTATCCGGTCGTTGATCGCCCGTTTCAACTCTTCGCGGGCGCGCCTCAAAAAACGCTGCCTGTTGCCAAGGCTCTTGTCCTTGGGATTGAGGCGCCGATCGATGAAGTTCGGCATGTGGGTCCCCGTTCGCTCCCGCTCAGCCTGCCTTGTTGACCCGCATGTACCAATCGACAAGCCGCCGGACCTGGCGCTGCGTGTAGCCGCGCTCGGTCATGCGCTCGACGAATTCGGCATGCTGCTTTTCGGTGGTGCTGTCGCGCTTGGCACCGAAGCTGATCACCGGCAACAGGTCCTCGACCTGGCCGAACATCCGCTTTTCGATCACCTCGCGCAGCTTCTCGTAGCTCGTCCACGACGGGTTGCGGCCATTGTTCTTGGCGCGCGCCCTCAGCGTGAACTTCACCACCTCGTTGCGGAAGTCCTTGGGGTTGGCGATGCCAGCAGGCTTCTCGATCTGCGACAGCTCGGAGTCGAGGATGCCGCGGTTGAGGATCTGGCCGGTGTCGGGGTCCTTGTAGTCTTGGTCCTCGATCCAGGCGTCGGCATAAGCGATATAGCGGTCAAACAGGTTCTGGCCGTATTCGCTGTAGGATTCGAGATAGGCCTTCTGGATCTCGTGGCCGATGAACTCGGCATAACGCGTAGCAATTTCCGATTTGATGAAGTCGAGATAGGAGGCCTCGATCTCGCCCGGGAACTGCTCGCGCTTGATCGCCTGCTCCAGAACATACATCAGGTGCACCGGGTCGGCGGCGATCTCCTTGGTGTCGTAGTTGAACGTCTCCGACAAAACCTTGAAGGCAAAGCGCGTGCTGACGCCGTTCATGCCTTCATCGACGCCGGCGGCGTCGCGATATTCCTGCATCGACTTGGCCTTGGGGTCGACATCCTTGAGGTTCTCGCCGTCATAGACGCGCATCTTGGTGTAGAGCGGCGAGTTCTCGTGTTCGGCCAGCCGTGTCGACACGGTGAAGCGGCTCAATATGTCGAGCACCTCGGGTGCGCATGGATTGCTCACCAGCTCGCTTTCGCGCAGCAGCTTTTCGTAGATCTGCCGTTCTTCGGTGACGCGCAGGCAATAGGGCACCTTGACCACCAGGATGCGATCGAGGAACGCCTCGTTGTTCCTGTTGCTCTTGAACTGCAGCCATTCCGACTCGTTGGAGTGCGCCAGCACGATGCCCTGGTAGGGGAAGGCGCCGAAGCTCTCGGTGCCGTTGTAGTTGCTTTCCTGGGTCGCGGTCAAAAGCGGGTGCAATACCTTGATCGGCGCCTTGAACATCTCGACGAATTCGAGAAGCCCCTGGGTCGTGCGGTTGAGGCCGCCGCTGTAGGAATAGGCGTCGGGGTCGGACTGGCTGAAATGTTCAAGCTTGCGGATGTCGACCTTGCCGACAAGCGCCGACACGTCCTGGTTGTTTTCGTCGCCGGGTTCGGTCTTGGCGATGCAGATCTGGCGCAGCCGCGACGGCATCAATTTGACGACCGAGAATTTCGCGACATCGCCGCCGATTTCTTCGAGCCGCTTGGCAGCCCAGGGCGAAATCAGGCCGGTGAGCCGGCGCCGGGCGATGCCATATTTGTCTTCGAGAAGGTCGGCCATGCGTTCGGGATGGAACAGCCCGAGGGGTGATTCGAAAATCGGGCTGACCTGGCCGTTGATCTTGAGCGTGTAGATAGGCCGCTCTTCCATCAGCTTCTTCAGCCGTTCGGCGAGCGACGACTTGCCGCCACCGACGGGGCCGAGCAGATAGAGGATCTGCTTGCGCTCCTCGAGCCCTTGCGCGGCGTAGCGGAAGTAGCCGACGATACGCTCGATCGTGTCTTCCATGCCGTAGAACTCGGCAAATGCCGGATAAATCTTGATTGTTCGGTTGGCGAAGATGCGCCCCAGACGGGCGTCGGCGCTGGTGTCGACCAGCGTGGGGGCGCCAATGGCGTCCACCATTCGCTCGGCCGCAGTCGCATACATTGCTGGCTGGTCGCGGCAAGCGAGCAGATATTGCTGAAGGCTCATCTCCTCGGTTGTCTGACTGCCGTAGATTTCCGAGAAGAGATTGAAGACGTCGGATTCACGTGTTTGCATGGCACCCTCACAATGCCGAAGTCGCAACTCAGTGTATCACCACTTCGACTCTTTGCCTTCATCTCAACTTCCCTGAACAGCCAAAGTTCCGCACAGAATGTCGTGATCGTACATTTACCGTGAACGAGTGGATCAGCCGTTCGGTGCGTGCTTCGACCAACTGTCGACAGCGGCCGCTTTCAGGCGCCCGATGGAGCAACCTTCGGCTGTATTCTCAGCGGGAATAGGGAGGCGAGCGATGCCTCGCCAGGCTTGGTTTGCGCAAACCACGGGGCTGTGTTTTGCGCATCGGCTAAATCTGCATTGCGGGACGCAGGGACATTCTCTGGTACATCAACTTGCGCTAGACCAGTGACAGGCGAGCGCGTGGAGGGGACATGCCAATTCAAAATGAGGGCCGGATGATTGGCGGCCTGGCGACAGGTATTTTGGTCTTGGCGCTCATGCATTTTGCGCAGTCGATCTTCGTGCCGCTGGTCTTTTCACTGTTTCTGATCGCCCTGGTCTGGCCGGTGCAGTTTGCGCTGCAGCGCCTGATGCCCAAGCTCCTGGCGCTGCTCATCACCGTCAGCATCACCATCACCATCGTTCTCGCCGTCGGCTCTTCGGTGATCTGGGGCTTCGGCAAGCTCGGCCAGTGGCTGTTTGCCAATGCCGGACATTTCCAGGCGGTTTATACCGACTGGACCGATTGGCTGGAGGGGCATGGCATCGCCATAGCCGGGCCGCTCGCCGACCGCTTCGACGTGACCTGGCTGGTCGGTTTCACCCAAGGGATCGCCGGACGGCTCAACAGCCTGGCTGGTTTCGCCGTCCTGGTCTTCATTCTCGTCATGCTCGGCCTGCTTGAGGTCGAGGACTTCAATTGCCGTCTCAAATCACCAAACGCCCAGCCCCAGGGCGAACGTATATTGCTGGCCAACCGTGAGATCGGCGCCAAGCTGCGGCGCTTCATGGTGGTGCGCACCTTCGCCAGCATTCTCACCGGGCTCGTCGTCTGGGGCTTCGCGCTGGTTGCCGGGCTGGAGCTTGCCGGCGCATGGGGCGCCATCGCCTTCGCGCTCAACTACATCCCGTTCCTCGGCCCGTTCGTGGCGACGATGTTCCCCACCATGTTCGCCATCGCCCAGTTCGAATCCTGGCAGATGGCAGCCGTCGTGTTTCTCGGCCTCAACCTGATCCAGTTCATCATCGGCAGCTATCTTGAGCCTTTGCTCACCGGTGCGTCGCTAGCGATCTCGCCATTCGCCGTCATTTTCGCCGTGTTCTTCGGCAGCTTCTTGTGGGGCATTTCAGGCGCGTTCCTCGGCGTGCCGGTGCTGATCGCCTTCATCGTCTACACAGGCCAGTCGCCCTCGACGCGCTGGCTGGCGACGCTGCTGTCGGGAAAGCCTTCGGACCAAACTGGGCCCTCGACTTCCTAAAAATCTGTCCGCGTCAGATCGCGACACTCGACGCCTTGGCCCGCATCCGGCTATGAACCTAGGAGCGCATGGTCGCGGAAATTTTTGCATGGAAGGATGGCTGTCATGAAGGCACGCATCAAATGGGTTGAAGATCGCACCTTCGTGGGTGAGTCCGGCAGCGGGCATAAGATCGTGCTCGGAACCGCCAAGGAACCAGGTGGCCAGACGCCCGGCCCAAGCCCGATGGAGCTGATGCTGATCGGCGCTGGCGGCTGCTCGGCTTACGACGTCGTCCATATCCTGGAGAAGGGGCGCGAAGCGATCGAGGATTGCACCGTCGAGCTCGATGCCGACCGCGCCGAGACCGACCCCAAGGTCTTCACGCGCATCCACATGCATTTCGTGGTCAAGGGCCGCGGCCTCGCACCTGCCAAGGTCGAGCGCGCCGTCAATCTGTCGATCGAAAAATACTGCTCGGCCTCCGCCATGCTCGCCATGTCGGCTAAGCTGACCCATGATTTCGAGGTCGTCGATACTGCATCGACGCCGGCTTGAGATCAACAAACCGATAGTCGGCTAGCCGACTTCAAGGCCTGCCCTAAATGCGGCGATATGCGTTGCCGCATGCTGTCGGCTGACTGAAATTGGAGATGATGAGCCTCACCATGCGGGCAGCGTCCTGCGAGTAGGAGCCTGTCATGAAACATCGCATTGTGTGGGTAGCAATTGCGGCGGTCTTGGCCGGAATGCTCGGGCAGGCCCGGGCCGAGCCGCTCAAGTCCATGGAAGAGGTCAATGCAGCACTCCTGGCGTGCTGGAATGCGCCACCTGGCACGAACGGATCGTCGGTTACGTTGAGCTTCAGCTTCAAGCGTGACGGCTCATTGATGGGCAAACCGAGGCCGACAGCGATCAGTGTCAAAGGCGATGCGAACGCGCGGAAGGCCTTTGTCGATGCGGCGGTAGCGGCAGCTCAACGCTGCACGCCATTGAGTTTTTCTCCCACCATCGACCAAGGCATTGCCGGAGGCGTCTTCACACTGCAGTTCGATTCGCCCAGCAATTGAAAGTGCGCTGCAAGGCACCGCAGATCGTTGCAAAGCGTGCCGCCATGCTTGGGTAACAATTTTATAGGCTCGGCCGTTGTTCATGACGGCCGAGCTCGGATTGTGCGGACTTGCCGGTCAGTCGACCGACGGAGGGCGGTCCGAAGGCACCCGTACGTTGGGCTGGCTGGCCTACGCCTCCAGCCAGACGCGCGAGGCGATGTAGCCGTTCGACATGTCGTTGCCGACGTCGTCGGCATAGCCCTTGAGGGCGGCGGTCGCGGCGTTGATGTTGTTGTTGAACACCGGGATGATCGAGCCACCTTCGTCGCGCACCATCACTGCGGCGGCATGATACAGTTCCGCGCGCTTTGCCTCGTCTTCGACCACGCGCGCTTCCTTGATGAGCTTGTCGAAGTCCGGCCGATTGAAGTTGGTCTCGTTGGCTGGCGAGCCCGACAGGTGCTCGGTGGCATACATCAGGTCCTGGGTCAGGCGGCTGCCGTAGTAGGACATGCAGAAGGGGGCCTTGCGCCAGATGTTGTTCCAGTAACCGTCGGCCGGCTCGCGCTTGACCTCGATCTGGATGCCGGCCTTCTTGGCGTTCTCCTGGTAGAGGATGGCCGCATCCACTGCGCCGGGGAAAGTGCCATCGGACGTGCGCAGCACGACCGGTCCGTCATAGCCGGACTTCTTGAAATGGAAGGCGGCCTTGTCGGGATCATATGCCCGCTGTTCGATATCGGACGGGAAGTAAGGATAGGTGGCGTTGATCGGGAAGTCGTTGCCGACCGTGCCGAAGCCACCCAGCGTTGTCTGCAGCATGGCCTCACGGTCGATGGCGTATTTCAACGCTAGGCGCAGGTCGTTGTTGTCGAAGGGCGCGGTGTCCACGAGCATCGGCAGCGTGTAGTGGCCCCGGCTCGGTGCGTTGAGGATCTCGACGTTTTGCGCGCGCTTGAGCAGCGTCACTGTCTTGGGGCTGACAGCATTGATGAAGTGAACGCGCCCCGATGAGATCGCCGCTATGCGCGCGGTGGCGTCGTTCATGGCGATCATCTCGACGCTGTCGACGTAGCCGCGGTCCTGCCAGTCATTTGTGTTCTTCTCGAATACGGCGCGCACGCCCGGCTCGAAGCTGGCGAGCTTGTAAGCCCCAGTGCCGATGCCTTCGGCAGGATTGTCCATGCCGCCATTGGGCTGGATCATCAGGAGGTGGATGGTGAAGACCAGTGGCAGGTCGACATTGCTCTCCGAGAGCTTGACGTGGAGCTCTTCGCCCTTGGCCTCGACGGTTTCGATAGAGGCGATCATGCCCCGCGCGCCGGAGCCCGACTCCTCCTTCATGTGACGGCGGATCGTCTGGGCGCAATCCTCCGCGGTCAGTTTCTTGCCATTGTGGAAGGTAATGTCATTGCGGATCTTGAACACCCAGTCCTTTGACTGGTTGCTGGATTCCCAGCTGGAGGCGATGCCCGGCAGAGCCTTGCCAGTGGCAGGGTCACTGGCGACCAGCGTATCGCCGATCGTGCGCGCAAGCAGGAAGGCGAAGGCGCCGATCACTTTTGCAGGGTCAAGCGTATCGGTCGTGGCAGCGCCATCGATACCCAGCTTGAGGGTGCCGCCTTTCTTCGGCGTTGCCGCCGCTTGCGCATGCGCCGTGCTGGCAAGTCCGGCGATCAGCAGGCCGGCGCCGATCGTGCCCTTCAGGAAGTCGCGCCGGTTGGCAGCAAGGTCCATGCCGATCAAATTCGATTTCTTCATTTCCATTCCCTCCTCTTAGAGATCTGTCAGGCAGCCGGAGCCGGCACGCGCCCGGCAAGGACGCGCTCCAGCCAGCCGATTTCCATTTCGGGCACCGAGCTCAAGAGCTTTTCGGTGTAGTCGTCATAAGGTGGAGCAAGGACGGACGCCTTGTCGCCCTGACGAACCAGGCGGCCGCGATGCATGACCGCGACGCGGTCGGCGATCGCCCGCACGATTGCGATGTCGTGGGTGATGAACAGGTAGGAAACGGCTGTCTCCTCCTGCAACCGCATCAGCAGCTTCAATATGCCTTCGGCCACCAGCGGATCGAGCGCGGAAGTCGGCTCGTCGCACAGGATCAATTCCGGCTCGGCCGCCAATGCTCGGGCGATGGCGACCCGCTGTTTCTGCCCACCCGAGAGTTCTGCCGGATAGCGGTCGAGAAACTGCGGGCCCATCTCGATCTGGCCAAGCAGCTCGGTGACCCGTCTGGTCCGCTCCGCCCCCCTGAGACCGAAATAGAGGGTGAGCGGCCGGCCAATGATGTCGCCGACTTTCTGGCGCGGGTTCATCGCCGTATCGGCCATCTGGTAGATCATCTGGACGCGGCGCAGTTGGTCGAGCGTACGATCCTTGCGGGCGAGTGGCAGCCTCTCGCCCTTGAAAGTGACCGTGCCCCGCTGCGGCGGGAGCAGGCCTGTGACAACGCGCGCCAGGGTCGATTTTCCCGATCCGGACTCGCCGACCACCGCCAATGTCTGGCCTCTCGGCAGCGACAGCGACACGTCGTGCAGGACAGTCATGTTCGAGTAGCCAGCCGTCAGTCCTTCGATTCTCAGCAGCTCTTCCTCGGCCTTGTGGACAGGCTCGCGCACTGCCTGGCGTATGCTCACCAGCGCCTTGGTATAGTCTTCGTGCGGTGTCTCGATGATCTGCCGGGTCGAGCCATATTCCACCGTCTTGCCGTGTCTCAGCACCATGATGTGGTCGGCAACCTGGGCGACGACAGCAAGGTCGTGCGTGATGTAGAGCGCAGCTGTTCCCGTCTCTGAGATCGCATGCTTGATTGCCGCCAGAACTTCGATCTGCGTGGTCACGTCGAGTGCTGTGGTCGGCTCGTCGAAGACGATGAGTTCGGGTTTGGCACAAAGCGCCATGGCGGTCATGGCACGCTGCAGCTGGCCACCCGAGACCTGGTGGGGGTAGCGTTCGCCAAAGCGCTCCGGTTCGGGAAGGCCAAGCACCTTGAAAAGATACTGGGCGCGCTTCTTGGCTTCCGCCGGCGTCATGAGGCCATGTCGCACGGTTGCCTCTATGACCTGCCGCCCGAGCTTGTGAGCGGGGTTGAAGGCGGCTGCAGCTGATTGCGCGACATAGGCCACGCGCGCGCCGCGTATGGTGCGTACGCCGCCCGGCGACAGAGCCGTCACGTCGACACCGTCGAGCAGGACTTGACCGCCTGAAATACGCACGCCACCGCGGCCATAGGCCAGCGTCGACAGGCCGATGGTCGACTTGCCGGCACCGGATTCACCGATCAGGCCGAGCACCTTGCCCTTGCCAACATCGAAGGAGACGTCGTCTACCAGCACGAGGTCGCTGGCCGATCCATCGGCCTGATGCGCGCGCACCTCGATGCGCAGATTGCGGACAGAGAGCATTTCACCCATCGCCACGCGCTCCCTTGAGGCTCGCCGTGGTATTGATCAACCAGTCGACGACCAGATTGACCGAGATGACCAGGGCAGCGATCGCGGCACCGGGAATGAGCGAGGCCGAAACGCCGAAAATGATGCCGTCCTTGTTGTCCTTGACCATGCCGCCCCAGTCGGCGGCCGGCGGCTGGATGCCGAGGCCCAGGAAGGACAGCGTCGACAGGAACAGGATGGAATAGGCAAAACGCAGCCCGAACTCGCCCAGCAGGGGCGCCAGGGTATTGGGCAGGATTTCGCGGAAGATGATCCACAGCTTGCCTTCGCCGCGCAGCCAGGCGGCTTCGACAAAATCCATCACGCTGACGTCGAGCGCGACTGCCCGGCCGATGCGATAGACTCGTGTCGAGTCGATCGCAGCCATGACCAGTATGAGGATCAGGGTGCCTTGCGGCAGTACAGCAAGCACGACAAGCGCGAGGATCAGCCCGGGAACGGACATCATCAGGTCGTTGAACCGCGACAGAAGCTGATCGACCACGCCACCGCTGACGACAGCGGTGAAACTGAGCAGCATGCCGATGGCGAATGACAGCGTGGTGGCGGCCAAAGCGACGAAGAGCGTGGCGCGTGCGCCATAGATCAGGCGCGACAGGAGATCGCGACCGAGGCTGTCGGTACCAAGCAGGAAGTCCCCCCCCATCGGGGCCCAGACTTCGCCGACGATTGCACTTTGATCGTAGGGCGCGATCAGCGGCGCAAAGAGTGCGCAGGCCACAACGACCAGGATCCCCGCCGCGCCCACGCGTGCGCTTGTAGGCATCGATTTCAATCTCATCGCGGATGCCTCAAGCGTGGGTTCGCCAGGATCGAAACGATGTCGGCCAACAGGTTGAGCACAATGTAGATGGCCGCGAATATCAGTCCGCAGGCCTGGACCACCGGCATGTCGCGAACGGTCACGGCATCCACCATGTATTGGCCGATGCCCGGGTAGACGAACACCACTTCGATGACGACGACGCCGACCACGAGCGCTGCAAGGTTCAGTGCAATCACCGTGACGATGGGCGCCACGGCGTTGGGCGCGGCGTGTTCGGCGATGATGCGCAGCGCCGAAAGCCCCTTGAGTTCGGCGGTTTCCACATAGGGTGACGACATGACGTTCAGGATCGCCGAGCG
Source organism: Aminobacter sp. 01T433 (assembly GCF_056398585.1). Classification (NCBI taxonomy): domain Bacteria; kingdom Pseudomonadati; phylum Pseudomonadota; class Alphaproteobacteria; order Hyphomicrobiales; family Phyllobacteriaceae; genus Aminobacter; species Aminobacter sp. 01T433. The sequence goes on from NZ_JBFTPR010000001.1 coordinate 195,041, forward strand.
CGTCATGCGCATCATGTGGGCCAGCACTGCGATGACAAGCGTCAGGACTGGCAAGGCAATGGCCGAAAGCCGCTCGCCAAGGCTCATTCCGTCATAGACGGTCGCCGGAAAGGCCGCGACCCCGAGCTTGACGGTAAAGAACTGGATGAGCAGGTAGCCGATGAAAAACTCGGGCAACGAAACTGCGGCAAGCGACAGGATACTGATGGCCTTGTCGGGAAAGCGGTTGCGGTAGCGTACCGCGATCATGCCAAGGCCCAGTGCCAATGGAACCGCGATTACTGCTGAAGCAACGGCAAGCAACATGGAATTGCCCAACCGTTTCCAGAGCTGCTCGGCGACCGAGTTGTGGTTGGACCACGAGGTTCCGAAATCGCCCTGGACGATGCCCCCCAGCCATTCGCCGTAGCGCTGGATCATCGGGCGGTCGAGGCCCAGTTCCTTGCGCACATGCTCGACCGATTCCGGGGTCGCGTCACGCCCGAGATAGGTCGCGGCGAAATCGCCCGGCAGCATCTCGACCCCGCCATAGACCAGCATCGAGGCTGCCAGCAGCAACCCGAAGCCAAGCAGGACGCGGCGCAGGATCAGCTTAACGAGCAGGTTGCTCGAGCGCCCTGCGGAGGTCGCAATCTCGTTGCCCGGCGCGCTCATCCGTGCCGCGCTCCCGGCCCTTCACCGCAGAGGGGCATGTTCAAGGCAACCGGGTGGCGGCTTTGCGCTTCACGCACGCTGCGCATCCGCAAAATGCCCATCACGCTTGCGCGCCCATTTCGGCATGGCTGCTTCGACCTCCGCTTCGGTCGCGAAGGTGTCCTTCTCGAACCGCTCGAGACGAAAACGGGTCGGGTCGACGAAAGGCGACTGGCCGAGGATCAGCTCTGCCGACAGGCGGCCAAGGCCAGGACCATGACTCACACCGCTTTCATTGTCGCCTCCTACCGCCACGACATTGGTCGTGCCAGGCACGCGACCGACCAGCAGGCCACGGTCGGGCGTGTAGCAGGGCACGCCCTGCGCCCAGCTCGCGATCTTCGATCCGCGCAGCGGCGGGAACACTTCTTGCAGACGCGCGAGATCTCCATCGGCCATTGCCTGCATCAGGTCAGCCTTGTGCGGCTGGCCGGGTGCAATCCATGCGTCGCTGAGCTTGTGATAGGGGTGGTAGTGCCCGCCCGTTCCCCACATGATGGCGCCAAAGGTTTCGCGCAGCCAAAGGCCCAGTTCGCGGCATTGGACAGTCGGGATGGTCGACGGCAAACCACGGCTATCTGTCACGATGCGGGTTGCAAGGACCCGAAGCAGTGGCAGCTTCCAGCCAAGCGTCTCAAGCAGCTCGTTGTTCCATGCGCCCGCTGCGATCACCACGCCATCGGCCTGCAACGTGCCCTTGTCGGTCTCGATCGTCACGCCGTTACCGGTGTCTTCAATGGCTATGACCTTCGTATGGTCCCGGAACGTACCGCCCAGCCTGGCAATTTCGCCGGCCAGCGCATGCAGGCCCAGCGTCGTGTCGAACTGGATGCCATGCGGGTTGTAGGCGCCCGAGTGGACCTTGGACGAGTCGATCAGGCCCTGCATCTTCTTGCCAATCTCGGCGGCGTTGAGATCCTGCATCTCGGCCGGCGCGTAAGGCGAGTCCAGCACAGGACGCACGAAGTCTTCGCGGCCTTCTTCCGTCAGCGCCATGATGAGCGTGCCGTTGGGGCGGTAGCCGATTTCCTGGCCGAGTTCGCTCAGCGCCTTGTAGAAGTCGAGCCCGTATTGCTGGAGCTTGAACCCCTCTTCGCCAAGCGGGATCATGCCGGCGGACCAGTGCGACACGAAGCCTGCGCCCGCGCCGCTGGTCGCCTTGGCAAGCTCGCCGGCCTCGACGACGGTGACGTCAGCGCCTGCCTTCAGCAAATGATAGGCGGTGCAGCAGCCGATGATGCCGCCACCGACGACGACGATCCGTTCGCGTTTTGCATTCGTGGTCATGATGTTCTCCCCCTCTTGCCGCGCTCAGACGGCCGGATGCACGTATTTGTCGAGCCACCACAGGATGCGGGCAGCGCTGTCGAGATATTCCGGGTAGCTGCGCATGCTGTGCCCGGCGTTGGGATAGATGACGAGCTCGGCGGGCGAGCCGGACCTGAAGGCTGCGAAATAGCATTCCTCCGCCTGGCCTGCCGGCGTGCTGCGATCGATACCGCCTGCCATCACCAGCGTCGGCACCTTCTTTTTGTGCTTGAAGAAGGCCGGACTGCGCTCGAAATAGGCGCCCGCTTCCGCCCAGGGCGAAGCGTCGAGCATGATCTCGTCGAACTCGGGAATCTGCGTGGTGCGATGCTGGCTGTACCAGTTGCCAACGGGCGAAAGCGGGATCGCCGCGGCGAAACGTTCGCTCTGCGAAGGCAGCCAGGCCGACATGAAGCCGCCATAGCTCGATCCTGTCACGGCGACCTTCGCGTCATCCGCCCAGCCCTTGGCAACCAGCGCATCCACGCCGCTGACGATGTCGAGCACGTCAGCACCACCCATGTCGCCCTTGACCGCACGCGCAAAGGCGTCGCCCCTGCCGGTGCTGCCACGCGGATTGGGCAAGAAGATCGTCCAACCCTGGCTAGCCAGCATCGGCGCCGCACGCGTCCGCGCCATCCAGTGGTTGCCATGAGCGGAAATCGGTCCACCGTGAACATCCACCAGAAGCGGTGTCGCCCCGTTGATATCGCGGGGGCGTATCACCCAGCCCTGCATCTCCAGCCCATTGGGCGCTGTCCAGCTGAATGGCTCGATGATGCCGCAAGACGACATTGCCTGCCCTGCGCCGGGCGCGGCCAGCGTTGCCACCTCGCGTAAACCGCCGGCGGACGATTCTGCCAGGAACGGCGCCCGCGCAAAGGCTTCCCCTAGAAACAGGGAACCGGTTTCACCGATCGGATATGCGGTCGGGACCCATTCGACATGGGAGAAATCCCTGGAGGCCCAGCTCTCGGTCGCAGCCGAGCGACGGAGGTCGTAGTCACCAGCAATCGTTTCGTGGCCGCGGAGACCGGCAAAGTGAATGACCAAGGGCGACCGCCACTCGATCGAGGTCACGTCGGCGCCCTCGCTGTCCAGCACCTCGATCGCGCCGTCGCGTGGGTCGAGCAGGCAGAGCTGGCCATAGACGACGCCGCGGTCGCTGCAGAATGCCCGGATAAATGCGACCTTGCCGCCATCGGGCGCAGCCCTGACGCAGCCGATCTGGTCGGCGGGGATGTACTTCGTCGTTGCGACACCCGAGGCGGCATCGACGAAGGAAAGGACCGCCCGATACCAGCTGCCCTCGCTGTGATGGTCGCTGGTGATCGCCGCGATCGAACCGTTGCCGCACCAGCTGGCTTCCCACACGTTCAGGGGTGCCGCCGTCAGCTGGCGCGGATCGCCCTCGCCATCCCAGGTCCAGATCGTGCGCCACAGTTCGCCGCCTTCATCGGAACGAACTTCCGGAATCCATGCTGGCGCATTCAACTTCTGCTTCTGGGCGAAACCACCATGAATGCCGGCGAGATCAGCGCCCGTGCCCGCCACCACCATCAGCAGCTTCGATCCGTCCGCCGACCATGCGATCTGCTCGATCCGTCCGGCAACGGTCCGCGCCTTCAGGCATTGGCCATCCGACCAGATCTCGATCCGGTCGGCGCCAGCATCGTCGCCGGCGCAAGCCACCGCCAGCTCGTTGCCTTCGGGCGACAGTCTGATCTGGCGGGTTTCCCGTTCGTTCAGGCGCTCGACCGCGCCGCCGTACCGTGCAACACGGCAAAGCCTATTGCTCACGCCATCTTCGAGACCGCGATCGAAACTCTGGCCAATGAAGTGGAAATAAGGAACGTTCTCGTTCCCGCACAGCGCGCGGCCGTTGAATATGTGCCCGCCCGGTGCAAGCAGGGCTTCGTACAATTTCAAGGTCGCCGTAAACTCCGGCGACGAACGGAAATCTCGCTCCATCGGGCTCCCCCCACTGACCAAATCAGCACCCGCTGAACGCACCTAGCCACCCTGCCGCACAAGATGCGGCAGGCAGAAACTCTAACGAGCTGGCGAGGTTGCCTCTGCGTTAGATGGTAACATTACAGGTAAGTTGGCGCCTGTCTATACACCTATGTACATTTCCGTGCCATAAAGTTGCGGTGGCTTCGAGCAGGTGAAAATTGTGCGCCACAAGCCCAGGTCCGCTGTGTAGAATGAAGTCAAAAGGGGGAGACCGACTGTGCCAGAAAGAGGACCAAAGCCAGCCCTTTCTACAACGGGCATGAAGCCGGCAGATGCGGTACCTGAGGACTCGTCACGCACGAGCAAGCAGGACTGGCTCGAACTTGCGATCAGGACCCTGGTCGAAGATGGCATCGACCAGGTCAAGATCCAGGCCATGGCCAAGAAACTCGACGTTTCCCGGTCGAGCTTCTACTGGTTCTTCGAAAGCCTTCAGGACCTGCACGACCAGCTGCTTCAGAACTGGTTGCGCCGGAATACCGACCCGGTGGTCGACCACGCGCTTCGGCCGGCGCCCAGCATCAACCGAGCCATCCTCAACGTTTTCCAGTGCTGGATCGACGATAGCATTTTCGACCCGCAACTGGACACTGCCGTTCGGATCTGGGCCCGCCGCGATACGTCTATCCGCACGGTCATCGACGAAGCCGACAGCCGTCGCATCGAAGCGATCACGGCCATGTACCGGCGCTATGGCTACGACCAGGAGAACGCCTTCATACGCGCCCGTGTGCTCTATTTCATGCAGATTGGCCACTACGCGCTCGACGTCGATGAAGCGCTCGACGTCAGGGTCTCACACGTTCCTGCCTATCTCCTGGCATTTAGCGGCCAGGAAGCCGAGCCCAGCGATATCGCAGCGTTCGACGAGTTCATCGGTAGCCTCAAGCGCAGGGACACCGTAGCTAGGAGGTGACGCACGACCTCAAGCTCGTCGACACGGCGTCGACGCCGGCTTGATCTAGCAAACCAGCGGCCGGCCAAGCCGTTCTGTCGATAGGGGTGGCCGGCCTGGTCGGAAGACCGCGCGTGGAATGCGCAGTCGACCTACTGCGCATGCACCATTTTGGTCGGCTTCTCCAGGAGGCTGAAGTCCGACCCGTCGCATTTCACATCAGGGTTGGTCGGGCTGAACATCCCCAACGGGTTGTCCTTGAACAGCCAGGCATGAAGGTCATAGTGGACGAACTCTTTCGGGATAAGCGGTTCGTGCCCTTCCATGGGCCCCTGGAAGGGTTGGCCAAATAGGCTTGGCCGCTCCTTGGCGGCGGCAAGCGGCACCAGCCACTCGGCTGCAACCAGGCGCAGTTTCTTGCCGTCGGGCTCATAGATCAGCACGTTTGGCTTGTTTGGATCGGGCGGGCCCTGCAGCGTGACGTTGACGAAGTGAATCCCCATGGCGCCCTTTGGATATTCCATGGCCCCCGGGATCTTCTCGCCACTGTAGTGAACGCAGCCCACCGTCGAGAGATAAAGGTCGCGCACGGCTACATAGGGATCCTGGTACTTCTCCAGCGCCTTGCGTGCAGCGTCGATTTCAGCCTTTTTTGGTTCTTCCGCCAGGGCCGGAGCGGCACCCCAAAAACCAGCCAGAGCAATGACAGCGCACTGAACGAGACTTGCAGTCCTCATGGCAGTTCCTCCAATGTGTGTTTCGCATATGCAATACAGACAATCTGGACGACGCCTTGAATGTCGCTCCGTTCGCTCTCCTTTGCAAATAGTTCGATGCGAGGCGGATCGGTGCGAACACGGGCAGGCCGGCCACGCATATGGGGATCGCCAGGCCTGGGGAAAAAGCTCAATAGAATTTGAAGTTTAGCTGATCATAAAAGCTGGCGGAGAGAGCGGGATTCGAACCCGCGATACGGTTCCCCGTATACACACTTTCCAGGCGTGCGCCTTCAACCACTCGGCCACCTCTCCGCATACGCGCCTTGCGCCGGCCGGTTTCGCCGGGCTGGTTGGGAGTGCGCGCATCTCCTGGGCGTTGGTTTGCGGCTCCGAAGGAGCCGGCAATCGGGTGCGGTCAACCTGCCGCCACCCATCCGCCTGCCGCCGAACACGATGTCGTGCGTCTGGCTGCCGGGCTCATCTAGTCGATCCTGCAGCACTTGCCAAGCGCTGACATGGCAAATCTTGCAGTAAGCGCTGCCTTGCCGGCAAAAAACGGCAGGCGCGCTACTCGCCGTCGCCAATCGTGGAAATAGAGCCGCTCTTTCCATGGCTTCCTTGTCAGGTGACGTTGCTTTGCCGCAGACTGGATTTGCGTGCGAGGCGCGCTGTCTGGAGGGATTTGATGCCAGCGGAAATGCAATCGAACGCCAGGGCTGTCATGGGCTGGATGCCGGTGGTGTGGCTTTGCCTTGTCATGGCGCTCAGCGCGCGCGGTTTCGACCAGAGCCTTGTCGTCATGCAGGGGTTTTCCCTGCCGGACGCTGCTCTCTATTTAGTTTACGCCTCGATGATCGTGGCTGTGGTGACGATCCTCTGGGGGCTTTATCTGCTCGGCCTCGCTTTCAATCGCTCGGCTCGGTTTCCGCGCAGTTTCATCCTCTGGCAGTGGGCCATCATCGCCTTCCTGCTTGCCAAGCAGGTCTATGTTCTGGTCGCCCCGGATTTCGCCTTCTCCATCGAGGGACTTGCCTGGGATGGCGGCGAGATCGCGATTGGCCTCTTCCTCATCTTTCTGGTCGGCCGAACGCATCGGGCGCGGGCCCTGTTGAGCAATGACGAACGCGCTCGTCCTGGCCTGCTGGCCTCGCTCTTCGCAGCGCTTGTCGGCGTCATCGTCGGCGGGGCGGTCGGCGCGGGTGTCGGGCTTGCGGCCGGCAGCGGCATCTCCGAGGCCACCGACATGAGCTGCTTTGAAGGCGCCTGCGGCTACTTCGTGGTGCTGATCGGCCTTGCCGGCATGCTTGCAGGGGCGATCGGCGGCGGCATCTTCGCTGTCTGGCGCATACATCGCCGCAAGCCGAAGCCTGCCGTTTGAGCCATTTGCCTGTCAATTCGGCGTGTCCATGATTGCGCTGGCCCGCCACCCATCCTATTTCTCGCTTTGAAACCGATATCCAGGACCGCTGATGATCCGCTTCGTGTTCCGTCTCGCCGCCGCGATCGCACTTTCGGTGGCCGTCATCATGGCGGTGCTCGATGCCACGCGCACTGTCGCCGTATCGCGGCTGGTGATGACGCCGCTCGACACCAGCTGGTCGACGGCCTCGCCGACCACGCTTGCCGCAACCGAGACATTTGTCAGCGACAAAGCGAGCCCAGCACTTTGGGACAGTGTCATCATGCCGGTGCTCAACCTACCGGGCTTCGCGATCTTCGCGGCCCTTGCATTCCTGCTCTATGCGATTGGCCACAGGCGGCGTCCGGGCCGCTTCACTGCCGAAGTCTGAGCGATAGCCGCGACGCTGCGGCGCGATACGGATTCGGCAAAACAAAAAGGGAGCATGCCATGTTTTTCCTGAGCGACATGCTGAACAAGAAGCTCAAGATGCCAGCCCCTGGCGAAGCGCTGCCCGGCCGTGAGCGGCCGATCCCGACAGCTTCCAAGCATTATGTCTCCAAGCGCCCGCTCAAGGGGCCATATCCCGAAGGGTTCGAGACGGCGATGTTTGGGCTCGGCTGCTTCTGGGGTGCCGAGCGCCTGTTCTGGCAGACGCCGGGCGTGTGGGTGACAGCGGTCGGTTATGCCGGCGGCCTCACACCCAACCCGACCTATCAAGAGACCTGCACCGGGCTGACCGGCCATGCCGAGGTGGTGCTGGTGGTGTTCGACCCCAAGGAAGTTTCCTATGCCCAATTGCTGAAGATCTTCTGGGAGGCGCATGATCCGACGCAAGGCATGCGCCAGGGCAACGACGTCGGCACGACCTATCGCTCAGTGATCTACACGTTCTCGCAAGACCAGCAGGCGGAGGCGGTCGCCTCGCGCGATGCCTATCAGGCGGCGCTCAAGGGTGCCGGCCGCGAAAGGATCACCACCGAGATCGAGCCGGCGCCTGAGTTCTATTTCGCCGAAGAAGACCACCAGCAATATCTGGCCAAGAATCCCTATGGCTATTGTGGCCTCAAGGGCACCGGCGTTGCTTGCGCAATCCCCCAGCAGGCCACCGTTTAGGCATTCGTTTCACGATCCATTTGCAACGCCTGTGCATTTTTCCAAAAGGTCAAGATTCCGCGTGAATTTTGTCTTGGCCCGTGCAAGATATGCCGATGCGCGGGGGGAGTTAAGACCCTGCCATGTGCTGTGCGCGAGCCCGAGGAACGGCTCGCGCGGCAATCGCAAGAAAAGACAACCGACAGGGTGTGGATCACATGAAACGTATCGTTCTCGGCCTTCTGGCGGCCACCGCCATGTGCCTTCCGGCGCTTGCCGCTGATGTTAAGCCGGCGCTGCTCTACGATCTCGGCGGCAAGTTCGACAAGTCGTTCAACGAAGCGTCCTTCAACGGCGCCGAAAAGTTCAAGGCCGAGACCGGCATTCCTTATGTCGAGTTCGAAGTCTCCAACGCCTCGCAGCGCGACCAGGCGCTACGCCGCTTCGCCGAGGATGGCCGCAACCCGATCGTCATGGCCGGCTTCGCCTGGTCCGAAGCACTCGACAAGGTCGCCGTCGACTATCCGGACCTCAAGTTCGCCATCATCGACATGGTCGTCGAAAAGCCCAATGTGAAGTCGATCGTGTTCAAGGAACATGAGGGCTCCTACCTCGTCGGCGTCATGGCCGCTCTCGCTTCCAAGTCCAAGAAGGTCGGCTTTGTCGGCGGCATGGACGTTCCGCTGATCCGTAAGTTCGGCTGCGGTTATGTCGGCGGCGCCAAGGCAGCCGGTGCGACCGAAGTCATCCAGAACATGACCGGCGACACCCCTGCCGCCTGGAACGACCCGACCAAGGGCGGCGAAATCACCAAGACCCAGATCTCGCAGGGTGCGGACGTCATCTACGCCGCGGCCGGCGGCACCGGCGTCGGCGTGCTCCAGGCTGCTGCCGATGGCGGCAAGCTCGGCATCGGCGTCGATTCCAACCAGAACGGCCTGCAGCCGGGCAAGGTGCTGACCTCGATGCTCAAGCGCGTCGATGTCGCCGTCTACAACGCCTTCATGGATGCCAAGAACGACAAGTTCGAAGGCGGCATCAACAATCTCGGTCTCAAGGAAGGTGGCGTCGACTATGCCATGGACGACAACAACAAGGCGCTCGTCACCGACGAGATGAAGGCTGCAGTCGAAAAGGCAAAGGCCGACATCATCGCCGGCACTGTCCAGGTGCATGACTACACCTCGGACGACAAGTGCCCCTATTGATCCTTGCCTGAATGAAATGCGCCGCCGGGCGAAGGTCCGGCGGCGCTTTCGTTAGCTAGGGCTACCAGTGGGGCGGCTTGGTCACCGGCGTGTCGGACGCCGACTGCTCTTCGAGCGCGAGAAAACGCTCGGTCAGCGCGTCGAGCTTCTTTTGCATGCGGTCGATCACCTTCCACTGTTCGGCGATCTGGCCGGAAAGCTCCTCGATAGTATGTTCCTGTTCGGCGGCGCGGATTTCAAGCGTCGTCAGCCGGTCCTGGGGCGTTGTCATGGGCTATCCTCTTGGGTCCGGACTTTCGGTCGTTATGTCGAAATGGGCGATGTATCTGCCAATTGTCGGGGGCCTTTGGCCGAGCCGATTGGCAGGTCAGTATGGGCGTGCTAGCTCTTTCGGCAAGCCATAACAAGAACATAAGAAACCTGAGGTGGACGGTCGTATGGCGGAAATGGCTATCGAGCTGATCGGCATCAACAAGAGCTTTGGTGCTGTCCGCGCCAACCGCGACATCGCGCTCGAAATCCCGCGCGGCACCATTCACGGCATCATCGGCGAAAACGGCGCGGGCAAGTCAACGCTGATGTCGATCCTCTACGGCTTCTACCAGGCCGACAGCGGCGAAATCCGCGTCAACGGCAAGCCGACAGCGATCAAGACGCCCAACGATGCGATTGCCGCCGGCATCGGCATGGTGCACCAGCACTTCATGCTGGTTGAGAATTTCTCGGTTTTGGAAAACGTCATCCTCGGCGCCGAAGGCGAGGCGCTGCTCAACAAGTCCATCGCCAAGGCGCGCTCGGAGCTGCGCCGGCTGGAACAGGAATACGGCCTCGAGGTCGATCCCGATGCGATCATCGAAGAGCTGCCCGTCGGCCTGCAGCAGCGAGTCGAGATCCTCAAGGCGCTCTATCGCGGTGCTGAGATCTTGATCCTCGACGAGCCGACGGGCGTTTTGACGCCCGCCGAGGCCGACCATTTGTTCCGCATCCTCCAGCAGCTCAAGGAGCAGGGCAAGACGGTGGTGCTGATCACGCACAAGCTGCGCGAGATCATGGCGATCACCGACAATGTCTCGGTCATGCGCCAGGGTACGATGGTGGCGACGCGCAAGACCAGCGAGACCACAGTCGAGGAACTGGCCGAGCTGATGGTTGGCCGTCGCGTGCTGCTGCGGGTCGAAAAAGGCGAGGCTTCGCCCGGCGACGTCAAGCTTTTGGTGAAAAACCTGACGGTCAAGGATTCGCGCGGCGTCACCATGGTCGACAATGTGTCGCTCGATGTGCGCGCCGGCGAGATCGTCGGCATCGCAGGTGTTGCCGGCAACGGCCAGTCCGAATTGATGGAAGCCGTCTCCGGCATCCGCAAGGCGGTCTCCGGTACGGTATTGCTCGACGGTCAGCCGATCGACCTGACAGGCCAGGCCGACCCCGGCGAGCTGCGCGATCGTGGTTTGGCCCATGTGCCGGAGGACCGCCACCATGTCGGGCTGGTGCTCGCCTTCGACGAAAGCGAAAACTCGATCCTCGGCTATCATGACAAGCCGCAATATCTCAAAGGCCCGTTCCTCAATCTCGATGCGATCCAGAAGGATGCGCAGCAAAAGATCGAGAAATACGACATCCGCCCGGCCAATCCCCGGCTCAAGACCGCCAATTTCTCCGGCGGCAACCAGCAGAAGATTGTGCTCGCACGCGAAATCGAACAAGACCCCGGCGTGCTGATCGTCGGCCAGCCAACCCGCGGCGTCGATGTCGGCGCCATCGAATTCATCCACAGGCGGCTCATCGACATGCGCGACCAGGGCAAGGCGGTGCTGCTCATTTCTGTCGAGCTCGACGAAATCCGCTCGCTGTCCGACCGCATCCTGGTGATGTTCGCCGGCCGCATCGTCGGCGAGCGCGGACCCGAAACCAGCGAAGGCGAGCTTGGTCTGCTGATGGCCGGCGTCGAGCACAAGGAAGCCGCCGAATGAGCACGCCTTACGCAAAATTGCCGGCCTGGGCCGACTACGGGCTCATCCCACTCATCAACCTGCTTGTTGCCTTTGCCGTAGCTGGTCTTGTGGTGCTGCTCGTCGGCGAAAACCCGCTGCGTGCCGCCGTCATACTCGTCGAAGGCGCTTTCGGCAGCGGGCAGGGCATTGCCTACACGCTGTACTACGCCACCAACTTCATCTTTACCGGCCTTGCCGTGGCTGTCGCCTTCCATTGCGGCTTGTTCAACATTGGTGGCGAGGGCCAGGCCTATATCGCCGGCCTCGGCATCGCCATCGTCGCCCTGTCTTTCGACAGCACGCTGCCTTGGTGGCTGCTCTTTCCGCTGGCGATCGTGGCCTCGGCGCTCTTTGGCGGCCTGTGGGCGCTGATCCCGGCCTATCTCCAGGCCAAGCGCGGCTCGCACATCGTTATCACCACCATCATGTTCAACTTCATCGCCGCCAGCGTGATGGTCTATATGCTGGTCAACGTGCTGAAGCCGCTGGGCTCGATGGCACCGCAGACGCGCCAGTTCCTCGAAGGCGGACAATTGCCCAAGCTTGGCTGGCTTTTGGCCGAATTCGGCCTCAAGGTCAGGCCATCGGCGCCGCTCAACATCTCGTTCCTGCTCGCGCTTGTGATGGCCTTCCTTGTCTGGGTACTGATCTGGCGCACCAAGCTTGGCTACGAGATCCGCACCTACGGCTTCAGCTCAAAGGCAGCGCGTTACGCGGGCATCTCTGAAACCCGCATCATCATCGTCACCATGGTCATCTCAGGAGCACTGGCCGGCATGATGGCGCTCAACCCGATCATGGGCGATCAGCACAACGTGCCGCTGGATTTCGTCTCCGGCGCCGGTTTCGTCGGCATCGCTGTGGCGCTGATGGGCCGTTCGCATCCCGCCGGTATCGTGCCGGCGGCGATCCTGTTTGGCATGCTCTATCAGGGCGGCGCTGAGCTCGCCTTCGAGATGCCCAACATCTCCCGCGACATGATCGTCATCATCCAGGGCCTGGTAATTCTGTTCGCCGGTGCGCTGGAAAACATGTTCCGCCCGACGATCCAGGGCATTTTCGCGAGCTTCAGTCCGCGATCGGTCGGAATTTCGGCGACCAAAGGGGAGCGTGCCTGAGATGGAATTCGTTGACGCGCTCATCAACATCTTGAACTCGACCATCCGCGTTTCGGTGCCGCTGCTGCTCGCTTGCCTTGCCGGCCTCTATTCCGAACGCGCCGGCGTCTTCGACATCGGCCTGGAAGGCAAGATGCTGGCCGGTGCCTTTGCCGGGGCTGCGGCGGCGGCCGTCTTTGCCTCGGCCTGGATCGGCCTGCTCGTTGCGGTTCTTGTCTCGATCGGCATGGCGCTGGTCCATGGCTTTGCCTCGATCACCCATCGTGGCAACCAGATCGTCTCGGGCGTGGCGATCAATTTCATCGCCGCCGGCTCGACCATCATCCTCGGACAGGCCTGGTTCCAGCAGGGTGGCCGCACGCCGTCGCTGCCGCCTGAAGCCCGCTTCGGCGCCATCAATTTGCCCGGTGCCGACGCGCTCCGCGACGTGCCGATCATCGGCCAGCTCTATTCCGGCCTGCTGTCTGGCCATTCGCTTCTGACCTACGTCGCCTTCCTCGCCGTGCCCTTCACATGGTGGGTGCTGTTTCGCACCCGCTTCGGGCTGCGCCTGCGTGCTGTCGGCGAAAACCCTGCCGCGGTCGACACCGCCGGCATCTCGGTCGCCTGGCTACGCTATCGTGCCGTCATCTGCACCGGTATCCTGACTGGCCTTGCCGGTTCCTACATGGCGCTCGCCCAGAATGCCGGCTTCGTCAAGGACATGACCGCCGGTCGTGGCTACATCGCGCTGGCAGCCCTGATCTTCGCCAAGTGGAAGCCTGTGCCAGCGATGTTTGCCTGCTTGCTTTTTGGCTTCCTCGACGCGCTGTCGATCCGCCTGCAGGGCACGCCGCTACCGCTCATCGGCAAGGTGCCGGTGCAGCTGATGCAGGCGCTGCCCTACATCCTCACCGTCATCCTGCTCGCCGGCTTCATCGGCAAGGCCATCCCGCCGCGTGCCGGTGGCGTGCCCTACGTGAAGGAGCGTTGAGCGTCGGATGATCGAACTTCCAAATCGCCCCTCATCCGCCTGCCGGCACCTTCTCCCCGTGAATGACGGGGAGAAGGGGGCAGTTGCGACGCTGACGCCTCCCTCTCCCCGTTCTTCACGGGGAGAGGGTAAGGGTGAGGGGCAGACTTCAGGGTGCAAACATGTCTCATGATCTGTTCCTTGCCGCCCGCACCGCCATGGCCAAGGCTTATGCGCCCTATTCGAAATTCCCGGTCGGCGCGGCACTGCGCACCGATGACGGCCGGGTCTTTGCCGGCGCCAATATCGAGGTCGCGTCTTATCCGGAAGGCTGGTGCGCCGAGACCACGGCACTTGGGCACTACATCATGGCAGGCGGCGGTAAGATCACCGAGATCGCCGTCGTCGCCGAACGCATGGCCCGCATCACGCCCTGCGGCGGCTGCCGCCAGAGGCTGGCCGAATTCACCAGTGCCGACACCAAGCTTTATCTTTGCGACGACGCGGGTATCGTTGAAACGGTGACCATGGGCCAGATGCTGCCTTATGGCTTTGAAGGCGAGATGCTCAAATGAAGGAAGCCGTCGACCGTCTCGTTGAGCAGCTCGACGGGTTGGCACCCGCCACCGCCATGGTGCTGGGCTCCGGTCTCGGTGGCCTCGTCGACGAGGTCGAAAACGCTGTCCGCATTCCTTATGCCGCCCTGCCGGGCTTCCCGAGAAGCGGTGTCACCGGCCATGCCGGTGAGCTTGTTGCCGGTATCTTCGGTGGCCAGCCAGTGATCATGATGGCCGGCCGCGCACACTACTACGAACAAGGCGACGCTTCGGCGATGCGCCCGGCACTCGAGACGCTCGCCGGTATCGGCGTCACCCAGCTGGTGCTGACCAATGCCGCCGGCTCCGTTGATCCCGAAATGCTGCCCGGTTCGGTCATGCTGATCGAGGACCACATCAATTTCTCCGGGACCAATCCCTTGTTCGGCGAGCCGACCGACCGCCGTTTCGTCGGCCTGACCGAGGCTTATGACGCCCGCCTGCGCAAATCCTTCGAGGCTGCTGCCACTGCCGCCGGCATCGAGCTGCACAAGGGCGTCTACATGTGGTTCTCGGGCCCTTCCTTCGAGACCCCTGCCGAGATCCGCATGGCGCGCATGTTCGGTGCCAATGCGGTCGGCATGTCGACGGTGCCCGAAGTGATCATAGCGCGGTTTCTCGGCCTCAAGGTGCTCGCCTGCTCGGTCATCACCAATCTTGCCGCCGGCATGACCGGGGCCGAGCTTTCGCATCGCGAGACCAAGGACATGGCGCCGATCGGCGGCGGGCGCCTCGCGACTGTTCTGCGCAAGATGTTCGAAAAAGGCATCAATGATGAGTGAGGCGTGGGCTGGAGTGAGCACTGCGTTCCTTCGCGCCCCCCTTTGGCCTGCCGGCCATCTCCCCCTCAAGGGGGGAGATCGGCAGCTCCGGCCTTATCCCTCTCTTTCCAGCATTGCAGGTTGGCGAACGCCGGTCCCGCAGCTGATCTCCCCCCTTGTGGGGGAGATGGCCGGCAGGCCAGAGGGGGGCAACGTCGAGCGCCAGCACCTCCTTGCGAGCACCCTCTAGATGCTCCCGCAGGAAATCATCCGCCGCAAGCGCGACGGCAAACCACTTGCCTCCGAAGAGATCGCCGCCTTCGTCAAGGGCATCGCCAAGGGCACGGTCTCCGAAGGCCAGATCGCGGCTTTCGGCATGGCGATCTTCTTCAACGGCATGAACCGCAACGAAGCGGTGGCACTCACCCTTGCCATGCGCGATTCAGGCGACGTGCTCGACTGGTCGGAGCTGCCCGGGCCGGTCACTGACAAGCACTCCACCGGCGGCGTCGGCGACAATGTCTCGCTGATGCTGGCACCCATCGTTGCTGCTTGCGGCGCCTATGTGCCGATGATCTCTGGGCGCGGCCTTGGCCATACCGGCGGCACGCTCGATAAGATGGATTCGATCCCTGGCTATGCCAGCCAGCCGGACCTTGCGCTGTTCAGGCGCACGGTGCGCGAGACAGGCTGCGCCATCATCGGCCAGACCGCCGACCTGGCACCTGCCGACAAACGTTTCTATGGCGTGCGCGACGTCACCGCGACCGTCGAGTCCGTGCCGCTGATCACTGCCTCCATCCTGTCCAAGAAGCTCGCCGCCGGGCTGCAATCGCTGGTGCTCGACGTCAAGATCGGCAACGGCGCCTTCATGGAAAGCGCGCGCGACGCCGCAGCGCTTGCCACCAGCCTGGTCGAGGTCGCCAATGGCGCCGGTCTCAAGACCACCGCCCTGATCACCGGCATGAACGAGCCGCTGGCATCCTCCGCCGGCAACGCTGTCGAGGTCGCTAGCGCGGTTGATTTCCTCACTGGCCGTTTCCGCGACCCGCGCCTCGAGCAGGTCACGCTGGCGCTCGCCGCCGAGATGCTGGTTTCAGCAGGGATCGCTGTGTCCAACCAGCAGGCATCTCGTTTGGCGCGGGCAGCACTGGACGATGGCCGCGCCGCCGAAATCTTCGGCCGCATGGTAGCCGTGCTTGGCGGTCCCAAGGACTTTGTCTCCAGACCTGAGACATATCTGCCTCGGGCGGATGTCGAGCTTGCCGTGAAGGCGCCGCGCGGCGGCTTTGTGTCAGGCATTTCCACGCGCGATATCGGTCTTGCGGTTGTAGCCCTTGGCGGCGGGCGGAAGCGGCCGGAAGACAAGGTCGACCACGCTGTCGGCATCACCAGGCTGTTGCCCGTGGGAGCTGAGGTGCGAGCGGGCGAGCCGCTCGCGCTGATCCATGCCCGCAACGCTTCGCAAGTGGAAGTGGCCGCAGCGGTGATACGCGCCGCATACAACATCGGCGAGGCAAAGCCCGCTGCCGCCAAGGCGATCGTCAGGCGAATTTCACCGCGCGGCTAGGGCCGCGCGATGAGGGTTACTGAAGCGGACTACGCCACCCGCTTCGGGCCGAGGCAGAAGACAGCAAGCGCTGCGAGCAGGGTCGCGATGCCGCTGTAGGCGAATGCGCTGGCAACGCCGGAATTGTCGACCAAAAGCCCACCGAAAACGGCTCCCATTGCAATCGCCACCTGGAAGGTCGCGACCATCAGGCCGCCAGCACTTTCCGCTTGTTCGGGCGCGGCGCGCACCATCCACGTCTGCACGCCGACCGGCACCGCACCGAAGGCAAAGCCCCAGGCTGCAATCGCAATTGTCGAGACCGCAGGCGATGACCCGTCCAGCAACAGGGCAAACGCGGCGATCGCGATAAGCAAGGGAGCGAGTGTCACGGCGGCTTTGAGGCTGCGTTCGGCCATGAAGCCGCCGGCGAAATTGCCGAAGAAGCCGCCTATGCCAAAGGCCAGCAGCACCAGCGAGATGGACTCGATGCCGAATGCCGGCACCTGTTCCAGGAAGGCGCGGAAATAGGTGAAGCCGGCAAAGTGCCCGGATGCAGTCAGAAGGATCACCAGCAGTCCGACCTTGATCATCGGGTTCTTCGAAACATCCAGCAGGGCGCGGAAGCTGGCGACGCCCACAGGCGGCAACTTCGGAAGGGTCGCAACCTGGACGATCAGCGTCACGACGCCGACTGCGGCCGCAAGCATGAAAGCGGTGCGCCAGCCCCAGACATCGCCGACATAGGCCCCGACAGGGGCCGCGCAGACGGTGGCGACGGATACGCCGGTCAGGATGATGGACATGGCGCGCGGGAAGACATCGCTCGGCACGAGCCGCATCGCGATGGCTGCCGACATGGACCAGAAGCCGCCGAGCGCTATGCCCAACACGACCCGCGCAAACAAAAGCGAGGGCAAGGACCAGGCAACGGCGGCAAGTATGCTTGAGGCGATCAGCAAGAGCGTCAGGCCCACCATGACGTGCCGGCGGTCGACGCGTTTGGTGGCGATCGCCATGGTGGGCGCGGCGATCGCGGCAACGATTGCCGTTGCCGTCACCGCCTGCCCGGCGGTGCCTTCGCTAATGCGGAGATCCTGCGCCAGTGGCGTCAGCAGGCTCGCCGGCAGAAACTCCGCCGTGACCAGTCCGAACACGCCGAGCGCAAGGGAAACGACAGCCCCCCACGCTGGATCGGATCGTTCCTGGGGTATCGAGCGGTCGAGCGGAACGCCGTCCATTACGGCTGTCGCAGGTTCGATCATGGTCAGTCTCCGATTTGAATGCAATGCAAGGTGGGAGTGACCGTCTGGAGTTTCCATGCTAGAAACGCCATCATGAATGACCATTCGTCCAAACTTGTCGGCGATCCGCTGACCGACATCCTGCGCGGCTTGCGCCTCGAAGGCGTCGAATACGGTCGCTGGGAGCTGAAGGAGCCTTGGAACATCGAGTTCCCGGCCCAGGCCACGGCGCGCTTCTACTTCGTCAGCCAAAAGGCGTGCTGGCTGCGCCAGCCCAGCGGCGAATGGGTCGAGCTTCGCTGCGGCGACGCCGTGCTGCTGCCGCGCGGCTTAGCACACGCGCTGGCCAGCGAGCCGGGCGCCAAGTCGTCGCCGATCAACGGCTACGAGATCAAGCAAATCTGCGAGAAGGTCTTTTGCCTGTCGACCGAAGGCTGCCGGCCGGGCACGCTGCTTTTCTGCGGCAGCATGTACTTCAACCTCGACGGCCTGCACCCGCTGCTCGGCATGATGCCCGATGTCATGCGCACCACCGAGCTCGAGGCCCATGACCCCGGCATCACACACATGCTCGAAACCATGGCGCGCGAAGTCAAGCTCGAGCGCGTCGGCTCCGGCGGCATTGTCGCCCGCCTTGCCGACGTGCTCGCCGCCATCATCATCCGCTCATGGGTCGAGCGCGGTTGTGGCGATTCGAGCGGCTGGATTGCCGCTGTCAGGGATCCCAAGGTCGGCAAGGTCCTGGCTGCGATCCACCTTGAACCAAGCCGAGACTGGTCGGTGGAGGCTCTTGCACGGATGATGGGCGTCTCCCGCTCGGGTTTCGCCGAGCGCTTTGCTGCCATTGTGGGCGAAACGCCGGCGAAATACGTCACACAGGTCAGGATGCACCAGGCGCGACAGTGGCTTGTCCGTGATCGCCTGAGGATTTCAGTCGTTGCCTCGCGGCTGGGCTACGATTCGGAAGCCGCTTTCAGCCGCGCCTTCAAGCGTGTCATCGGCCAGCCGCCGGGCCACTTCAGGACAGCGGACCAGGCGAGCACCTCCTGAGCGATCACTGCACCAAAAGCAGCGCGCCGTTTTCGACCTGGTATTTCTTCAGCCGCGACAGGAAGCTCATGCCGATCAAGGTGCCGTCGAGCGCCTTGTCTTCAAGCACGACCACCGGCACGTCGTCGACGCTGATCCGGCCGATCTGCAGCCTGTCGATGCGGGCAAGTGCGGCGCGGGCGGTGCCATTGGCGGTATTGACCTTCTGGGTGAAGTCGGCGGACGAAACCTTCACCCCGGCCAACCGCGCCGTCGACATGTTGATTGCAACCAGAGTGGCGCCGGTGTCGACCATGGCGTCGACTGCGCGCCCATTGACCTTGAAGCTCGCGCTGAAATGGCCGCGCATATCGGCGTCGATCGTCACGCGCCGGCCTGCCGTCGATGCTGTGGCTGCGCTCGCCTCGATGACCTGAGGCACGGTTGGACCGCTGTCTACGCTCGTCCCCAGAAGTGCCTGCACGGCGCCACCGTGTTTTTCGTACAGCGACGGCAGCGATGCCGACGCACTGGCGCAAAGGCTGAATATGATGATCTTACGCAACATGGTGACGCCTCGAATTCAGGCATCACCCTAGGAGCTGATGGTGATCGCGCCTTTAACGGCGCGGCCCCATTGTCAAAGGCGGTAAATGGCTGGTTAGCGCCTACTTGGTGCCATACATGCGGTCGCCGGCGTCGCCGAGGCCGGGGATGATGTAGCCCTTCTCGTTGAGCTCGCGGTCGATCGAGGCCGTGAACACCGGCACGTCGGGATGCGCCTTGGTGAAGCGCTCGATGCCTTCGGGCGAAGCCAAAAGGCACAGGAAGCGCAAATTGGTGGCACCGCGGCCCTTCAGCATGTCGATGGCGGCGATCGCCGAATTGGCGGTTGCCAGCATCGGGTCGACGACGATCACCAGCCGGTCGCCGAGGTCGCTCGGCGCCTTGAAGAAATACTCGACCGCCTGCAGCGTCTCGTGGTCGCGGTAGAGTCCGACATGGGCGACGCGCGCCGCCGGCACCAGATCAAGCAGGCCTTCGAGCAGGCCGTTGCCGGCGCGCAGCACCGAAGCGAACACCAGCTTCTTGCCTTCGAGCGTCGGCGCTTCCATCGTCTCGATCGGCGTTTCGATCATCTTGGTGGTCAGTTCGAGGTCGCGCGTCACCTCATAGCCGAGTAACAGCGAGATCTCGCGCAGCAGGCGCCGGAAGCCGGCCGTCGAAGTTTCCTTGTCGCGCATGATGGTCAGCTTGTGCTGGACAAGCGGATGGTCGACGACGGTCACGGTCATGGCTTACGCTCCTAGAACTCGGATAATTGGCGGCATTCTATCGGCTGGCCCGCCGCCAACCAATGACTTGCCGCCTTGAACCACAGTTTTGTCGGCCGAAATTCAGCGTTTTTGGCCGTCGAGCCGCGCAAGAAGGGCTGCCTTGGTCTTCTTGTCGACAAAGGCCGCCTCGATCGCCGTCTTCGTGGTCGCTAAAAGCGCCTTGTCGTCCATGCCGAAATGCTCGGCCGCGATGTCGTATTCGCGCTTCAGCGTCGTCCAGAAATAGGGCGGATCATCGGAGTTGAGCGTCACCTTGCAGCCGGCATCGCGCAGCTTGGGGAAGGGGTGGTCGCCAAAGCTGTCGAACACCTTGAGCGCGATGTTCGAGCCCGGGCAGATTTCGAGCACCACGCCCTCGTCGGCGATGCGCTTGACCAGGTCAGGGTTTTCGATGGCGCGCACGCCATGGCCGATGCGCGCTGGGCGGATGTGGTCGAGTGCTGCGGCAACGCTCTCCCAGCCCATCAGCTCGCCGGCATGGATCGTGATGCCGAGGCCGGCTTCGCGCGCGATCTCGAAGGCGCGCACATAATCTTCGAACTCGCCCATGCGTTCGTCGCCGGCAACACCGAAGCCGGTTACCAGTGGATGGTTGCATTTGGCGGCGAAGCGGGCGGCAGCCTCGATCGATTCGACGCCGACATGGCGCACGCCGGTCACGATCATGCGGCCTTCGATGCCGGTCTTGGCCTTGGCCCGTGCCATGCCTTCGCCGAGCGCACTGGTGTAGGCCATGGGCGACAGGCCAGCTTTCGTGGCGTGGTCGGGCGAGGTGAACACCTCAGAATAGATCGCGCCGTCGCGCGCAAGGCTCGTCAGATAGTGTTCGGACAGCCTGGCATAGTCCTCTTCAGTGCGGAAAAGGTCGGCGGCAAAGTCATAGGCGGCTAGGAACGAGGTGAAATCGTTCCACACGAAGGAGCCGTCCTTGATGAAGGGCGAAACGTCCTTGTTGTATTTTTGGGCCTGGCGGATGACGAGTTCGGGTGCAGCCGCACCTTCTATGTGGCAGTGCAGCTCGGCTTTCAAAGGCATTCTCTGTTCCTCGTCGTGTCGGCGCGGGCGCGGCCGAAAACCGCGCCTCAAACAATAGCGCCCGCTGGTGTGATCGGCTATGGTCCCGCCGGATTTGATTGGACAAGAAAATGTCAGAACAACGGACGACAGCTGTCGGCGGCATGGAAACTTCATACGGTTTCCGAAATGTCGGCGCAGGCGACAAGCAAGGCCTCGTCAACGAGGTCTTCCACAAGGTCGCCAACCGCTACGACATGATGAACGACCTGATGTCGGGCGGCCTGCACCGGGTGTGGAAGGATGCCATGGTTGCCTGGCTCAATCCGCCCAGGCGTCCGGGCTGGAAAGTGCTCGACGTTGCCGGCGGCACCGGCGACGTCGCCTTCCGCATCATTGATGCCTCGCATGGCAATGCGCACGCCACCGTGCTCGACATCAACGGTTCGATGCTCGGCGTCGGCCGCGAGCGGGCCGAAAAACGCGGCCTTGCCGACAAGACCGATTTTGTCGAAGCCAATGCCGAGGAACTGCCCTTCGCTGACGAGACCTTCGACGCCTATACGATCGCTTTCGGCATCCGCAATGTGCCGCGCATCGATGTTGCGCTGTCGGAAGCCTATCGCGTGCTGAAGCCCGGTGGTCGCATCCTGTGCCTCGAATTCTCCGAGGTCGACATGCCGCTGCTCGACAAGGTCTACGAAGCCTGGTCGTTCAACGCCATCCCGCGCATCGGCCAGGCCGTCACCGGCGACGGCGAGCCTTATGCTTATCTCGTCGAATCGATCCGCAAGTTTCCCAATCAGCAGAACTTTGCCGCGATGATCACACGCGCCGGCTTCGACCGCGTCACCTTCCGCAACTACACCGGCGGCATCGCAGCCCTTCACTCGGGCTGGAAGCTTTGACGGACGGCGCGCGATGAGCAGTCTCGGGGCGTCTTTCCGGCTCGCGCGCGCGGGCTGGGTCTTGGTGCGTGAGGGAGTGGTCGCGGCTTTGCCGGGCGACCAGCTGACCGGTTTGCCGAAATTCGGCTGGCGCGTAGCCAAGCTGTTCACCCGCCGCCGTGCAAGGAAAAGCGTGCGCAGCGACCGCTTAGCCAATGCCGTTGCCCGGCTCGGGCCGTCCTACGTCAAGCTCGGCCAGTTCCTGGCGACACGTCCCGATGTCGTCGGCGACGACATCGCGCTCGACCTGGCGCTTCTGCAAGACAGCATGGCGACCTTTCCGATGTCGGAGGCGGTCGAAGCCATCGAAGGTTCGCTCGGCCGCAAGGTTTCCGATCTCTATGTCAGTATCGGCGAGCCGGTGGCTGCTGCCTCCATCGCCCAGGTTCACCCCGCAGAGGTCGCCACACCGGATGGCCCGCGCAAGGTCGCCGTCAAGGTCATCCGCCCCGGCGTGCGCCGACGCTTTTTCCAGGATCTTGAAAGCTATTTCCTCGCCGCCCGGCTGCAGGAGCGCTTCGTCCCGTCGAGCCGTAGGCTGCGCCCGGTCGAGATCACCGAGACGATGGCCCAGACCACCAAGATCGAGATGGATTTTAGGCTCGAGGCGGCCGCCTATTCCGAGCTTGGCGAAAACACCAAGGACGATCCCGGCTTCCGCGTGCCGGCAGTCGACTGGGAACGCACCGGCCGCGACGTGCTCACCATGGAGTGGATCGACGGCGTCAAGCTCAACGACATCGACGGGCTTCGCGCCGGCGGCTACGATCTCAAGGCGATCGCCGCGACGCTCGTCCAGTCGTTCCTGCGTCACACGCTGCGCGACGGCTTCTTCCACGCCGACATGCACCCCGGCAACATGTTCGTCGACGCTAAGGGCGACATCGTCGCCGTCGATCTCGGCATTTCGGGCCGGCTCGGCAAGAAGGAGCAGCGCTTCCTCGCCGAGATTCTCTATGGCTTCATCACCCGCAACTATATGCGTGTCGCCGAGGTGCATTTCGAAGCCGGCTACGTGCCGCGCCACCATAACGTCGCGGCCTTTGCCCAGGCGATCCGCGCCATCGGCGAGCCGATCCACGGCCAGCCGGCCGAAACCATCTCGATGGCCAAGCTCCTGACGTTGCTGTTCGAAGTCACCGAACTGTTCGACATGCAGACGCGGCCCGAACTGGTGCTGCTGCAAAAGACCATGGTCGTGGTCGAAGGCGTTGCCCGCACGCTCGATCCGGCTTTCAACATGTGGAAGACCGCCGAGCCGGTGGTCAGCCACTGGATCGCAGGTAATCTTGGTCCTCAGGGGCTGCTCATCGACGCCCGCGACGGCCTTGGCGCGCTGATGTCGCTCATTCGACAGGCCCCCGATCTCGCCGCCCGCACCGAGCGCCTGTCGCGGCAGATCGACCTCATGGCGGAAAACGGGCTGCGTTTCGATGCCGAAACCGCCAGGGCTATCGGCAAGGCCGAAGCCCGCTACACCCGCTCCGGCCGGGTCGCGATTTGGGTCATTGCGCTGACGCTTGTGTTCCTTGCCTGGCAAATAACCTGAGTGCATGCAATGACAGCAATGCTGTCATTGCAGTCATTGAATGCGTGACTTAGCCGCGCTATCTTTTGGGGATAGGAGCAGAGCCATGAGCGCGATGACTATCCGCAACCTCGACGACAACGTGAAGCAGGAGCTTCGAAAGCGTGCGGCGGCGCGCGGCGTGTCGATGGAGCAGGAAGTTCGGGACCTGATCACGCGCGACGTCCTTCAGGGCGACCGGCGGCGGCCGAAAGCATCCTTTGACGAAATCATGCGGCTGTCGCGTAAACCCGACGAACCGTTTGATTTGAAGCGGGCGCAAGAAGAGGTCTGGGACTATCTCTACGAGGATGGTCGTCCTGCATGATTGCTGTCGATACCTCTGCGATATTCGCATTTCTCGCCGGAGAACCCGAGGCTGAGGACGTGGCGCGGCGTATGTACGGCGAACCGGTATTGGTCTGCGCTCCGACATGGGCCGAAACCGGCATAGTCGTTGCGAATGGGCTCGGATTGGACGGGCTGGACCGGCTGCAACAACTGGCAAGCGCCCTGCAGTTCGACATTGTCGCATTCGACCGTGACCTCGCGGATGCTGCCGTCAATGCACATCGTCGCTTCGGCCGAGGCTCCGGGCATCCCGCCAACCTCAATTTCGGCGACTGCTTCGCCTACGCCCTTGCCAAGACCCGGAACCTGCCGCTGCTTTTCAAGGGCGACGATTTCATCCATACCGACATCCAGCCGGCGCTGAAGCCGGCCTGACGAGACGGCGGACCAGGCATGATCCTCAACGGCAAGCGCATCCTGCTCATCATCGGCGGCGGCATCGCGGCCTACAAGTCGCTCGACCTGATCCGGCGCCTGCGCGAACGCGGCGCTTCGGTGCGCGCGGTCATGACCTCGGCTGCGCAGGAATTCGTCACGCCTTTGTCGGTGGGCGCGCTGACCGCTGACCACGTCTTTTCTGACCTGTTCGACCGCCAGGACGAGCACGACATCGGCCACATCAGGCTGTCGCGCGAGGCGGATCTTCTGGTTGTCGCACCCGCTACCGCCGACCTGATGGCCAAGCTTGCCAATGGCCATGCCAACGACCTTGCTTCGACCGTGCTGCTCGCCACTGACAAGAAGGTGCTTCTGGCGCCTGCCATGAACCCGAAGATGTGGGCGCATCCAGCGACGCGCCGCAATCGCGCGACGCTGGAAAAAGACGGCATCCATTTCGTCGGCCCAAAGAGCGGCGAGATGGCTGAAAGCGGCGAAGCGGGCGAGGGCCGCATGGCCGAACCGCTGGAGATTGTCGCTGCCATCGAAGCGCTGCTCGATTCCAAGCCCAAGCCGCTGTCGGGCAAGAAGATTATCGTCACCTCCGGCCCGACGCATGAGCCCATCGACCCGGTGCGCTACATCGCCAACCGCTCGTCGGGCAAGCAGGGTCACGCCATCGCCGCAGCCCTAGCCAGGCTGGGCGCCGATGTCCGCCTGGTCTCTGGCCCGGTCACCATTGCCGATCCGGCTGGGGTCAAGACGGTCCATGTCGAAAGCGCGCGCGAGATGCACGACGCGGTCGAGCAGCTTCTGCCTGCCGACGCCGCTGTGTTTGTGGCGGCCGTCGCCGACTGGCGCACCGACAATGCCGCCGGCGAGAAGATCAAGAAGGTGGCGGGCGAGGGCGCGCCGAGCCTGAAGATGGTCGAAAATCCCGATATTCTGGCTGGCGTCGGCCATCACAAGCAGCGCCCCTATCTTGTCGTCGGCTTCGCTGCCGAGACCCAGGACGTGCTCAAGAACGCCCAGGCAAAACTTGCCAGGAAGGGCGCCGATTTCATCGTTGCCAATGACGTCAGCCACGAGGGCGGCGTCATGGGCGGCGATCGCAATAGCGTCCGCATCGTCAGCAAAAGCGGTGTCGACGAGTGGCCGGACCTTTCCAAGGAAGAGGTCGCTGGCAGGCTGGCAAGCCTGATCGCCGAGCGCCTCAAGACGATCACTGTCTGAACCGTCGCCGTTCCAAGGCAGCATCCGGCACCGGTAACATAGTGTTCACTGATTGGGCGCTTGGAGGCATTGCCCGCGCGTGCGAGAGGGAGGCATCAACATTCGGAGTCTCCCACGACATGAAGCTTTTCTACATGCCCGGCGCCTGCTCGCTGGCACCGCACATCGTCGCCAATGAAGTTGGCATCGACCTCGATCTGGTCAAGGTCGACGGCAAGACCAAGACCACCGAAGCCCAGCAGGATTTCCTCGCCACCAATCCCAATGGCTACGTGCCGGCATTGGTGCTCGGCGATGGTGAACTGATGACCGAAGCCTCGGTGCTGGTCCAGTACCTCGCCGACCAGAAGCCGGAGAGCGGCCTGATGCCCAAGGCAGGCGACATGGCGCGCTACCGCGTCCAGCAGTGGCTGGCCTTCGTTGCCACCGAGCTGCACAAGGTTTTTGGCGCCTTCTTCAAGCCCAACACGCCCGAGGCCACCAAGGAGATCAACCGCGAGCTCCTTGCCAGGCGCCTCGCCTATGTCGACGGCAAGCTCGACGGCCGCTCCTATCTGATGGGCGACGTCTTCACCGCCGCTGACGCCTATCTCTGGACGGTTCTCGGCTGGGCCAAGCATGTCCGCATCGACCTGTCGTCCTTCGCCAACATCCAGCGCTATCTCGGCACCGTAGCCGCCCGTCCGGCCGTGCAGAAGGCCCTGCGCGCCGAAGGCCTGGCCTAAGCCCGGCCTGAACAGCTGCCGCCGCTACTGAACCGGCAGCTACCAATTTGACGACATGACGGCTCTCAGGCACCCGCCTGAGGGCCGTTTTCTTTATGCAATTCCTATTTCTTTGCATGCCCCGCTCTCTCGAACCTTAATGCGGTTCGACGCCATATTCCCTCCTGAAATCCAGAGCCCGGCCAACGTCGTCAGCATGCCTGACGCCGTCGTTTGGCGCGTGGCCATGGTCCTTGCGCCCTCGGTGCAAGGTCTCAACGGAACAGGAGCCTTCGAAGATGGACATCTTCGTTCTCGCCATAGGCGTCGTCTTCTTCGCCTTGTGTTTTGCCTACGTCAAAGCCTGCGACATCCTCTGAAGGAACGCCAACATGTTGCTCGAATACATCCTCGGCGGCGCAGTGACCGTGTTCCTGCTTGCCTACCTGACCTACGCGCTCATCCGCCCCGAACGGTTCTGACCGTCCAGCGCTCGCACGGAAAGTTTCTCAAATGACCATCAATGGCTGGATACAGATCCTGGCATTCTGCGGGATCATCATTCTGCTCGTGAAGCCGCTCGGCGGCTACATGACGCGCGTTTTTAGTGGCGAGCGCACGCTTTTGTCGCCCGTTCTCGGCCCAATCGAGCGCGTGCTCTACCGGCTTGCCGGCACCAGCGAGCGCGAGGACCAGCACTGGACCGGCTATGCCGCCGCCATGCTGTCGTTCAACATCGCCGGCTTCCTGCTGCTTTACGCGCTGCAGCGGTTCCAGGGCTCGCTGCCTTTCAACCCGGCGGCCATGGGTGCGGTGCCGGCCGAGCTCTCCTTCAACACCGCCGTCAGCTTTGTCACCAACACCAACTGGCAGAATTACGGCGGCGAAAGTACGATGTCCTATCTCGTGCAGATGGCTGGCCTCACGGTGCAGAACTTCGTTTCTGCCGCGACCGGCATCGCCATCGGCATGGCGCTAATCCGCGGCTTTGCTCGCGCCTCGGGCAAGTCGATCGGCAATTTCTGGGTCGACCTGACCCGTTCCACGCTTTACGTGCTGCTGCCGCTCTGCGTGCTGCTGACGCTAGCCTATGTTTGGCTCGGCGTACCGCAGACAATCGGCTCCTACGTTGCCGCGACCACGGTCGAAGGCGCTCAGCAGACCATCGCTGTCGGTCCGGTTGCTTCGCAGCTGGCGATCAAGATGCTCGGCACCAATGGCGGCGGCTTCTTCAACGCCAACTCGGCGCATCCGTTCGAAAATCCTGACGCCATTTCCAACTTCCTCCAGATGGTCTCGATCTTCGCCATAGGCGCCGCCTTCACCAACGTTTTTGGCCGCATGGTCGGCAACCAGCGCCAGGGCTGGGCGATCTTCGCCACCATGGGCATCCTGTTTGTCGCCGGCGTCGCCGTCACCTACTGGGCCGAAGCCGCAGGCAACCCGCTGGTCCATGCGCTCGGCATCGATGGCGGTAACATGGAAGGCAAGGAAGCACGCTTCGGCATCGTCTTGTCGGCACTCTTCGCTGTCGTCACCACCGCTGCCTCCTGCGGCGCGGTCAACGCCATGCATGGCTCGTTCACGGCACTAGGCGGTCTCATCCCGCTCATCAACATGGAGCTGGGCGAAGTCATCATCGGCGGCGTCGGCGCTGGTTTCTACGGCATCTTGATGTTCGTCATCATCGCCATCTTCGTCGCTGGCCTGATGGTTGGCCGCACGCCGGAATATCTCGGCAAGAAGATCGAGGCCAAGGAGGTCAAGATGGCCATGCTCGCCATCCTGTGCCTGCCGCTCTCCATGCTCGGCTTCACTGCGATTTCGGTTCTGATCCCGAGCGCTGTCGCCTCGGTTGGAACGCCTGGCCCGCACGGCTTTTCCGAGATCCTCTATGCCTACACCTCGGCGACGGCCAACAACGGCTCGGCCTTCGGCGGCCTGACGGGCAACACGCCCTGGTACAACATCACCATCGGCATCGCCATGTTGATGGGGCGCTTCCTGGTCATCATCCCGGCACTCGCCATCGCCGGTTCGCTGGTGACGAAGAAGACGGTTCCAGCTTCCGTCGGCACCTTCCCGACCGACTCTCCGCTGTTCGTCGGCCTGCTTGCCGGCGTCGTGGTCATCGTCGGCGGCCTGACCTTCTTCCCGGCACTCGCCGTCGGCCCGATCGTCGAGCACCTCGCCATGATCGTTGGCCAGACCTTCTGATGCAGCGCCGCAAAACAAAAGAACTGGAGCCTCTCACATGAGCACCCACAAATCTGCGAGCCTGCTCGACGCTCGTATCCTCCTCCCTGCCATAGGCGATGCGTTCAAGAAGCTTGACCCGCGCAGCCTGGCCAAGAACCCTGTCATGTTCGTCGTCGCCGTCGTCTCGGCACTGACCACGGTGCTGTTCTTCAAGGATCTGATCACTGGTGCGGGCGGCCTTGGCTTCTCGTTCCAGATCATCCTGTGGCTGTGGTTCACGGTGCTGTTTGCCAACTTCGCCGAGGCCGTTGCCGAAGGCCGTGGCAAGGCCCAGGCCGACTCGCTGCGCAAGGCGCGGACCGAAACCCAGGCCAAGCTGCTCGAAGGCGAAAGCCGCACTGCTTACAAGATGGTGCCCGGCAATGGCCTCAAGGTCGGCCAGGTCGTGCTCGTTGAGGCCGGCGACATCATCCCATCCGATGGCGAAGTCATCGAAGGTGTCGCTTCGGTCAACGAGGCCGCCATCACGGGTGAATCCGCTCCAGTGATCCGTGAGTCGGGTGGCGACCGCTCGGCTGTGACAGGTGGCACCCAGGTGCTGTCCGACTGGATCCGCGTGCGCATCACCGCTGCCGCCGGCTCGACCTTCCTTGACCGCATGATCTCGCTGGTCGAGGGCGCCGAGCGCCAGAAGACGCCGAACGAAATCGCGCTCAACATCCTGCTCGCCGGCATGACGCTTATCTTCGTGCTTGCCGTTGCCACCATCCCGAGCTTCGCCACCTATGCCGGCGGCTACATCCCGGTCATCGTGCTGGTCGCGCTGTTCGTCACGCTGATCCCGACCACGATCGGCGCGCTGCTTTCGGCTATCGGCATCGCCGGCATGGACCGTCTCGTGCGTTTCAATGTGCTTGCCATGTCGGGCCGCGCTGTCGAAGCCGCCGGCGACGTCGACACGCTTTTGCTCGACAAGACCGGCACCATCACGCTCGGCAACCGTCAGGCGACCGAATTCCGTCCCGTAAAGGGCGTCACCGAGCAGGAACTGGCGGATGCCGCCCAGCTCGCCTCGCTCGCCGACGAAACGCCGGAAGGCCGCTCGATCGTCGTGCTCGCCAAGGAACGTTATGGCATCCGTGCCCGCGACATGGGCTCGCTGCACGCCCATTTCGTGCCCTTCACCGCCCAGAGCCGGATGAGCGGCGTCGATTTCGACGGCTCCACCATCCGCAAGGGCGCTGTGGATTCGGTGCTCAACTACGTCAAATCAAGCGCCACCTCGGCGTCGGGCACGCGTGTCGACACCGAAGCCGTCCGTGGCATCCAGGCGATAGCTGACGAGATCGCCAAGCTCGGCGGCACCCCGCTTGCAGTCGTTCGCGATGCCCGCCTGCTCGGCGTCATCTACCTCAAGGACATCGTCAAGGGCGGCATCAAGGAACGCTTCACCGAGCTGCGCCGCATGGGCATCCGCACCGTGATGATCACCGGCGACAACCCGATGACGGCAGCGGCTATCGCAGCCGAAGCCGGCGTTGACGATTTCCTCGCCCAGGCAACGCCTGAGAACAAGCTCAGCCTCATCCGCGAAGAGCAGGCCAAGGGCAAGCTGGTCGCCATGTGCGGCGACGGCACCAACGACGCCCCAGCGCTCGCCCAGGCGGATGTCGGTGTCGCCATGAACACCGGCACTGTCGCAGCGCGTGAGGCCGGCAACATGGTCGACCTCGACAGCGATCCGACCAAGCTCATCGAGATCGTCGAGATCGGCAAGCAGTTGCTGATGACCCGTGGCGCGCTCACCACCTTTTCGATCGCCAACGACATCGCCAAGTATTTCGCCATCATCCCGGCGATGTTCCTGGCCTTCTACCCGCAGCTTGGCGCGCTCAACATCATGGGTCTCGCGACCCCGCAAAGCGCCATCTTGTCGGCGATCATCTTCAACGCGCTGATCATCGTCGCCCTCATCCCGCTGTCGCTGAAAGGCGTCAAATACCGGCCGATCGGTGCTGGCTCGCTGCTTCGCCGCAACCTGCTCGTCTATGGGCTCGGCGGCATCATCGTGCCCTTCGTCGGCATCAAGGCCATCGACATGGCGATCAACGCCATCGGCCTCGTGTAAAGGACCTTCACCATGTTGAAGCAACTCAGACCTGCACTTGTCATGATCGTGGCACTCACCGTGATCACCGGTCTCATCTATCCCCTGGGCATGACCGGCATCGCGCAAGCGCTGTTCCCGCACCAGGCCAATGGCAGCCTGATCGTCAAGGACGGCAAGGTCATAGGCTCCGAATTGATCGGCCAGGCCTTCACCGGCGAGCGCTACTTCCATGGCCGTCCGTCGGCCGCCGGCGATGGCTACAATGCCGCCGGCTCCAGCGGCTCCAATCTCGGCCCGACCAGCGCCAAGCTGATCGAACGCATCAAGACCGAGGCGGACACGCTCAAGCAGACCGATCCGGGTGCACCGGTGCCGATGGATCTGGTCACCGCTTCGGGCAGCGGCCTTGATCCGCACCTGTCGCCAGAGGCCGCCTACTTCCAGGTGGCACGGGTGGCCAAGGCGCGCGGCGCCAACGAAGCTGTCATCCGCAGCCTCGTCGACCAGTATGTCGAGGCACGC
The DNA here is from genome assembly GCF_056398585.1 of Aminobacter sp. 01T433. Taxonomy (NCBI): domain Bacteria; kingdom Pseudomonadati; phylum Pseudomonadota; class Alphaproteobacteria; order Hyphomicrobiales; family Phyllobacteriaceae; genus Aminobacter; species Aminobacter sp. 01T433. The sequence goes on from NZ_JBFTPR010000001.1 coordinate 225,976, forward strand.
GAACTCGGCTTCATGGGCGAACCGGTGGTCAATGTGCTCAGGCTGAATTTGGCACTCGACGCAGCGATTGCACCCTGACAAGGTCGCGCCGGAGTTCTCGCTCTGCAAGAACTCCGGCGCCGCAGACTGTAAAGAATAGATGCCAGACGATATCAGGGACAAGGAAGGCAGGCCTTCGCCGGACGCGCTGCTAGAGACGGCAGCACGCGAAGGGCGCGGCCGGCTGAAGATCTTCCTCGGTGCTGCTCCCGGCGTCGGCAAGACCTACGAGATGCTGATGTCGGGCCGTGCCCGGCTCGCCGACCATACCGATGTGGTCATCGGCGTGGTCGAGACACACGGCCGCCGTGAAACCCAGGCGCTTGTCGAAGGTTTCGAGGTCATCCCGCGCAAGGCAGTCGACTACAAGGGCCGCAAGCTCGAGGAGATGGACCTCGACGCCATCATCGCGCGCAGGCCGGCACTTGCTCTTGTTGACGAGCTCGCCCACACCAACGCGCCCGGCAGCCGCCATCCCAAGCGTTATCTCGATGTCCAGGAGCTTTTGACCCAGGGTATCGACGTCTACACCACGCTCAATATCCAGCATGTCGAGAGCCTCAACGACATCGTCGCCCAGATCACCCGCGTCACTGTGCGCGAGACGGTTCCCGACTCGATCATCGACCGCGCCGACGATGTCGAAATCATCGACCTCACGCCCGACGACCTGATCAAGCGCCTGCGTGAAGGCAAGGTCTATGTGCCGACCACGGCGCGCCAGGCGATCGAGAACTACTTTTCGCCCGGCAATTTGACCGCGCTGCGCGAGCTTGCGCTGCGCCGCACCGCCCAGCGCGTCGACGAGCAGCTGCTCACCCACATGCAGGCCCATGCCATCGAGGGGCCTTGGGCCGCCGGCGATCGCCTGCTTGTCGCCGTCGACGAGGATCCGCGCAGCGTCTCGCTGGTTCGTTACGCCCGCCGCCAGGCCGATCGCTTGCGCGCGCCTTGGGCGGCGATCCATGTCGAGACCTCGCGTTCGGCCAATCTGCCAGATGCCGACAAGGACCGGCTTGCCGCCACCATGCGCCTGGCCGAACAGCTCGGCGGCGAGGCGGTCACCATTCCCGGCCAGTCGGTCGCCGAAGACATTGTCCGCCATGCCAGCACACATAATTTTACCCACATCGTCGTCGGCAAGGCGAGCAAGCCGCGCTGGCGCGAATATTTCGAAGGCTCGATCACCCACGATCTGATCCGCCAGGCCGGCAACATCAGCGTCCATGTCACCACGGGCAGCGAGCAGGATGCGGCTCTTGCGGCGCAGGGCGTGAAGACCGCTCCCCAGCGCCGGCGTTTCGATCCGTGGCCTTATCTGACGACCACGCTCCATGTCGTTGGCGCGCTCTTTGTCGGCATTGCGCTGCAGCAGTTCCTCGACGTTCGCAACATCGCCCTGGTCTTCCTGATGGCGGTGCTGAGTTCGGCGGTGACGTTCGGCCTGTGGCCGGCATTGTTCGCTTCCTTGCTCAGTGCCGTCGCCTATAATTTCTTCTTCCTGCCGCCGCTCTACACGCTCGACATTTCCGACCCCGAAAGCGTTGTTGCGCTGCTGTTTTTCCTCATCGTCGCGGTCATCGCCTCCAATCTGACCGGACGTGTCCAGCGCCAGGCGGCCGCCGCGCGCGAGCGCGCCCGCCTGACCGAGGACCTCTACCTCTTCTCGAAAAAGCTCGCCGGCACCGGCACGCTCGACGACGTCTTGTGGGCAACCGCCTTCCAGATCGCCTCGATGCTCAAGGTCCGAGTCGTGCTTCTTTTGCCCGAGGATGGCACCATTGCCGTCAAGGCCGGTTATCCGCCCGACGACACGCTTGTCGATGCCGATATCGCCGCCGCCAAATGGGCATGGGAGCACAACCGTGCCGCGGGCCGAGGTGCTGACACCTTGCCGGGCGCCAAGCGTCTTTATCTGCCACTGCGCACCGGGCGCATGGCGGTCGGTGTCGTTGGTCTCGACAATGACCGCCAGGGCCCGCTTTTGACGCCCGAACAGCAACGCTTGTTCGATGCCCTCGCCGACCAGGCGGCGGTGGCCATCGAGCGTATTCAGCTTGTCGCGGACGTCGACCGCGCCCGCCTTGCCGTCGAAGCCGACCGGCTGCGCTCGGCACTGCTGACCTCGATCTCGCACGACCTCAAGACCCCGCTTGCCAGCATCATGGGCGCCGCAGGCGCCCTGCGCGAGTTCGGCACCTCCTTGCCGGAAGAGGGCAGGGCGGAGCTGGTCTCGACGGTGCTCGACGAATCCGAACGCCTCAACCGCTTCATCGCCAATCTGCTCGACATGACCAAGATCGAGTCCGGCGCGATGGAGCCAAACTATGCGCTGCACTACCCCGGCGACATCGTCGGCAGTGCTTTGCGCCGTGCCGCCAAGATCACCGCCCAGCACAAGACCGAAGTCGACATGCCGGCCGACCTGCCGATGTTGAAGCTTGACCCGGTGCTGTTTGAACAGGTGCTGTTCAACCTGCTCGACAATGCCGCGAAATATGCCCCTGAGGGATCGACCATCCGCATCCGCGGCTGGGCCGATGGTGCATCGGTCGCGATCCAGATCATGGACGAGGGTCCGGGTATTCCGCAGGCCGATCTGGAGCGGGTCTTCGATACGTTCTATCGCGTCCGCAAGGGCGACCATGTCCGTGCCGGCACGGGGCTTGGCCTGTCGATCTGCCGTGGTTTCGTCGAAGCGATGGGCGGCACCATTGTCGCCTCGAACCGGGCCGACCGATCGGGCGCGGTCTTCACCATCACCATGCCGGTGCCGGCCGAGCGGCCAAATCTTGGCGGGCCAAACCTCGACGGACCAAACTTGGACGGACCAAACCTGGACGGAATTGCATGACCAACGCTGCGGTGAAGATCCTGATCGTCGATGACGAGCCGCCGATCCGCAAGCTGTTGCGCGTCGGTCTCGGCACCCAAGGCTATGCCATCAGCGAGGCGCCGAATGGCAAGACGGCCATGGCGCTGGTCAAGGAAGAAAAGCCCGACCTGATCCTGCTCGACCTCGGCCTGCCCGATATCGCCGGCCACGACCTGTTGGCCACCTGGCGCAACGAGGGCCTGCAGGTGCCGGTGCTCATCCTGTCGAGTCGCACCGACGAGGCTGGCATCGTCAAGGCGCTGGAACTTGGCGCCGACGATTATGTCTCAAAGCCCTTCGGCATGAACGAGCTTGCCGCGCGCATTCGCACCGCCCTTCGCCACCGGCTGCAGCAGCAGGGCGAAAAGCCGGTGTTCCAGACTGGCGAGCTGTCGGTCGACCTGGTCAAGCGCATCGTCAGGGTGGGTGGTCAGGAAGTGAAGCTGTCGCCCAAGGAATATGACATCCTGCGCGTGCTGGTTCAGCACGCCGGCAAGGTTTTGACCCACCGCTTCCTGCTCGAGCATGTCTGGGGCGGGTCGGCAGACGTGCAATATCTCAGGGTCTATGTCCGCCAGCTGCGCCAGAAGATCGAAAAGACGCCCGACGAGCCGCAATACATCACCACCGAAACCGGCGTCGGCTACAGGCTGCGCGAAGCGGACCTGCTTTAGCCGGAGGGCGCACTCCTTTGGAGCGCGCCCAAAGTTTTTTGCTTACACGTCCAGGTTGGCCACGCTGAGCGCGTTTTCCTGGATGAAGTCGCGGCGCGGCTCGACCTCGTCGCCCATCAGGCGCGAGAACAGCGCATCGGCGTCGGTGGCGTCGTTCACCTTGACCTGCAGCAGCGTGCGCACATTCGGGTCGAGCGTCGTTTCCCACAGCTGCTCGGCGTTCATCTCGCCCAGACCCTTGTAGCGCTGCATGGTCAGGCCCTTGCGGCCCGATGCGAAGACCGCGGCCAGAAGCGCCATCGGTCCGGCGATGGTCTCCGAGACATCCTTGCGGCGCAGCACCGGCGGCTGGGAATAGAGTTCGTTGAGGCGGCCGGCATAACGGTCGAGCGCGCGCGCATCGGCCGAGTTGATCAGCGCCATGTCGAGATGGACGCTCTCCTTGACGCTGCGCAGCGTGCGTTCGAAGACATAGCCGCCCGTGCCGTCATTGTCGGTCGAGATGTGCCCGGTCCAGCCGCGCTCGATGTCTTCCGAGATCAGGTCGAGGCGCTGGGCGATCGTTTCGGCCATCGCCTTGGCGCGGCCGAGATCGTTGAAGATATCAGGGTTGAGCGCACCGGCAATTGCCGCCTGCTCGACCACCGAGCGCGAATAACGCGTGTGCAGGCCGTCGATCAACGTGCGCACGCCGAGCGCGTCGGTCACCGCCGCGCGCAGGTCCTGGCCGGTCCGCACTTCGCCCGACGTCAGGGTCAGCGACGCTTCATCGAGGCCGACATCGACCAGATATTCCTCAAAGGCGCCTTCATCCTTGAGGTACTGCGAGCTCTTGCCGCGCGCCACCTTGTAGAGCGGCGGCTGGGCGATATAGAGGTGCCCGCGCTCGATCAGCACCGGCATCTGGCGGAAGAAGAACGTCAACAGCAGCGTACGAATGTGGGCGCCGTCGACGTCGGCGTCGGTCATGATGATGATCTTGTGGTAGCGCAATTTGTCGGCGTTGAACTCGTCCTTGCCGATCGAGGTGCCGAGCGCGGTGATCAGCGTGCCGATCATCTCGGAGCCCAGCATCCGATCGAAGCGCGCGCGCTCGACGTTGAGGATCTTGCCACGCAGCGGCAGGATCGCCTGGTTCTGGCGCGAGCGCCCGCTCTTGGCGGAACCGCCTGCCGAGTCACCCTCGACGATGAAGATTTCGGACTTGGCCGGATCGCGTTCCTGGCAGTCGGCGAGCTTGCCGGGCAGCGAGGTGATGTCGAGCACCCCCTTGCGACGTGTCAGCTCGCGCGCCTTGCGCGCCGCTTCGCGCGCAGCAGCCGCTTCCACCACCTTGGCGATCAACGTCTTGGCTTCCGCCGGATGTTCCTCAAGCCAGGTACCGAGCGCCTCGTTGACCAGGCTTTCGACGACAGGGCGGACTTCCGACGAAACCAGCTTGTCCTTGGTCTGCGACGAGAACTTCGGATCGGGAACCTTGACCGAAAGCACCGCCGTGAGGCCCTCGCGGCTGTCGTCGCCGGTGATCGAGACCTTTTCCTTCTTGGCGATGCCGGAGGTTTCGGCATAGCCGGTCACCTGGCGCGTCAGCGCACCGCGGAAGCCGGCCAGATGGGTGCCGCCGTCGCGCTGCGGGATGTTGTTGGTGAAGGCCAGCACGTTTTCGTGGTAGCTGTCATTCCACCACATCGCCACTTCGACGGTGATGCCGTCGCGCTCTGCCCGGATGGCGATTGGCGCCGAGATGAGTGGTTTTTTCGCCCGGTCGAGATAGCGGACGAATTCGATCAGGCCACCGTCGTAGAGCAGTTCCTGGACCTTGATGTCGGCATGGCGCTTGTCGGACAAAACGATGCGCACGCCAGAATTGAGGAAGGCGAGTTCGCGCAGCCGGTGCTCCAGCGTGCCATAATCGAACTCGACCATGGTGAAGGTTTCGGGCGAGGGCATGAAGGTGACTTCCGTGCCGGTCTCGCTGCCCGCATCGCCGGTTTCGCGCAGCGGCGCGTCGGCCACACCATGGGTGAAGCTCATCTCATAGATCTTGCCCTTGCGGCGGATCTTGAGTCTGAGGAAGACCGAGAGCGCGTTGACCACGGATACGCCAACGCCGTGCAGGCCGCCGGAAACCTTGTAGGAATTCTGGTCGAACTTACCGCCGGCATGCAGCTGCGTCATGATGACCTCGGCCGCCGACACGCCCTCTTCATGCATGTCGGTCGGAATGCCGCGGCCGTTGTCGGTCACCGTCACCGAACCATCGGGATTGAGCGACACGGTGACAAGCGTGGCGTGGCCGGCCAGCGCCTCGTCGATGGCGTTGTCGACGACTTCGTAGACCATGTGGTGCAGGCCCGAACCATCGTCGGTGTCGCCGATATACATGCCAGGGCGCTTGCGGACAGCGTCCAACCCCTTCAAAACCTTGATGGAATCTGCGCCGTACTCGGCATCTGCGCCGGGAAGGTTCTCGGACTGGTCGCTCATGAAAAACTTTCGTCTGACTGCCGCGGGAGGACGCGGCAGAATCTGCCCCGAATCGCACGCCCATAGATCACCTAGATATAGGCGTTAAGTGTGGTTTTTCCAAGTTTTACGGGGTTTTTGGCTGGGGACGGGCGACCGCGTCACGAGCCTTGGCAACAGCGCGGCAATCCGCCGTTTTTGATGGCGGATTGCTTTGGCTTTGGGCGGCTCAGCCGGCCCGCATCGGCTTCAGCGCTTCGCTCCAGCGGAACAACTCGTCGAGCATCACCTTGGCGCTGTCGTCGATCAGGGCGTTCGACTTGAACTCGCCATTCTCGTCGAGATGCTGGGCGAAGGCCGGAATAGCGATCGCCTCGGGAATAGGCATGATCTTGACCGTGGTCAGCAGCATCTTCTCCGACTGCACGGCGCGCAGGCCGGCCGAAACGCCGCCATAGCTCAAGAAACCGGCCGGCTTGTAGTTCCATTCGCGTGAGAGATAGTCGATGGCGTTCACCAGCGCGGGGGCGGCGAAGTAGTTGTATTCGGGCGTTACGAACGCGAAGGCGTCGGCGGGCTTGATCGCCTCCGACCACTGCCTGGTGTGTTCGTTTTCGTACTGGCCCAGGCGCGGGTGCTTGGGTTCATCGAAGATCGGCAGGCCAAAGGCGTCGATGTCGGTGATGACGGGTTCGAACTTGCCGTGCTCGCGCGCATAGGCTTCGAGCCAGCGGGCGAAAACGGGGCCGACGCGGCCAGGCCGGGTGCTGGCAACGACGATGTTGAGCTGGTGTTTCAAGATTTCAGTCCTTGGTGGGCAGGTATCGAATGGTGACCGGCGGGAGATAGGGCGGGAAACCCTCCAGTGGCAAGAAGGCACCTGTTGGTGACTGGGTCACATCCTGGTTACCTCGGCGCGTCAGTGCCTTTGGTATACCAGCTGCATGGACGCCTGCATCCCCTGCGCCTACATTGGGCCTGTGAGGCAGAGCATCTGATGGATACCAGACCAGAACCCTTCGTTCCCCCAGCACCGATACCGCGCACTAAGCCGCCCTCGACGCTGGAGATGATGCGCATCGTCTACCGCAATCCGCTCGAGTTGTGGGGCGAGCCATCCTACAACGAGCCCTGGATTTCGGTGACGGGCATTGGCGGCCCTTTGGTCATCGCCAACGATCCGGGCCTGATCCGCCACGTGCTGGTCGACAACGCCAAGAACTACAAGATGGCGACCGTCCGGCAGATGATCCTGCGGCCGATCCTGCGCGACGGGCTCTTGACCGCCGAAGGCGATGTCTGGAAGCGCTCGCGCAAGGCCATGGCGCCGGTTTTCACGCCGCGCCACATCTTCGGTTTCGCCAAGCCGATGCTTGCCTGCACGCTCGATTTCGTCAAACGCTATGACAATGCCTTGGAGCCGGTCGATGTCGCCCAGGACATGACCATGCTGACCTACGATATCCTGGCCGAGACACTGTTTTCGGGCGAAATCGCGGGCGAGCCTGGCAGCTTTGCCCATGAGATCGACCGGCTGTTCGAGACCATGGGCCGCGTCGATCCATTCGACCTGTTGCGGGCTCCGGAATGGCTGCCGCGCTTCACCCGCCTGCGCGGCCGCAAGACCATGTCCTATTTCCGCAAGATCGTCACCGACACGGTGGCGATGCGCAGCGAAAAACTGGCCCGCGACCCCGGCAACGCGCCGGAAGATTTTCTCACCCTTCTGCTTCGTGCCGAAGGCCCCGACGGGCTCACGCGGGGAGAGATCGAAGACAACATCATCACCTTCATTGGCGCCGGCCACGAAACCACGGCGCGGGCTTTGGGGTGGACGATCTATTGTCTCGCCGAGGCGACCTGGGAGCGCGACCGGGTCGAACAGGAGATCGACGCGGTGCTGGCTCGCGAGCCTGACCCTGTCAAATGGCTCGACGCCATGCCTTACACCCGCGCAGTCTTCGAGGAAGCGCTCAGGCTCTATCCGCCCGCACCCTCGATCAACCGCGAACCGATCGCCGATGACGAATACAAGGGTTTGAAAATCCCGCGCAAGGCGCAGGTGCTGGTCATGCCCTGGACGGTGCACCGCCACCGCAAGCTGTGGGACCGGCCCGACGCTTTCATGCCCGAGCGTTTCCATCCCGAAAACCGTGACAAGATCGACCGCTACCAGTATCTGCCTTTTGGGGCTGGCCCGCGCGTCTGCATCGGCATGAGCTTTGCCATGCAGGAAGCGATCATCGCGCTCGCCATTTTGCTCTCACGCTACCGCTTCGACACGATCGCCGAAACCAAACCATGGCCGGTGCAGAAGCTGACCACCCAGCCGCAGGGCGGCCTGCCGATGCGCGTGACGCGGCGGTGATAGCTTCCTTCTCCCCGTTCACGGGGAGAAGGTGCCGGCAGGCGGATGAGGGGCAGCGCCCACTTTGACGGGCTAGGAGATTTCGATGCCGATCGATCAGAAGGCCGCTCTCGTCCGCATCTCCGGCCGCGTCCAGGGCGTCAGCTTCCGTGTCTGGACGCAGCGCGAGGCAAGGCGTCTTGGCCTGAACGGTTGGGTGCGCAACGAGCCCGATGGCTCCGTCAGCGCCCTGATCTCAGGCTCCGCTGAGGCGGTGGCCTCGATGCTCGACGCCTTCTGGCAAGGTCCGCGCGGCGCCGATGTCCGCAGCGTCGTGCCCGAGACGGCCGACCCAGCCGATGCGCCTGTTGGCTTCAACATCACCGGCTGATGTTCTGCCCCATCACCGAGTTGCGTGGTCGTTCTTGGGAGGCAGGATTGCCCCACGTCGGCGCTCTTCGCCGTAGTTAGATGCGGAAAATTCGCTTATTTCTTTAAATGATCTGGAAGTATGAGCCGCGTATATTGGACGGATGGCTACCGAATACTCGATATGTTAATAGTCCATCTTGGATAAACGCTTGCCTGCTGTGGAGATTGTCATGCGCGTCGTCCTCGCCTTGTTCCTTTTTGCTGTCGGCGTGATGTGGTCTCTGCAGGTGAGAGCTGAAACTGTTTCTTTGCCTGGCGAATGGCAACAAGTCACATCCAATGCCGGCAGATGCGCGGACTGCCGCATCTCGATCGAACGGAATGGATCGGCTTCAGCGTTACGGCGAACAATGGCTGGTCGGCCGTCTTGCGGCCGAGTCCAGATGGAACAGTCGCCGCACTCGGTGAGGGCAGTTGGAAGCCTAACTTCGGTGGGGTTTACGGCGGTAGGCCGTTCCTCCTCCGCGTCGGAATCGCCGAGGACAAGCTTTTAGTGATCATGTCGGTTTCGAAGGCCGACGGTCGCATCACTCACATCAAAGCTGCCTTCGAAAAGAAGGGTGCTGACAGGGAAGCGATCTAATACGCTCCCCTGATGCACGTTTGCTGGAGTTGGCCGAGGTCGGCCTTACGGCTTTGCGAACGGCTCGACCGTGCCCTTGAGCTTGATGGTGATCGGCTCGCCGAAGCGATCCTTGGACTTGCCGGCCGGCACGCGAATCCAGCCTTCGCTGACGCAATATTCGCTGACGTCCTGGCGCTCCTTGCCGTTGAACAGGATGCCGACGCCTTGCTCCAGCGCCTCGGCGTTGAAAAAGGGGCTGCGCGGATCGTTGCTCAGGCGGTCGGGAAGGGTCATTGCCATCTCCAGTAGTGCTAGGCGTTCATGCGGGCGCCAAACGAATTTGCCTGCGCCGCAAGCTTTGCGAGCGCTGTTAAGGGCATTGGCCGCAGGCGTAAAGGCCTAACGCATCGGCCCACAAATCGGAATCGATTTTCGGAAAGCACGATGCGTCGGTTCAAAGACTTAGAGCGGCCTTTGTGCGTCCATTCGGACGCACGTCGCTCTATGCTCAATTCCGCCCGTAAAACGCGTTTTCGACATGCACCGGCCAGCGTCTTGGCAGCACCGCCACCATGTCGAAGCGCACCGAAAGCCGGCCATAGTCCGGCTGCCGCGCCAGCCACAGATCGGCGGCGCCTTCGATGCGCCGCTCCGAACCGTAGGCCACCGCGTCCATCGCCTCCATCAGCGTGCGCCGCGCCTTCACCTCGACGATCAGCACAAGGTCGCCGCGCCGGGCGATCAGGTCGATCTCGCCGAGCTTGGTCTTGTAGCGCCGGGCAACGATCCGATAGCCCTTGAGCATCAGCGCCAATGCCGCCAGCCACTCGCCGCGATATCCCAGGCGATGTGCTTGCTGGCGGGCAAGGCGGTCAGTCATCTGATCCTTCGCGCAGTTCCAGCAGCCGCCGGTAAAGAGTGGGCTTCTGCTGCCCGGTCATCCGCGCGGCCTCGGCGGCGGCCTTGGACGCCGGCATTTCCTTGGCCAGCGACAACAGCAGCTTGTCGACATCGTCGGCCGTCTCGGTCCGCTCCTCGGGCGGCCCCACGCAGATGACGACCTCGCCCTTGGGGGTGTCAGCATCGGCATAATGCGCGGCGAGTTCGGCCAAGGTACCTGTGCGGATCTCCTCGAAGGCCTTGGTCAGTTCGCGCCCGATCGCTGCCTGGCGCGCGCCGAGCACGTCGGCTATGGCGGCGAGCGTGTCGGCCAACCGGCGCGGCGATTCAAAAAAGATCAGCGTTCCCGGTACCGCCTTCACCTCTTCTAGCCGCGTCCGCTTCTGACCGTCCTTGACCGGCAAGAAACCCGCAAAGAAAAACGCATCCGACGGCAGGCCCGACGCGGTCAGCGCCGCGAGCACGGCCGAAGCCCCGGGGATCGGTACGACGCGAATGCCGCGTTCCTGTGCCTGTCCGACCAGCCGAAACCCCGGATCGGAAACCAGCGGCGTGCCGGCATCCGAAACCAGCGCCACGCTGCGGCCGTTCTCCAAAGCCTCGATCAGCCGCGGCCCGGCCTCGCTGGCATTGTGCTCGTGATAGGCGGTCGGCCGCTGGCGGATGCCGTAGCGTTCGAGCAAAACGCGTGTCACCCGCGTGTCCTCGCAGGCGACATGGTCGGCCGCAGCCAGCGTTTCGAGCGCGCGCAGCGTGATGTCGCCGAGATTGCCGATCGGCGTCGCCACCAGATAGAGCGCTGGCGTCAGCGGCCGTGCCGCGATCTCGGTCTGGCCGATGACATAGACCCGCTTGTTTTCGTTGTTTTGCACGCCGCCTCGCTTTCAGCCCTTCATTGGCATGGCGACGGAGCAGTTGCAAAAGGATGTGATCGCTTTTGCCTTGGCTTTGCCACAGTGCGGGAAACAAATCGCCGCCGCGGATCGGAACACAGAGATTCGTAAACAGAGGCAATAGTATTGGCCATGTCCCATCGCTTCGACGCCTTCATCTCCCGCCTTGACGCAACCACCAAAGCGGCACCGCCATCACGCCTTGTAGGCGACCAGAACCGCTCCCGCCGCGATCAGCGCGACGCCGAGCCAGTTCGCCGTGCTAAGTCGCTCGCCAAGGAAGATAACGCCAAACACCGCGACAAGAACGACGCTTAGCTTGTCGATCGGCGCCACTTGCGCCGCGTTGCCGAGTTTCAGCGCGCGGAAGTAGCATAGCCACGATGCCCCCGTGGCAAGCCCCGACAGCACCAAAAACACATAGGTCTTGCGCGAAATCTCACCGAGCGGCTGAAACTGCCCGGTCGCGGTGATGATCGCGCCCAGCACCAAAAGGATCACCACCGTCCGGATCAGCGTGGCGAAGTCGGAATTGATGTTTTCGATGCCGACCTTGGCGAAGATCGCCGTCAGGGCCGCGAAGATGGCCGAAAGAACGGCCCAGAACTGCCAGTATGCGACGGCGGAATTCATGTCTGGCTCCGTGAAATGGACTTGTTGGCTTTTGAATGGACGTTTACCTCAGCCTTTTCAATCGCCGACTTTCCGAAAGTCGAAAGCACAGCAGTCCGCATGATGACGAACGACAAGGACCACAAGTTTTCGATCTCTGATCTTCGCGACAGGCCGGAATTTGCCGAAACGGTTGCTGATCGCATCTGGAATGCATGGTGGCGCGACGACGGCCACCAGCTCGACTTCATCCAGGGACTGGTGAACGAGAATTTTTCCTCCTCGGGACTGCCCATGGCGTTCGTCGCCCATGATGGCGACACCTTCCTCGGCACCGCTCATCTGATCGACAACGATCTTGAATCGCGCCCGCAATACGCGCCCTGGGTAGCTGCGTTGTGGGTCGACGAAGCCGCACGCAAGTCAGGCGTCGGCACCACACTTGCGCGGGCAGGGGCAGAGGCCGCGTTCAGCCAAGGTTTCGAGACCGTCTATCTCTGCGCCAAGCCACACCTGACTGCCTATTACGAAGGCATGGGCTGGCAACGCATCGAAGACGACGTCGAGGGCACGAACGTGTTTTCGATGCGGCGTTCGGCCTGATCGATTGGACTTCAGGTCGGCGCATTCGCCGGCATGGCGCCGGCGTCTTGGTACTGTCCGTACCGTGCTGAAGGACCGGCGCTGTCAGCGCGGCGCTGAATGCAGGAGCATCCTGAGCCGTCGAGACCGGTCGATCTGTCGCGGCATGGATCCCCGGGTATTCGCATTCGCTGCGCTCCTGCTTCGCCCGAGGATGACGGGGGGAGGGCTTCGCGCCGCTAGTCACAAACGTTGCGCCGGAAAATCCGAGACTTAGGGAATGTCGGCCTTTGCGCCACGGCTGGCGATTGGCGGTGACGCCCACCCAAGCTCGTCATCCTCGGGCGGAGCAGGAGCGCAGCGAATGCGGAGACCCGGGGATCCATGCCGTGAAGTTGCGGTTGCCGCCACGGTCAAATGCTACCGCGGTTGGTACCGAAGCGCGGCTTACCGCGCCAGATCGGCAACGACGGCGTCGAGCACGATCATGCCTTGGGGCGTGGCGCGCAGGCGCGAATTGCCGATCGGTGCCACCAGGCCTTCGTCCTGCAGGATCGACAGCCGCGCCGAAGACAGCGACTTGCCCGACAGCACTTCGTAGCGCGCGAGGTCGATGCCTTCGACGAGCCTCAGGCCCATGAGCAGGAATTCGTCGGCCTCTTCCGAACGGTTCAGTATCTCGCCACCGGTGATGCCGTGGCCACGCTCCTCGACCAGATCGGCCCAGCGTTCGGGCAACTTCTCAGCGATCGTCACCATGCGGGTGTTGTTTTCGAGGAAACGGCCATGCGCGCCGGGGCCGACACCGACATATTCGCCATAGCGCCAGTAGGTCAGATTGTGCCTGCTTTCAGCACCCGGCCTGGCGTGGTTCGAAATCTCGTAGGCGGGCAAGCCGTGCGCTGTCGTCACCTCCTGGGTGATCGCATAGAGCTCCGCTGCGTGTTCGCCGTCGGGGATTTCGAACTTGCCCGCATTGTAGAGCTGGAAGAAGCGCGTGCCTTCCTCGATCGTCAGCTGGTACAGCGACAGATGATCGACCGCATAGCTGATCGCCTGTTCAAGCTCTTTCGCCCAGGCGTCGGGCTTCTGGCCCGGCCGCGCATAGATCAGGTCGAATGACAGGCGCGGAAAGATCTCGCGCGCAAGCCCGATGGCGTGCAGCGCCTCCGGCACATTGTGCAGCCGGCCAAGGAAACGCAAATCGGCATCGTTCAGCGCCTGCACGCCGAGCGACACGCGGTTGACGCCGGCGGCGCGATAGCCGCGAAAGCGTTCGGCTTCGACCGACGAGGGGTTGGCCTCAAGCGTGATCTCGGCATTGCCAGCAATGGTCCAGTTGGCGGCGATCGCGTCGAGTACCGCGCCCACCGTTTCGGGCTTCATCAGCGACGGGGTTCCGCCGCCGAGGAAGACGCTCGTCACCTCGCGCGGGCCGGTGCGGGCCCGCATCGTGGCAAGCTCGGTGGCGAAGGCGCGGGCGAAACGTTCCTGGTCCACCGGCTGGTGGCGGACATGGCTGTTGAAGTCGCAGTAAGGGCATTTGGCCGCGCAAAACGGCCAGTGCACATAGACGCCGAAGCCGGGGTCGCGGCTGAGCGACGTAACGCCCATCAGGCCGAACCGAGCATAGCGCGGGCGAATTTCTGGAAGGCGCGGGCGCGGTGTGAAAGCGCGTCAGCCTGGCCGGGCTTCCAGCCATGCTTTTCCTCAGCACTCATTTCGCCAAAGGTCTTGTCGAAACCTTCAGGCAAAAACACCGGGTCGTAGCCGAAACCCTTTTCGCCGCGCGGCGGCCACACGAGATTGCCCTCGGCCTCGCCACGGAAATATTCGGCGTGCCCGTCCGGCCAGGCCAGGCAGATCACCGCGACGAAGCGGCCGGTGCGTTGGTCGGCCACCTTGGCGCCACGCTCCTGCATGGCGTCTTCGGTGCGCTGCATCGCCATGGCGAAGTCGCGCGTGCCGTCGGGCTTTTCGGCCCAGTTGGCGGTGTAGACACCCGGCGCGCCGTCGAGCGCGTCAACCACCAGCCCGGAATCGTCCGACATCGCCGGAAGGCCTGTGGCGGTCGCCGCCGCCAGCGCCTTGATGTAGGCGTTTTCCTCGAAGGTCGTGCCGGTCTCGTCGGGTTCGGGCAGGCCGTATTCCTTGGCCGATTTGGCGGCGATGCCGAACGGCGCCATCAGGTCGGCGAATTCGCGCAGCTTGCCGGCATTGTGGCTGGCGATCACGATCTCGTTGTCGGCAAGCTTGCGCATCAAAGGCCCCATAGTTTCGGCTCGGCGATTTCAAGCGAATTGCCTGACGGATCGCGGAAATAGATGGAACGGCCACCATTCGGCCACTCGAAATCGGCTTCGATGGCGACGCCTTCGCCCTCTAGCCTTGTCTTCCATTGCTCGACTTCTTCAGCCGTCGCGGCAAAGCACAGATGCCCTGGGCCTGCTGTGCCATGCGGCGGCACCGGCAGCTTGGCATCGGGCTTCGGCGGCTGCCGCGTCGCCTCGGCGTTGAACAACAACAGCACGCCCTGGCCGCAGCGGAAGAACACATGCCGCCCCGGCACCTTGGCGATCCGCTCCAGCCCCATCACCTTGCCATAGAATGCCTCAGCGGCATCGAGGTCGGTGACGTAGAGCGCGGATTCGAGGATCGCCGAGAGCCGCATGGCGAATGCCTCAGCCCACCGCCATCTTCTGCAGGTCGACCAGCCGGGTGATGCCCTTGCGGGCGAGGCTCATCAGCGCCAGGAATTCCTCTTCCGAGAACGGCACGCCTTCGGCGGTGCCCTGGATCTCGACGATGCCGCCCTTGCCGGTCATGACGAAATTGGCGTCGGTGCCGGCCGAGGAGTCTTCGACATAGTCGAGGTCGATGACCGGCTGGCCGTCATGGATGCCGCACGAGATCGCAGCGATATGATCTTTCAACACCTTGTCGACGCTGACCATCTGGCGCGCTTCCATCCAGCGCAGGCAGTCGTGAAGCGCGATCCAGGCGCCGGTGATCGAAGCCGTGCGGGTGCCGCCGTCGGCCTGGATCACGTCGCAGTCGACGGTGATCTGGCGCTCGCCGAGAGCGCCCATGTCAACCACGGCGCGCAAGCTGCGGCCGATCAGCCGCTGGATTTCCTGCGTGCGGCCGCCCTGCTTGCCGGCCGAAGCCTCGCGGCGCATGCGTTCGCCGGTCGAGCGCGGCAGCATGCCGTATTCGGCTGTGACCCAGCCCTTGCCGGAATTGCGCATCCAGCCCGGCACCTTTTCTTCCAGGCTCGCCGTGCAAAGCACATGGGTGTCGCCGAACTTCACCAGGCACGAGCCTTCGGCGTGCTTGGACACGTTGCGTTCGAAGGAGATGGCGCGCATTTCGTCGAATTGGCGTTTGGAGGGGCGCATACGGCTACTTTCTCTGGCGAAATCGGAAAATTGTTGCCGGCTTGTAGCTCCATGGCAGGACCAGCGCAAAGGAAAACCGGTTCCGCTGCTGGAGCTGTTGTGTTCGCTGCCGTGCGGTCTATATCATTTTGGACGGAGTCCATGAAGCAGATGACCAAAGCGGTACCCGATCCCACGCTGCAATCGCTCGACATGCGCTCGCGCGACATCTTTCGGCGCATCGTCGATTCCTATCTCAGGGATGGCGAGCCGGTCGGCTCGCGCAACCTGTCGCGCATGCTGCCTTCGTCGCTGTCGCCGGCAACCGTGCGCAATGTGATGAGCGACCTGGAGCATCTCGGTCTCGTCTTTGCGCCGCATATCTCCGCCGGCCGCCTACCGACCCAAAAGGGCCTGCGCTTTTTCGTCGACGCCTTCATGGAACTCGGCGACCTCTCCGACGAGGAGCGCCGCACCATCGAGGCCCAGGTCAAGGCCTCGGGCGAGGGTGCTTCGCTGGAGCACATGCTGACCGAGGCGAGCCAGATGCTGTCGGGCATGTCGCGCGGTGCGGGCCTGGTGCTCGCTGCCAAGAACGAGGTCGCCCTCAAGCATATCGAGTTCATCCAGCTCGAACCGACAAAAGCTCTCGCCGTGCTGGTGTCGCAAAATGGCGATGTCGAAAACCGCGTCGTCGAGCTGCCGCTCGGCGTCACCGTCTCCCAGCTTCACGAGGCGTCCAACTTCCTCAACGCCCATATCCGTGGCCGCACCTTGGCCGAGGCCCGGATCGAGATCGCCCGCATCAAGGACGAGACCAAGGCAGCCCTCGATACGCTGTCGCAGGATCTCGTCGAAAAGGGCCTTGCCGTCTGGGCCGGAGCCGAAAGCGGCCTGCCGTCGCGGCTGATCGTGCGCGGGCGCGCCAATTTGCTCGAAAACGTCACCGCCCAGGCCGACATCGAGCTGCTCAAGCATCTGTTCGAGGACATGGAAACCCAGGACGGGTTGATCCAGCTTCTCGACCTCGCCGAGGAAGGCTCGGGCGTGCGTATCTTCATCGGATCGGAAAACCGGCTGTTTTCGCTCTCCGGTTCGTCGCTGGTCGTGGCCCCTTATCGCGACAAGGATGCCCGTGTTGTCGGCGCGCTCGGCGTCATCGGCCCGACAAGGCTCAATTATGCGCGCATCGTGCCGATGGTCGACTATACGGCGCAGTTGATCTCGCGCATGCTCAGGTGAGATAATCGCCCAGTCATACTCAGGAGGATGCAATGGCATTCGAACAGATCAAGGCCGAGATTGCGGTCCTCTTGCAGGAGATGGTTAACCAGCCCGAAGACGAACACGAACTGCACGAGCGCCTGCGCGAGAAGCTGGCCGAATTGCGGGCGCAAGGCTTGCCGGTGCCCGCCGACCTCGTCGAACTGGAAAAGCGTCTCGACGAGGATTTCTACAAAGCAGGCGCCTGATACGCCGTGGCATTGTCTGACCGCGGACTGGCCTAGCCGTTCACTAGGCTTCGCTGCTGGCTGGGCCGATCACAAGCGCACCGTTTTCGACCTTCGCGACGATCTCGCGGCCGGCCATGGCACCTGTGAACTTGACGGTGATGCTGTCGTTGCTGCCCTCGAACCTGACGGTGACCGTGCCGTCGTCATTGCGCGCAAGCGTCGCCGTGCCGAGGTCGAGATTTGACCTGCGTGCACCATCTTCGCTGAAGCGGTGGATGCTCAGCGGTGCGTTCGTCTCGACGGTGTCGTTGCCGTCGCCTTCCGCGACGTGCAGAAGTGCCGCGCGGCCAGCCGTGCTGTCGATTTTGATCAGGTCGTCGCCCTTGCCGCCCGTCGCACCGACGCTGGAGCCGGACAACTGCAAGACGTCATTGCCGTCGCCCCCGTTCGCTGACGCCTCCCATTTGGCGGTGACACGGATGGTATCGTTGCCTTCGCCGCCGGTGATCCTGTCTGCGCTGTCGGCGGATATGTTCATGACGTCATCGCCAGTCCCGCCGTGAACACCGGAAACGCTGCGCGCAGCGATTGCGATCGTATCGTTGCCCTCGTCGCCATAGATACTATCGACCCTGCCGGCGGCAGCGATCTTGATGGTATCGGCATCTTCGCCGCCTTCAGCGTGCCAAATGGAGCCTGTTGTCGTGATCGCAACGTTGTCGCGGCCAGCACCGCCGCTCGTGCGATCCACATCGCCTTGGCTTACAATGACGAGCTTGTCGTCGCCGTCACCGCCGTTCGTAACATCCACGCTGCCTCGGCTTAAGACGGCGATGGTGTCGTTGCCCTCGCCGCCGTCGACGCCCCATACGGAGTGGTCAAAATTTCTATCCGATCTGCTGGCGGAACGTGCGAAGACGATGATGTTGTCGTTGCCCTTCTCTCCAGCAACGCCCATGATGCGGGATCCGAGGACCTGGATGACATCGTCGCCGTCGGCGCTGCCAACGGAGATATAGTCCTCGTTGGACGAACTGACCGACACGCCAAGGTTACCGGAGCCGGATGCCCTGACCTGAGTAATGTTGTTCCCCATAGCCTCGCGGAAATCATAATGTTCGACTTCCATGCCAACGGCGTCGCCGGTCGCAGTCACCGAGGCTTTCAAACCTTCAGCCTGCAACAAGATGCGCATGATGGCGGACGCGGCGGCGCTCGGAGAGTTCTTGACGCCGGGCAGCAGCTGGTTCTTGCCTGCCGCGCCGGGCTGTTGCCCATCGCCTGAATTCGCCTGCTGAAGAAGTTTTACCGAGACGGAGGTATAGGAAATGGTCGGCGAATGAATTTTCAGCATCTGTGCATTCCCAGGCGATCCGGCGAAGCGGCATGAAATCTTCGAGACAACTGTCGCTGGAAAAAGCTAAGGAAAAATAAACCGCTATCGACTTGCGAAAACTCGGTTGTACTTGTGGCTAATACATTAGCAACTTGAACATGATCCCAGCCGAAGGTTACGGCGGGCCGTGGAACCGGTTTTCTGAAAAAGAGACTATGTGCACAGGGAGAAAGTGTTCCATTCCGATCTAGTCGGAATGGAACAGGGCTCCTAGCCGAACTTCCGCTGCGCATCGAGCGCGAGGCCAAGGCCCACGCTGCCGAAAGCGTCGCCCTGGACGATCTTGGCCCCGGGCACGAGCGCCAGGATGCTCTGGCGCGCCAGCGGGATGGCGGTCGAGCCGCCGGTCAAGAACACGGCAGTGATGTCTTGGGCTTGCACCTGCGCTTCAGCCAACGTGTCGGCGACGGTCGCCGTGACACGGTCGACCGCGCTGCGAATGGTGTCTTCAAGCCCCTGCCTGGTCAGCGACGCGGTGAACTTTGCCGCCGGAAGCGAAACGTCGATAGCCGCCTGGTCGGCATCGGTCAGCTCGATCTTGGCCTTTTCGACTTTGGTCGCCAATGCGTGGCCGAAACGCTGGTCAACGACCTCGATCAGCCGGTCGATGAGGTCGGGCCTTGCCGCCTCGAAGCGGATCTGGCGCAAATCGAGCTTGGCCTTGGGCGTGTAGAGCAGGTTGATGCGCTGCCACGTCGCGAGGTCGATGAAATAGCCTGCCGGCAGGTTGCGCTTGCCGTCCTTGGTCGCCGTGAGATAGCCGAGCTCGGGCATGACATGTGCGATCGAGAGCAAACGGTCGAAGTCGGTGCCGCCGATGTGCACGCCGCGATTGGCGAGGATGTCGGCCTTGCGGTCGCTGGACGTCGCCCGCTCAGGCGAAACCCGAACGATGGAAAAGTCCGACGTGCCGCCGCCCATGTCGACGATCAGCGCCAGCTCTTCGCGGGTCACCGTGCGCTCGTAGTCGAGAGCGGCGGCGATCGGCTCGAACTGGAAGTCGATATGCTTGAAGCCTTGGGCGCGCGCGGCCTTTTCAAGCTCGCTCTGGGCCGCGGCATCGGCACCGGGATTGTCATCGACGAATTGGACCGGGCGTCCGAGCACGACGTTTTCCACCGGCTCGCCGACATGGCCTTCGAGCCGATCCTTGAGATGGCCGACGAACATGCCGATGATCTCGGTGAAGGCGATCTGGCGTGCCTTGATGCGGGTCTTTTCATGTACCAGCGACGAACCGAGCACGCTCTTCAGCGCGCGCATCAGCCGGCCCTCTGCGCCGTCGGTATATTCGCCGATGGCGCGACGGCCAAGGGCGGTCTGGTTGTCTTCGAAATTGAAGAAGATGGCCGAGGGCAGCGTGACGCTGTCGCCTTCAAGTGCCACGAGACGCGGACGGCCGTTCTCGATAACGCCGACGGTCGAATTGGAAGTGCCGAAGTCTATGCCGCCGAAAGCCGGTCGCATCGTTGAGTCCTGAATTTTCTGCATGGGTGGGCGACCCTCGAGCTTCTACCGGGGTCGCAATCGGACCGTGCGCCTACACGACGGGGCGGCGAATGTCGATGTCTTGAGGGCATTTTCTGCAAAATGTGATCGCTGGCCCAACCCTCGCGACATTCCCAGGATACGGCTTTCGTGTCATATCAGCCCCATCCAACTCACCCCGAGCAGCTCACATGACCCTTACAGGATTTCTCGCCTATAGCGGCGCGCTTGCCATTGCCGCCGCCATTCCAGGTCCCGGGGTGACCGCACTCGTGGCGCGCGCGCTCGGCTCGGGCTTCCGCTCCTCGCTTGCCATGTCGCTTGGGCTTGTGGTCGGCGATCTCACCTATCTCACCGCCGTCGTGCTTGGCCTGGCGCTTGTCGCCCAGTCCTTCGGCTTGGTGTTTCTGGCGATCAAATGGCTCGGTGTCGCCTATCTCGTCTATCTCGCCTGGAACTTCTGGACCAGCGGCATTACGCCCGAGACGGTCGAGGCGAAGAAAGGCAAGGGCGGCCTTTTGGCGAGCTTCCTCGCCGGGCTAACCGTGACTTTGGGCAATCCCAAGACGATGATCTTCTACCTGGCGATCACGCCGACGGTGGTCGACCTGCATTCGCTGACGCTTGGCGACTACGGCATTCTCGTTGCCATCACGGTTGCGGTGCTGATGATCGTTCTGGTGCCGTATCTACTGTTGGCGTCCAAGGCGCGCTGGTTCCTCAAGACGCCGCGGGCGCTCAAGCTGCTCAACCGCACTGCAGCTGGCTTCATGGTGGGTGCTGCCGCCGCGATCGCCGTCCGCCAGTAACGACGACGGCTGGAATTTCATTCTCCCGAATTGGCGTTCACGGAAACATGTTTCCGTGAACTGCCGCTAATCAGCAAGGCGCCCACTCGGAATTTGCCCGGCGACACCCTATCTTCGCAGTTCAAATCTCAGGCCTATTTCGGGAGCGAAATTCATGAACAAGCCCGTTACCTCCACGCGTGCGCCCGGCCGTGGCCGCGTCTATGGCTCGATCACCGAGACCATCGGCGATACGCCGCTTGTGCGGCTCGACAAATTCGCCAGGGAAAAGGGCGTGGTGGCGAACCTCATCGCCAAGCTCGAGTTCTTCAATCCGATCGGCAGCGTCAAGGACCGCATCGGCGTCGCCATGATCGAAGCACTGGAAGCCGATGGCCGCATCACGCCCGGCAAGAGCACGCTGATCGAGCCGACCTCGGGCAATACCGGGATCGCGCTTGCCTTCGCCGCCGCCGCCAAGGGCTACAAGTTGATCCTCACCATGCCCGAGACGATGTCGATCGAACGCCGCAAGATGCTGGCGCTGCTCGGTGCCGAACTGGTGCTGACCGAAGGCGCCAAGGGCATGAAGGGCTCCATCGCCAAGGCTGAGGAGCTGGCGCAGACAATCCCCAACGCGATTATCCCGCAGCAGTTCGAAAACCCGGCCAACCCCGAGATCCATCGCGAGACCACCGCCGAAGAAATCTGGAACGACACGCAAGGCTCAATCGACATCTTCGTTGCCGGCATCGGCACCGGCGGCACCATCACCGGCGTCGGCCAGGTCATCAAGAAGCGCAAGCCTTCGCTGCATGTCGTGGCTGTCGAGCCGGAAGGTTCGCCGATTCTGTCGGGCGGCCAGCCCGGCCCGCACAAGATCCAGGGCATCGGTGCCGGCTTCGCCCCCAAGGTGCTCGACACATCAGTCTATGACGAGATTGTCAAGGTTTCGAACGAGGACGCAGTGGCCAATGCGCGGCTTGTCGCCCGCCTCGAAGGCGTCCCGGTCGGCATCTCGTCGGGTGCAGCGCTGCAAGCCGCCGTCATCGTCGGCTCACGCCCGGAAAACGCCGGCAAGAACATTGTCGTCGTCATCCCGTCCTTCGCCGAACGTTACCTTTCGACGGTACTGTTCGAGGGGTTGGGTAACTAGGGATAGATAAAAGCTGCCCCTCACCCTTACCCTCTCCCCGTGAAGAACGGGGAGAGGGGGGCGTCGGCGTTGAAGCTTCTTCCTTCTCCCCGTCATTACGGGGAGAAGGTGCCGGCAGGCGGATGAGGGGCGGCGCGACCTTCCGCCAAGGTTCTAATTCTTCACCTGCCAGCCAGCGCCGCTTGCTTGCGCTTGAGGAAGTCGCGCACGGCCTGGTCGGTCTCAAGGCCGATGGCGAGCTGATAGGCCGTGTCGGCTTCCGCAACATTGCCTGCCAGCGACAGGAGTTCGGCACGCGCCGCCCAATAGGGCTGGTATTCATTGAGCCTGGCGTCATCGATTTTATCGAGCAGATGTAGCCCTTCGGCCGGCTCATCCGCATAGGCGACTGCCACGGCATGGTTGACGGCGACGACCGGCGAGGCCGAGATCGTCATCAGGCCGGCATAAAGCGTTGCGATCGCCGCCCAGTCGGTGCGGCCGCTAAAGCGCCGCGCCGCATGTGCCGACTGGATCGCCGCCTCGATCTGGTAGCGGCCGATGCCGTCAAAGGCGCCGGCGCGCTGAAGTTGCGCGTCAGCCTCGGAAATCATCTCGGCGTTCCACAAAAGCGTGTCTTGTTCGCTGAGTGGCACGAACGCGCCATCGGCATCGCGGCGTGCCGTGCGGCGCGCCTCGGCATGCAGCATCAGCGACAGAAGCCCCAGCGCCTCCGGCTCCTGCGGCATCAGCTGCACCACCAGCCGGCCAAGCCAGATCGCTTCGCTGGCAAGGTTGCGCCTTCTGGATTCCGCGCCCTCAGGATCGCTCCAGCCTTCGGCGAAGGCAGCGTAGATCGCCTCCAGCACCGCCGACAGCCGCTCGCCAAGTTCCGCCTGCTCCGGGATACGAAAGGGAATGCCGGCCTGCTTGATGCGCGACTTGGCCCGCACCAGGCGCTGGCTCATGGTCGAAGGCGAAACCAGGAAGGCCGAGGCGATGGTCGCGGCGTCAAAGCCGAGAATTGTCTGCAGGATCAGCGGCGCGCGAACACCCGCGTCGATCGCCGGATGGGCGCAGGCGAAGATCAGGCCGAGCCGGTCGTCGGGAAATTTCTCGCGCGCCATCTCCTGCTCCAGTTCTTCGCCGATCAGCCTGAGGTGGGCCTGGCCCGCCTCGCCGGTGATGCGCCGCCGCTGCTGGTCGATCGAGCGCCGCCGCGCCACCGTCAAAAGCCAGGCCTCGGGGTGGTCGGGCACACCGGTCTCCGGCCATCTGGACAGAGCCGCGGCAAAGGCGTCGGCGAGTGCATCCTCGGCACCCGCGACGTCGCGGGTGCGCGCCGCCAGATAGGCGACGAGCCTGCCATAGCTGTGGCGGGCAGCAGCTTCCGCCGCCGCCCGTGCCTGGTCGGCGCCTGCGGTCATGTCTTAGCGCGTCGGCCAGATCGGCCGCACTTCGACGGTGCCGAAGCTGGCGCTGGGGCACCGCGCCGCCCAGCCAATGGCTGCGTCGAGATCGGGCGCTTCGATGATGTAGAAACCGCCAAGCTGTTCCTTGGTGGCTGCAAAGGGCCCATCGAGCACTTCGGTCTTGTCGTTGCGCACACGCACTGTGGTGGCGGTGGATGGGCCTCGAAGGCGCTCGCCCGCCACCATCGCGCCGGCTTTGATCAGCGCTTCGTTGTAGGCCATGTAAGGCGCGCTCATCTTCGCCTGCTCGTCCTGGCTTGCCGATGCGAAGGGCGTGTCGTCGTGGTGGAGCAGAAGCATGTACTGCATTGTCGTCTCCTGAGTTTCCAGGCCGCATGTCGCGGGCCAAACGGAAGTCGCCTGGCGAAAGCCGATTCAGACAAGCCAGCAAAATTTTTTGGCCAGCGCGAGCCTAGCACATGGAAATGGCTGGCTGGACCGGTGAAAATTCGGCTCTGGCGGGTGTTTGCCCGGCTTGAGCAGCGAGACAGCACCATGTCATATCCCCGCCGGGGAAGACCTGGCTTTGGGGGATATGCATGTACAGACTTTACACGCGCGCCGGCAGCGGCGGCTTTGCCGTCGAAGCGGCGTTCGAACTGGCGGGCGTGCCATATGAGCGCATCGAGGTCGTCAAGGGCATCGAGCCAGACGCGGAATTCCGCAGGATCAGCCCGTTGGGCCAGGTGCCGGCGCTGGTCCTGCCGGACGGCCATGCGATGACCGAGTCGGCGGCCATGTGCCAGCTGATCGCCGAGCGTTATCCTTATGCCCGGCTTGCGCCCGCAGCAGAAGCGCCCGGACGCGCCGACTTCCTGCGCTGGCTCACCTTCCTGGCGTCGGTGATGTATCCAGCACTCCTGCGCTATTATTATGCGCGGCGCTATACGGTTGACCCGCAAGGCAACGAAGCGGTGAAAGTCGCGGCGATCGCGGAGAGCGACCGCGGTTTTGGTATCGTCGATGCCGCACTCGAGGGTCGCGACTGGCTAGCCGGCGAGCGCATGTCGATCGCCGATGTCTATCTGCTGATGCTTGCCCACTGGCACCCCGAGGCCGGCAAGGTCGCTGCGACCTGGCCGAACATCGAACGCGTCTGCGCAGCACAGCGCAAGCACGCCGTGCTCAAGCAGCTCAACGCCAGCCACGAGATGTGGTGAGCCTAGAGCTGCGCTCCAGGGCGTTGCAGGCCAGCTTTTGATGGTGCAGCCGGGCTTGAGCCCCCGGCGGGCTTGGCCCGTCTTACAGGCGGGTCGAAGCAATCGCCCGGCGTTCGCCGCGCAAGGTGGTCGAGCGGTGATCGCTGGTCGGCTTCGCGATGCGGCTTTCGTGACGTCCGGTAACAGTCATGATCAGTGGAACGTCACGCGGGCCTGGAGCGTGTTGGTGCGGCGCGCGCAGGCCGGTCCGGGACCACGCATATAGTGGCGCTCGGGGCGGTAAGTCGGTGCGATGAATTCGCGAAACGCCACAGCGGCGTGAGTGAGGTGGTTCCAGATAGCCATTGTTCTTATCCCTGTCCCTTCGGGGCTCGTCCCGAACGTGGAAGTGATCATAGTCGGCGGTTGTGAATCTTAGGTGAACGCGATGTTAATCTTCGTGTGAAAATGCGCCCGATCGCGGCTGAATTGCGTTCTTTTCTAGGCATTTAGGCCTGATCGGGCGACATTGGTTAATATGTGTCTTTTGCGCCACGGATGTATCCGCATATTGCCGTGCAGCTATCCACAGGTTTCAGGGGCGGTTACGTCGAAACAGGCCCCTGAGGGCTGAATTCTCTCTCAGGAGAGGAAGAGTTTCTCGAACGCCTGGCGTCCTGGCGGGGTGAACTCGACGACGCGGCTGCCGGCAGGCCTGCGCGCCCATTTCTCGGCGAGGATCTTGTCGAGGATCGCGGTGCCCAGCGAGCCCGCCAGATGCGAACGCCGCACGCTCCAGTCGAGACATGCACGGCACATCGGCCGGCGCGAATTGCTGAGCCCCGACGTGTCGATGCCGACACCGGCAAAGAAGCTCGCACCTGACGGCCCGAGCCGAACCGTATCGTCGTCGCGCACGATGATCTCTTCGGCAATGAAGCGGTCGAACATCGAAACCGCGTGTTCGCCGGCGAGATGGTCGTAGCAGACGCGGGCCTCGCGCATCGACTTGTCGCGCGGACCCGGCCGGACGCGTTGCGGCCCCAAATGGGCGGCCACGCCGCTGATCGCTTCGATCATCGCCGCCACTTCGGAGCCGGCAAGCGCGTAGTAGCGATGCCGGCCCTGGCTCGCCACCGTCAAAAGCTTGCCGTCCATCAGCTTGGCGAGATGGGAACTGGCCGTCGGCAGCGAGATGCCGGCTTCGAGTGCCAGTTCGCTTGCCGTCAGCGCGCCGCCATCCATCAGCGCGGTCAGCATGTTCGCACGCGCCGGGTCGCCGACCAGGCTGGCGATGCGGGCGATGTCGGGACCTTCCTTCATGGCACCTCCATGGTTCGATGGTAGTCGAAGCGTTCTCGTCAGGCAATGCGTATTCTCCGACCAGAGAAAGGAGCCCGCCATGACGATGAAGACCGAACTCGCAACCTCACCGAAGCGCCTGGCCCTCGGAGCGCTTGGCCGTGTGCTCCGCTTCCTCGCTCGCGGCTATGACCGCCATCTGCAACGGCTCGACCTTTCCGAACTGACCGACGAACAGATGGACGACATTGGCCTCACCCGCCGCGACGCAGAGCGCGAAAGCGTAAAACCCTTCTGGCGCTAACACACCATTTCGGCCGGGCGCTTCGATGCCGGCCGAACCATTGCCAACACATCATGGAGACAACGATGACCATCACCTGTTTCATCCGCTACGAGATCGACCCGTTCGGCAAGGCGGCGTTCGAGCAATATGCCCGCAACTGGGGCCAGGCGATCCCGCGCTGCGGTGCTGACCTGATCGGCTATTTCGCGCCGCATGAGGGCTCGGCGACGACCGCCTACGGCGTCTACAACATCGAAAATCTCGCCGCCTACGAGGCCTATCGCGCACGCCTCGCGGCCGATCCGCTCGGACGCGAAAACTACGAGTTCGCAAAGAATGAAAGGTTCATCCTCAAAGAGGACCGCATCTTCCTGAAGCTGGCGTCGGGCCCGCATTCATCGCTGGTAAGGCAGCCGTGATCGCCGTCATCTTCGAGGTCGAGCCGGCACAAGGCCAGCGCGCGGCCTATCTCGGCATCGCCGCTGACCTGCGCCCGCTGCTCGACAGCGTGGACGGCTTTCTATCGATTGAGCGATTTCAGAGCCTAGCCGATCCGAAGCGGCTTTTGTCGTTGTCGTTCTGGCGCGACGAGGAAGCGGTGAAGGCTTGGCGTATGACAGAAGAACACCGGCAGGCACAGATGGCCGGCCGGGGAGGGGTTCTCTCAGGCTACCGGCTGCGCATCGCACAAGTCGTGCGCGACTATGGCCTGACCGAGCGCGCCGAAGCGCCTGCGGATAGTCGGAAGGTGCAAGGGTGAGACGCTAAGTGCGGCCCCTCACCCTTACCCTCTCCCCGTGAGAACGGGGAGAGGGAGGCGTCAGCGTTGCGGCAGTGTCCCTTCTCCCCGTCACTATACGGGGAGAAGGTCCCGACAGGGGGATGAGGGGCAGCGCTAAGGATTTACGCATTCCCGATCAGCACGCCTGCCGCAAGCACCAGCGCGCCGCCGAGCACCACCTGGAAGGCAGCACGCAGGAACGGTGTCTCCATGAAACGGTTCTGGATGAAGGCGATGGCCCAGAGCTCGAAGAACACGACGATCACTGCGACCGTCGTCGCTGTCCAGAAATGCGGGATCAGATAAGGCAGCGCGTGGCCCAGGCCACCGACCGCGGTCATGATGCCGGAGGCAAGGCCGCGCTTGAGCGGCGAACCGCGACCAGAAAGCTTGCCGTCATCATGCGCGGCCTCGGTGAAGCCCATCGAGATGCCGGCGCCGACCGAAGCCGACAGGCCGATGAGAAATGTCTGCCAGGTGTCCTGGGTGGCGAAGGCTGCGGCAAATATTGGCGCCAGCGTCGAAACCGAGCCGTCCATCAGCCCGGCCAGGCCCGGCTGGACATAGGTCAGGATGAACTGCCGGCGCTCGCCGGCCGCCTCTTCTTCCTTCACATCCTCCGGCACATGCTTGTCGCCGAGCTTGTGGGCGAGCGACTCGTGGCTCTGTTCGGCCGCCGCAAGGTCGCCAAGCAGCTTGCGGGTCGAGGCATCGCTCGTCCGCTTGATCGCCTCGATGTAGAAGCGATAGGCTTGCTGTTCCATCGCCTCGGCCTGGTAGCGCACTTTGTCGATGCCGAGCGGCCTCACCAGCCAGTCGGGCTTGCGCTCGTAATAGCCCCGCACATGCTCGCGCCGAATCAGCGGGATGCGCTCGCCGAACCGTGCCTGGTGCATTTCGATCAGCGCGGCACGATGCCCGTCTTCTTCTTCGGCCATGCCATCGAACACCTTGGCCGACTGCGGAAATTCGTCGCGCAGCCCGTCCGCATAGGCCCGGTAGATGCGGGCGTCATCTTCCTCCGACGAGATGGCGAGAGCCAGGATCTCCTGCTCGGACAGGGAATCGAAGGCACGGCGGCCAAAGCCGAAGACGCGGGATAACATGAGAAAATTCCCTCAGTTTAGAATCGTTCTAAACTAGAAGCGCGGCGCTTTCAGGTCAATGCGTGAGCGTGGCATGCGACTTTTTTGCCGCGTCGTTCGCACATCTCGCGCGGCTTCTTGTTATAGCGGAATGTTTAGCTATATAGCCTAATCTCAGCTGATAGAAGGATGTCCCGATGGCGGCCAAACAAACACCCGACTTCGATCCCACGCCCGTGCTCGAACTGGTCGCCAGCATCGAAGCCGATTTGCAGCGCCTCAAGGGCATGCTCGAGCTGCATGTTGAGCAGTTCGACCCAGCCAACCCGCACAACAAGACCGGCGACGGCAAGCTGACGCCGGATGGCGTGGAGTGCTGCTACCGCATGTTCGACGAAGGCAATTCGCGCTACTCGGTGGCCCGCGCCATGAAGATTTCCTTCGCCGCCGCCACCCACCGCTTCAACGCCTGGCGCAAGGCAGGCGGAGAGAAGCGGGTACGGTCGCTGCTGGGGTAAGGGCACGGTTCGCCGAAGGCGAATCCAAAGGTCCGGTGGACCTTTGGAAGTGCTCGAACGCCCGGAGGCCCTGAGCTTGTCGAAGGGCCGGGGTGCGTGTGAACGAAGAGCGTCACAATACTTTTCCCCTTGCGGGAGAAGGTGAAAGCGCCCCTACAACGCGCCGTGCCCAGACAGCACTTGCGCTGCACCAGCCACCGCATTGCGGAACGCTTCGTCGAAGCCGACACCAGTTACGCCCCAGCTTTGGTTTTCGCCATCGGCCTCCGTCCGCCAGTTGGCGACCCAGCCGAGATCCTTGTCGCTCCAAATGATGGTGCCGGTGAGCGCGACGTCACCACTGGCCATCTTTGCCAAGGTGTTGAGCCGCGCCGGATCGGCTGTCGCCAACGTCCTGGTGTTCAACCCTGCCTGCGACAGTTGCCTTTGGCTGGGCACCACCATCGGCAGCGCCAGCTTGTCGGCGGCACGCGCGAGCGCTGTCAGCATGTCCCGGTCGCGCGGACCAGAACTGTCGCCGGCAAGCATGCTCTCGACACCCTTCTTGTCGCGAATGCCAACGACAGCGACGAGCCGTGGACGCTTGAGCCACGGCTCGCGGCCAAGCGACTTCAAAAAGGCGTCGAGTTTTGCCTCGTCGAAGACGCAGGTCAGGTCATGCGGCCGGTCGTAGCTGCCTTGCTCGTCGTGGATAGGTGTGCCGCCCATCCGATCGCGAAACGCATGGCTGGCAATGAGGTCGCCGGCATGCCCGGCCTGTTCCGCCACGCGCGGGTCGTTGAGCAGCCGGCTGTCGCCCGTCACCTTCACCACCACGTCACGCAGGCACTGGGCGAAACCTATATCGCGGCGCTCGGGAGCCGTTCCGCTGGTGATGGTCTGGGTGGTATAAAGGTTGGACGCTATCGCCGGGCCAAGCAACAAAGCCATGACCCACAGCGTCGTTCCAAGCCCGATTCCGCCGCGAAGCATGCCTCACTCTCCGTTCGGAGGCTGCAAGCTATCAGAGCGGCTGCCCGTAAAAAAGATCAGTCCAAGGTGCGGCGGAACCTGAGCAGCGCCAACCCGGCAAAGAAGATGACGAACAGGCCGAGGATGCCGACTTCAGTCGCGATTGCCGGGAACTCGGCCCCCTTCAGCATGACAGCGCGGATGATGCGCAGGAAATGCGTCAGCGGCAGGAACTCGCCCAACGCCTGCGCCCAGTCGGGCATGCCGCGATAAGGAAACATGAAGCCCGACAGCAGGATCGACGGCAGGAAGAAGAAGACGGTCAGCTGCATCGCTTGCATCTGTGTGCGGGCAACCGACGAGATGGTGTAGCCGAGCAGCACCAGCGAAAGCACGAAGACCAGGATCGCCGACAACAGCAGCGGCAGCGAGCCGACGAAGGGGACGGCAAACAACAGTTTCGCAGCAAGCAGCACGACCGCGACCTGGACCGCGCCGACCACGAGATAGGGCAGCACCTTGCCGAGCATGATCTCGGCCGGGCTCACCGGCATGGCAAGCAGGTTCTCCATCGTGCCGCGCTCGGTTTCGCGCGTCAGCGCCATCGAGGTCATCATCACCATGGTCATTTGCAGGATGACGCCGAGCAGGCCGGGCACGATGTTGTATTGCGAGATGCCCTCGGGGTTGTAGCGGCGGTGCACGACGACCTCGAGCTGGCCTTTGGCCGTCTCGGCTGCCGCCGCTTGCATGCCTTGCGCCCTGAGCAGCGCCTGGCTGGCCACCGTGCTGAGCGTCGACACCGCGCCGCTCGATGCCGAGGGGTCGGTGGCATCCGCTTCGATCAGGATCTGGGGCGAGTTTCCGCTCGCCACCCTGCGGCCGAAATCGGCCGGGATGGTAACGACAAAAGCAACCGCGCCGCTGGCCATCAGTTCCTCTGCCTCCGCGGCGGTCGTGGCGACATGGTCGAAGCGGTAGTAGTCGGTGTTCTGCAGGGCAGCGACGATGGCGTGGGTGTACTGGTCGTTGTTCATGGCAAGCAGTGCCGCAGGCAGGCTCTTGGGATCGCTGTTGATGGCAAAGCCGAACAGCACGAGCTGCATCAAGGGCACGCCCAGCATCATGGCGAAGGTGATGCGGTCGCGCCGCATCTGGATGAACTCCTTCATGAGCAATGCGCCGAGCCGGGCGAAGGAGAAGAAGCCGTTGCTGACGCTCTTCATGACATGTTGTCCTTGGAGCCGGACATGAACTGGATGAACACGTCTTCCAGGCTGGTTTCGCCGGGCTCGACGGTCACGCCGTCTTGGCCGCGTATGTCGGCAAGGGCTGCTTCGAGCTTCTTGCGGTCGGAGCCAACGACATGCAGCGTGGCGCCGAAAGGCGCGACCTGGTCGATGCCTGGCCGGCCTTCGAGCGCGGAAGCGACCTGGTCGAGCCTTTGCCCCGACACCACGAAGGTGGTCAGCCCGGCATTGCGCACCACGTCCTCGACAGTGCCGGTGGCCAGCATCTTGCCATAGGAAATGTAGCTGATGCGGTGGCAGCGCTCGGCCTCGTCCATGTAGTGGGTCGACACCAGTACGGTCAGCCCGCCACGGGCGAGGCGGTGGATCTCGTCCCAGAATTCGCGCCGTGCCTTGGGATCGACGCCCGCCGTCGGCTCGTCGAGCAGCAAGAGCTTGGGCTTGTGCATGATGCAGGCGGCGAGAGCCAGGCGCTGCTTCCAGCCTCCTGACAGCGTGCCGGCGAGCTGGTTGCGCCGGCTGGTCAGGCCAAGCTCCTCGAGCGTTTTCGCGACATGTTCCTCGACCGGCCTGAGCTTGTAGAGGCGGGCGACGAATTCGAGATTCTCGCCGATCGTCAGGTCCTCGTAGAACGAGAACTTCTGCGTCATGTAGCCGACTTCGCGCTTGATCTTCAGGCTGTCGGTCCGCAGATCGTGGCCCAGCACCTGGCCTTCGCCCTCGTCGGGCGTGAGCAGCCCGCACATGATGCGAATGGTCGTGGTCTTGCCCGAACCGTTAGGCCCGAGAAAGCCGACGATCTCACCTTCGGCCACCGTCATGGTGACGTGGTCGACGACGGTCTTGTCGCCGAAGCGCTTGACCAGGTTTTTGACTTCGATGGCGTTCATTGGGTGCCGTAGGCAGGGCAGTAGGGGAATAGGGCAATAAGGCAGTAAGCGGCTGCCGAACATATTGCCCTACTGCCTTACTCCCCCACTCCCTTCGCAATTGCCACATCCACGATCTGCCCCGGCTGCAACGCCGAGTTGGCGTCTTCCGGACGTGCCTCGACAAGGTAGACAAGCTTCTGGCGGTTCTCGAGCGAGTAGATGACTGGCGGGGTGAACTCGGGGTCGGGCGAGACGTAGCTGACCTTGGCCGTCAGCCCGTCTGGGCAACCGTCGCAGCGCACGGCAAGCCGGGTGCCGATGCTGACCTTGGAAAAGTCGGTCTCGGGAATGTAGACCGTCAGCTTGACCGCACCGTCCGGCAGCATTTCCAGTACCGGCGCCGAAGGGCCGGCAAGGTCGCCGGGATTTCGGATGACGTCGGTGACACGGCCCGGTGCGGGTGCTGCGATGGTTCGTTGCGACAGGCGCCACTGAGCCTGGCTTAGCTGCTGCTGTGCGACCTTGACGGCGTTCTCGGCGGCGTTGATCGTCTCGACGCGGGCCGGCAGGCGGCCGACCGCAAGATTGGCCGTGGCCTGTCCGATGGCTGCCTGGGCGACTTCGAGCTGTGTGGTTGCATCGTCGAGCTGCGCCTGGGTCGCGACGCCGCGCTTGGTCAGATCCTGTGTGCGGGTCAAGGTGCGCTGCG
This sequence comes from Aminobacter sp. 01T433, assembly GCF_056398585.1. NCBI lineage: Bacteria > Pseudomonadati > Pseudomonadota > Alphaproteobacteria > Hyphomicrobiales > Phyllobacteriaceae > Aminobacter > Aminobacter sp. 01T433. Next base: position 258,364 of record NZ_JBFTPR010000001.1, read on the forward strand.
TCTCGTCGACCTGGGCCTGGGCAGAGCGCACGGTGGCTTCGAGCACGGCGATCTCTTCTGGCCGCTTGCCGATCTTGAGGTCGGCAAGCAAAGCCTTCGCCTGCGCCAGTGCTGCTTCGGCCTGCGCCACTGCAATGCTGGCGTCGGCCGCTTCCATCAGGGCCACGGGCTTACCTTCTTCAACGCGGTCGCCGCGCTTGACGGCGATCGCGTTCACCTGGGCAACCTCGATGGGCGCAAGCAAGACATAGTCGCCCTCGACATAACCGACAGCCAGCGGCGTGGGGCCTGCGCACGCAGAAAACAGCGCAGCCGCAAAGGGGATTGAACAAAGAATGCTCATGGCTCTCTTGCTTTCCGCGCAGCGATGATGGCTGCGACGTTTTCCTTGGCGATGCCAATCACCTTGACGGCCTCGGCCGGACCGACATCCGCCCAGCCCATGCGGCGCAGGACGGCGGCGCGCGCGATGCGGAAGTAGAGCACCTGGCCGATCATCATGAACACGGTGATGCGGGTGCGTTCGCTCTCGGCTTCATCGCCGGTGGCGGCGGACCAGAGCTGGCAGAGCCTGCGGTGCACCGGTTCGAACACGCCGGTGTAGATGCGGTCGAGCGCGTCGGTGGGCATCGACAGCTCGCGCAGCACGAATTGCACGATCTCGCCGGCCTCGGGGCGCGCCACCATGAAGCCGACCATGCGTTCTATCGCTGCTTCGATCTGGGCCTCGGCTTCTTCGGCGGTAACCGGCTGCGGCTGGCCTGGCGGGTTGGCGGCGAGCGTCTGTCCGGCAATCGACTGGATCGTTGCGACGATATGGTCGGCGGCGGCAAGCCTCAGGCCTTCCTTGCCGCCGAAATGATAGGCGATCGAACCGATATTGGCGTTTGCGGCGGTGGCGATTTCGCGGGTCGAGGTTCCGTCGAAGCCCTGGCGTCCGAACAGCCTCAGCGCGGCAAGCACAAGCGCCGTGCGGGTGGCGTCGGCGGCCGAGGTGGTTTGCGGGATTGGTGCCTTGCTCATGGCGACAAATTTAATCAATCGATTGATTAAAGTCAAGATCGATGTTGCGCTGCGTCGTGCGCCGCGCTTTACTGGTCCCATGGCAAAGGAAATCGAACGCAAGTTCCTGGTAGCGGGACCGGAATGGCGGAGCTTTGTCGAAGCCGAGATCCGAATCCGGCAGTTCTATCTGGGCTCCAACCAAGGACGCTCGGTCCGTATGCGCATCTCGGATGGCGAGGTGGCGACGCTGACGCTCAAATTCGGCTCCAGGGGCCGCGAGCGCGACGAGTTCGAATATCCTGTGCCGCTGTCCGATGCCGAGGAGATGCAGGATTTCGCCATCGGCCGTGTCATCGAGAAGACACGCCATCATGTTAGCCATCGTGGCCGTCTTTATGAGATCGACGTCTTCGGCGGCGAGCTGAGCGGCTTGGTCATCGCCGAACTCGAGACACCGGAGGATGTTCCGGATTCGGAATTGCCGGCATGGCTCGGCCAGGAGGTCACTGGCGATCCGCGCTACTACAACGCGTCACTGGCCCTCAGCGACGTCCCGGAGGCCGCCGCATGAGCTTTCGCATCGATCCCCAACGGCCGCTGACATCAGAGGTTCGCCGTATCGCCGGCGAGGAGATCGGCAAGATCGTCACGCATCTGCACACCGCCCGCGACAGTCCCGAAAAGGCGTTGCACAGCGCCCGCAAGCGCATCAAGTCTTTGCGTGCGCTGCTGCGCCTCGTTCGCCCGGGCGACGAAGCCTTCTGCCAAGCCGAAAACACCCGTTTTCGCGACATCTCCAAATCGATCTCCGGTCCGCGCCAGGCAACGGCCTTGATCGAGACGATCGACCGCCTGATCGCCGATTTCCCACATGAGGCGGACGCCGCCGGCCTTGCCGGCATCCGCGCGATGCTGGCGCGCCATCGCACTGAAAGCGCCTATGGCGGGACCGGGCTCGGCACCACGCTCGACAGCGCGGTTGCCGAATGCCAGTCATGTCTTGCCGCACTCGAAAAGCTTGTACTTCCCGATCTGCCGGAGAATGCCGCCGATGTGCTCGTCGATGGCGCGCTTGCCACATTGCGGCACGCCCGCAAGGCGCTTGGTCACGCGCGCGAGCGCGGCGAGCCTGATGATTTCCACGACCTGCGCAAGTCGGTGAAGACGCACGCCGACCATCTCTCCTTGCTGCGCAAGCTCTGGCCATCGCCGGTCAAGCCGCGCCGCGAGCGCCTTGACGCCCTTGGCGAAAGCCTGGGCGAACTGCACGACATCTTCGTCATGCGCGCATTGATCGAGGCTAGAGAGGCGCCTTTCGACGGTGCGGAGCCGAAGCATCTGGTGCGTCTGCTCAAACGCTCGGAAAGGGCCTTGCGCAAGCTGTGCCTCACCGATGCCGCCGAATTGTTCGAAGACAAGCCCAGGCGCACGGTGCGCGGGCTCGCCAGCAAGTGCACCAACGATCTCAGCGCAGAGACCGAGGCCCCAGGCAACGAATAGTTCGCCGACTGGCGTTGCCCGTCCGCCTCATGTTACGTCCTCTGCGTCATGACTGAGAAGACCGACCCCTTGCTCGACCGCATCGGCCGCTGGCTTGCTTCACGCCTGCAGGTGGAATCGTCCGGCTACGAGCCCTACACGCCGTCCGATCCCGAAACGCTGCGCCGCACGCTCGAGCCCGGCGACATCCTGCTGATCGAGGGCAACCAGCGCATTTCGGCCGTCATCAAATATTTGACCCAGTCGACCTGGTCGCATTCAGCGCTTTATGTCGGCGATGCGCTGCCGCTGCCCGAAGACGGCTCCGAGCGGCCACGTCTCATCGAGGTCAATCTCGGCCAGGGCTGCGTTGCCGTGCCGCTGTCGAAATACCGCACCTACAACACCCGCATCTGCCGGGCCAACGGCCTGTCGCCCGAGGACCGCGACCATGTCGTCAGCTTCATGACCCAGCGCCTTGGTTTGAAATATGACCTCAAGAACATCTTCGACATGCTGCGCTACCTGGTGCCGAGGCCACCGGTGCCGGTGCGCTGGCGCCGCCGCATGATCGCCTTCGGCTCGGGCGATCCAACCCGCGCCATCTGCTCGACGATGATCGCCGAGGCCTATGGCCAGATCCGCTATCCGATCCTGCCGGAGATCACCCGTGCGCCGGGCCGCGCGTCGGCCCAGTCGAACTATATGCGCCGCGAGATCATGCACATTCGCCACCACTCGCTCTACACGCCGCGCGACTTCGACCTGTCGCCCTATTTCCGCATCGTCAAGCCGACGCTGGAATATGGCTTCGACTACAAGCAGGTCAGCTGGGGCGACCAGGAGCAGACAGGTTCTATCGCTTAGCCGTCGTATCGGCCTTGAGCAGCTCGTGTCAGTTGTTCACTGTCGCCGCATGCCGTGGTCGGCACCTTCGTCCTTCAGCAGGTAGCGGCTGGCCACCCAGCACAGGGTCGCCCAGGCAAAGCCTGCGCACCAGCCGGCGAGCACGTCGGAAGGCCAGTGCACGCCGAGATAGACACGGCTGATGCCGACCATCAGCGTCGTCAGCACCGCAATTGCGAAAACGAAGACAGTCGTCGCGCGCCCCGGTAGGAAACGAGCCAAAAGCGCGCCCAGCGTCAGGTAGGTCACCGCCGACAACATCGCGTGCCCGCTTGGAAAGCTCATCGTGTAGACCTGCGCCAGATGCGAGACGAGGTCGGGACGTGGCCGGTCGATGCCAAGCTTCAGCACGCTCGACAGCACCTGTCCGCCGGCGACGGCAACGAACACGAACAGTGCTGGTCCCCAGCGTTTTGTCATGCCCAGGAAAATGATGGTGATTGCGGTGATGTAGATCAGCACCGAGGCACTGCCGAGTGCGGTGATGTCGCGCATCGCTTCTTCGAGCCAGAGCGGCCCGATCGGGTTGTTGGGCTCGCCAGCCACGCGAAACGCCAGCAATATGTCGGTGTCGAAAGCGTGTGGGGCGGCGTCGCGGGCGATTTCGGAAAGTTCGACGAACCCCCACAAGCCGCCGGCAATGATGATGCCCGCCGCCAGCAGCGAAAATTCAAGCCTGTTCCACAGTGTCTGCCGCATCGTCTTGCCGTTTGCCTTATGTGTTTGAGAGCACGTTCCGAACCTCAGTTCGCGCCGAGAAAATGGGGAGCGCTTTTGGGAAAAGAAGATGCTCAAACAAGAAATCGGAACTTGTCCCGCCTGAATCGCGACGAACGCCGATGGGCTCTATAATCAAGGCCGATTTCCGGCGAAACTGTCATGCTACTGTTATCTCGTCCGATTAGCGGTCTCGGCGAACCCCAAGCCGAACACCAGCCAGAGGTCGAGACAATGAACCAGCACACACCAGGCGATCAGAAATTCCGCACGAGCATGCTCGAGGAAAATGACGGCCCCGGCCACAACCCGACCGACAATCGCACCATGGGCGACATCATCGCCAAGCGCTTTTCCCGCCGGAGCTTCCTCCAGGGCTCGCTCGCCGTTTCGGCCATTGCCGCAACCGTCAGCCCCATCGCCATCCTGCTCGCCGACGACGCCCGCGCCGCCACGGCATCCGCTTTTGTCTTCGACGAGGTCGAGGCAGGCATCGACGACAAGCACCATGTCGCTAGCGGCTACGACGCCGACATCCTGCTGCGTTGGGGCGATCCGATCTTTGCTGACGCACCCGAATTCGATCCGCTCAACCAGACGGCGGAAGCGCAAAACCGGCAGTTCGGCTACAACAACGACTATGTCGGCTATATCGAGCTCGACGGCTCGTCTGAGCACGGCCTTTTGGTCGTCAACCACGAATACACCAACGATCATCTGATGTTCCCCGGCATCGTCAAGATCGTCGAAGGCAAGATCGACGTGACTGCAGCAGACCAGAAGCGTGTCGACATCGAGATGGCCGCACATGGCGGTTCGATCGTCGAGATCCGCAAGGAAGGCGGCAAGTGGCAGGTCGTGCGCGACGGCAAGCTCAACCGCCGCATCACCTCCAACACCGAGATGCAGCTGACCGGCCCCGCCGCCGGCCACGACCGCCTCAAGACCAATGCGGACGCTTCCGGCACCAAGGTGTTCGGCACGCTCAACAACTGTGCCGGCGGCGTCACGCCCTGGGGCACCTACATCATGGCCGAGGAAAACTTCCACGGCTATTTCGGCGGCGAGCTGCCGGCCGATCATCCCGAAGCCGCCAACTACAAGCGCCTCGGCGTGCCGGAAGGCACCTATGAATGGCTGAAGTTCTACGACCGCTTCGACGTCTCAAAGGAGCCGAACGAACCCAACCGCTTCGGCTGGATCGTCGAGGTCGACGTCAACGATCCGAACTCGCTGCCGAAGAAGCGCACGGCCCTTGGCCGCTTCAAGCACGAAGGTGCCGAATCGATCGTCGCCTCGGACGGCCGCGTCGTCTTCTACCTCGGCGACGACGAGCGCTTCGACTACGTCTACAAGTTCGTGACCAAGGGCAAGTTCAACCCCAACGACCGCGCCGCCAATCTCGACCTGCTCGACGAAGGCACGCTCTACGTCGCCAAGTTCGCCGAGGACGGCTCGTTCGAGTGGCTGCCGCTGGTCCAGGGCGAAGGCCCACTGACGGCTGATGCCGGCTTTGCCAGCCAGGCCGACGTGGTCATCGAAACGCGCCGCGCCGCCGACCTGCTCGGCGCCACCAAGATGGACCGGCCCGAAGACATCCAGCCCAATGCCGTCAACGGCAAGGTCTATGTCATGCTGACCAACAACTCCAAGCGCAAGGCCGATCAGGTCGACGCCGCCAACCCGCGTGCCGCAAACGCCTTCGGACACATCATCGAGCTCATCGAAGAGGGTGGCGACTTCACCGCCACCAAGGGCAAGTGGGAAGTGCTGCTGAAATGCGGCGACCCTTCCGTCGCTGAAGTCGGTGCGTCGTTCTCGACCTCGACCACCGAAAACGGCTGGTTCGGCATGCCCGACAATTGCGCCGTCGATTCGGCTGGCCGCCTCTGGGTCTCGACCGATGGCAATTCGCCCAAGGCCACCGGCCGCACCGACGGCCTCTGGGCGGTCGACACCGAAGGTGAGGCGCGCGCTACCTCGAAACTGTTCTTCCGTGTGCCGGTGGGGGCTGAAATGTGTGGCCCGCTCTTCACGCCCGATGACCAGACCGCTTTTGTCGCCGTCCAGCATCCGGGCGACGGCGGCGAGGATTGGGAAGGTTTTGGCCGCCCGTCCTATTATGAGGACCTGTCGACGCGTTGGCCCGACTTCAAGCCCGACATGCCGGTGCGTCCGGCGGTCGTCGTTATCACCAGGCAGGGCGGCGGCAAGATCGCCGTCTGATTTCCTAAGGACCATACGGCCGGCGGCTCTCCCGTCGGCCGTATTTCGTTCGCCTACCGGACGAAAGTCTGAGGGTTTGTCGACCGAAGCCCAATTCAACAACTATCGCCGTACCCCTATGATCTCCTTCAGCGAGGAGGACGGGTGCGCGCCATCGAAAGACTTCGCCGGGCCTGGGCCGGGCAGTCGCTTGCGATCCAGTTTCTGATCGCCGGGGGCGCTGTGCTGCTCGCTGCGATGTTTCTTGCCGGCTATTGGGTCACCTCGCGCATCGAGGACGGCGTCACCCGCAATTACGCCACCGCCACCGCACTTTATGTCGACGGCGTCATCGCGCCGATCCTGCCCGACATGCGCAGGAGCGTGACGCTGACCGACACCGTCAAGCGCGCGCTCGACGAGACGCTCGATCAGGGCGGGCTCGGCGACCGTATCGTCTCGTTCCGCCTCTGGCGCCGCGACGGCACCATCCTCTACTCCAAGGATGCCACCCAGATAGGCGCCAAGTTTCCGCCTTCGCCCAATCTGGAAGCCGCCTGGAACGGCCGTGTCGTGGCCGAGTTCAACCAGCTTGACGACGATGAGAGTGCGCCCGAAAAGGCGACGGGCCTGCCGCTCCTGGAGATCTACAATCCCGTCCGCGAGCCCTGGTCGGGCCAGGTCGTGGCGGTGTCCGAATTCTACGAGATCGCCCATGAGTTCCGCTCGACATTGAATGCCGCGCGCGTTTCGAGCTGGCTGTTCGTCGCCGGCACCACGCTTGCGATCTTTTCGCTATTGTGGGGCATCGTCTTCCGCGGCAGCAAGACCATCGACAGCCAGCGCAAGGCGCTGGAGGAGCGCGTTGCCGATCTGCAGGAGCTGCTCGCTCAGAATTCTTCGTTGCGCCAGCGCGTGCAGGGCGCATCGCGTCGCGCAACTGCACTCAACGAAAGCTATCTGCGCCGTATCGCCGCCGATCTGCATGATGGCCCAGCACAGCTCTTGGCGCTTGCTTCGCTCAGGATGGACAGCAAGGCCATCACCGGCACCAACATTGCCCAGCCTGAGCGCGACAAGGAGGTCGACGCCATCAAGTCGCGGCTCGACGAGGCGATGCGCGATATCAGAGATATCAGCAGCGGGCTGGTGCTGCCGCAAATCGAAGCGGCAAGCCTGTGCGGGACGCTGACACTCGCCGTCTCCGCCCATGAGCAGCGCACCGGCACCAAGGTTGCGCTATCAGGCGATCAGCCGGAACTGGCGTTGGCGTCATACGAAAAGATCTGCATCTACCGCTTCGTCCAGGAAGCGCTCAACAATGCCTTCCGTCACGCTGGCGGGCGCGGCCAGGCGGTCACCGTGATGGTCAATGCCGGCAAGCTTACCGTCGAGGTGTCCGACGCGGGGTCGGGTTTCGACGTTGCCAATATGCGCGCCGACCGGCTTGGCCTTGCTGGCTTGCGCGAGCGGGTGGAAAGTATTGGCGGCCAGTTTTCGTTGACCTCATCAGCGGCTGGCACCCGCGTCGCCGTCACCCTCAATGTCGAGGATAAAGAACAGTCATGACCGCTCCCTTGCGCCTTGCTGTCGTCGACGATCACCCGCTGTTCCGCGAGGGCGTGGCGCGCAGCCTCGTTGAGCACGGCGGCTTCGAAATCGTTGGTGAAGGCGCAAGTGCTGAGGACGCGCTGCGCATCATCAGTGAGGCGGTGCCCGAGATACTCCTGCTCGACATCAGCCTGCCCGGCGGCGGACTGAACGCTGTGCAAGGCATCCTCGAGCTGCGCCCAGGCCAGAAGATCGTGATGCTGACCGTTTCCGAAACCCGCGACGATGTCACCACGGCACTCAATCACGGCGTTCGCGGTTATGTGCTGAAGGGGGTGGGCTCGAAGATGCTGGCGGAGATCTTGCACAATGTCGCGGCAGGCGAGGTCTATGTCTCGCCGGTGGTGTCGGCACGGCTGATCACCGATCTCAAGGCCATCCAGTCGGCGGAGCCGAACGCCGAGCCGCTGCGGCAGCTGACGGAGCGCGAAGGCGAAATTCTCCGATTGGTGTCGGGCGGGCTGAGCAACAAGGAGGTCGCCGCCCGACTGAAACTGCAGGAAAAGACCGTCAAGCACCACATGACCAGGGTTCTGGCCAAGCTCAACGTGCGCAACCGCACCGAAGCGGCAATGATGCTGCGCGATTACCAGGATCGTGCCGGATAGAGCGCCGCCCCTCAACGACCCAAAAAGAAGGCTGGAAAGGCTTTCGCCCTTCCAGCCTGTCACCTGAGCTCTGGCGCTGCCGCTTATCTCGCGAGATTGTTCATGCGGGCGATATCCCTTGTCGTGGCACGGCGCTCGATGATGGTGCGCCCCCTGGCGTCCTTCATCTCGTAGATACCGTTGTCGAGTTCTTCCTTGGTGCCGTCCCGATGAACGACCTCGATGCTGTTGCGGCCGACCTCGACCCGAGCGCCGGTGGCGGGGTTCACATGTTCACGATCATTGTCGTTGTCGTTGTCGTTGTTGTCGCCCCTGTCATCATCATCACGCCCGTTGCCGGGCCCGCTATTGTCGTCGTCATGGCCACCATCGTCGTTGCCGCCGCCATGGTCGTCGCTGCCATTGTCATCATCGTTATCGCTGCCGCCGTGATCGTCGCTACCACTACCGCTGTTGTCCGAGCCGGAATGGTCATTGTCGGCCATCGCAACGGCAGCCACCAGCTTGGGCATCGCGCCGTCGAAGCTCAGGTGCAGCGGGAGCGCGGTCAACGCCAAGGCAGCCGAGGCGCGCAGCATGAGCAAGGTAAGGTGGAGGGAGAATCTTGTACGCATCATCAGGTTCCTTCTATGGGCGCAGGCGTGCCACGCCTTAGCTCTCCCGCAAGGAACACCCTGCCGCAGGCTTCTCCCGATGTGGAGCGTCCTGCGACCCATACGCTGCTGCTGCCGACCAAAGCGCAGCGAAGATCAGACCTTGGTCCGGCGAGCAGCTACATCGAAAGGATGCGTTGGCCTACTTTCCGGCCAGTGCCGGCCCAAGCGTGATCAGCGCCACGGCCACCACCGCCAGCCCCACGCCGATGCCCTGGATGCCGCTCAGCTTTTCGCCGAAATAGATGATTGCCACCAGATTGACGGCGATCAGCTGGATCACCGCCGAGAGCGAGAACGACACCGACATGCCGAAATCGCGCACCAGGCGCAGCATGACCAGGTTGCCCAGCGAATAAAGCAGCAGCGTCACCACCAGCTTGCCGATCGTCGGCTCGATACCCCAGGTCTTGGCCACCATCGCCGCGATCAGGAAGATGACGGTCGAAAGACCGAGCAGGGAAAGGCCGATGGCGGACATTTTGAAAAGCTCCCGAGAAACTGTCCGCGATTTGCGCTGAATGCTCCCCAAGCGTCAAGCGCGCCCGCGCTCTGGCGCAATCAAGTTCTATGGTTGTCGGCGGTGGCTGCCGACCGGGATCGTTGCGACGATCCGCGCGGAAAGCGCCAGATCGTCGTTGGTCGATTGAATGGCCAGTGATTTGACCGGCAGATGGGCAATAGTGCGGTGGCGCCACCGCTCCACCAGCCCTGCCAGCTCTTTCGTTTCGGCGGGCGTGAGTGGTGAGGCAAAATGATAATAGCCGACCACGTAAAAGCGGGTCAGCCTGGCGCCACACGCGCTCTGGATCAAAGCCAATATGTCCTCGCCGTTGTGACATTCCGGATAGACCGGCAGATATATCCGTCCGGTGTTGAACTGGCCCAGAAATGGTCCGCCGATCCGTACCGAACGCTCTCCCAGTGGTGCGAGCGTTGTGGCAACCGCGTCTGCGCAACGCGCGAACTCTGGCTCGGCAAGGCCGTTGACGATTGTCGCGTGAAGTTTCGATGCGCGCTCCTGAGACAGGGTCCACTCAATCTTGTCGCTGAACGAAAACGAGCGAAGCTCTTTCTCAAACAGTCGAAACGCCTCAGATTTGTTGAGTTCCCTGGAGCCGACTGGCAAAACGAGCGAATGACGCGGTGCCGCATATTTTCCGTTGAGATAATCGGTCCCATCCTTGCTGGCTATGGCATCGGCATGGCCCGGCGCCACCAAGGGCAGATGGGCGAGCCGGTAGGCGGCGTCGAATGTCAGCGCCTCGCCTGGGACGAAGACCCGGCGGGCGGCCTCATACCCCATCACCGTGTCGTCGCAATATTCCGTGTTTGAAGGACCATGCATTTGGGTCTCGAAGCGCGAGCGGGTTTAGCAAATACAGCTCACGGCTTGACCATCAGCACCCAGTTCTGGCCCGGATTGTCCCAGTCTTCCTTGACCATCGGCCGTGTCGCCACTTCGCGGTAGCCGGCGCTGTCATAGAGGTGCCGCGCGTTCGCGTTGGCGTCGGACACGATCAGGCTGGTTCCGTTGCAGCCGGTCGCCTCGGCGATCACGTCGGCCATGGCGAGCAGCCTGGAGCCGAAGCCTCGGCCGCGCGCTTCGGGCATGGTCGCCACCACATTGACATACCAGCTGCCCACGGCCATCGCCTCGAGCTCGTTCATCGGCACGAACATCGCGGGGGTGTCGGGATCGACGGGGGTTGGCACGATGGGATAGCCAACCAGGCAGGCCAGCACCTTGCCATGCTCCAAAACCACCGTGTTACGGTAGGAAAAGCTGCCATGCTCGCGCTGCGCCCGCTGGCGGCCCACTTCCCACGGGTCTCCGCCATTGGCCATCTTGGTCCAGAGATAGAGCGGCAGCCCGTGGCCGGCCATGTTGACCAGCTTGGCAAGTACGGTCGCATCGTCCTTGGTGGCGGGGCGCGCTTCTGCGGTCAAACCCTCGTCACTATGCTCAGCCTTTTCGGCCATGACCGTTCCTCCCATGCGCAGCCACCCCAAGCTGCCGCCCATATAGGAGCGCGCGGGGGCACCTCAGTCAACAGCCCTTTGGGCCGTCATTCGCGCACCTCGACGCGTCCATTCCGCGCCGCTGCCGAACGTCGGAATGTTGTGTTTTTAAACTTGATTTTTTTAGTCCAGTTTTGTATTTGCTCGTCCTGGGTGGCGGGTTAAGCTCACCACGACCATGCATAGAAACATGCATGGTCGTGGTCGCGAACAACAACTGGAGGCTGACCTATGATGCATGTCGCTCCCATGGCTGGTTTCACCGAGCGCCGCGAGGCGGACATCGGCAGCTACCTCGCGCTTCTCGGCCGTGTCGAGGCGCTGAATCAAAAGGTCGACAGCGCTCGCCGCACTGCCAATGACAGCCTTGGCCGGCTCAACGCACTGCCCCAGCCTGAGGTCGGCGACAGCTCGATGTTCGTCGATCGGCTCGATATCCACCGGCGCGACAGGGAAGCGCTGTTCGAGGCGATGCGTCAGCTCGAAACAGCGCGCGAAGCCTTGCGGATCGCTGCCGCGGCGATCGCCCCTGCAGGCGGCGCGCAGCTCAACCGTCGCTAACCCCATACATTGATCTGGAGATCTGGCCTTGGCACACGCGATTGAAGACGAACGGCGTCACGAGGAAGCGCAAGCGCATATCCGCGCCACGATCATGAACGAATTCTGCGAGGTCATGCGCAAGACCGGCCTGCCGCCGATGGTCGTCATGCGCCTTGCCGCCCAGGCAGTGGGCTCGATCTACCGCGAGACATCGGATGCACATTCGGGCCCCGCCGCCTGCACCTGCGGCTGGTGTCCGCGCCAGGAGGCCGACGTCGACATGCTATGTTCGGCACTGCTCGCCGCCTGCGGCCGCCGCTCAAGCCGAAATCTGCACCTGATGCCAATTGCCGGCACGGCGTAAGCCGCGGCCATCCGCCAAAACAGTTGGCCGCGGCCATCCGCATCACGCCGGCAGGCAGGCCTCGCAGATCGCCGCGATGTGGCGATGGTCGGTGCCGCAGCAGCCTCCCAGGATGCGCATGGTCGGAAACGATGCCGTCAGCGCCCTGTAGCGCCGCCCGAGATCGGCCGGGTCGCCGGGATCCAGCGTCTCGGAGTTGTCGAGTTCGTCATGGCTTTTGGCCGAGGCGTTGGCCTTCACGCCGCGCACGCGCCCCAGCCAAGGCTCAGCGGCCGCTAGAGCAGGGGCAAAGTGGCTCGGATGGGCGCAGTTGATCATGTAGTAGAGCGGATAGGCCCCGGTTGCGCGGTCGGTCGTTTCGATCGCCTCGCGCAGGGTTCGCCCGGTCACCAGCCTGCCGTCGGTCTCTACCGTGAACGAGATCATGCACGGCATGCTGAGCCTCTTTGCCGCCCGCGCAATGCCAACCGCCTCGTCGATGTTGTTCATCGTGTAGGCCGCCACCATGTCGGCGCCGGTCTCGGCAAAGTCGGCGATCTGGGGCGCGTGATAGGCCTCCGCCTCCTCGGCGCTCATGTTGCCGGCCTTGTAGCCGTCGCCGCGCGGGCCGATCGCGCCACTCACCACCAGCGGCGTTTCAGGCGTTTCCCAGTCGTCGCGCAGTTCTTCGAGGAGCCGGATCGAGCCGGCATTGATCCCCTTCAGTGCCGCGCGGTCGTAGCCGAGCTTCTCGCCCCAGTCCGGATTGGCCCGCCAGGTTGCGCTGTCGAGCACGAAACCCGTGCCGCGCCGACGCGAGATATCGAGATATTTTTCGTAGTATCCTTTCAGCCGCTGCCGGCCCTCGGCCGTGTCGAGCAGCACGAAGGAAGCAAAATGCGGCAGTTCGACACCATCGTGGAAGATGAGCGTCGTTTCCATGCCGCCGTCGCTGAGGAACAGGCCGCCCTTCATCTGCGGCAGGTCGTTGCGATACTTGGCCATGACAATCTCCAACAAGCTCCCCCGTCCTGCCGCACGGCCCGGCATCGGGAATGCCGCTTTTTTGCCTCAACTCATGGATCGAGACTAGAAATCTCGCGGTCCGGTCGTGGCGGAAACGCAAATTATGACGAGGCATCAACGGCTTGGCGGACCGTGTGGCAGCATATGCGCGATCGGTGATATTGTCGCGATGCCGAAAACCGTACCTCAGGTACAGTGTTTTGGGGACCGGACATGGGCAAGGGACTGGAAACCCGCGAACGCATCCTGGCGATCGCCGAGGCATCGGTGCTCGCCAAGGGGTTCGGCGCCACCTCCATCGACGAGATCATCGCCGAGGCCGCCATCACCAAGAGCGGCTTCTTCTACCATTTCCGCGACAAGAACGAACTCGCCCGCGCCATGCTGCTGCGCTACGTCCAATCCAACAACCAGCTCTTCGACGACGTCTTCGGCCGCGGCCGCCAACTGTCCGACGACCCGCTGCAGGCCTTCCTCATCGGCCTCAAGCTTCTGGCCGAAATCATGGCCGACCTGCCCAACGGCCATCCCGGCTGCCTCATCGCCTCGGTTTGCTACCAGGAGCGGCTCTACGACCGCGAGGTCCGCGCCATCGCGACCAGTTCCGTTCAATCGTGGAACGCCCGCTTCCGCGCCACTCTCGAAGAGATCGCCAGGATCCATCCCCCGCGCGAGCCGCTCGAGATCGATACCGTCGCCGACATGATGTCGTGCATCGTCGATGGCGGCATCATCATGTCCAAGCTTCTGGACGATCCGCGCCGGCTCGAGCAGCAGGTCCTGGCCTTCCGCGCCTTCGTCAAGATGCTGTTTGAGCCGGCGCCGGCCAACCGGCCCGCCCGCGCGCCCTCCGCTGCGTGAGCGCGCGGCGCAAAGCCCTGCTTGTTAAGCTTTGCCGCCCCTGCTAAAGCGCCGCTTATGACCACACCGCTCGACCACATCCGCAATTTCTCCATCGTTGCCCATATCGATCACGGCAAGTCGACGCTTGCCGACCGGCTGATCCAGTCCACTGGTGGGCTGGAACTGCGCGAGATGACCGAACAGGTCCTCGACAACATGGACATCGAGCGTGAACGCGGCATCACCATCAAGGCCCAGACCGTGCGGCTCAACTACCGCGCCAACAATGGCGAGGATTATGTCCTCAACCTGATCGACACGCCCGGCCACGTCGACTTTGCCTATGAAGTGTCGCGTTCGCTGTCGGCCTGCGAGGGTTCGCTGCTCGTCGTCGACGCCTCCCAGGGCGTCGAGGCGCAGACGCTGGCGAACGTCTACCAGGCCATCGACAACAACCACGAGATCGTGGTCGTGCTCAACAAGATCGACCTGCCTGCCGCCGAGCCCGAGCGCATCAAGGAGCAGGTCGAAGAAGTTATCGGCATCGACGCGTCACAAGCCGTCTACATCTCGGCCAAGACCGGCCTTGGCATCCCAGACGTGCTGGAAGCGATCGTCACCCAGCTGCCGCCCCCGCGCGAGGGCGACATCGATGCGCCGCTGAAAGCCATGCTGGTCGATAGCTGGTACGACACCTATCTCGGCGTTATCGTCCTGGTGCGCATCATCGATGGCAAGCTCAAGAAGGGCCAGACCATCCGCATGATGGAGACCAACGCGAAGTATCTGGTCGAGCGTACCGGCGTCTTCACCCCCAAGATGGTCCAGGTCGACGAACTCGGCCCTGGCGAGTTCGGCTTCTTCACCGGCTCGATCAAGGAAGTGGCAGACACTCGCGTCGGCGATACCATCACCGAAGACAAGCGCCCCACCGCCAAGGCCCTGCCGGGCTTCAAGCCGGCTCAGCCGGTGGTGTTCTGCGGCCTGTTTCCGGTCGACGCCGCCGACTTCGAAGACCTGCGCTCCGCCATGGGCAAGCTGCGCCTCAACGACGCCAGCTTCTCGTTTGAAATGGAAACCTCGGCCGCACTCGGCTTCGGCTTCCGCTGCGGCTTTTTGGGCCTGCTGCATCTCGAGATCATCCAGGAGCGGCTCGAGCGCGAGTTCAACCTCGACCTCATCGCCACCGCACCTTCAGTCGTTTACCGGATGAATCTCAACGACGGCACGGTCAAGGAACTGCACAACCCCGCCGACATGCCCGACGTGGTCAAGATCGCTTCGATCGAGGAGCCGTGGATCCGCGCCACCATCCTGACGCCTGATGATTATCTCGGCTCGATCCTCAAGCTGTGCCAGGAGCGCCGCGGCATCCAGGTCGACCTCTCCTATGTCGGCAAGCGCGCCATGCTGGTCTACGACCTGCCGCTCAACGAAGTCGTGTTCGACTTCTACGACCGGCTGAAGTCGATCTCCAAGGGCTACGCCTCCTTCGACTACCACCTCACCGACTACAAGGAAGGCGACCTCGTCAAGATGTCGATCCTGGTCAATGAGGAGCCGGTCGATGCGCTCTCCATGCTGGTTCACCGGACGGCTGCCGAAAAACGCGGCCGCGTCATGGTCGAGAAGCTGAAGGAGCTGATCCCGCAGCACATGTTCAAGATCCCGATCCAGGCGGCGATCGGCGGCAAGGTCATTGCCCGCGAAACGATTTCGGCCCTGCGCAAGGACGTCACCGCAAAGTGCTACGGCGGCGACGTCACCCGCAAGCGCAAGCTGCTCGAAAAGCAGAAAGAGGGCAAGAAGCGCATGCGCCAGTTCGGCAAGGTCGACATCCCTCAGGAAGCCTTCATCCAGGCGCTCAAGATGGGCGATAACTAGCGTTTTCTTTTTCCTTCTCCCCGTTCACGGGGAGAAGGTGGCCCGCAGGGCCGGATGAGGGGCGGCGCTAACGCCCCAAGCAGCTTCTTCAAGCCTCACGCCGAATGGCGACCGGCCTTTCCGCGTCCTCAACACTCGCCACCACCCCCACCCACAGTCATCCCGCATTGCAAACGTGTATTGCACCGCAGCGTCGAATTATTCGCCGCGCCGCGTCTTCGACTGTTCTGTCGATTTACTGACGCCGTGAAGATGGCTAGCCTCCCGTCTGTACTCTTCAGAGGGGAAATCATGAAGTGGACTGAAAAAGACAAGAAACTGGGTATGGACCGCCCCATATCTAGGCGCGATTTCATGGACGGCGTGGCGATGGCTATTGGCGGAGCGATGGCGTTGCGCGCCATGGGGCCTGGTTCTGCGCAAGCTCAAGACGCGACCGTAGCATATCCGCCCGCCGGCAGCGGGTTGCGCGGCCAAACCGATGTCGCCCAGCATGTCATGCACTCGGTGCGCGACGGCACCTACTGGTCGAGCGCCGGCCCGGTTACAGACAGCGGTGAGACCTATGATCTGGTCGTCGTCGGTGCCGGCATTTCGGGCCTTGCGGCGGCCCATACCTTTCGCAAGCAGGCAGGTGCGGACAAACGTGTCCTGATCATCGATCCGCTCGAGGATTTTGGTGGGCATGCCAAGCGCAACGAGTTCACCGCCAGCAACGGCGCAAAGCTTATCGGCTATGGCGGCAGCCAGTCGATGCAGACGCCGAGCTTCTTCAGCCCCGCCGTCAACGCGCTGCTCGCAGACATCGGCATCGATCCCAAGCGCTTCGAAACCTTCTACGACCAGAAATGGTCCGAGGATCGCGGGCTTTCGAGCTCTATTTTCTTCTCCAAGGAGCAATGGGGCGAAGACAAGCTGGTCATTCGAAAGGGCAAGGCGCCTGAATGGGTTGCGCTGACGCCGCTGAATGACAAGGCCAAGGCCGACCTGATCGCACTGATCGATGCGCCCGGCGACTATCTGCCCGGCATGACCAGGGAGCAGCGCCTGGAGAAGCTGTCCGAGATCACCTACAAGGCGTTCTTGCTCGACCACGCCAAGGTCGACCCGCAGGTGGCCGACTATTTCGCCACCTCCACCAACGGCTACTTCGGCGTTGGCATCGATGCCGCCAGTGCGCTTGACGCCCGCGCCAACGGCAATCCCGGTTTCGACGGCATGGATCTCGGCGAAGCGGTGTCCAAATACAACAGCCCCTCGGGCCGGCTGTCCTTCACCGATCCCGACGACTACATCTACCACTTCCCCGATGGCAATGCCGGCATCGCCCGCGCCTTGGTGCGCGCGCTGGTGCCCGGCGCGCTGGCCGGCTCCACGATGGAAGAGCTCGTCACCCAAAAGGTCGATTATGCCGCCCTCGACAAGGCCGACAGTCCGGTCCGCATCAGGCTGCATTCGACAGTGATCAAGGTTGCCCATGACGGCGCGCCCGATGCCGCCAAGTCGGTCACCGTCACCTATGCAGACGCAGCCGGAAAGCCCGTCAGCGTCAAGGCCGGCAATGTCGTGCTTGCCTGTTGGCACCGCGTCATTCCCTATCTCACCGGCGAGCTCGGTGCGGATCAGGTTGCCGCGATGAACGACCAGCAGAAGGTGCCGCTGATCTACACCAACGTGCAGCTCCGCAACTGGGAGGCTTTTGACAAGCTCAAGATCGACGGTTTCAGGGCCCGCGGCGATTTCTGGAGCGGCGCCGACATCGATTTTCCGGTGTCGATGGGCGACTACAAATTCGCCGACAAGCCTGGGGATCCCGTCATCCTGCACCTCTCCAAGGTGATGACCAGTCCGGGACTCGCGCCCCGAGATCAGGCGCTGGCCGGCCGGCGGGCGCTGATGGTGTTGAGCTTCGAGGAGATGGAGCGCTCGATCCGCGACCTGCTCGGCCGCGCTCTTGGTGGGGGCGGCTTCGATCCCGCCCGCGACATCGAGGCCATCACCTGCAATCGCTGGTCGCACGGCTACGCCTTCGAATACATGCGCCCGGGCGATCGCTTCTGGCCAGATGGCCCGCTACCCATCGAGGCGGCACGCAAGCCGTGGGGACGCATCTCCATCGCCAATGCCGACAGCGGCGCCTACGCCTATGCCCATTCGGCGATCGACCAGGGCGTTCGTGCGGTCCGCGACCTGCTCGGTACGCCCAACGGCGCACCGGACTATTCCCGCTTCCCCGGACCGCCGGCAGTCAAGATCGGGCTCTGAGGCGGGCGATCAACACTCTCTTCCTTCTCCCCGTTCACGGGGAGAAGGTGGCCCGCAGGGCCGGATGAGGGGCGGCGCCACCCCACCAACCAAGCTTTCTCAAAACATCAGCCGTGCACGTCGATGGCGGGCTCCCCCAAAACCCTCATGGTGAGCCGTGAGCTTGTCGAACGGGCGAACCACGAGGTTTTGGGCCCAGCAGACCTTGGCGCCTGACGCCCTCGTGGTTCGACAGGCTCACCATGAGGGCTACTGGAGCACCTCCGCCTTCATTTCCTTTGTTGCATACCGTTGTCTATGCGCCCAGAACTTGGCGCGCCGCCCGCCCAAAAATCCTCATGGTGAGCCTGTCGAACCGTCGGATTTCGGGCCGTCGTCCTCGTCCATGCGCCTCCACCACGGCGTGAACTCTACCCCCTGCCGGTTCTTGGACAGTTCCGGCAGCCTCTCATAGGCCAGCGCAATCAGCGCTTCCTTCTTGGCCCGGCTCCACCCCTTGATCTGCCGCTCTCGGTCGATCGCCTCGATGATACGGTCATAGGTCTCGGTAAACCCCAGCTCGACCGGCCGCCGCTTGCGCGTATAGCCGTCATAGACGCCCTCATTGTGCTCCCACACCCGCGCTTCGATCTCCTGCTTGGTCAGGCCGGTGTAGTAGGACCCATCCGAGCATCGCAGGATGTAGACAGTGACTTCCATGAGGGCAGTCTCCCCAAGCTAAACGCGAACGGTTGAGGCGCTGCCACGCGGCAGAATTAAGCGCCCTCCACAAAATCCTCATGGCGAGCCGTGAGCTTGTCGAAACCGTCGAACCACGGATTTTGGGGCCAACAGATGATGGCGCCTAGCGCCCTGGCGCTCTAGTTTGTTGACTTCAATAAATGCGTCTTTTTGAGGCTATCTGAGAGTAGTTTTGACTTCTTACTGTGCCTGTCTTCCAAGTCTTTCCGAATAAATCGTATCTTCTTTACGAGGTATGACAGGTATGACTTCATTCCGACCAAATTTAAAACTTTAATAGGAATATCTTTAACCTCGAATATATCAATGCTATTCCTTTTCTTGAATTTTTCTGGAATGGCTTCTTCCCATCCTTCTTTGCCCCAAGTCCATGGCAAGAATGTATTGATATCGTAGTGGTCACCCATAACCGCTATTATAGAAATGACGTTGTTAGCTTCAATTCCCTTCCCATTCTTCTTAAATCCAGAAGGAATGAAAATCGTTTGCGTACCTGGCTCATCTCCAAAGCTCCACATATAAAAGAGCTCGCCAGAACTTCAATTTTTTCGCCCAAGGTTCGAGAACGTGCGAAATTGTCGTCAAGCTGTTTAATTTTTTCGATTAGGTATTTTCTTTCAAATTCCTCTCTATCAATTTCAATAAGCATACGAAAGAAGTCATGAGTGCTTACCTCGCAGAAAAGAAAATCGATGTACCTGTAAGCATCTTCGATGCTTCTCTTTGAAAGAAACAGTCCCGCAAAATATTCTTGAAATGATCTGTGCATAAAATTAATGTCATCACCTTCGGTGTGCATTATGCAAATGTTGTGGTTTAGATCATCGCAAATGTCAGAAACTTTTACATCCATTTCCTCATATTCGATTGCCCGCGATATGTAGTAGCTAAATGTAGAGCTATTAAACGTAAATTTTCTATCCAAAAAACTCATGAAACAAAAAGTCATAAATAGGCGCTTGAAATCATTTAAGTCGAGGCCAGATTTGAACTCTCTTTGATAATCCGGCTTTATCGTGTCGTGCCGACGATAAAGAACATCAAACGCAGTTCCATAAAAAACGTGCATCTTTGATGGAATGTCTTGAAATTCCTTGAAAGTCAAAAGCATCATTGATGCTAGAAGCGGATTCGACAATATATTCTCATGAGATTCGAACAAACTACCCTTTACTCGTTTAAGAAAAAGTCCTTTGTCCGTCTCATCGAAATCAATTCGATTTACAAGAGATTCCAACTTTGGGAGAGTTAATGGCGCGACTGCATACTCTGGAAAATTGTGCCAACTCATAAATCGAGTGCGATTGGGTCGAGACGAGACTACCACAATGTTATTCGGGTAGTCGGAAACAATTTTGTTTATCTGTTGGTCGGCTGCTCTTTGATTTCTTCCGGAAATTTCGTCGAATCCGTCCAGTATCAAGCAAAAAACGCCGGATTTGAGTCCAGAGATAATTGATCTTTCCGAAACAAAATTTGTAAAAGGGGAAATAGCGTCAAATATATAGCTTACAAGTGTTCGTTCGGAGAATTGTATATCACGCAACTCGATAAATATAGGGATATGAGAAAGTATCCCTGGCTCTGAAAATTGGCTATATATGTATCTCATCGTAAAGGATTTGCCCGCGCCAAGGGTGGCTGTAATCAGCGCATGATTCCTATTTGTTCCCAATTCGCTAATAAATTTGTCGATAGGTATTTTTATGTCACCAAACGTAAGATCAGCAGGTTCATAAGCTTGGCTGAGCTGGATTGGCGAGCTTGACGAGATTAGCGTCTTTACATTGATGCATCTGGACCTCGTGGACGCAATATAGCGCTCAAATCCGACCGCAAAGCGAGTGGCTACTATATTTGCGCCCTCTTTTGATCCAGAAACAGCCCCCTGAAATGCCTTGTCAACTAATTGTGAAAGTGAGGTAGAAAAATTGGAGGTAAGGGCGTCGGAAAGTGAGGTCATATGAAACATTCATCGTTCTGTGCAAATTCTGAGCAAGATTATTGAGTTATAGCGGCATGTCAAGTATTTGAAGATTATTGAAAAAGTGCGTTGTTTTGTGAGGTTATCCGGGGTCGGGTGGCGTTGGGCGAGGTGCCCAAAGTGTCATTTGGGTCGTAAATCGGGTTCAGCGCTGCCACTTCCCAAACCGCATCACCCAATTAACCTCCCACGTCCTACCCCCATTCACCGACATCGCCTGCTCCCAGCGCGGGCTAGCCCCTCCCATCCATAAAAACCGCACCCGTACCGGCACTCCGCCTTCGACATCGTCGCCATAAAACTCACCGCGCCCGTTTTCGAACGTGCCCACCATTGGCGGAAACAGCCGGCAACTCTTGGTGTCGGACCAGTAGATCGACCACAGTTTTGTCTCGGGGTTGTAGAGCCTGAGCGTCATGCCGGTGAAGCCGCGCGCGGGCACCGCCATCTGGTCGAGGTTGCCGCAGCCATCCATCACCTTTTCCACCTTCGAGGTGGCCGAAAAAGTCTCCCATTCGCTCGAGCCCTTCAGCCGCTCGCGCAAACGTTCGTTGGTGATGGTCCAGTCGCCGATCAGGAAGTCGAAATCGTCAAAGCCGCTCATCTTTGCCTCCTCTTGATCAAGGCAGTATAGCCGTCCCCTCCTGACAGGCTATTGTCAGGAGATGTCAGGGTCGCGCGCTTGACGCGGGCTGTGCTGTCGGCTTGTCTGCCGCCGCGATAACGCCACACCTTCCACCTAACGCCGGCTCCATGAAATTCCTGGCCCTCCTCGTTGCCCTCGCGGCTCTTAGCGCCTGCGCTGCCCACGCGCCGGTGCCGTTGGCACCTGTGGTTTCGCCTGTGCCCGTGGTCGAGCCCCATCAAGTGGTCGAGCCGATGCCGGAGGGGGTAAAACCGCTCACGGTCGAGCAGGACGAGCAGATTTCACGGGGCTGAACGGGGAGAATTTCTCCACGGTTTCAAAGTTTTTTCGCTTTTTCTTTTCTGTCTCATTCCTTCGCACCCCCCTCTGGCCTGCCGGCCATCTCCCCCACAAGGAGGGAGATCACGCCTTCATCGCCGCCGCGGCTAAATTGCCTGCGTCGCAAGGGGATTTACGATCAGCTTGCAGGACGGACGCCGCCGGCGACGCGAGTGATCTCCCTCCTTGTGGGGGAGATGGCCGGCAGGCCAGAGGGGGGTGCGAAGGATCTCGGCATCGGCGATTGGCGTGGAAATCCCATCCCTTTTCTCCACGCCCCAAAAACCTGCCGTACAATCCATCCCGTCCCTCCCAAGGGAAAGCCGGTCCGACGGTGATCAGTGGGGAGGGGCCGGCGCCTCCGGCGGCGGGCAAACGTGGCCCATCGCCCGGGGAGGTTCCGTCCAAGGGTTCCCCTCCGGGCACTACGGCCCGGGTGCGCTGGACGATGCGCTAGTGGGGCCGGCAAGGGCGTTTATGCCCAAAACGGCCTGCGGAAGCGGAACGGACGGGAACAGAAATCGCCGGACGGGCGGTCGCGAGATCGCATTTAGACATTGCCGAGCGATCTCGCGACCGCCCGTCTTCCCGACCTTTCCACCCCAACCCGGCTCGGTTCGAGCGCGGCAACGGAGGCGCATGTGTCCGACGAACCCTGGCAGCATCCCGTCTTTGCCATTCCTAAGATGGAGCGCGAGCCCTGGCGCACCGACGCGCAATGGGCCTGCGTGTGCCGCGACCAGGAGCGCCACGCCGAGGCCAAGGGCATTTATCTGGGCCTGTTCCAGATGCTGTGCAGCCATCTTGGATTTCATCGCCATTGCCCGCAGCGCGGTTGCCGTCGGCTGAAAAAATGTGTCGGCCGCCGCGCCGAGCACGACTGGTCCTTCGCCTTCCGCCCGTTCATCCCGCCATGCGTCCCGCTGGAGGAGGCAACCCTCGAGGCGATGCGCGCTGAAATCCGTGCCGAGGTCGCGCGCGTCGTTACCGCAAAGGGCGCGGAATGAGCCCTTGTCAGAGCCTTCGGGCAGCGTAAGCTCGGGATCTGGCGACGGAGGCAGCGGAACGAAATGTCCAAGGGCATGGTCGAAGGCGACAAGATCGACGTCGGGTTCTCCGGTCGCCGCTGCATCCACTCGCGCAACTGCGTGCTCGGCAATCCGCATGTCTTCGAGCCCAACGCGCCGGGCGAGTGGATCCACCCCGACGCGGCCTCGGTCGAGCAGATCGTGGCGATCGCCGAAAGCTGCCCCTCGGGTGCCATCACCTATCGGCGCAAGGATGGCGGGCCGCAGGAGGCGCCGCCGGTGGTCAACATCGTGCGGGTGCGCGAGAACGGCCCACTGGCCGTCCATGCCGAGATCGTGCTTGGCGGCGAGACCTTGTATCGCGCCACGCTGTGCCGCTGCGGCGCGTCCCAGAACAAGCCCTTCTGCGACGGCAGCCACGGCAAGACAGGCTTTGCCGCCACCGGCGAGCCGCCGCTCAAGGAGTCCCAGCCGCTCGCCGCGCGTGACGGCCCACTCGTCGTTACCCCGCAGCCGAACGGCAGCCTCAAGCTTGAAGGCAATCTCGAAATCGTCACCGGCACCGGCCACACGGTCGAGCGCACCACCAAGGTTTTCCTCTGCCGCTGCGGCCATTCGGCCAACAAGCCGTTTTGCGACAGCACGCACAAGAAGATCGGCTTCGTGGCCTAGCTGAGCCGGTCGATAGCCAGCGCTGGCCGGTTTCCCTTTGCCGGCCATATCGGCTAGAGCGGGACAGTTGGAAAAAGCCCCGGACCACCAGCGCATGAACGCCAGATCCCGCCCGCAGCCCCTGTTCCTCGGCATCGACACCGGCGGCACCTACACCGACGCGGTTCTGTGGTCCGAGGACCACGGCGTCGCCGCCAAAGCCAAGGCGCTGACCACCCGCCACGACCTGGCGGTCGGCATATCGGGTGCCGTCGACGCAGTGCTGGACAAGGCCCATGTCGACCCCGCCGCCATCAAGCTGGTGTCGATGTCGACGACGCTTGCCACCAACGCGCTGGTCGAGGGCCAGGGCGGACGCGTGGCGCTGGTGATGATAGGCTTTTCCGAGGCCGATCTCGCCCGCGACGGCCTCAAGACCGCGCTCGGAACCGATCCGCTGGTGCTGTGCGCCGGTGGTCACGACGTTCACGGCAATGCCCGCACGCTGGAGCTGGCCGAGCTTGAGAAAGCCCTGTCGGAGCTGGCGAAATCCGTCTCGGGCTTTGCCGTGTGCGCCTATTTCGCCACCCGCAACCCGGCGCATGAGATCGCCGCGCGCGACCTGATCCGCCAGAAGACCGGCCTGCCGGTGACGGCCAGCCACGAGCTCTCTTCCAAACTCGGCGGCCCGCGCCGGGCGCTGACAACGCTGCTTAACGCCCGCCTGATCTCGATGATCGACCGCCTTGTCGCTGCAACCGAAGGTTTTCTGGAGCAACGCAAGATCAACGCGCCGCTGATGGTGGTGCGTGGCGATGGCGCGCTGGTTTCGGCCGAGTTCGCCCGCCAGCGCCCGATCGAGACCATCCTCTCAGGCCCCGCCGCGAGCCTCGTCGGCGCGCGCTACATGACCGGGCTCGACAATGCGGTGGTGTCCGACATCGGCGGCACGACGACAGATGTTGCCGTGCTCGACAATGGCCGTCCGCGGCTCGACCCCGAGGGCGCTACCGTCGGTGGTTTCCGCACCATGGTCGAGGCGGTCGCCATGCGCACCTTCGGCCTCGGTGGCGATTCCGAAGTGACGCTGGAAGACGGCGGCCTGAAGCCAAAAATGTCGCTCGGACCTCGCCGCCTGGTGCCGCTGGCGCTCGCCGGCATGATGCATGGCGAGGCGGTGACGAGCGAACTGGAGCGCCAGCTGCGCGCCCCCAATCCGGGGCGCATGGATGGCCGCTTCGCCGTCCGCACCGGCGTGCCGGAACACCTGGCAGCTGGCCTGACGGCGCCGGAGGCAAAGCTCTACGACACGATCACCGCGGTGCCGCTGCCCATCGACCGGCTTTTGACCTCCAATGCCCAAAGCGCCACGCTCAACCGCCTGGTGTCGCGCGGGCTGGTCCATGTCTGTGGCTTCACCCCCTCCGATGCCGCCCATGTGTTGGGCAGGCAGGCCAATTGGGATGAAACCGCCGCGCGGCTTGGTGCCGAGCTTTTTTCCCGCAAGCGCGACGGACGTGGCCAGCCGATCGCAGCGACCCCCGAAGCATTGGCCGAACGTGTGCTGGCGACGCTGACCCGCCTCTCGGCTGAAGTCATCTTGGAAACGGCATTCGCCGAGGACGGGCTCGATGGTGCGGCGACCGTCGCTCACGCTCTGGTCCAGCGCGCCGTCGATGGCCATGAGGGCATCGCCCGTCTGTCTGTCGCGCTCGACCGCCCGGTCATTGGTCTCGGTGCCTCAGCACCCTTGCATTATGCCGGCCTGCCGCCGCTGGTCGGCAATGAATGCGTGGTGCCTGAGGACACCGACGTTGCCAATGCGCTTGGCGCTGTGGTCGGACAGGTGCGCGTGACGGCAGAAGCGCGTGTCAGTCAGCCCAAGGAGGGGCTGTTCCGGCTATCGGTCGGCGAGATCCTGCGGGATTTCCTCGACGAGGAAACGGCGATGGCCGCAGCCGAGGCCGAGGCGCGCGCCATCGTGGCCGTTCGCGCCAGCGATGCCGGCACCGACGCTGCCGAAGTCGAGATCGTAACCGAGATCAACGTGTCGACGGTCGAGGGCCAGCGCATGTTCATCGAGGCCCATGTCGTGGCGGTTGCCGCAGGTCGTCCCCGGATTGCGGTCTGACGGCTAAATCGGTTCGCTGCGGCGATAGGCGGCAAGCCAATTGCTGCCTTGCAAAATTGGACGAATTGACCCTGCGCGCTTTGCGTGTCAAACGCCCGAAAACCTATTTTGACCGCCCCAGCGGCCCCGGAATTCTGGAGTTTATATTATGACCGACCTCGTTGAGCTTTTCGGCCTTCGCGTTTCTCGCGAACTGCACGACTTTGTTGTTTCGGAGGCTTTGCCCGGGACTGGGGTCGATGCTGCAAAGTTCTGGGAAGGTTTTGCCGAGATCGTCCATGATCTTGGGCCCAAGAACCGGGCGCTGCTCGAAAAGCGCGACGATTTCCAGCTCAAGCTCGATGCCTGGTACCGCAAGCATGGCGCGCCGCACGACATGGCCGCCTACAAGGCGTTTTTGAGCGAGATCGGCTATCTCGTGCCCGAAGGCCCGGCCTTTGCAGTCACCACCGACAATGTCGACGCCGAGATCGCCACCGTCGCTGGGCCGCAGCTGGTCGTGCCGGTGATGAATGCGCGTTATGCGCTGAACGCAGCCAACGCACGCTGGGGTTCGCTCTATGATGCGCTCTACGGCACCGATGCGATTTCCGATGCCGATGGCGCGGAGAAGACCAAGGGCTACAATCCCAAGCGCGGCGCCAAGGTGATTGCCTGGGCCAAGTCGTTCCTGGATGAAGCGGCACCGTTGTCTGAGGGCAGCTGGGCTGACGTCACCGGTCTTGCGGTCGACGCTGGCAAGCTGGTGCTGACGGCGGCATCCGGCGCGGTTGCCCTGCGTGATGCAAAACAGTTCGTTGGTTATCGCGGTGCCGGGGAAACAAATCCCGATGCGGTGGTGCTGGTGAAGAACGGCCTGCATGTCGAGGTCGTGATCAACCGCGACAGCGCGATCGGCAAGACCGATCCGGCCGGCATCTCCGACATGGTGCTGGAGTCCGCGCTTACCACCATCCAGGACTGCGAGGATTCGGTTGCAGCGGTCGACGCCGAAGACAAGGTTTTGGTCTACCGCAACTGGCTCGGCCTGATGCGCGGTGACCTGTCCGAGACCTTCGACAAGGGCGGCAAGCCTGTCACCCGCAAGCTCAATGGCGACCGTGAGTACACCGGTCCCGATGGCGGTGCCGTGTCGCTGCCCGGCCGCTCATTGATGCTGGTGCGCAATGTCGGCCACCTGATGACCAATCCGGCCATCCTCGACCGCGACGGTCATGAAGTGCCTGAAGGCATCATGGACGCGGCGATCACCGCCTTGATCGCGTTGCACGATGTCGGCGCCAATGGGCGTCGCATGAACTCCCGCGCCGGCTCGATGTATGTCGTCAAGCCGAAGATGCACGGCCCCGACGAAGTCGCCTTCGCCGTCGAGATCTTCGACCGGGTCGAGCGCCTTGTCGGCATGCCCCGGAAAACCATCAAGATGGGCATCATGGACGAGGAGCGGCGCACCACCATCAACCTCAAGGAGTGCATCCGCGCCGCCAAGGAACGCGTAGTGTTCATCAACACCGGCTTCCTCGATCGCACCGGCGACGAAATCCACACCTCGATGGAAGCAGGTCCCATGGTGCGCAAGGGCGACATGAAGCAGGCGCCGTGGATTTCGGCCTACGAAGCCTGGAACGTCGACACCGGGCTTGAATGCGGCCTGTCGGGCCATGCCCAGATCGGCAAGGGCATGTGGGCGATGCCGGATTTGATGGCAGCGATGCTGGAGCAGAAGATCGCCCACCCACGTGCTGGCGCCAACACCGCCTGGGTGCCGTCGCCGACGGCGGCCACGCTGCACGCCACCCACTACCACAAGGTCGATGTCCACGCGGTGCAGGAGCAGCTCAAGTCCCGCCCCAAGGCGCGGCTCGACGACATCCTGTCGGTGCCTGTCGTTGTCCGTCCCAACTGGACGCCTGACGAGATCCAGCGCGAACTCGACAACAATTCCCAAGGCATCCTCGGTTATGTCGTGCGCTGGATCGACCAGGGCGTCGGCTGCTCCAAGGTGCCAGACATCAACGACGTTGGCCTGATGGAAGACCGCGCCACCTTGCGCATCTCCTCCCAGCATATCGCCAACTGGCTGCGCCACGATGTCTGCTCGCATATCCAGGTGATGGATTCACTGCAGCGCATGGCGGCGATCGTCGACCGGCAAAATGTCGGCGATCCGCTCTATCGTCCGATGGCGCCTGAGTTCGACCAGTCGATCGCCTTCCGCGCCGCCTGTGACCTGGTCTTTGAAGGCCGCGCGCAGCCCAATGGCTACACCGAGCCGGTCCTGCACAAGCGCAGGCTCGAGCTGAAGGCGCAGGCGCGAGGATAATGATTCGAACGGAATGCTAAGTAGTCCGTGATAGCTTGACACCTATGATGGCGTCCCTTCGCACCCCCCTCTGGCCTGCCGGCCATCTCCCCCTCAAGGGGGGAGATCGGCAGCTTCGGTCACGGCGACCATCCTTCGGCGTTCGTGGCTGGCGAAATCAGCGGGTTTGGGTGATCTCCCCCCTTGAGGGGGAGATGGCCGGCAGGCCAAAGGGGGGTGTGCGGCGTGCTGACCTCCGACATTGCCCCCGGAGCAAGAAATGATCCTCCTCGCCATCGATTGTGCCGCAAGTCTCTGTGCCGCCTCTGTCTACGATACGGTGGCTGCCAAGGAACTCGGCCGCTCTGTGCGCGATCTCGGCAAGGGCCATGCCGAGCACCTGATGGCCGTGGTGGAAGAAGCGCTTGGACAGGCGGGCATCGCTTATGCCGATCTCGGCCTGATCGCCGTGTCCACCGGCCCCGGCTCGTTCACCGGCGTGCGCGTCGGCGTCTCTGCAACGCGCGGCTTTTCGCTCGCGCTGAAAATCCCGGCGGTTGGTGTCACCACGCTGGAAGCACTCGCCCAGGAAACACGCGATGCTCTTGGCCAACAAACCGTGCTCGCAGCACTCGACGCCGGGCGCGAAGAAATCCATGCGGCGCTCTATGATGAGACCGGCCACGTTTTGCGCGAGCCGGCGGTTCTGAGCCTGGCCGAGGCGGCCGAGATCGCTGCGTCTGGGCAGATGGCTTTGGCCGGCACTGCTGCTCGACTGGTCGCAGATGCGGTCGTGGTTGACAAGGCGTTCGCTATCGGTCCGCTGCATGCGACCGCCGACATCGGCACCTATGCGCGCCTCGCTGCCGGCAAAGAGCCCGGCGAACGGCCAAAGCCGGTCTATCTCCGTGCACCTGATGCCAAGCCGCAGGCCGGTTTTGTGCTGCCGAGGGAACAGAAATGAAGCTGCCATTCTGGCCGTTGCGCCGCGACTATGCGCTCCAGCCGCTTTCACTCGATGACAGCCCGGCATTGGCACCGCTTCATCGCGAGGATTTTGTACGTCCGTGGTCCGGAGACGAGTTTTCGTCGCTGCTTGAGCAGGACACCGTCTTCGGTTTCGCCGTGCGCGAAACCGGTCACGGCAATGAGGCCCCGATCGCCTTCGTGCTGGCGCGGCTGGCGGCGGGCGAGGCCGAAATCCTCACCATCGCGGTTTCGCGGTCGCATCGCAGGCACGGCCTGGGCTGGCGGCTGATGGATGCCGTGCTGCGCGAACTGCATGCCCAGCGCGCCGAGGCGCTGTTTCTCGAGGTCGATGAGACCAATGCGCCGGCGATCGGTCTTTATCGCCGCTTCGGCTTTCACGAGGTCGGCAAGCGCCCGAATTATTACCAGTCGGCGCAAGGCGCGACGGGCGCGCTTGTCATGCGGCTCGATCTTCGCTAGCCAGAAGCCCGGTTGAACGAGGCATTAAGCACTATATGATCGGAAAGATCCGTACGGGGCTCGCGCTCTCTTGGATGGTTGCGGCCTCACTGGTGCTTGTGCCGCTGCAGGTCATCTCGATGAAGACCGGCCTGTGGCCGGAGACCGTGATCCTGAAGATCTGGCATCGCGCCATGCTAAGGGCGCTCGGAATGCGCGTGCGCATGGTCGGCAAGATGGTCGAGACCCGGCCGCTGATGATCGCGTCCAACCACATTTCTTGGACCGACATCATGGCGCTCGGCTCGCTCGTCGATGTCACCTTCATCGCCAAGTCGGAGCTGAACGGCTGGCCGATCTTCGGCTTTCTGTCACGGCTCCAGCGCACAGTGTTCATCGAACGCGAGCGCAAGCGCAAGTCGGGCGACCAGGCCAGCGAGATCGCCCAGCGCCTTGCCGCTGGCAATGCCGTGGTGCTGTTTGCCGAAGGCAGTACCGGCGACGGGAACCTTTTGCTGCCGTTCAAGAGCACGCTGTTTGGCGCCGCCTCGATGGCGATTGCAGAGGGCGCCGCCGAGCACGTCGTGATCCAGCCGGTATCGATCGCCTATACCCGCATCCATGGCATTCCGCTGGGCCGCCTGCACCGCCCGATCGCCAGCTGGATCGGCGACATGGATCTGGTGCCGCATATCACGCAGTTGCTGGCCGAAGGTGGGCTCGACGTGGAAATCCGTTTCGGCGAGCCGATCGATTTTTCGGCCAAGTCGAGCCGCAAGGAAGCGACACGGCTGATGGAAGAGCGGGTGCGTGAAATGATGCTGGAGTCGCTCGCATCGCCGGTGCCGGCCCGACAAGCGTAAATCGTCTGTTTTTTGCCTCGGAAAGGCGCTATGAGGCGCCGCATGGAACTCGACGATATCTCCACCATAGTCCCGGCAAGCTCAGCGGAACTGGCCTCGACGGCCACAGACGCTGCCAAGAAGGTCTTCATCAAGACCTATGGCTGCCAGATGAATGTCTACGACTCGCAGCGCATGAGCGATGCGCTCATTGCCGACGGCTATGCGGCGACCGAGACCATCGAAGACGCCGACCTCATTTTGCTCAACACCTGCCATATCCGCGAGAAGGCGGCCGAAAAGGTCTATTCCCAGCTGGGACGCCTGGGCAAACTCAAGGCCGAGCGGGCGGAAAGCGGCCGCGAATTGATCGTCGGCGTCACCGGCTGCGTAGCTCAAGCTGAAGGCCGCGAGATTCTGCGCCGCGCGTCCGCAGTCGATCTGGTCGTTGGACCGCAGACCTATCATCGCTTGCCGGAAGTCGTGCGCAGGGCGCGCGGCGGCCAGAAGGTGATCGAAACCGAGTATGCGCTCGAAGATAAGTTCGAGCACCTGCCGCAGCCACGCAAGTCCGAGGTCGCCAAGCGCGGCGTCACCGCCTTCCTGACCGTGCAGGAGGGTTGCGACAAGTTCTGCACCTTCTGCGTGGTGCCTTATACCAGGGGCTCGGAAGTGTCGCGCTCCGTTGCCCAGATCGTCACCGAAGCCGAACGGCTGGCCGAGGCCGGCGTGCGCGAAGTCACACTGCTGGGCCAGAACGTCAACGCCTGGCACGGCGAGGGCGCCGACGGCAAGGAATGGGGCCTTGGACGGCTGCTTTATCGGCTCGCCGAAATCCCCGGCATTGCCAGGCTGCGCTACACCACCAGCCATCCGCGCGACATGGACGATGAGCTGATCGCGGCCCATCGCGATTTGGGTGCGCTGATGCCTTATTTGCATCTGCCGGTGCAGTCGGGCTCGGACCGTATCCTCAAGGCGATGAACCGCCGGCATACCGCCGCCGATTATCTCAAGCTGATCGAGCGCATCCGCACCGCGCGTCCCGACATCGCCATGTCTGGCGATTTCATTGTCGGTTTTCCAGGCGAGACGGACGAAGATTTCGAGGCTACGATGGAGATCGTGCGCGCCACCAATTACGCCTCGGCCTATACGTTCAAATATTCGCCGCGCCCCGGCACGCCTGGCGCCGAGATGGATTGCCATGTCGAGGAAAACGTCAAGGACGAGCGCCTGCAAAGGCTGCAGCAGCTGATCACCCAGCAGCAGCACGCCTTCGCCGACGGGCTGGTCGGACAGACCATTTCGACGCTGATCGAAAAGCCCGGCCGCGAGCCCGGCCAGATCGTTGGACGCTCACCTTGGCTGCAGCCGGTTATTGTTGATGAAAAGGCCGGCGAAATCGGTGACATTATCAATGTGCGAATCACGAAGACAGGCACCAACAGCCTGTTCGCCGAAGCGGTCTGATCGGCCGTACGGCAGATGAGGAGAGACGGTTGAGCGCTGCTGAACTCAAGAACCTGCCCTCCGGGGCGTCTGACATGGCGCACATCGTACTGACCTTCGACAACAACAAGCTAGCCAGTGCGCTTTATGGCCAGTTCGACGAGAACCTGGCCCGTCTCGAACAGAAACTCGGCGTCGACATCCGCTCGCGCGGCAATCAACTGACCATTAAGGGCAGCGCCACCGCATCCGAACAGGCGCGCCGCGCGCTTGATCATCTTTATGCCATCCTGCAGAAAGGCGGCGAAGTGGCCCAGTCCGACGTAGACGGCGCCGTGCGCATGGCGGTTGCCCCTGACGACCAGCTGACGCTGCCGACGCTTGAGCGCAAGGGCAAGATGGCGGCGGCTCAGATTTCGACGCGCAAGCGCACCATCTATGCCCGCTCGCTCAACCAGGACGCCTATATGCGCGCGCTGGAGCGCTCGGAGCTGGTGTTCGGCATCGGCCCGGCTGGTACCGGCAAGACTTATCTCGCTGTCGCGCATGCCGCCATGCTGCTCGAACGCGGCATGGTCGAGCGCATCATCCTGTCGCGTCCGGCGGTGGAAGCGGGCGAACGCTTGGGCTTCCTGCCCGGCGACATGAAGGAAAAGGTCGATCCTTACCTGCGTCCGCTCTATGACGCGCTTTACGACATGATGCCGGCCGACAAGGTCGAGCGCGCCATTGCCGCCGAAGTGATCGAGATCGCCCCGCTCGCCTTCATGCGCGGCCGCACGCTGGCGCACGCCGCCGTCATCCTCGACGAGGCGCAGAACACCACCTCGATGCAGATGAAGATGTTCTTGACCCGCCTGGGCGAGAACTCGCGCATGATCATCACCGGCGATCCGACCCAGATCGACCTGCCGCCCAACACCAAGTCGGGCCTGGTTGAGGCATTGCGTATCCTCGACGGTGTGCCAGGTGCGGTTACGGTGCGCTTCAACGACACCGACGTGGTTCGCCACCCGCTCGTCGCCGAGATCGTACGGGCCTATGACCGCGACGGCAAGGTCGCGCGCGGCCTTGGCACCGAGGGTTGATCGGGAACGGTTTTGGTTATGCCTGACAAGAAAACACCGGTGTCCTCCGTCGCGGAGGACGGCCTCGACATCGACCTGATGATCGAGGAAGGCGCCTGGCCCAGCGAAGAAGCTTTGAGGGCGCTGGTCGACCGCGCCGTGCCTGCGGCCTTGGCCGAGGCCGAGGTGGAAATTGTCGACGGCGTCGAACTGAGCCTGGTCTTCACCGACGACGACAGCATCCAGAGCCTCAACGCCGAATGGCGTCAAAAAGACAAGCCAACCAATGTCTTGTCGTTTCCGGCCTTCCCCATGGCGCCGGGCGATCCGCTGCCGCCGATGCTCGGCGACATCGTTTTGGCCTATGAGACGGTGGTGCGCGAGGCCGAGCTTGAACAAAAGCCGCTCGAAAACCACATCACCCACCTCATAATCCACGGACTCCTGCATCTTTTGGGGTATGATCACGAGACCGACGAGGAAGCCGAGGAGATGGAAGCCCTGGAGCGTCAGGCTCTGGCGAGGCTTGCCATTCCCGATCCCTACGCGTAACAGGGGCGATCAACGACCGGAAGACGATGAACGACAAAACAGAGACTGCCGCCACGCCCGAAGCGGGAACCGCGGCAAAGGCCTCCGACCAGAACGAGGACGGACCTAGTAGCAGTGCGCCGTTACACGCGACGCACGACCCCCAGGCCGATCGGCCATCCTTCATTGAGCGGCTGACCAGGCTTTTCCGTCACCGCAGCAATGGCACCAATATCCGCGAGGAAATTGTCGACGCGCTGGCCGAAACCGGCAGCGACGCCGACTCATTTTCGCCCGGCGAACGCGCCATGCTCAACAACATCCTCAGGCTCCGCGAAGTCAGGGTCGAGGACGTCATGGTGCCGCGCGCCGACATCGAGGCGATTGAGCTCTCGACCACGCTTGGCGAACTGCTTGCGGTGTTCGAACAGTCCGGCCATTCGCGCATGCCGGTCTATGTCGAGACCCTCGACGACCCGCGCGGCATGGTCCACATTCGTGACGTGCTCGCTCACATCACCCGTGGTGCGCGCGTCAAGAAGGGCAGGGCACGCAAGGCGCAACCCGCCGACGTGCAGATCGATCTCGCGCAGGTCGACCTCAAGCGCAACATTGGCGAGTTGAACCTCATCCGCACGGTGCTGTTTGTGCCGCCGTCCATGCTGGCCTCGGATTTGATGACCCGCATGCAGGCGACGCGCACCCAGATGGCGCTGGTCATCGATGAATATGGCGGCACCGACGGGCTGGTTTCGCTCGAAGACATCGTCGAGATGGTCGTCGGCGACATCGAAGACGAACATGACGACGACGAACCGATGATCACCCAGGCGGGAGACGGCGTTTATGTCGTCGACGGCAAGGCCGAGATCGAGGAGGTCGCCAAGGTCCTCGGTGAGGAATTCTCGCCCGGCGAACACAGCGAATATGTCGATACGATCGGCGGCATGATTTTCAATGCGCTTGGCCGCGTGCCGGCCCGGGGCGAAGTCGTGCAGGCGATTCCGGGCTTCGAGTTCCACGTGCTCGACGCTGACCCGCGCCGCGTCAAGCGCGTGCGCATCGTCCATAGCTTGAAGAGCGAGCGCCGCCGCCGCGCCAAGGCTGAGCAGGCGTGAGCCTGGCCTGCCTGGGCGGTCCGCCATTTGGTGCCGCCTTGCGGTGCTGCTACACCTTCGATCCGTGATTCTGGGAGAGGGGCACGGATGGAGCGCCACGCTGGGCGGATAATTCTGCTGTGGGGATGGAAAAGAGCGCTGGTCGCCTTTGTGGCCGGCGCTTTCGCCGTTCTGGGCCAAGCGCCCTACGACTTTTTCGCCGCCTGCTTCGTTTCTTTCCCGATCCTGGTGTGGCTGCTTGACGGTGCTGTCGCAGACAGGCCTGCAGGCTTCCTGCGCCGCCTCATGCCTGCCTTCGCCACCGGCTGGTGGTTCGGTTTCGGCTATTTCCTTGCCGGGCTGTGGTGGGTCGGTGGGGCGCTTTTGGTCGAAGCCGAGAGTTTTGCCTGGGCGCTGCCTTTTGCCGTCGTCGGTATTCCGCTGATTCTGGCCTTCTTCTACGGCTTTGCCGCTGCATTGGCCCGGCTGTTGTGGAGCGACGGCATCGGCCGTATTGCGGCACTCGCCTTCGCCTTCGGCTTGGCCGAATGGCTGCGCACCTTCTTGTTCACCGGCTTTCCGTGGAACCCGCTGGGCTTTGCCGCCATGCCCGTGCCGCTGTTCATGCAGAGCGTGGCGGTAGTCGGCGTCACCGGCATGAACGTGCTTGCTGTCTTTGTCTTTGCCATGCCCGCGCTGCTTGCCGACCGGCGCAATCTCAAGCTCGGTTTCTCATTGGCGGCGGTGCTGGTCGCCGCCCACACCGTCTACGGCTATTACAGGCTGGCAGCACCCGCCGCGCCGACTGGCCGGACGATCAATGTCCGTCTCGTCCAGCCCAATATCGACCTCAGCGAAAAATGGGATGGCCGTGTCCGCGACCGCATCTTTGCCGGCATGCTGCAGTTGTCGGCCGAGGCACCGAAACCGGGCGCCAAGAAGCCCGACCTCATCGTATGGCCTGAGACCTCAGTGCCCTTTCTTTTCACCGAACGGCCCGACGCGCTGGTGGCGATCGGCGACATGCTGGCCGAAGGCCAGATGTTGATGGCTGGCACAGTGCGCGAGGAAGGCGAGTCGTCAGCCGACGCGGAAGCCCGCTATTACAATTCCGTCGTCAGCATCAACGACAAGGGCGAAATCGTGGATGCTGTCGACAAGGTCCACCTTGTTCCCTTCGGCGAATATATCCCGTTCGCTGGCCTGATGGAGCGCATCGGGCTCACTCAACTTGTCGCTGGGCCGATGAATTTCACCGCAGGCACCAGTCGCCGGCCGCTCGACCTGCCTGGCGGTCTGAAGGCGGCAGCATTCGTCTGCTATGAAATAATTTTTCCCCGCCTAGTTGCAGTTGACGCGGCGTCAACTCAGATTATGGTAAATGTCACCAACGATGCGTGGTTTGGCGATACCCCGGGTCCGTATCAGCATTTCCGGCAGTCGCAAGTCCGCGCGGTGGAAAACGGGTTGCCGGTCCTGCGCGCGGCCAACACAGGAATTTCCGGCATTGTCGACCCAAGCGGGCGAGTTGTGGATGCACTTGCGATGAATGTTCGCGGCATCATCGATTTCTCGCTTCCGGTGGCCGCCGCTGGCGCCGCCCCGACGCCGCATTCGCGCGTTAATGGTTTCCTGATCATGTTCGTCATTGCCGTTGCGGCAAGTGGCTTGAAGCTCAGGCAGAGGCTCAGGGCGAATTGACACTGCGGTTGTTAGAAACTCATATGCCCACGCGCGGCGAGATGCTGCGCCAATCGGCGTTCAGATCCGAGCGTTATAAATTGCCCTGAAGTGGGTTATCTGCCCAAAAAATAAGCTGGGAAAATCCGGCGAGGAAAGACAGTGGAAAAAGAAAACAAGAAGAAACCAAATCCGACCGACGTATACGTCGGCGGTAGAATTCGTCTGCGACGCAACATGTTGGGAATGAGCCAGGAAAAGCTTGGAGAAAGCTTAGGGATCACCTTCCAGCAAATCCAGAAATACGAAAAAGGAACAAACCGCGTCGGAGCGAGTCGCCTTCAGGCCATCGCTTCGATCCTCAGCGTTCCGGTCGCTTTCTTCTTCGAGGACGCTCCGGGAGCCGAAGGTGTCGAACATAAAGGGCTGGCGGAAGATTCTTCCACCTCTTTCGTGGTCAATTTTCTCAGCAGCGCCGAAGGCCTGCAGCTCAACCGCGCTTTTGCCCGGATTTCCAACCCCAAAATTCGGCGCAAAGTCATCGAATTGGCCAAGGTTCTGGCCGACGACGAAGAGCAGTAATGCCAGAGCGCCGTGCGCCCGAATGGACGCACAACTGACGCTTTAGTGTCTGAAATTTCGCATCATGCTTTCTGAAAATCGGCTCCGATATTCAGGTCGATGCGCTGTGCGACGGCGATGCGCCGTCGCCACGCTCTTGCAATAACTGGCCTTCCGCGACGAAAGCCTGCTTGACGAGGTCTGGCAGGCTTCGCTAACACGTGTCGCGCCAAAGATCGGCATCGCGCCGATCGCTTTCCAGAGGGGACATCCCGTGCAGCGGCAGAATTATCTCTTCACTTCCGAGTCCGTATCCGAAGGCCACCCCGATAAGGTGTGCGACCGCATTTCCGATGAGATCGTCGATCTCGTCTACCGTGAAGCCAAAAAGACCGGCATGGATCCGTGGAAGGTCCGCGTTGCCTGTGAAACGCTTGCAACCACCAACCGCGTTGTGATCGCCGGCGAAGTTCGCGTGCCCGACACGCTGCTCAAGAAAGACAAGAACGGCCAGATCGTGAAGGACGCAGCCGGCCATCCGGTCGTCAATCCGTCCAAGTTCAAAGCGGTGGCTCGCAAGGCCATCCGCGCGATCGGCTACGAGCAGGCCGGCTTCCACTGGAAGACCGCCCGCATCGACGTGCTGCTGCACGGCCAGTCGCCTGACATCGGCCAGGGCGTCGACAGCGCTTCCGACCGCCAGGGCGAAGAAGGCGCGGGCGACCAGGGCATCATGTTCGGTTATGCCTGCCGCGAGACGCCGGACCTGATGCCGGCGCCGATCTACTACAGCCACAAGATCCTCGAACTGCTCGCCACCGCCCGCCACGAGAACAAGGGCGACGCCGGCAAGCTTGGCCCTGACGCCAAGAGCCAGGTCACCGTGCGCTATCAGGACGGCAAGGCCCACGAAGTCACGCAGATCGTGCTTTCCACCCAGCACCTCGACGGCAGCTGGGATTCAGGCAAGGTCCGCAAGGTCGTGGAGCCCTACATCCGTGAAGCCCTTGGCGAACTCGAAATCGCCAATGACTGCAACTGGTACATCAACCCGACCGGCAAGTTTGTCATCGGCGGTCCTGACGGCGACGCCGGCCTGACCGGCCGCAAGATCATCGTCGACACCTACGGCGGTGCTGCCCCGCATGGCGGCGGCGCGTTCTCCGGCAAGGACACCACCAAGGTCGATCGTTCGGCAGCCTATGCCGCGCGCTATCTCGCCAAGAACGTGGTTGCCGCCAAGCTTGCCGAGCGCTGCACCATCCAGCTGTCCTACGCCATCGGCGTTGCCCAGCCGCTGTCGGTCTATGTCGACCTGCACGGCACCGGCAAGGTTGATGAGGCGGTGCTGGAAGATGCACTGCGCCAGGTCATGGACCTGTCGCCGTCGGGCATCCGTCGTCACCTCGACCTCAACAAGCCGATCTACGCCAAGACCTCATCCTACGGCCATTTCGGCCGCAAGGCCGGTCGCGACGGTTCTTTCTCGTGGGAAAAGACCGACCTGGTGAAGGCACTCAAGGATGCGGTCGCCGCTTAAGGCGACCGTGGTATCTATGGAACAGGAACCGCGCCGCAGTCGCACCAGCGAAGCCTTTTTCGGGCGGCGGCGCGGCAAGTCCATTCGCCCGCATCAGGCGGAAGCGCTTGAAACAGGACTGGCCCGCCTTGGCATCGACCTTGGCGTGGCCGCTCCTGCCGATCTTCGCACGATGTTTGAAGCCGAGGTGTCCAAGGTCAAGCTGGAGATCGGCTTCGGCGGCGGCGAGCACCTTCGCCACATCGCCGCGAACAATCCGGATGTAGGCTTCATCGGCATCGAACCTTTCGTCAACGGCATGGCCAAGATGACGGCGGTGCTCGACGAAAACCCGCTCGCCAACATCCGCCTCTATGACGAAGACGCCACCCAGCTGCTCGACTGGCTGCCGGAGGCCTCGCTAGACGGCATCGACCTGCTCTATCCCGACCCGTGGCGGAAGAAGAAGCACTGGAAGCGCCGCTTCGTCAGCCCGGTCAATCTCGACCGCTTCGCCCGTGTGCTGAAAAGCGGCGCGAAATTCCGCTTTGCCTCCGACATCGACACCTACGTCAACTGGACGCTGCAGCACTGCCGCGCCCATCCTGCCTTCGAGTGGCAGGCGGCCGACGCCCGCGACTGGCACACGCCTTATGAGGGCTGGACGCGCACGCGCTACGAAGCCAAAGCCATCCGCGAAAACCGCACTCCGGCGTATTTGACGTTTGTGAGGGCATAGGCTGGTGCCCCCTTCGTGGGAGTAGGTGCCTGAAGGCAAATTCCGGGTGCTAGAGGGCGGAAAATCCGATCGTCCAATGGACTGGGACCCGCTCTGTATGTCTTTGCGTCACTGCATGGATTCCCGACACTCTCCGCTCGTTTCACTCGCTCACGAGGTCGGGAATGACGAACTTCATCGGCGGTTTTCGGCCAATCGTCGAGGTTGGAGATTAGCAGAGGCGTTCCCTGCATCCGTCATTCTCGACCTCGTGAGCGAGTGAAACGAGCGGAGAGTGTCGGGAATCCATGCCGTTGCGGGTGCAGATTGGCATCGATTCCCGCAGCTGCAGCTAGCTTGCAGCGCGGATCAGGTTCAAGAGTTGAGAAGGGCTCATCCCTCGGCCGCAGCAAACGCCACCCGCACCCTGAGCCCGCGTCCTTCGGCACCCGCCAAGAGTTCCAGTCGCCCGCCGAAAAGCGAGGCGATCTCCTCGACGATCGGTAGGCCAAGGCCGGCACCTGGCCTGTCGCCCGATCGCCCGCGCACAAAACGCTGGCGAACGCTTTCCATCTCCGACGCCGGAATGCCTGGCCCAGTGTCTTCGACCTCCAGCACGACCTCCGTGCCAGCGTCGAGCACCTTGACGGTGGCTTCCGCGCCGCTGCCGGCATAAGCGAGCACGTTTTCGATCAGGTTACGGATCATTTCGCTGAGCAGCATCGGTTCGCCGCGTACAAACAGTGCCCTTTCTCCGTCAAAACCGAGATCGATGCCGGCGGCATGCGCCTGGGTCACGCGGTCGGCGGTCAGTTGCTGCGCAAGCGCGGTCAGGTTGATCGCGTCGAGGTTCTTGAGCCGGTCGGACGCCGCCTCGTCGACCTTGGCGAGCAGCAACAGCTGGGCGATGACGCGCTCGGCATGGGCCACCGCCTCATCGCCCATCCGGGCCGCCTGCCGCGCCTCTTCGAGCGAGTGCGCACGCGAGGCAAGGGCAAGCTGGGTGCGGATGATGGTCAGCGGCGTGCGCAGCTGATGGCTGGCATTGCCGGTGAAATGGCGCATGGCGCCCAGTGCCGAGCCAAGCCGGCCCATGAACGAGTTGACCGTGTCGACCAGCCCGCGCACCTCCTTGGGCACCGATTGTTCGATTGGGTGCAGATCGTCAGGATTGCGTTCGGCAATCGCGTCGCGCAGCCGGTAGAGCGGGCGCAGCGAAAAGGTGACGGCGAGCCAGACGATCGCCGCTGCGCTGCCGATCAGGATGGCGAGCCTGAGCGCCGAGCGCAAAAGGATTGTCTGTGCCAGCTGGGTGCGGGCAATCGTCGTTTCGGCGATGGTGACGACGAATGGTATCGAGGTCGCACCCGTCGAGGCGGCGCGGGAGAGCGAACTCAGCCTGATCGGCTCGCCGCGGAAATTCGCGTCGGCATAACCGCTTTCCTCCTGATCGAGCCCCTGGATGACAGGCAGGTTCTGGTATCCGGTGATGAACCCCTGGGGACCGTCGACGCGGTAGAAGACGCGGTCCTGTGCCGCCGAGGTCAGCATTTCGAGCGCGACATAAGGAATGTCGACCTCAAGCGCGCCGTCCTCGGCCACCACCACGCGTTCGGCGATTGCCAGTGCCGAGCCTGCCAGTACCCGGTCGGAGACGGCGTTCGCGGTGTCCACCGCCTCGCGATAGGTGTCGGCGAGCGCGATCAGGCCGATGGTGACCAGCGGCACCAGTAGCCACAACAGCAGCCGGCTGCGCAGAGAATAGGGTTTCGTCCTCGCCATCAGGGGCTTGGCAGCTTTTCGAGATAATAGCCGATGCCGCGCGCGGTCCTGACGGTCAGGCCGTAAGGCGCCAGGCGCTTGCGCAGGCGGCTGACATATTGCTCGATGGCGTTGGCGCTCAGATCTTCGTCGAAGCCGGCGAGCGATTCGATGATCGCCTGCTTGGCGACAACCTTGCCGGCGCGCATGAACAGCGTTTCCAGCAGCGCCAGTTCCCGCGCCGGAATGTCGATCGCCGCCCCGTTGGATGAAAAGCTGCGCGTGTTGAGGTCGAGCGCCACCTCGCCGAAGGTGACGGTCGCCGCCTTGAGCCCGGCGCGGCGGCGCAGCAGCGTGCGCACACGCGCCTCCAGTTCGCCAACGTCGAAGGGCTTGACCATGTAGTCGTCAGCGCCGAGGTCGAGCCCCTTCACCCGCTCATCGAGCGAATGCCGTGCCGAAAGGATCAGCACGGCCGCGTCATGCTGGCGACCGCGCATGGTGCGCAGCACGTCGAGCCCGTCCATTTCGGGCAGATTGAGATCGAGGATGACGAGGTCGAAGCGCTCGGTGGCGAGTACCGCAACCGCCGAGGCACCATCGCCGACCACGTCGACGGCATAGCCGCTGCCCTTGAGCACCGCCGCCAAGCCGCCGGCCAGCGTCGCGTTGTCCTCCACCACCAGA
Source organism: Aminobacter sp. 01T433 (assembly GCF_056398585.1). NCBI lineage: Bacteria > Pseudomonadati > Pseudomonadota > Alphaproteobacteria > Hyphomicrobiales > Phyllobacteriaceae > Aminobacter > Aminobacter sp. 01T433. The sequence goes on from NZ_JBFTPR010000001.1 coordinate 299,618, forward strand.
ATGCGCAACCGAATTCTCCTTGCCCCAGCCGTTATGACGATGCCTATTCGATAGGCAAAGGTCCAGAGCCCCTTGCACGCATCTATAGCGCTTCGTCGTTGTGCCGCTCGCTTGGCTGAGGCATGGTCAGGCGATCATGCGCTTAGCCATTCTCGCCGCCCTTGTTTGCCTTTCAGCGCCCGCCTGGGCCGAGGTCACCGTCTTTCCAGCACTCAACGGCGCTTCGGACGCGCGCACGCTTGTCGTTTATTCCTCGCTCGACGCGCCTTTGGCCAAGCCGATGATCGAAGGCTTCCAGAAGGCCAATCCCGATGTCGCTGTCCGCTACGAGGAACTGCAGACGGTCGACATCTACGACCGGGTCGTGGCCGAGACCGACGCCGGCAAGGGCACTTCCGACATCGCCTTTTCCTCGGCCATGGACCTGCAGGTCAAGCTCGCCAATGACGGTTACGCCCAGGAAAGCCGGCTGCCGCTGTCCGACCGCTGGCCGCGCTGGGCCAACTGGCGCGACACTGCCTATGCGCTGACCTTCGAGCCGGCGGTGTTCGTCTATCACAAGCCGAGCTTCAAGGATGCGCCTCCACCCGCCACGCGTGGCCAGTTCGTCGATTTCCTCCAGGCCCAGGGCGACAAGGTCTATGGCCGCATCGCCACCTATGACATCGAGCGCTCCGGCGTCGGCTTCATGTTCATGGCGCGCGACCAGGAGCAATATCCCGACATCTGGTCGGTGATCCGCGCCATGGGGGCAGCGGGCGTGAAGCTCTATTCGACAAGCAGCGCGATCCTCGAACGCATCGCCGACGGGCGCTTCGTGCTTGGCTACAACATCCTGGGCTCCTATGCCGCCGACTGGGCGGCGCGCAACCCCGATGTCGGCATCGTCCTGCCCAAGGACTACACGGTGGTGATGTCGCGCATCGGCCTGGTGCCGGCTGCGGCCAAGTCGCCTGACCTCGGCCGCCGCTATCTCGAATATTTCATGTCGGCCGAGGGGCAGACGGTGATGGCGCGGCAATTGCACATTGCGGCCGTCAATCCTGATGTCTCGGGCGAAAACACCGCCAACCGGATGCAGGAGGTTCTCGGCGGCCAATTGCGCCCGGTGCCGGTCAGCCCGGGCCTGATGGTCTATCTCGACCAGGTCAAGCGATCCCGCGTCATCGAGCGCTGGAACGAGGCGCTGCGCAGCCCCTGATCATGCGATGTTCCCAAGCTGTTGCATCGGTGTCAGTCTGATGTCAGGTTGCTGCGATAGGGAAGTTTCGGCCCATCCGTTGGAGGCGGCAGGGCTCGGAAAGTTCGGGAGGACTTCGAACACGTTTCTTCAAAGGCTATCCAGCGGCGCAATATCGTCGCGTAATGGGGCCCTGGAAACGCTGCACAAGTGGCCGGCTCATTTAGACGGTCCATTCCTTCCCTTGACGTTCCGGGACGCTGCCTCAGGCGCGGGCCTCGAAACTGAAAAAAGCATTTGCCCCGCGTATGCGGGTTGCAAGGGAGGAACAGCAATGAAGCAGTTCGTATTGGCATCTATCATCGCAGGCGCGCTCGCCCTGCCGGCCGCAGCGGCCGACTACAAGATCATGGCCCCCGCAGCGCCTGGCGGCGGCTGGGACCAGACCGCGCGTTCGATGCAGACCGCGCTCCAGGACGAGAAGATCTCGAGCTCCGTGCAGGTCAACAACGTTCCGGGCGCCGGCGGCACCATCGGTCTCGCCCAGTTCGTCAACCAGGCCAGCGGCGACCCGGCTCAGCTCATCGTCGGCGGCTATGTCATGGTCGGCGCGATCTTGACCAACGCCTCGCCTGTCACGCTCGATCAGGTCACCCCAATCGCTCGCCTGACCGGCGAATACGAAGCTCTGGTCGTGCCTGCTGCTTCCGACATCAAGGACATGGCTGGCCTCGTTGCCAAGCTCAAGGCTGATCCAGGCGCGGTTTCCTGGGGCGGCGGCTCGGCCGGCGGCACTGACCACATCACGGCCGGCCTGATTGCCAAGGCAGTCGGCGTCGACCCGACCAAGGTCAACTACATCGCCTATTCCGGCGGTGGCGAAGCGCTTGCCGCTATTCTCGGCGGCCAGGTGACCGTCGGCATTTCCGGCTACGGCGAATTCGCCGAGCAGATCAAGGCTGGCACGCTGCGCATCATCGGCATCTCGTCCGACGCCAAGGTCGAAGGCATCGACGCCCCGACCTTCAAGGACGGCGGCGTTGACGTCTCGATCCAGAACTGGCGCATGGTCGCTGCGGCTCCTGGCCTGTCGGCCGAGCAGAAGGCAGCTGTGCTCGCCGACGTCGAAAAGATGGTGACCTCGGCCTCGTGGACGAAGATCCTCGCCGACAAGGGCTGGGCCAACACCTACCTCGCCGGTGACGACTTCGCAGCACAGCTGAAGAAGGACACCGAAGCGACGTCCGCCATCCTGAAAGACATCGGCCTGGTGAAATGAGCCTGGACAACCAGCAACAAGAAAGGCGCCGCCCCGATTGGGCGGCGCTTGCCATCGCCGCGCTGCTTATGGCGGTTTCGGTCGTCATCGCCTGGAGCACCGCCAGCCATGGCGCCGGCAACAGCTATGCCCGCGTCGGCCCAACCACCTTTCCTTATGTGATCGCTGCTGCGTTCTTCGGCCTGTCGATCTGGACGGCCTTCGAAGCCTGGCGTGGTGACTTCCCCGAGCGCGAGCATCAGGAAATCAGCCCGATCCTGTGGATCGTCGGCGGCCTTGTGGCCCAGATGCTGCTGCTCAAGGCAGCCGGCTTCTCGATCGCCACGGGACTGCTCTTTGCCGCAACGGCGCGCGCATTTGGTCGTGGCCCGCTGTGGAAGACGATTCCCCTCGGCATCGTGCTTTCCTTCGTCATCTGGTTCATTTTCGCCAAGGGACTGCAGCTCTCGCTGCCCGCCGGCCCGCTCGAACACCTGTTGTTCTGAGCGATTTTTAAGGGAGCTCGGCTCTAAATGGATACCTTTGGTCTGCTGGCGCAGGGATTGCTCACGGCTTTGGAGCCGATGAACATGCTTTATGCGCTCATCGGCGTGACGCTCGGCACTGCTGTTGGCGTTTTGCCCGGCATCGGTCCGGCACTTACCGTCGCCCTGCTGTTGCCGGTCACCTACAAGCTCGATCCGGCCGGATCGCTGATCATGTTCGCCGGCATCTATTACGGCGGCATGTATGGCGGCTCGACGACGTCGATCCTGCTCAATACCCCAGGCGAAAGTGCCTCGATTGTCACGGCCCTGGAAGGCAACAAGATGGCGCGCGCCGGGCGCGGCGGACCGGCATTGGCGACCGCCGCCATCGGTTCGTTCGTTGCCGGCCTGATTGCCACCATCGGCCTTGCCTTCATCGCGCCGACGGTCGTCAAGATGGCGCTGTCTTTCGGCCCGGCCGAATATTTCGCGCTGATGATCCTCGCCTTCATGACTGTTTCGGCCGCCTTCGGCGACTCGACGCTGCGCGGGCTGACCGCACTTTTCATTGGCCTGGCCATGGGATTGATCGGCATCGACCTGCAGACGGGCCAGGCGCGCCTTGCCTTCGGCATCCCCGACCTGCTTGACGGCGTCGAAGTGACGACGCTTGCGGTGGCGCTGTTTGCCGTCGGCGAAGCGCTCAGCGTTGCTGCCAGCAAAGGCGGCGAATCGACCATCCAGGCGATCAAGGGCTCTGTGTGGATGACGCGTGAGGACTGGCGCCGTTCGTGGAAGCCATGGCTGCGCGGCACCGCTATCGGCTTCCCGATCGGCGCGATGCCGGCGGGCGGCGCCGAAATCGGTACCTTCCTGTCTTATTCGGTCGAAAAGAATCTGGCTGAAAAGCCCGAAGAGTTTGGCAAGGGTGCGATCGAAGGTGTCGCGGGGCCCGAAGCGGCCAACAACGCCTCTGCCGCTGGCACGCTGGTGCCGCTGCTCACGCTTGGCCTGCCGACCACGGCGACGGCCGCGATCATGCTCGCCGGCTTCCAGCAGTTCGGCTTGCAGCCGGGACCGCTGCTGTTTGCCACCAACCCGCAACTCGTTTGGGGCTTGATCGCCTCTCTGCTCGTCGCCAATCTGATGCTGCTGGTGCTGAACCTGCCGTTGATCGGCGTGTGGATCAAGCTTTTGACCATCCCGACACCGTGGCTTTATGCCGGCATCCTGACCTTTGCGACGCTTGGCACCATCGGCGCCAACTCGGCCGTCTTCCAGCTTAATGTGTTCGGCATGTTCACCTGGCCGATGTCGTTCGAGCTCGGCATGCTTTTGGCGTTCGGCCTGCTCGGCTACGGCCTGCGCCGCTTCGGCTATCCGATTGCGCCTGTGGTGGTTGGGTTGATTCTGGGGCCAATGGCGGAGCAGCAATTGCGCCGCGCGCTGGCCATCAGCCAGGGCGACCCGTCGATCCTGCTGGGATCGCCGATTGCGGTGGTGCTGTTGCTGCTTGCGGCAACCGCGGTGCTGTTGCCGCTCTACCTGCGCTCTCGTGGTCGCGGCAAGGTGCTGGCCCAGCTTGGCGCCAACGAAGACTGAGTTCCACTCAGCCCTGAAACGAAAAAGCCGAGGCCCGGATTTTCCGGCCTCGGCTTTTTCTTTGCCTCCTCAGGGGAGGCGGAAACTGTCAGGGACAGAGCGACGGTCAAGATAACCTGCCGCTCCGGAGCACGGCCCACTTGGCCCACGTCTCGGCATACGCCAATAACGTGGGCAGCGGTGTGCGCTCTCTACCCTGAAACAGAAATTTTAGAACCGGCGGATGCGGTCGAAGTGGCGCGGGTCGATGCCCAGCATCACCAGATCCTGGTTGTTCGGACGATGACCGTGCTCAACGGCCGCAGCTGCAGCCACGGCGCTACCGAAGGTGCGGACCAGTTGACCAATGCGACCAAATTGCTTGCGGGTGTTCATCTCGGTGTCCTCTTTTGCGTTGCGTCATGATTTTGTGCAACGCAACAAATATAGGTGCCTCAAAGGAAACCGGTAGGGGTGTTGTCGCATGTTTGCCATGCATCCGCTGCAATGGTCGGCTAAACGCATAGCAGTGGACGCAACCGGCCACAGGACTTGAAAGCCGCGCCGCCTTCGGCTATATCAGCCTCAAATTCTTGGTCGGTATGACGAAGAGTGGGTCCACCCGGTCCCGCTCTTTTTTGTTACCTGCCGACCGTCTGGAGATTATATGACCGAAAACGCAGCCGAACAGACAGGCGACGACCGCATCATCCGCGAGACCGGCATTGATGCCCGCATCGCGTTGATCGTTCAGCCCGTCCTTCGTGCGATCGGCTTCCGCCTCGTTCGCATCCGCCTGTCGGGGCAGAGCGGGCTGACGCTGCAGATCATGGCCGAGCGCGAAGACGGCACCATGACCGTCCAGGATTGCGAAGAGGTGAGCCGCGCGGTTTCGCCTGCCCTGGATGTCGATGATCCGATCGAAAAGGCGTATCATCTGGAAGTGTCGTCGCCGGGTATCGACCGGCCGCTGGTCCGCAAGTCGGATTTCGGCAACTGGATCGGTCACATCGTCAAGATGGAGACCTCGGTCATGGTTGCCGATCGCAAGCGGTTCCGCGGCAAGATCGCCGAGGTCGACGAAGAGGGCATCCTGCTCCAGCGTGACCAGGCGGCCTATGGCGAGGAGCCGACCGTGCGCGTGCCTTTCGAGGCGATTTCCGAGGCACGGCTGATCCTTACCGACGATCTCATTCGCGATGCCCTGAGCAAGGACAATCAGGCGCGCAAGGAAGCACGGAAGCGTCGCGGCGAAGACGAAGATGCGCCGGAAGGCGAAGAAACCGAAACGGAAGATTGATAGAGCAGCACGGCTGGACCAGATTCGGCCGAACGCTCCGGGAGAAATACAATGGTTGTAAGCGCCAACAGGCTCGAACTGCTGCAGATCGCCGATGCGGTCGCCCGCGAGAAGTCGATCGACAAGTCGATCGTCATCGCCGCCATGGCCGACGCGATCCAGAAGGCAGCGCGTTCGCGTTATGGCCAAGAGACCAACATCCGCGCCGACATCAATCCCAATACGGGCGAGATGAAGCTGCAGCGCCTGATGGAAGTCGTCGAAAAGGTCGATGACTACGCCATCCAGATCGCGCTGTCTTCGGCACGTGAGCGCAACCCCGATGCCCAGCTCGGCGACTTCATCGCCGAACAGCTGCCGCCCATGGATTTCGGCCGCATCGCCGCCCAGTCGGCCAAGCAGGTCATCGTCCAGAAGGTGCGTGAAGCTGAGCGCGACCGCCAGTACGACGAATACAAGGATCGTATCGGCGAGATCGTCAACGGCACCGTCAAGCGCGTCGAATACGGCAACGTCATCGTTGATCTCGGCCGTGGCGAGGCGATCATCCGCCGCGACGAGCTGATCCCCCGCGAAAACTACAAGTATGGCGACCGCGTCCGCGCCTACGTCTACGACGTGCGTCGCGAACAGCGCGGCCCGCAGATTTTCCTGTCGCGTACCCATCCGCAGTTCATGGCGAAGCTGTTCACCATGGAAGTGCCCGAGATTTACGACGGCATCATCGAGATCAAGTCGGTTGCCCGCGACCCCGGTTCGCGCGCCAAGATCGCCGTCATCTCGCGTGACAGCTCGATCGATCCGGTCGGTGCCTGCGTCGGTATGCGTGGTTCGCGCGTCCAGGCCGTCGTCGGCGAGCTCCAGGGCGAAAAGATCGACATCATTCCGTGGTCGCCTTCGGCCGCTTCTTTCATCGTCAACGCGCTTCAGCCGGCTGAAGTCGCCAAGGTCGTTCTCGACGAAGACGCAGAGCGCATCGAAGTCGTGGTTCCCGACGACCAGCTGTCGCTGGCCATCGGCCGCCGCGGCCAGAACGTGCGTCTGGCTTCGCAGCTGACCGGCTGGGACATCGACATCCTGACCGAGCAGGAAGAGTCGGAGCGCCGCCAGAAGGAATTCGTCGAGCGTTCGACGCTGTTCATGGAATCGCTCGACGTCGACGAGATGGTCGGCCAGGTTCTGGCTTCGGAAGGCTTCACCAGCGTTGAGGAAGTGGCCTACGTCGATGCCGACGAAATCGCATCGATCGACGGCTTCGATGAAGACACCGCGTCTGAAATCCAGACCCGCGCTCGCGAATATCTCGGCAAGATCGAGGCCGAACACGACGAAAAGCGCAAGGCGCTCGGCGTGCAGGACGAACTGCGCGAGATCCCGGGCATCACCACCGCAATGCTGGTGGCGCTCGGCAATGATGGTGTGAAGACGGTCGAGGACTTCGCCGGCTATGCAGCCGACGATCTCGTCGGCTGGAAGGAACGCAAGGACGGAGAGACCAAGTTCTTCCCAGGCGTGCTGGCCGACTACGGCGTGTCGCGCACCGATGCAGAACAGATGGTCGTTGCTGCCCGACGTATGGTTGGCTGGATCGCCGAGGACGAAGTGTCCGAGGAAGAGCCAGTCGACGTCGCCGGTGAGTGACGTGAGGCCGGCCGGAGAACCCCTTGGACGAGATGAACGATCGCACCTGCATCGTCACGCGCAAGAGCGCCGAACCGGATAATCTTATCCGTTTCGTCGTCGGCCCGGATTCGACCGTTTTTCCGGACCTCAAGAGAAATCTGCCCGGCCGCGGTTGCTGGGTGACGGCTGACCGCCTACATATCGACAAGGCTGAGGCCAAGGGCATGTTCGCCCGCGCCTTCAAGGCGCAGGTCGTCGTGCCGCCCGAATTGGGCGCCATGGTCGACAAACTGCTCGCGAAATCGGCGCTCGGCGCGCTCGGGCTCGCCCGAAAGGCCGGCCTGGTGGCGCTCGGTGCCGCCAAGGTCGATTCCACGGTCCGCGCCGGTAAGGCGCTTCTAGTACTCCATGCTTATGAGGGCGCCGAAGATGGCGTCCGCAAGATCACCCAGGCCCGCAAGGCCACAGTGCATATCGGCGGGCCTGCAACGCCTGCCTACAAACTTTTTTCGGAAGCCGAATTGGGTTTGGCATTGGGGGCAACAAATGTGATACATGCTGCCGTCCTCGCGGGAGAAGCGGGCAAGGCGGTCGCAAAGCGCATGGTTGCGCTTGACCGATATCGGGGCGGATCCCCGGATGATCTGGCAATGATTGCGGCAATTGCCTACGACGATGATGCCGCAGAGGATATGGAATGAGCGACACTAAATCGGGCGATGACAACACGTTGAGCGTCACTCCGAAGAAGACCTTGACGCTGAAGCGCCCGGGATCGGAGCAGGGAACCGTACGCCAGAACTTCTCGCACGGCCGCACAAAGGCGGTCGTCGTGGAGACGAAGAAGCGTAAATTCTCCATGCCCGGCGACAAGCACGAGCCCGCACCGACTGCAGCCGCCGTGTTCGCACCCAAGCCGCAGCCCGTAGCGCCCGTGGTGGCAGCACCGGTCGCGCCTGTGGCAGCGCCGGTCGTCGCAGCGCCAGCGCCCGCGCCGGTTGTCGCAGCGCCAGCGCCTGCACCGGTCGTGGCGGCACCTTCGCCCGCGCCGGTTGCGGCACCTCGTGCTCCCGCCCCGGCCCCTGTCGTACGCGAAACACCAAGGCCCACGCGTCAGCCCGAGCGGTCTGGCATGGTGCTGAACACGTTGTCGCGCAGCGAGATGGATGCGCGTCGTCGCGCACTTGAAGGCTCTGTCGTACGTGAGCAGGAAGACCGTCTGCGCGCTGTCGAGGACGCACGTCGCCGCCTCGAGGAAGAAGAGCGCCGCCGCAAGGAGCGTGAAGATTCGGCTCGTCGCCAGGCTGAAGAAGAAGCCCGTCTCAAGACCGAGGCAGAATCGCGCCGTCGTGCCGAGGACGAAGCCCGCCGCCGTGCGCCTGCCGCAGCACTCGAGGCCAATGTGCCCGACGAGGTGGAAGCCAAGCCGAAGGGCCGCGTAGGCCCAGGCGCAGCTACCGCAACGCCGATCCGCCGCATTGCGACGCCTGAGGTTGCCCGTCCGGCCAAGACCAAGACCGAAGAAGATCGCCGTCGCGGCAAGCTCACGCTCAACACGGCGCTGTCTTCCGTGGATGGCGATGCGCGTTCGCGTTCGCTGTCGGCGATGCGTCGCCGTCAGGAGAAGTTCAAGCGTGCGATGCACAACGAGCCGCGCGAAAAGATCATTCGCGAGGTTATCCTTCCCGAGACCATCACCATCCAGGAACTCGCTCAGCGTATGTCCGAGCGTGCCGTCGATGTCGTGAAGTTCTTCATGAAGCAGGGCCAGATGATGAAGCCGGGCGACGTCATCGACGCCGATACGGCTGAGCTGATCGCTTCCGAATTTGGCCACACGGTTCGCCGCGTTGCCGAGTCCGACATCGAAGAGGGCCTGTTCGACATCGCCGACCACAGCGCAACGCTGGTCACGCGTCCGCCCGTCGTCACCATCATGGGTCACGTCGATCACGGCAAGACCTCGCTGCTCGACGCCATCCGCCACGCCAATGTCGTGTCGGGCGAAGCCGGTGGCATCACCCAGCACATCGGCGCCTACCAGGTCGAGAAGAACGGTCAGAAGATCACCTTCATCGACACACCCGGCCACGCCGCCTTCACGGCGATGCGTGCCCGTGGTGCTCAGGCGACCGACATTGCGATCCTGGTGGTCGCGGCCGACGATTCCGTCATGCCGCAGACCATCGAGTCGATCAGCCACGCCAAGGCTGCCGGCGTGCCGATCATTGTTGCGATCAACAAGATCGACAAGCCGTCGGCGGATCCGCAGAAGGTCCGTACCGAGCTGCTGCGCCACGAAGTCTTCGTGGAATCGATGGGCGGTGAAGTGCTCGACGTCGAAGTTTCGGCGAAGAACGGCACCAATCTCGACAAGCTGCTCGAAGCGATCCTGCTGCAGGCCGAAGTTCTCGACCTCAAGGCCAACCCCGACCGTACGGCCGAGGGTGTCGTCATTGAAGCCAAGCTCGACAAGGGCCGTGGCCCGGTTGCGACGGTGCTGGTGCAGACCGGTACGCTGTTGCCAGGCGACATTCTCGTTGCCGGCGACCAGTGGGGCCGCGTCCGTGCTCTGGTCGACGATCGTGGTAACCGTCTCGAAGAAGCTCCGCCGGCGATGCCGGTCGAGATTCTCGGCCTCCAGGGTACACCTCAGGCTGGCGACCGCTTCGCGGTAGTCAACAACGAGGCCCGTGCCCGCGAGATCACCGAGTACCGCCAGCGTCTGGCGCGCGACAAAGCTGTCGCCAAGCACGCCACGCAGCGCGGCTCGCTCGAGCAGATGATGTCGCAGCTGCAGTCGTCCGGCCTCAAGGAGTTCCCGCTCATCATCAAGGGTGACGTGCAGGGCTCGGTCGAGGCGATCATCGCAGCGCTCGACAAGCTCGGCACCGATGAGGTGCGTGCCCGTATCGTCCATTCGGGCGCCGGCGCTATCACCGAAAGCGATGTCACGCTTGCCGAAACCTCGGGTGCGGCGATCATCGGCTTCAACGTCCGCGCCAATGCGCAGGCGCGTCATGCCGCTGAACAGTCGGGCATCGAAATCCGCTACTACAACATCATCTACAATCTCGTGGATGACGTTAAGTCGGCAATGTCGGGCCTGCTGTCGCCGGAACGTCGCGAAACCTTCATCGGCAACGCCGAGATCCTCGAAGTCTTCAACATCACGAAGACCGGCAAGGTCGCGGGCTGCCGTGTCACCGAAGGCAAGGTCGAACGTGGCGCAGGCGTCCGCCTGATCCGCGACAACGTTGTCATCCACGAAGGCACGCTCAAGACGCTCAAGCGCTTCAAGGACGAAGTCTCTGAAGTGCCGGTCGGCCAGGAATGCGGTATGGCCTTCCAGAACTACGAAGACATGCGCGCTGGCGATGTCATCGAGTGCTTCCGCGTGGAGATGGTGACCCGGACGCTCTAAGCGTCTGGCGTTTGTCTCATCGTTTGGACGGTGGCCGGTCGGCCGCCGTCCGTTTTCGTGCAGCAGGAAGTGCGGTCCCATTCCGCCCCCTGCGACATATGGATTTTCAGGACCATGTCGCGTTTTTCGAGTTCAGGCCCAACCCAGCGTCAGCTTCGCGTCGGCGAGCAGGTGCGTCACGCCCTTTCCGAGACGCTCCAGCGCGGAGAGATCATTGATCCGGTGGTCGAAACGGCGGTGATTTCGATCACCGAAGTGCGCATGTCGCCCGACCTCAAGATCGCCACCGCCTTTGTGTCGCCGCTCGGCGCCAAAGACCCCGATGCTGTCATCGAGGCGCTCAACAAATATGCCAAATTCATCCGTGGCCGTGTTTCCTTTGCCTTGCGGCAGATGAAATACATGCCGGAATTCCGTTTCCGGCTGGACACGAGCTACGACAATTTCGCCAAGATCAACGATCTGCTGCGCTCACCCGAAGTGGTGCGCGATCTTGGCAGCGAAGAAGACAAGGAAGACTGACATGTCGCGTCGCGGCAAGAAGAAAGGCCGGCCCGTCTCCGGCTGGCTGGTGCTGGACAAACCTGTGGGCATGGGCTCGACCGAGGCTGTCTCCAAGATCAAGTGGCTGTTCAATGCCGAAAAGGCCGGTCACGCTGGAACGCTCGATCCTCTGGCGTCCGGCATGCTGCCGATCGCTCTGGGCGAAGCCACCAAGACCGTGCCCTACGTGATGGACGGTGCCAAGGTTTATCGCTTCACCGTAGCCTGGGGCGATGAGCGTTCGACCGACGACCTCGAAGGCCCGGTGACGAAGACCTCGGACAAGCGTCCGTCCGAGGAAGAGATTCGCGCTGTCATGCCGAAATACACCGGTGTGATCATGCAGACGCCGCCGCAGTTCTCGGCGATCAAGATCGCCGGCGAGCGTGCCTACGATCTCGCCCGCGAGGGTGCGACCGTCGACATTCCGCCGCGCGAGGTCGAAATCGGCCGCCTTGAGATCATCGAAAGCAGTGCTGAGCGCACAATCTTCGAGATTGAATGCGGCAAGGGCACCTATGTCCGCTCGCTGGCCCGCGACATGGGCCGCGATCTCGGTTGCTTTGGCCATATCTCGGAGCTTCGCCGCACCGAAGTCGATCCGTTCACTGCCGAGGACTTCGTCACCATCGCTGAACTCGAAGCCGCGCGCACCGCCGGTCAGCCGGACGGCGAAGAGGGCAGGTGGGATTTCACGGCGATCGACGAATTCGTGGTCGACACCTCAGCAGCGCTCGACTGCTTGCCGCAGGTTGCGGTGACCGACGAGGCAGCCAACAAGATCAGGCTTGGCAACCCCGTCATCGTGCGTGGTCGCGATGCGCCGGTGGAGGCCGAAGAGGCCTGCGCCACAGCGCGCGGCAAGCTCGTTGCCATCGGCGCCATCGAGCAGGGCATGTTCAAGCCCAAGCGGGTATTCACCGCTTGAGGCTTGTAGCCAGGTCCCGTTTCCGCTTGGATCGACGTCGATGAGGGAGCGGGCAAAGGCGATGGCAGCGACTGAAACCACCGGCGAACGCGCCAGGCGACACCGCAGGCGCTCGCCTGTGGGCGCATCGCCCGGCACTTTGATCGCCGATCCGGCGGCGCATCAGTCCGCGCTCAATTTGACGCTGATCTCGCCCGATACATGCGAGTTCGTCGACAACGCCAGTCTCGACGATGTCGTTGCTGCTTGCGACAAGTGGCCTTTGGTGTGGCTCGACTGCGTCGGGCTTGCCAACGTCGAGCTGATCGAACAGATCGGCCGGATTTTCGCCCTCCATACGCTGGCACTTGAAGATGTGGTCAATACGGGCCAGCGACCCAAGGCCGACTTCTTCGACGATCACGCCTTCTTTGTGCTCCGCATGATCGATGACGCGAAAACCAGCCGCTACGAACAGATCTCCTTTTTCTTCGGCGAGAATTTCGTCGTTACCTTTCAGGAGCGGGAAGGCGATCCGTTCGAGCCGGTGCGCCAGCGCATCCGCACGTCCAATCCAAGCCGCCTCCGCCACCGCAAGGCCGACTATCTCGCTTATGCGCTGATCGATGCCGTGGTCGACAGCTATTTCCCGATCGTCGACGCCACCGGTGACACTCTCGACAAGATCGAAGACGAGCTGTTGGCCTCGCCGCAAAAGCACCAGATCGGTCAGCTCCACGGCCTGCGCCGGGCGACCAATCTGCTCAAGCGCACCTTGTGGCCTCTGCGCGATGCGCTGACCACGATCATCCGTTCCGATGCGCCCTTTATCTCGGCTGAAACCAAGATCTATTTCAACGACACGCTCGACCATTCGATCCGGCTGGTCGAAACGGTGGATTCGCAGCGTGAAACGATGATCGGCCTGATTGAGATGCACCTGTCGTTGTCGCAGTCGCGCACCAACGAGATCATAGCCGTTCTGACCATCGTTTCGGCGATCTTCATCCCTCTGACCTTCCTCGTCGGCGTATGGGGCATGAATTTCGACCCTGCGGCCTCGCCCTGGAACATGCCGGAACTGAGGTCCTACTATGGCTATCCGCTGGCGCTGGGCTTCATGGCCTGCGTGGCGATCGGGCTGGTGATCATTTTCAAGCTGCGAAGGTGGCTGTGAAGGCCTGCCCGGAGCCGGCTTGCGAATTGGACTGGCTTTTGTCGCCAAATTCCACTATATGCGCCGCAACATCGCGCTTTTGAGTGCCTTGTTCATCGGCCCCAGCTGGACGACATCCCGGCCGAGGGCGTCCCGTTTCCTCCTAATCGAAAGGAAAACACGATGTCGATTACTGCCGAGCGCAAGTCGGAATTGATGACTGAATTCGCAACCGCCAAGGGCGACACCGGTTCGCCGGAAGTCCAGGTTGCCATCCTCTCCGAGCGCATCAAGAACCTGACCGAGCACTTCAAGGACCACAAGAAGGACAACCACTCCCGTCGTGGCCTTCTGGCGCTCGTTTCGCTGCGTCGTAGCCTGCTTGATTACCTCAAGCGCAAGGACGAGGGACGCTATCAGACGCTGATCGAGAAGCTCGGTCTGCGCCGCTGATGAATTGACCGGCGGGCTTTCCATGTGAGAGCCCGCCGTTCGCATATTTCGGGCCATCCTTTTTGATGGTCCATCGGCCCGATCCTGCCACAGGGGCACGGTCGCGCTGAAAAAGGGTCCGGAGCGCCACAGGGAAGCGCCCGAACCAACCCATGGACGGTCATGGGGCAGGATTACAGGACGTTCGGTCAGCCGCATTTGCGGGCCTATTGCCAACCGAACTTCTTGTTGTCTTGCCCGTGGCTGGCCAAACCGAAGCCCAGGCGCGTGCGGAAGACCAGATGGTTTTCCGGAATTGCGCGCCGAACAAGCCAGGGAATTGGCGCGCCGGATTGCGGCGTTGGTCATTCCCGCCACGAAGGACAGAACATGTTCAATCACCACAAAGTTGAAATCGAGTGGGCTGGTCGCCCGCTCATCCTCGAGACCGGCAAGATCGCCCGCCAGGCTGACGCTGCCGTGCTCGCCACCTATGGCGAAACCGTCGTTCTCGCGACCGTCGTTTCGGCCAAGGAGCCGAAGCCGGGTTTCGATTTCTTCCCGCTGACCGTCAACTACCAGGAAAAGACCTACGCAGCCGGCAAGATCCCCGGCGGCTATTTCAAGCGTGAAGGCCGTCCGAGCGAGAAGGAGACGCTGGTCTCCCGCCTCATCGACCGTCCGATCCGCCCGCTGTTTGCAGCCGGCTACAAGAACGACACCCAGATCGTCATCACGGTTGTCCAGCACGACCTCGAAAACGATCCGGACATCCTGTCGATCGTTGCCACCTCGGCTGCTCTGACGCTCTCGGGCGTGCCTTTCATGGGCCCGATCGGCGGCGCGCGCGTTGGCTACATCAACGGCGAATACGTGCTCAACCCGCACATCGACGAGATGCAGGAATCCAAGCTCGACCTCGTTGTCGCCGGCACCGATGCCGCTGTGCTGATGGTCGAGTCGGAAGCCAAGGAACTGGCTGAAGACATCATGCTCGGCGCCGTCATGTTCGGTCACCGCGGCTTCCAGCCGGTCATCGACGCCATCATCAAGCTGGCTGAAGTGGCTGCCAAGGACCCGCGCGATTTCACAGCGCCGGACAATTCCGATCTCGAAGCCGAGATGCTGAAGATCGTCGAAGGCGAACTGCGCGACGCCTACAAGATCACCGACAAGCAGGCCCGCTACACCGCCGTCGACGCGGTCAAGGCCAAGGTCAAGGCAGCCTTCGCTGCTGAAGGCGAAGAAGCTCCGAAGTGGTCGGCTGACAAGGTCGCCACCGTGTTCAAGGAACTCCAGGCCAAGATCGTGCGCTGGAACATCCTCGACACCGGTTCGCGCATTGATGGTCGTGACCTCTCGACCGTTCGCCAGATCGTCTCCGAAGTCGGCGTCCTGCCGCGCACCCACGGTTCGTCGCTGTTCACCCGCGGCGAGACCCAGGCGCTGGTCGTTGCCACGCTCGGCACCGGCGAAGACGAGCAGTATGTCGACGCGCTGACCGGCATGTACAAGGAGAAGTTCCTCCTTCACTACAACTTCCCGCCCTACTCGGTTGGTGAAACCGGCCGCATGGGTTCGCCCGGCCGCCGCGAAATCGGCCATGGCAAGCTCGCCTGGCGCGCTGTGCGCCCGATGCTGCCAGCTGCCGAGCAGTTCCCCTACACGCTGCGCGTCGTGTCCGAGATCACCGAGTCCAACGGCTCGTCGTCGATGGCCACCGTCTGCGGCACCTCGCTGGCGCTGATGGATGCGGGCGTTCCGCTGCAGAAGCCGGTTGCCGGCATCGCCATGGGCCTGATCAAGGAAGGCGAGCGCTTCGCCGTTCTGTCCGACATCCTGGGCGACGAGGATCACCTCGGCGACATGGACTTCAAGGTTGCCGGCACGACCA
This sequence comes from Aminobacter sp. 01T433, assembly GCF_056398585.1. Lineage (NCBI taxonomy): Bacteria > Pseudomonadati > Pseudomonadota > Alphaproteobacteria > Hyphomicrobiales > Phyllobacteriaceae > Aminobacter > Aminobacter sp. 01T433. Next base: position 315,404 of record NZ_JBFTPR010000001.1, read on the forward strand.
ACGGCATCACCGCGCTGCAGATGGACATCAAGATCGACGGTATCACCGAAGAGATCATGAACATCGCGCTCGGCCAGGCCAAGGACGGCCGCCTGCACATCCTCGGCGAAATGGCCAAGGCTCTGTCGGAAGGTCGCCAGGAACTCGGCGAGTTCGCTCCGCGCATCGAGGTCATGCACATCCCGACCGACAAGATCCGTGAAGTCATCGGCTCGGGCGGCAAGGTCATCCGCGAGATCGTCGAAAAGACCGGCGCCAAGATCAACATCGAAGACGACGGCACGGTCAAGATCGCTTCCTCCAACGCCAAGGAAATCGAGGCGGCAAAGAAGTGGATCCACACCATCGTGGCTGAGCCGGAAGTCGGCGAGATCTACGAAGGCACGGTCGTCAAGACCGCTGACTTCGGCGCATTCGTCAACTTCTTCGGTCCGCGCGACGGCCTCGTCCACATCTCGCAGCTTGCCAACGACCGCGTTGCCAAGACCTCGGATGTGGTCAAGGAAGGCGACAAGGTCTGGGTCAAGCTTATGGGCTTCGACGAGCGCGGCAAGGTCCGCCTGTCGATGAAGGTCGTCGACCAGGAAACGGGCAAGGAACTTGCTCGCGAAAAGAAGGCCGAAGGCGAAGAAACCGCCGCCTGATAGCAGCGCTTTTTGATATGAAGCGGGCGCGCCGTAAGGTCGCGCCCGTTTTCGTTTTGAGCACACCCAACAACACTGGAACTCGACCATGCCGCGCGATGCACTGAAGACGCTGTTTTATCCTTTCGAGGCAGAGGCGCTGCCGATGCCGGGGCAGGGCGCGCGCGCATTGTTCATCGGTGCTGAGCCGGGCTTCAGGAAGCCGCAGGGCTTCGACGCCAAGCTTTCCCTCGTGCAGGGCTTCCGGCCTCACGTGTTGGCCCTGGCGGCCGCTGGACACGATGTTGCCGCGCGCGCCGAAGAAGACGGCTTCGACGTCACCTTGGTACTTGCCGGGCGTCACCGCGGGTTGAATGAGCTGCGTGTTGCCGAGGCGATCGAGCGCGTGACGTCGGGCGGTCTGGTCGTGGTCGCCGGCGGCAAGGACGATGGCATCGCCAGCCTGCGCAAGCGGCTCGCGACCTTGCTGGAGATCGAGGACCATCTGCCGAAATTTCACGGCGCCGCATTGTGGTTCCGCCGCACCGCCCAGGCCGACGTTGCGGCGGCAACATTGCGGGCCGACAATCCCGAGCAGCTGGTCGAAGGCCGCTTCCGCACAGCACCTGGCATGTTTTCGTTCGAGCGCGTTGACGCCGGATCGCGCCTGTTGGTCGACAATCTGTCCAACGACATCAAGGGCAAGGTCGCCGATTTCTGCGCCGGCTGGGGTTATGTCGCGGCTGAAGTGGTGGCCCGGGCGAAAAGCCTCACGGCTCTAGATCTGTTCGAGGCCGACTTCGATGCGCTTGAAGCGGCAAAGGCCAATGTGCCCACAGCTCCGATCGTGCCTGGCTTCCACTGGCAAGATCTCACCAAGGAGCCGGTCGAACGCCGCTACGACGTGGTGGTGATGAATCCGCCCTTCCACCAGGATCGCGATGCCGACCCCGAGATCGGCCAGCGCATGATCCGGGCTGCTGCTGCGGCTCTCAAGCCGGGTGGCCGGCTGTTCATGGTCGCCAACCGCCATCTGCCCTACCAGCCGGTGCTGGCACAAGCCTTCGCATCGGTTCAGGAAATCGCCGTCGACAGCGCCTTCAGGGTTTACTCGGCGAAACGGTAACGTCGGCGATCAATGGACGCTCGCGGCGCGCTCGGCGGCCTTGGCGACTGCCAGGTCGCCGATGTTGAGCGGTGCCGGGCGTCCGTAGAAGTACCCTTGTACTTCCTGGCAGCCGGTAGCCCTGAGCAGGGCCGCCTGGCTTTCCGTCTCCACGCCCTCGGCAATCGTGCGCACGCCAAGCGCTCGCGACAGGCCGACGATTGTCGAGATCACAGCGCCTGAATTGCTGTCGGTTTCCATGCGGCTGACAAATGAGCGGTCGATCTTGAGCTTGTGGAACGAAAAGTCGATCAGATAGGCGAGGTTCGAGTAGCCGGTGCCGAAATCGTCGACCGCAACCGAAATGCCCATCGCCGTCAGCTGCTTCAGGATCAGTGCCGCGCGGTCGCGGTCCTGCATCATCGCCGATTCGGTCAGTTCCAGTTCAAGCCGCTTGGGCTCGATGCCTGTTTCCTTCATGATCCGCTCGACGATACCGACGAAGTCGCGGGTCATGAACTGCACCGGCGAAATGTTGACCGCAACAAAGCAGTCCTCGGGCAGCAGGCGCGCATCGGTGCAAGCCTTGCGCAGCACCCATTCGCCGATCGGCGCGATCATGCCGGTCTCTTCGGCGACCGAGATGAACTCGATCGGCGGGATCATGCCGCGTTCGGGATGCTGCCAGCGGATCAGCGCCTCGTAGCCGACGACGCGGCCGGACGACAGGTCGAGCTGCGGCTGGTAGTGCAGGTCGAAATCGCCACGCTCGAAGGCGACATGCAGTTCCGATTCGACCCATTGGCGATGGTCCGCAACCTTGCCCATTTCGGGCTGGAAGACGGCCCAGTCGCCGATGCCGCTGGCCCGTGCGTTCTGCAGCGCGAGGTTCGAGCGGCGCAGCAGCACCACCGGGTCGTAGCCATCCTTGGGCATGGCGACCACGCCGACCGAGACGTTGACCGACTGGAGATGCGATGCCAGCTGGTAGGGCCGCATCAGGTCGTGGATCAGGCGTTCGATCAGGGCTTCCAGCGAACCGTTAAGCGCCCGGTCTGGGTGGAGAATGGCAAATTCGCCTGCGCCGATGCGGCCAAGGACCACATCGCGCGGCAGTGCTGCCTTGAGCCTTGCCGTGAAGGCGCGGATCAGAGCGTCGCCATTGCTGTAGCCGATGGCGTCGTTGATCTGCTTGAAACGGTCGATATCGATGTCGATGAGGAACATCGGCTTGCCGGTACGCGCGGTAGCCGAGGCTGCCTCGGCGATCTTGCCGACCATTGCCGTGCGCGCCGGAAGCCCTGTCAGCTTGTCGAAATGGGTTTCGTTGAAGACATAGTCGGCCGACTCGTCGACACCGGCAAAGAACGACGCTGCGGCGATCGATGCGGCCAGTGCGCACAGTGCGGCGATGATCGCACCGACAGTGTCGCTCGACATCCCACCGATTTCGTCGCCAAGGGCGAGTCTCAGGCCCCACGTACCCAGAACGAAACTTCCCATGCCCGAAGCGGCGATGGTGATAATCCGAAACAACGGGCTTCGGCTGGGATTCCTGACGGCAGGCATGCGTGACTTTCCTAACTTGCGCGTCGTTTCTACCGATTCGCTCGTTAAGATCGCTTGCGGCGATTGTCTACAATTTTAGCGCCGGGCGGAGTTTTTAGTCGCGCCCGCCATCCATTTGCTTGAGCTCGTCGAGCGTCGGCATCGAGACGATGTGATAGCCCGAATCGACATAGTGGATTTCGCCGGTGACGCCCGACGACAGGTCGGACAAAAGATACAGCGCCGAACCACCGACCTCTTCGAGGGTCACGGTACGGCGCAGCGGCGAGTTGCGCTGCTGGTAGGAGAACATGTGGCGGGCATCGGCGATGCCAGCGCCCGCAAGCGTGCGCACCGGTCCGGCCGAGATGCCGTTGATGCGGATGCCGCGCGGGCCGTAGTCGTTGGCGAGATAACGCACACTTGCCTCGAGGCCGGCCTTGGCCACGCCCATGACGTTGTAGTTCGGCATGACGCGCACTGAGCCTGCATAGGTCAGCGTGATCATCGATCCGCCTTCGTTCATCAAGGCTGCCGCGTGCTTGGCAACCTCTGTGAAGGAGAAGCACGAAATCACCATGGTGCGAACGAAGTTTTCGCGCGTGGTGTCGGCGTAGAGGCCCTTGAGCTCGTTCTTGTCGGAAAAGCCGATGGCGTGCACCAGGAAGTCGATGCCGCCCCACTTTTCCTTCAACGTCTCGAAGGTCGCTGCGACCGATGCGCTGTCTTCGACATCGCAAGGGATGATCAGCGACGCGCCGATCTTCTCTGCCAGCGGCTTGACGCGGCGACCGAAGGCTTCGCCCTGATAGGTGAAGGCGAGTTCGGCGCCGTGCTCGGCAAGCTTGCTAGCGATACCCCAGGCAATGGAGTGGTCGTTCGCGACGCCCATGACGAGCCCGCGCTTGCCCTTCATCAATCCGTCCATGTCGGTGTCCCTATGCGGAATGGCGCTGGAAAACGAGCGTGGCGTTGGTGCCGCCAAAGCCGAAGGAGTTGGACAGCACGGTATCGATCTTGGCGTTGTCGATGCGCTTGCGCACGATCGGCATGCCTTCGAATTCCGGGTCGAGCTCTTCGATATGCGCGCTCTCGCCGATGAAGCCGCCCTGCATCATCAGGATCGAGTAGATCGATTCCTGCACGCCTGCGGCACCCAGCGAGTGGCCGGTCAGCGACTTGGTCGAGGTGATGTTCGGCATGTTGTCGCCGAACACGCCGCGGATGGCGCCCATTTCCTTCGAGTCGCCCACCGGCGTCGAGGTGCCGTGGGTGTTGATGTAGTCGACCGGTCCTTTCACCGTCGACATCGCCTGACGCATGCAGCGCATGGCGCCTTCGCCCGACGGCGCGACCATATCGAAGCCGTCGGAGGTGGCGCCATAGCCGACCAATTCGCAGTAGATCTTGGCGCCGCGCGCCTTGGCGTGCTCCAGCTCTTCGAGCACCAGCACACCCGCGCCGCCGGCAATGACGAAGCCGTCGCGGTTGAGGTCATAGGCGCGCGAGGCGACCGCCGCACGGTCGTTGTATTTGGACGACATGGCGCCCATGGCGTCGAACAGGTTCGACATGGTCCAGTCGAGATCTTCGTGGCCACCGGCGAACATGATGTCCTGCTTGCCCCACTGGATCATCTCCGCCGCATTGCCGATGCAATGCGCCGAGGTCGAGCAGGCCGAGGAGATCGAATAGTTGACGCCGTGGATCTTGAACCAGGTGGCGAGCGTTGCCGACGCGGTCGACGACATCGCTTTCGGCACAGCGAACGGCCCGATGCGCTTGGGGCTGTTGTTCTTCAGCGTGATTTCCGACGCTTCGACGATCGTGCGCGTCGAAGGACCGCCCGAACCCATGATGATGCCGGTGCGCTCATTGCCCGAGATGTCTGTTTCTTCGAGCCCGCTGTCGGCGATCGCCTGCTTCATCGCGACATGGTTCCACATGCCGCCCTGAGACAGGAAACGGGCGGCGCGGCGGTCGACGAGTTCGGTGGTGTCGAGATTCGGCGAGCCCCAGACCTGGCACTTGAAGCCATGTTCGGCGAAAGACTCGGAGAAGCTGATGCCGGACTTGGCGTCATGCAGCGAGGCTTGTACTTCAGAAGCGTTGTTGCCGATGGACGACACGATTCCAAGGCCAGTTACGACGACCCGTCTCATTCAGTATTCCTTTCAGAATATCCGGCGACCCTTAGGCCGCGGCTTCCTGCTTCGAGAGCCCGACCTTGAGGTCGATGGCCTTGTAGATAGGTTCGCCGTCCGCCTTCAACCAGCCGTCGGCGATGCCGAGGACCAGGCGGCCGCGCATGACGCGCTTGAAGTCGATGCCATATTCGACCTTCTTGGTCGCAGGCGTGACCATGCCCTTGAACTTCACCTCGCCGGTGGAGAGCGCCATGCCTTTGCCGGACTCGCCGAGCCAGCCGAGGAAAAAGCCGGTCAGCTGCCACATGGCGTCGAGGCCGAGGCAGCCGGGCATGATCGGATTGCCGATGAAATGGCAAGGGAAGAACCACAGGTCCGGCTTGATGTCGAACTCGGCGCGGACGAAGCCCTTGCCGAATTCGCCGCCGGTCTCGCTGATCTCGGTGATGCGATCGAACATCAGCATCGGCGGAGCGGGCAACTGGGCATTGCCGGGCCCGAACAGCTCGCCGCGGGCGCATGCCAGCAATTCTTCGTAGCCGTAGCTGGATTTCTGATCGGCCATGAACACCTTCCCCGTCAACGTTTCGGGCGGAGCCACGCCCTTCTTGTGTGCTCTCACTAGCACAGACTGTTTGCTGCCGGAAACCGGCGTTTGCGATTAACGTGCACATCCTCCTGGGTCAATGCGCGCTATTGATCGCATTTGAGCTACAGAATATATGTCAGGCAAGGCTTGCCGGCTGCCTATCCAGTTTTCGGCGTGTTTGGCAGGCTTGAATTGGGGCGAAGGCAAACTTCGACGAGGCAACGAGTGGATTCCCGCAAGGCAAGCATTGCTGTGGAAAGGCGTGTCCGCGATGCGGGGCTCAGGCCCACGCGGCAGCGTATCGCTTTGGCTGAACTCCTGTTCGCCAAGGGCGATCGGCATCTTTCGGCAGAAGAACTGCACGAGGAAGCCTTGTCGGCCGGTGTGCCGGTGTCGCTGGCGACCGTCTACAACGCGCTGCACCAGTTCACCGGTTCGGGGCTTTTGCGCATCCTGGCGGTCGAAGGATCGAAGACCTACTTCGACACCAACACTTCGGACCACCACCACTTCTTCATTGAAGGCGAAAACCGGGTGTTCGACATCGAATCGGGCCCGGTCACGGTCACCAACCTGCCGGAACCCCCGGAAGGCATGGAAATCGCCAATGTCGATATCGTGGTGAGGCTCAGGCCCAAACGCCCGGCTTAAACGCTAGCGCGAACCCGGCCTTGTCGGCCGGGCCGGCCCATCAGTTCTCGATGCTTTCGCCTGGATAGGCACCCCAGACCTGCGACTGGTTGAGCCAACCGCTCGTGCCGGCAAAGGTCATCTCGCACCATTCACCGTTGCACTGCTTGATGGAGCCGACGACGCCCGGGTCGATGATGGCGACTGCGCGCGCACCCTGTTCGGGCCTCGCGAGCAGGTTGAGCGGTGCCGGCTTTCCGCGCTGCCAGGGAGCGGTCATCGCCGTGCGGTGGCCGGAAAGCAGCGTCTGGTTGATCCAGCCTTCGGCGCCGTCAGCGTCGCGGACGCGGCGCCAGTTGTCATATTCCTGGATGATCTCCATCGGCAGGCCGGGCTTCAGATAGAGCCAGCTGACAGGATAATCAGCGCCCGGGCCGATGCGCGAATTGACCTTGCCTGCCTTGAGGCTGACGAATCGCGGCAGCGGCAGCCCGCTGGGACCGAGCGTGACGTTCTGGGCCGCCACGGCGGGCCCGACGAAAACGGCATTCGGCGAAACGAAAGCAAGACCGATCAGGGCTGCGCTGACGGCCAGACGGAGCGACGCGAAACCAGACACTTCCGTAACCTCTGTTTGAACTTGGCGCTCTTTGCCTTCACGGGAAAGGGGGCGCCCTTTTTCTTTGTCTTCGGCGGCACTGCTTGTTACACAGATTACCGCTCATGGATCGGATTACAGTTTCGCCGGTCTTGGTTAAAGAGGTCTCAACGAGACCTTCGTCGAGGATAGAATGGCCGGTCGAAAAAAGCCTCTCGTCATCATTACGCGCAAGCTGCCCGACCAGGTCGAAACGCGTATGCGCGAGTTGTTCGACGCGCGCCTCAATGTCGACGACCGTCCCATGACGCAGCCGGAGCTGGTTGCAGCGGTCAAGGAAGCCGATGTTCTGGTGCCGACGGTGACCGATACGATCGATGCAGCGCTGATCGAGCAGGCCGGACCCAATCTCAAGCTGATCGCCAATTTCGGCAACGGCGTCGACAAGATCGACGTGACCGCTGCCGCAAAACGCGGGATCACCGTCACCAACACCCCCAATGTCCTGACAGAAGATACGGCCGACATGGCCATGGCGCTGATGCTCGCCGTGCCGCGCCGCCTGACCGAGGGCGCCAACGTCCTCACCAGCGAGAAGAAATGGGCCGGCTGGTCGCCCACATGGATGCTCGGCCGCCGCATCTGGGGCAAGCGCCTCGGCATCGTCGGCATGGGCCGTATCGGCACCGCCGTTGCCCGCCGCGCCAAGGCCTTCGGCCTGTCGATCCATTATCACAACCGCCACCGCGTGCTGCAGTCGGTCGAAGACGAGCTTGAGGCGACCTATTGGGAGAGCCTCGACCAGATGCTTGCCCGCATGGACATCATCTCGATCAACTGCCCCTCGACGCCGGCGACCTTTCACCTGCTGTCGGGCCGGCGCCTCGCGCTGATGCAGCCGCACGCCTACCTCGTCAACATTGCCCGCGGCGACATCATCGACGAGGACGCGCTGGTCAAGATGCTGCAGGACGGCAAGCTTGCCGGTGCAGCCCTCGACGTCTTCGAGCACGAGCCGGCGGTCAACCACAAGCTGCTCAAGCTCGCCGCCAGGGGCAAGGTGGTGCTGATGCCGCATATGGGATCGGCCACCATCGAGGGCCGAATCGATATGGGCGAAAAGGTCATCATCAACATCCGCGCCCATGTCGACGGGCACCGCCCACCCGACCGGGTGCTGCCGCTGAGGACGTAATCAGACACGTGCGCTGACCTCGCTGCGGCGAGGCTCAGCCAAGCACCTTTCGAAAGGTGATCGAGGTCGGCCGGTCGAAGCCCTCATGCGCCGTGCGCTCGAACTCGACAAAGCCCATCCGCGCAAAGGTCGCGTGGTTGGCTGTGAGTTCGATTCGGGTCTGCAATTCGAGGATAGGCTTGCCCTGATCGATGGCATGACGCTCGGCTGCCAGCATCAGTTCCCGGCCGATGCCTGCGCCGCGAACGCTGTTGTCGACGGCAAGCTTGCCGACATAAAACACATCCGTCCGTTCTGCGGCAAAGATGCAGCCGACCAGCCGCCCTTCAAGCGTGGCGATGAAGCAGACTTCGTCCTTGGTCTTCTCGTGCAGATTGGCCTGAGACAGCCGATGCGCGGAGGACGGCGGGTCGATGACGCCGTCCATATAGGCGAATGAACGCATGATCAGATCGAGCAACTCGTCCCAGCGGTCGAAGTCCTGGGGCAGGCGGGCGATGGTCAGGTCGGTGGTCATGGCTCACGAGGCTTTGTAGCGCACGGTATCGAAACGCGCGCCGAGCGCATCGTAGAGCAAAAGCCGACCGACAAGCGGTTCGCCGATGCCGGTGATCAGCTTGATCGCCTCCATCGCCTGCAGCGTGCCGATGACACCGGTCAGGGCACCCAGCACCCCTGCCTCGGCGCAGGACGGCACCAGCCCCGCCGGCGGCGGTTCGGGAAACAGGTCACGATAGGTCGGGTTGCGGCGTCCGTCGGCACCCGTCTCGAAGGGTTTCAGCACGGTGATCGAGCCATCGAATCGCCCGACGGCCGCATGTACCAGCGGCCGCTTCACCGCAGCGGCAGCATCGGCCACCGCATAACGCGTCTCGAAATTGTCGGAGCCGTCGACCACCAGATCATAGCCGGCAATCAGCCCGGCTGCGTTTTCGCTCGTCAGCCTGAGCTTGTGCAGCTCGACCGTCACATGCGGGTTGATGCGGGTAATGGCTGCCTTTGCACTTTCCGCTTTGGACAAACCGAGCGACTGGGTGTCGTGGATCACCTGGCGCTGCAAATTCGACAGCGACACGTGATCGTCGTCGACGATGCCAAGCGTGCCGACGCCCGCGGCCGCAAGATATTCGAGCACCGGTGCGCCGAGCCCGCCGGCGCCGATCACCAGCACGCGGGCGCGCTTGAGCTTCTGCTGGCCCGGACCGCCGATCTCCGGCAGCACGATGTGGCGGGCGTAGCGTTCGAGTTCTTCGGGGGAGAGGGGCGTAACCTGGTTCATGGCGCAACCATATCGCCGCAAAATCGGCTTGTCAGGCGTCTTCAGTTGGCCTGACGCTGCCATGGTCGACGGTCAAGAACTGCGCCCGTCCAGCGAGGCTCGAAAACAGGCTCGCTTCGGTGCCGGTCATGAAGGCCTGGCAATTCAGCTCTTCGAGAATCGAAAACAGCGCCGCCCGCCGCCCTGCGTCGAGATGGGCAGCGATTTCGTCGAGCAGAAGGATGGGAGGCGCGCCAGCCATCTCCCCGGTCAGGCGCGCATGCGAAATGACGATGCCGATCAGCAACGCTTTTTGTTCGCCGGTCGAACACAGCTCCGCAGGCATCGATTTTGGCTTGTGGCGAACCAGCAGGTCGGAGCGGTGGGGGCCTTCGAGCGTGCGTCCTGCGGCGCGGTCGCGCTCGCGTCCATCGGCCAATGCTTGCCGGAAATGCTCTTCGAGTTCTACTGCCGGCATGTCGCCGATTCTCTGTTCGAGGCTGCCGGCGAGGCTGAGTTCGGCTTGGGGGAAGGGGCCCGTTTCGGGCATCCGCCCGATCATGGCCGTCAAAAGCCGCACCATCTCGACACGTGCGGCGGCGATCGCCGCACCTGTCTCGGCCATCTGGATCTCGATTGCGTCGAACCAGGCGCGGTCGCGGCGGTCCTCGGCAAGCAGCCGGTTGCGGCCACGCATCGCCTTTTCATAGTCGAGCGCGCGTTGGCCATGCGCCGGGTCGATTGCCAGCACCAGGCGGTCGAGGAATCGCCTGCGGTCGCCGGCGGGACCGGTGAACAGCGCGTCCATCGACGGCGTAAGCCACACCACGCGCAGCCATTCGAGCATGTCGTCGGCCTTGGCGTTGGCACCGTTGATGCGGACGCGGCGCCCAGCCTCGTTTGCGGCTTCCGGCGCTGTGCCGGTGCCGATCTCGGCATCGCCGAAGGGGCCTTCGATGGTGCTATGCACGGCAAAACTACCCGCGCTGCCTTCGCGCGCGACGTCGGGGTAGGGCGCCCGGCGCAGGCCTCGCCCTGGCGTCAGGAAGGAGATGGCTTCGAGTAGATTGGTCTTGCCGGCACCGTTCTCGCCGGTGAACACCACGGCGCCCGGCCGCAACTCGACCGACAGCGATGCGTAGTTGCGGAAGTCCGTAAGCGTGAGCTTACTGATATGCGTCGAGGGGATGCGTTTCCGCTCTCCCCCCGTATCCGGCTCTTGCATTGGTTTGCGCGCGCTACACGCGCATCGGCATCAGCACGTAGAGAGCGTTCTCGTCGGCTGTGTCGTGGATGAGCGTGGGCGATCCGGCGTCCGCCAGCATGAAACGCGCCTCGCTGCCCTTGAGCTGGGCGGCAACGTCGAGCAGGTACTTGGCGTTGAAGCCGATCTCGATCGGGTCCGACGAATAGTCTGCGGCGAGCTCTTCGACGGCACTGCCCGAATCGGGGTTGTTGACGGCGAGCGTCACCAGCCCGTCGGCGATCGACAGCTTCACGGCGCGGCCGCGCTCGGACGAAATCGTCGACACGCGGTCGACGGCGGCGGCAAAGCTCTGGCGATCGATGATCAGCTGCTTGTCGTTGCCGCTCGGAATGACGCGCTGATAATCGGGAAAGGTGCCATCGATCAGCTTCGAGGTCAGGATCACCGCGCCGATGGTCAGCCGCATCTTGGTGTCGGAAATCTCGGTCGTCACAGCGATATCCGGATCGTCGATCAGCTTCTGCAGCTCGCTGACGGTCTTGCGCGGGATGATGATGCCCGGCATGCCTTCGGAGCCGGCCGGCGCCTCGACCTCGGCGCGCGCCAGGCGGTGGCCGTCGGTCGCAACCGCGCGCAGCATCAGCTTGCCGCCGCTTTCATGCGTGTGCAGGTAGATGCCGTTGAGATAATAGCGCGTCTCCTCGGTGGAGATGGCGAACTGGGTCTTTTCGATCAGGCCCTTCAGCGCATTGGCCTCGAGCCGGAATATATGGGAAAAGGTGCCGGCCGAAAGCTCGGGAAAATCCGACTGGGGCAAGCACTGGAGGCGGAAGCTCGAACGGCCCGACACCACCGACATGGCGTTGCCGTCCTCGTCGGTCTTCAGCATCACTTCCGCGCCGTCGGGCAGCTTGCGCACGATGTCATAGAGCAGGTGGGCCGGAACGGTGGTGGCTCCGCCTTGCTCGACATTGGCTGGTGTCGCTTCCGAGATCTCGAGGTCGAGGTCGGTAGCCTTCAGTTCGAGGCTCGCGCCATTGGCCTGCAAGAGTACGTTGGACAGGATCGGAATCGTGTTCCGCCGTTCGACCACGCGGTGCACGTGGTTCAGCGACTTCAACAGGTTGGAGCGTTCCAGGATAACACGCATGACGAAACAGGCTCGCTTATTTGAAGGTGCGGGCTCGCGGGCTCGAATGCGCCCGGAAAAGCCCGCAACACGATCGGAATTACGCTGAGTCTGACAGTAAAAAGACCCGAAAGGCAAGCCCGCGCAGCCACTCCGAGGAAGTTGCGCGGGCGTTCTGGGGATAAGTCACAGGCGGCAACTTGTCGCCTGTGCCGACAAACCATCAGGCCTGGTCGTTGATCAGCCTTCTCAGCAGTTCGAGCTCCTGCGCCAGCGTGTTGTCGCCGCCCGAAAGGCCTTCGATCTTGCGCACGGCGTGCAGCACCGTGGTGTGGTCGCGGCCGCCAAAACGCCTGCCGATTTCGGGCAGCGAGCGCGGCGTCATCACCTTTGCCAGATACATCGCGATCTGGCGCGGCTTGACGATGGTGCGGGTGCGGCGGTTCGACAAAAGCTCGGTCTTCGACACGTTGTAGTGGCGAGCGACGATGCGCTGGATGTCTTCGATGCGCACGCGCTTGGGCTCACCCGAGCGGTAGATGTGGCCGAGGATCTCGTCGATGCGCTCGATGGAGAGCTGCGGCTCGAATGATTGACGGAAGATCAGCTGGTTGAAGGCACCTTCCAGCTCGCGGCCCGAGCCGGTCACGGTGCGGGCGACATGGGTGAGGATTTCCTCGTCCATGGCAAAGTTGGGGTCTTCGTTCTTGGCGCCGGCAAAGCGCATCTGGAGCATGCCAAGGCGCATTCCGAAGTCTGGTGCCGACATTTCGAGCGCCACGCCGCCATTGAGGCGCGAGCGCACGCGCGGCTCAAGCGATTCGAGCTCCGCCGGCGGACGGTCGGCTGCAACCACAACCTGCTTGGCCGAATCGAGCAGCATGTTGATGAGATGGCAGAACTCGTGCTGGATCGACTTGCCCTGCAGGAACTGCATGTCATCGATGATCAGAAGATCGATGTCGCGCAGCTGCTCCTTGAGGGTCAGCGCATTGTTGTCGCGGATCGCAGTCGCAAAACGCCACATGAAGTACTCGGCGGTCAGGTAGACGACGCGCGACTTGGGGTTCTGGCGCAGCGACTCGGCGGCGATCGCCTGGAGCAGGTGCGTCTTGCCGAGGCCTACCGTGGCGTGGAGGAACAGCGGGTTGAAGCGCGAGTTCGATTCCGCCACCGCACGCGCCGCAGCGAGCGCCACGCGGTTGGAGGGGCCTTCGACGAAGGATTGGAAGGTATAGCGCGGGTCGAGCGGCGAGCCGAGAACGCTCTGCTTGAACTCGGCGTCGGCCGTGCCATTGCGCACAGGCGCCGGGCGCTCGGTGCGGCCTGCGGCGACCGTGCTCGTGGCAAGGGCCGTCTGCATCTGGCGCACCGGCTTGCGCAGCGCCGTTGCCTCGGTCTCCACGCCCGGACGCGCCACGCGGGTCGCCGTGCGGATGATGATTTCAAGCTTCAGAAGCTCCGGCTCTTCCTGGCGCCACAACTCGGAAATGAGGTCGAGATAGTGGCTGTTGATCCAGGAGCGCAAGAAAGCGGTCGGCACGGAAAGGCGCACGACGCCCTTCGATGTTTCCGCAAGCTTCATGCGGCCGAACCAGCTCGAAAATACTTCGCTGCCCAGGCGAACCTGGAGCTGCGTCTTGACCCGATCAAAATTCTTCTCGGCGGCGCTGCTTGCTGCCACTGCATTACCCTCGATCAGTTCGCCGGTAAAAAGAAAGCCCGCATTTGCTTCCCTTTCGATGCCGCTTTGCATTGTCGCAATCCCTAATCTTCGGTTCTGTTTGCCTAATGGAGACGCGCCGCTCGCATCGCCACCGGTATGTTCATTCGGATGCTGCCGTTGCCGGCCGAGTCCCCTCGGTGCAGGACCGCGAAAATCGGAACCGATTTTCGGAAACGGCCATGCATCGTTCAAAGTGCTGCAGCGTCCGTCGCGCCTCAACAGGACGCCACGCGCTGTAGTCGCCTCCCGCCAGCACCCGGTGGCGCTTTTGGAAGGCCGGTGCTGCGGGGTGGCAGCACCAGGCAAATGCGTAGCCCTCCGGCGAAGTCGCCGGCGCGTTGCAAAGTCGCTATGCCGTGTATCCCCACACGCCCCAAGTATACATCGAAGTGAGCATGCCTCCCCCGATCGCGGATTCCATCCACGCCGAGAACGCCGCCGATTTTTAGGCTTGGCAGAGGGCTAGGTGCCCGTCCCTTCGATAAAAAGACCTTACAAAAATCGCTGTGGACAGGGCAAGGCCGAGTCTAACTCGTTTTTAATGAATCTGCTTACCTCGGCTGCGGATTCAAAGCTTGTTTGAAGCCCTCACGCGGACAAAGCCGTTGTGATTCAAACCCTTTTCCGGGGATCGAAAAAAACCGCGCTCCGTCGAAAAAAGTTTTAAAAGAATCCGCTTGACATCAACTTGTCCCCCAAGCCCCGCAGGCGGCTTGAACAAGCTGTGGATGACCATTCACAAGTATATGAAATTAAAGGGTAATTTCTGCTGCGGTGAGTCTGGTTGTGGGGCTGCTTGCGGTGGTTGTAGTTATCAGAATAACCGCATATGCCGGCAAAGTTCTTGGCCCTCAAAAGGCGTGCTCCAGCGGCCCAACGGACGGCTTTTTCGGCCCCATACCGGCAAAAGAAAAACCCGGCTGGTTAGGCCGGGTTGATCAGAAATCCAATTGCTTGCAGGGCTTAGGCGGAAAGCGCCTTGAGCCGCTGTGCCAGACGCGAAACCTTGCGCGAGGCCGTGTTCTTGTGCAGCACGCCCTTGGTGGCGGCGCGCATCAATTCCGGCTGGGCGGCGTTGAAGGCGGCTTCTGCCTTTGCCTTGTCGCCCGAGGCAAGTGCCTCTTCGACCTGGCGGACATAAGTCCGGACGCGCGAGCGGCGGTTCTTGTTGACCGCTGCGCGGCGGGCGATCTTGCGCGTTGCCTTCTTGGCCGAGGAGGTATTGGCCATGGTGCCTCTCTTTTGATCTCTAGGTGGGCGCGAGCGGGTTCCCGCAAAGCGCAAAAATCAATCGGGCGTCCCTAAGGGTCGCCTCGGTTGGTGGGCTTATAGTTCAGCTTATTCCCAACGTCAACGCGATTCAGGTCAGCGGTTGTGGAAATTCGCTGTCCGCTTCTCGGCAAAGGCCGCCATGCCTTCCTTCTGGTCGTCGAGCGCGAACATCGAATGGAACACGCGGCGTTCGAAACGCAGGCCTTCGGCAAGAGTCACCTCGTAGGAGCGGTTGACGGCTTCCTTGCACATCATGACCGCGGGCAGCGAGAAGTTGGCGATCTTGGCTGCCGCTTTCATCGCCTCTTCCATGAGGTCGGCCGCTGGCACGACGCGCGATACGAGTCCCGAGCGCTCGGCCTCGGCGGCATCCATCATCCGGCCGGTCAGGCACATGTCCATCGCCTTCGACTTGCCGACGAAACGGGTGAGGCGCTGCGAGCCGCCCATGCCGGGCATGACGCCGAGCGTGATCTCGGGCTGGCCGAACTTGGCCGTGTCGGCGGCGATGATGAAGTCGCACATCATGGCGAGTTCGCAGCCGCCGCCCAATGCGTAGCCGGCGACCGCCGCGATCATCGGCTTGCGGTTGCGCGCAAAGGCTTCCCAGCCGGAGAAGAAGTCTTCCATATAGGCGTCGACATAAGTCTTGGCCTGCATCTCCTTGATGTCGGCGCCGGCAGCGAAGGCCTTTTCGGATCCGGTGATGACGATGGCGCCAATGCCTTGGTCCGCCTCGAAGGCCGCGGTGGCCGCAAGGAGTTCGCCAAGCACCTGTGAATTCAGCGCATTGAGCGCCTTTGGCCGGTTGAGCGTGATCAGCCCGACCTTGCCACGTGTTTCCACGATGATCGTATCATAGGCCATCTTGCGGCTCTCCCTGTCTCGCAGCGCTACCAATGAGGCTTTGCTCTAGCTCAGCGCTGGCACTGGCGGCAATAGAAGGTTGAGCGCCCGCTTTGCACGATGCGCTCGATATGGCCGCCGCAGCCTGGGCGCGGGCAGGGCTCGCCCTCTCGGTCGTAGACGGAAAAGGAGTGTTGGAAATAGCCGAGCGAGCCGTCGGTATGGACATAGTCGCGGAGCGAAGATCCTCCGGCCGCGATCGCATCGGCAATCACCTCCCGCACGGAGGTGGCTAGCTGCGACGCGCGTTCGCGCGCGGCCTTGCCGGTGCCGGCAATGGTGCCGGCTGCACGCAGCGGCGACAGTCCCGCGCGCCACAGAGCTTCCGCGACATAGATGTTGCCGAGGCCGGCGATCAGCCGCTGGTCGAGCAGGGCGGCTTTGAGCGGCGTCTTCTTGTCTTGGAAAAGGCCAGAGAGCAATTCGCCATCCAGCGAGTTACCAGTCGGCTCGACGCCGAGGCCGGACAGCATTGGATGCTCCGCGCCACCGCGCTCGGCAAAAAGCATGAAGCCGAAACGCCGGGGATCGTTGAAGATGACGCGCGACGGGACACCTTTGGGACCGGCGACGTGGAAGACGACGTGATCATGCGTTTCCGACCTCGAGCGTTCGTGGTGAAAATTGCCCGGGGCTGTCGCGTCCTCGTCGGTCTCGATGCGAAACGAGCCGGACATGCCGAGATGGCAGATCAGCAGGGGCGCGTCTTCCACATCCGCGATCAGATATTTGGCGCGACGGCCAAGCGAGGTGATCCGATGTCCCTCAAGGCGTTCGCTAAAATGTTCGGGAAACGGATAGCGCAGATTGGGGCGCCGGGTCTCGACGCGCTCGATGCGTGCGCCTTCCAACACCGGCTGCAACCCGCGCCGGACGGTCTCTACTTCGGGTAATTCAGGCATGGGTGGCGATCGTTTCGAGGAAGGAGGTTCCGTGGCGGCCGGGAGCCAGGCCAAGATGTGCGGCCACCGTTTCGCCGATGTCGGCGAAGGTTGGCCTCAGCCCGACATCGCCGCCTGGCACGCCCGGGGCCATTCCGATCACCGGAATACGTTCGCGCGTATGGTCGGTTCCGCGCCATGTCGGATCGTTGCCGTGGTCGGCGGTGAGGATGAGCATATCGCCAGGCCTTAGCCGCGCGAAAGCTTCCGGCAGGCGCTTGTCGAATGCCTCCAATGCCGCGGCATAACCCGGCACGTCGCGACGGTGGCCAAATTCGGTGTCGAAGTCGACGAAATTGGCGAAGACCAGATCGCCGTCGCTGGCGTCGTCTATGGCGCCGAGCGCCTTGTCGAACATCGCCATGTTGCCGATGCCCTTGCGGATTTCGCTGATGCCCCGGTGCGCAAAGATGTCGCCGATCTTGCCGATGGCGATGACCTTGCTGCCGCGCGCGGTAAGCCGGTCGAGCAGCGTCGGCTCAGGCGGCGGGGTGGCATAGTCTTTGCGGTTGGGGGTGCGCTCGAAGGTTTCCGTGCTCTCGCCTGTAAAGGGACGCGCGATGACCCGGCCGATCTTCAGCGGGTCGACGAGGCGGCGGACAATTTTGCAAAGCGCGTAGAGCCGCTCCAGACCGAAATGGGTTTCGTGCGCGGCGATCTGGAGGACGGAATCCACCGAGGTGTAGCAGATCGGCTTGCCAGAGCGCAGATGCTCTTCGCCGAAGCGTTCGATGATCTCGATGCCCGAAGCGTGGCAATCGCCCAATATGCCCGGCACCTTGCCCTCGCGGACGATCGCTTCGGTAAGCGTCGCCGGGAAAGCGGGAATGGTCTGCGGAAAGTAACCCCAGTCGAAGGTCACTGGCAGGGCGGCGATTTCCCAATGGCCTGAAGGTGTATCCTTGCCGCTCGAGATCTCCTGGGCTGCGCCATGGAACGCGCCAGCCACTGTCTTTGCCGTGCCGCCGAAGTCGAAACCCGACGCCAGTTTCGCGGCCTGGCCAAGGCCCAGTGATGCCATGTTCGGCAGCTGAAGCGGGCCACTGCGGAGCCCCGCGCGATCACCCCGGCCATCGGCGCAGGCAGCAGCGATGTGGCCGAACGTATCGGAGCCGACATCGCCGAAGCGCGCGGCGTCGCTCGCCCCGCCGATGCCGAAGGAATCCAGGACGAACAGAAATGCACGCGCCATCTATGAAAGGCTCTCAATTGCCAGCTTGCGGCACAGACATAGGATCAGTCGCCGACATTGGCAATTATTCGGCGAAATGCAGCTGACAGTTGGCAATGCAATGCCCAAGCTGAGTTCCAGCCTAGAGTTCGCAGCCTGTGCAAGGAATGGTCTGGCTCATACGTGGGCGCAGATAATAGGTTTCGCCCATCGAGATGTTGTCGAAGGCTGCGGCGAGGCCAAGCACAGGCTTGCTCTCTGCCGCCCAGGTGATCACCGGCTTGTACTCGAGTTCGGTGACGACGCGGATGAGGAATGTGTTCCTGACCCTGAGAGCGTCAGGCACGGTCGTTACCGTGTCCTTGACGAGGTCAGGCGTTGCGGCACCGTCAACGAGCTTGCGCGACCAGACCACCAGCACCCTTGGTGTCGGTTCGTCGGTGACTTGGATTGCCGTGACAAAGGTCTTGCTGACGCTGCGGCTGTAGGGTTGCAGGACCGAACCGCCGATTTTCATCACGGCGTCCACTTCGGTTCTGGCGATTGACTGTTGCTGGGTGATCAGATCGGCGGCCATGGAAGCGGCCCGGCTGACCTTCTTACTGGTCTCGACCGCCTGGGAGACTTCCATGGTCACGAAGTAGAGTGAGAACAAAAGCGGCGCAATCAAAGCGAACTCCACGGCCGCGATGCCGCGACTATCGCTGACCAGAGCCTGTAAGCTCGACCGCCACCCCTTCAGCATGGACCGTGCCCCCGCGCAGATAGACATGCTTTGCCTTTTCTTGGGCCGCGGCTTGCCGCCAGCCGATGAATTTGTTCAGTCGTTAAATGGTTCATTCTGCCAGACGATGGCGGCAAAGAGCAGCGTCTTGCCGTCTTTGAGGTTCGACATCGACGCGCGCATGAAGTCGGTGATGACGGGCCATCTGTAGAAGACACGCAGCATATTCTTGGACATCGATAGTCCGGGCTTCACATCGAACCCTGCGGTATCGATATCGTTGCCAACGAACGTCAGTTTCACCTTGGCCGCGTCAGCGAAGGACGTATAGCTGCGCAGGTCGACGACCAATGCTTCATTGCAGCCCGTGGCGACGAGCACTTGAAGCTTGTTGCAGATCTTGTCCTTCAAGTCTTTTTCGGTGAAGCCTGTTGCCCTGATCTGACCCGTGCGGAACTGACGGGCGACGTCATCGGCGGCATTCGACAACACCTGCTGGCCGGCAAAGGCAATGCAGCTCTCAAGAATTGCAAAGACCAGCAGTGAAAAAGGAATCACCAGCATGACAAATTCGATTGCCGTGCTGCCGCTCTGATCGCGGACGAACCGGGCGAGAAACCCCCGCCGTAGCGCTTTCGTATCGTCTTGTGCTGCAGGCGCTGCTTCGCTCATGTCCCGACCGCCCCTCATGGTTCGGGCCGACTTATAAGGGAAAGCTGTTGAAGTCCGGTTTGGATGATCGGCGAAATTGTGCGCACCAGCTTTACTTGGCGCTAACCTTGCTCCGCCCCTGAGCCCAGCCTACTGGCTCGCGTTGAGCTCGTTTTCGGACAATCGCTCGGCGTCGCTCTTGTAGGAGCTTTCGCAATAAGGTGTGCATGATAGCGTCTGGATCTCCGAGCGCCTGTAGATGCGAACGGACGACGCGTCGTGGCGGATGACGGTCACCTGTTCGTCGACGATTGGGCTGCCTTGCGCGTCGAGCACCACAAGGTTGGTGACGCCGAAACCCTTGCCGGTGAGTACGATGGTCGATGCATCCTGCACCGACGCGTCGGCGATGGCCGAGTTACCAACCACGATGGTGTCGGCCGGGCGGGTAAGCCGAACGATCTTGGCCTGGTTCATCGTCACCTCGATGCCCGCGCCCGCGTGGGCAGGCGTGGCAAACGACGCCACGACGGCGCAGGCTCCCAGGATGTAAAGGTTTGGCTTCGCCATGCTCGTCGCCCCCTCGGCGGCTGTCGCTATACTGTTCAATGGAACATGAACGACTTTGGTGAACCAACGGTTAAGCGGCCGGTCGCCGCAACCCATGGGCGAGGTTGCGTGATCCGAACATGGTCAGGAGTCGGCTCCTGAAACCCGGCTTGCAGCCATTCCGGGACGTTTCGCATCGCCGAAAATGGTAACCTCCGGTTTAGTTAGCGGTTAACCACACGAGCGCAATGGCCGGCTAAAGGTTTCGGTAAGGCTGTTTATTAAGTCGATCGAAACAGCTCCCCGATAGGTTGCAGTCATCCGATCAACGACAAAGAAATGTTGGCGGAAGTGCTGTAACACGGAGCAAGGAGCTAACAATGACCAACCTTATCGCACGTTTTGTGAAGGACGAATCCGGCGCGACCGCCATCGAATACGGTCTGATCGCCGCCCTTATCGCAGTTGCCATCATCGGCGGCGCTACGGCAATCGGCAGCCAGCTCAAGACGACGTTCGGCGGCATCTCCGACGAACTGGTCAAGGCAAATACGAAGTAATCGAACACCGCTGCCGACGATATCGCCGGTAAGGCGAGTGAAAAGGCTGCTCGCATGAGTGGCCTTTTTTCGTTGCTGAGCATGCATTTGATCAGCCCGTTGCTTCACCGACGCTTAACACCGCGGTGCTATGCTCAACAGACATTTTCGATGACGGACATCTGCTATGCTTGAAGCGCTGATCTTTGTCGTTTTTCCCTTCTGCATGGTTTTTGCGGCTGTCTCCGACACAATGTCGATGACCATCGCCAACCGTGTGCCGTTGCTTTTGCTCGGTGTGTTCCTCGTTGTCGCTCCGCTGACGGGCATGGCATGGAGCGACATCGGCATGCATATGGCCGCGGGTGCCTTGATGCTCACTGTCACCTTCGCGCTTTTTGCCCTTGGGGGCATGGGCGGCGGCGATGCCAAGCTGATCGCTGCGACCGCTGTATGGATGGGGTTCGGCATTCCCCTTATGGAATATCTGCTCACCTCGGCGGTCTTCGGCGGCATGTTGACGCTGGCGATCCTGTCATTCCGCAGCTCCGCACTTTCCCACATCACCAGCCAGAACATGTTCCTCAGGAATTTTTCCAAGGACGCCGGCGGTGTGCCCTACGGCATCGCGCTCGGCATCGGTGGCCTCGTCACATATCCCGGCTCACCGTTGATGGTCTGGGCAGTCGAGCGGCTTGCGGCGCAATAAGCGCGTAAGACAAAATTAATCACGATCGTAAGCACTAGATTAACCATAAGTTGACGATTGCTTCTGCAAAGTCCGGCCTGGCTTGATGGGGTTGCCAGGGTGGGGTTCGGACGATGGCTGCATCGCGACTGATGATACTTGGCGTAGCGGTTGCCGCAGCGGGCGGCGCCGGTTTCGTCGCAAAGAACATGTCGGCACCGCTTCCACCTGAGGTGGTCATCGAATCCGGGCCGCAGCAGCCCCAGCTTGCGTTGACCGACGTTCTGGTCCTGACCGGCGACGTGCCGATGGGCGGCCTGGTGGAAAACAACATCGCCTGGCAGCCTTGGCCGAACGATGGCCTCAACCCCAATTTCATCACCCGCAGCGCCGAGCCAGAGGCGCTTGAAAAGTTCAAGAATTCGGTCGCGCGTCTTGGCATGTTCAGCGGCGAACCGCTGCGCAAGTCGAAGCTGATCGGCGAGGGCCAGAGCTTCATGTCGGCAGTGCTGCCTGCGGGCAAGCGCGCTGTCGCCACCGCCATCTCCGCCGACACCTCGGCTGGTGGCTTCATCCTGCCGAACGACTATGTCGACGTCATCATGACGCGGCGTTCCGATGCGGAAAAATCCGGCAGCGGCTTCACGACCGAAACCATCCTCAGCAACATCCGCGTTCTGGCCATCGACCAGACCATCCAGGAAGATGAGGAAGGCAAGAAGGTCAAGGTCGGTCAAACGGCGACGCTGGAACTGACCCAGCAGCAGTCCGAGATCATCACGGTGGCGCAGCAGATGGCCGACCGCCTGACACTGGCGCTGCGCTCCGTCGCCGATGCGCAGGAAAAAAACCTGGCCGAGGCCGATTATCTGGTCTCCGGCAGCGGCAAGCGCGGCACAGTCCGACTTATCAAATCTGGCGAGATATCAGAGTCAGGAGCAAGGAAATGAAGTCTTGCGCCAGACAAATCGCAATTGTCGCCGCAGCATTCGGCATCCTCGCCGCTGGTGCGATCGTAGCCGACCAGTCGCCGGCTTCAGCAGCTGGCCAGGCCAAGGTCGGGTCGAACAGTTCCAACAGCCAGCGCGTCAAGCTCGGGCTCAACAAGTCGGTGGTCATCGACCTGCCGAGCGATGCCTATGACATTCTCGTCGCCAATCCGGCGGTCGCCGACGCCGTCACTCGAACGGCGCGCCGCATCTATTTGTTCGGCAAGGCGGTCGGCGAGACCAACATCTTTGTCTTCGGCCCCAATGGCGAGCAGATCGTCAGCCTCGACCTCGCGGTCGAGCGCGACGTTGCCGGCCTCGAGGACTACATCAGGCGTTTCATTCCCGGAGCCGACATCAAGGTCGAACTGCTGAACGACAACGTCGTGCTGACCGGCACCGTCGACACGCCGCTCGATTCCAAACGCGCTGTCGATCTGGCGACGATCTTTGTCACCGGCGGTGAGGCGACGACCGGCCAATATTCGCAGACCGCCACCGGCGGCTCCGACAATGCCGGCGTCGACATCAACAACCCGGACCAGACCCGCCAGAAGAGCAAGATCGTCAATCTGCTTCAGATCGTCGGCGAGGACCAGGTGATGCTCAAGGTCACCGTCGCCGAGGTCAGCCGCAATGTCATGAAGCAGCTCGGCGTCAACATGCTGGCGCATGGCAACTCAAACGGGATCAGCTGGGGCGTCGAAAACTTGATTCCGGGTGGCCTTGGGTCGCCTTTGGCAGACGGAAACATCGCTCTTTCGAATGGACTTGCGAGGAATAGCCTTAAAGCGTCGATCAGCGCCATGGAGCAGTCCGGTGTGATGAAGACGCTGGCCGAGCCGACTTTGACTGCCGTCTCCGGTGAGCAGGCGACCTTTCGCGTTGGCGGCGAATTCAATATCTTGCGGGAGGTCGAGCCTGAGAAACGCGATAAGGATGGCGTTACTGATCCCGGTGGTCTCAAATACGATCAAATAGAATACGGCATCAGCCTTGATTTCAAACCGGTCGTCCTTTCGGCAGGGCGCATCAGTCTGAAGGTTCGCACGGCGGTTTCCGAGCCGACAAATGAATCGCCGGGCACCTCTGGTGGCCATCCGATGCTTCCATCCTTGCGTAAGCGTCTCGCCGACACGACCGTCGAACTTCCGTCTGGCGGGTCGATGATGATTGCTGGCCTTGTTCGCGACGACGTAAAGCAGGTCATAGGCGGCTTACCCGGGTTGGCGAAGGTTCCGGTGCTCGGTACGCTGTTCCGCAGCCGCAACTTTGTCCGCAACGAGACCGAGCTGGTCATCATCGTGACGCCCTATCTGGCACGCCCGGTGGCACGCAACGAACTCGCCAAGCCAGACGACAATTTCAATGCCGCAAGCGACGGCGCCGGCATGTTCCTTGGCCGCGTCAATCGTGTCTATGGCACCATGAAAACCGACAAGCCCGCCGGCCGTTACCACGGCGTCGTCGGCTTCATCTACAAATGAGCGGGGATAGGGGCATGTCTCAGGCAGTATTCACGCGCGATCTCGCCAGATCGGCAAAGGTGCGCATCTTCCTCCCGCTTCTCGCGGCAACGGCAGTGGCCTTGCTGTCGGGGTGCGCCAACCGCGACAGCGTCACCGTCGGTTCGATCCCCGACGACTATCGCACCAACCACCCGATCGTCATTGCCGAGAAGAACCAGACGATCGACATACCGGTCGGCGCCAGTGATCGCGGCATCACCAGGGGGCAGCGGGACACTTTCGAGGGGTTCCTGCAGAATTACGATTACCGTGCGGCACCCGCGCTGACCATCATTGCGCCGTCCGGCGGCGCCAATGATGTGGCTGCGTCCCATGCGGCGCGGGGACTGATAAACGTTGCGATCAAGGCAGGCGTCCCAAAAAACCGCATCGCCCTCACCAACTATCAGTCGGACTATCCAGAGGCGTCCTCGCCGGTACGCGTCGTCTATACGGCTATGCGCGCCCAGACGGATCAATGCGGCCGCTGGCCGGAAGACATCGCCGACACCACCGACAACAAGCACTACGCCAATTTCGGCTGTTCTTATCAAAACAACATTGCCGCCCAGATCGCCAATCCGGCAGATCTGCTCGGGCCGCGCAAGCAGACCCCGATCGATGCCGAGAACCGAGACGTCGTGATCGGCGAGTACCGCAAGGCGCCGCGCGCATGGCGGCCTGAGACGATCTATTGATGGGATTTGGAGGCAGTTCGACATGAGCAATCTCGCCTACGACTCCCATCCCGAGAGCGCCGAGCTTTCGCAGCAGGATCTTGCCGTGATGCAGGTGCTGCGGCCGGTGCCGCGCATTTCGATCCAGGCGTTCTGCGAGACCGACAGCGTCGCCGGCCCGATCGAACGCGCCGGCGAAGACCGGCGCATGGCCAAGGCCCATCTTCAAGTCCACATGGGCGGCATCGAAACCGCGCTTGAAGTCTACAGCGGCGCTCCAACGCCCAACCTGATCATCCTCGAATCGCGCGGCGAGCCCAAGGGCCTGCTCGAAATGCTGCACCGTCTGTCCGAATACTGCGACCCGAGTTCCAAGGTCGTGGTCATCGGCCACTACAACGATGTCGCGCTCTATCGCGAACTGATCCGTTCGGGCATTTCCGAATATGTCGTGGCGCCCGTTTCTACGGCAGATGTTGTCAGCGTCATCTCCTCGATCTTCGTTGATCCAGAGGCGGAGCCCATCGGCCGTTCGATCGCCTTTGTCGGCGCAAAGGGCGGGGTAGGGTCCTCCACCATCGCCCACAACGTCGCTTGGAGCATGTCCACCCTGTTCAAGTCGGAGGTCATCGTCGCTGATCTCGATCTAGCCTTCGGAACAGCCAATATCAATTTCGACCAGGACCCTGCCCAGGGCATCGCCGAGGCGGTGTTCGCGCCTGAGCGTGTCGACGAGGTCTATCTCGACCGCCTGCTCGCGCAATGCGCAGAACATCTGTCGCTGCTTGCCGCACCATCGACGCTGGAGCGCGTCTATGATTTTGATGCCGAAGCCTTCGCCTCGATCATCGACACCGCCCAGCGCAGTACGCCGCTGATCGTGCTCGACGTTCCCCATATCTGGAGCGGCTGGAGCAAGAACACGTTGATCCGTGCCGACGAGGTAGTCATCACCGCGACGCCGGAATTGGCCAATCTGCGCAATGCCAAGAACCTGGTCGATATGCTCAAGCGGCTCCGGCCCAACGACCCGCCTCCCAGGCTGGTCCTCAATCAGGCCGGGATGCCCAAGCGGCCCGAAATTTCCGTGAAGGATTTCTCCGAGCCGCTGGGGATCACGCCGATGGCCGTCATACCGTTTGATCCGCTGCTGTTTGGCAATGCCGCCAACAATGGCCGCATGCTCGGCGAGATGGATGCGAAGAATGCGGTCGTCCAGACAATCAACGAGATCGCCCATGTCCTGACCGGAAGGTCCGAAGCCAAGGCAAAAAAGCCGAAGGGTCTCGGAGGAATTCTCAATCGGCTGAAGGCTCGCAAGAAGTGATGCGTGCTGAGCGGAGGTGCTAGTCGACCATGTTTGGCAAGAGAGGCAACGACGACGGCAACCGCTCGACGCCGGGATTCCGCCCAGTTGGAGCGGTGCCCGTAGCGCAATCCACTGACACGCTGGTTGCCTCGCGCCCTGCGGTGCCGTCACCGGTCGCATCTGCTCCGGCTCGACGTACCGCCGAACCTTCGCCATCCTTCGCCGCCGAGCGCAAGCCGCAGCAGCGCGAGCGCAGCGAAAGTTACTACGACACCAAGAGCCAGGTGTTTTCAGCGCTGATCGACACGATCGATCTGTCGCAACTGGCCAAGCTTGATCCCGACAGCGCGCGCGAGGAAATCCGCGACATCGTCAACGACATCATCGCGATCAAGAATTTCGCGATGTCGATCTCCGAGCAGGAGGAACTGCTCGAAGACATCTGCAACGACGTCCTGGGTTACGGCCCGTTGGAGCCGTTGCTGGCCCGCGACGACATCGCCGATATCATGGTCAACGGCGCTAAACACGTCTACATCGAGGTCAACGGCAAGGTCGAGCAGACCAATATTCGCTTCCGCGACAATCAGCAGTTGCTCAATATCTGCCAGCGCATCGTCAGCCAGGTTGGGCGCCGCGTCGATGAATCTTCGCCGATCTGCGATGCGCGCCTGCCCGACGGCTCCCGCGTCAACGTGATCGCGCCGCCGCTGTCGATCGATGGCGCTGCCCTCACCATCCGAAAGTTCAAGAAAGATAAGCTGACGCTCGATCAGCTCGTCAAATTTGGTGCCATCTCGCCGCAAGGTGCCGAAGTGCTGAAGATCATCGGCCGCGTCCGTTGTAACATCATCATCTCGGGCGGTACGGGTTCGGGCAAGACGACGCTGCTCAACTGCCTCACCAACTATATCGACCGCGACGAGCGGGTCATCACCTGCGAAGACTCGGCCGAACTGCAGCTGCAGCAGCCGCATGTCGTCCGCCTGGAAACGCGCCCGGCCAACCTGGAAGGCGAGGGCGAGGTCACCATGCGCGACCTCGTCAAGAATTGCCTGCGTATGCGTCCCGAGCGGATCATCGTCGGCGAAGTGCGTGGACCTGAGGTTTTCGATCTGCTGCAAGCAATGAACACCGGCCATGACGGCTCGATGGGCACCATCCACTCCAACAGCCCGCGCGAATGCCTCAACCGTATCGAGGCGATGATCGCCATGGGCGGCTATTCGCTGCCGCAGAAGACAGTACGTGAAATCGTCGTAGGTTCCGTCGACATCATCATCCAGGCCGCGCGTTTGCGCGACGGTTCGCGTCGCATCACCCACATTACCGAGGTGATCGGCATGGAAGGCGACGTGATCATCACCCAGGACCTGGTGCTCTATGACATCAAGGGCGAGGACCAGAACGGCCGCTTGATCGGCCAGCATGTCTCCACCGGCATCGGGCGTCCGCACTTTTGGGATCGTGCCCGCTACTATGGCGAGGAGGCGCGGCTCGCAACCGCGCTGGAAGCCATGGAAAAGAGCGCAGGCTGACATGCAAGAAACGAGGATCTGACGCGCCATGTTCGGCCTCGACCCCATGATGCTGATCTTCATCGCCCTTGCTGGCCTCAGCGCTGGCGCGGTCGCCTACGCCTTTCTGTTCAACCGCATTGAGAGCCAGACCAATAGCGATCGTCGGCTTGCCTCGGTGAGGCAGACCGACTCCGACAAATCAGTGGTGAAGGCATCCCGCGACCGGGTCGCCGAAGTCGCCAAGCGGCGGAAATCCGTACAGGACACGCTCAACGAACTAGAGGAAAAGCAGAAGGCCAAGGACCGCAACATCAAGAAGCCGCCGCTGCGCGTCCAGATCCGCCAGGCCGGCATGCTGGTGACGGTTCAGCGTTTCTACGTCTATTCGGCCATATGCGGGTTGGTCATCACTGCCCTGGTATTCATTGTCGGCGCCCCGCCGATCCTGCTGCCTGGAGCGCTGCTTGCCGGCAGCATTGGCCTGCCGAGATGGTTCGTCTCTTTCCGCCGAGGCCGTCGCGTCAAGCAGTTCCTCGCGGAATTTCCCAATGCGCTCGACATTATCGTGCGCGCCGTGAAATCGGGCCTGCCGCTCAATGACGGCATCCGCCTCATCGCCTCGGAATCGCCTGAGCCTGTTCGCAGCGAATTCCGTCGCCTCGTCGAAGCCCAGCAGGTCGGCGTCTCCATCCCCGATGCTGCCTTGCGCATGACCGAGACCATGCCATGCCCCGAAGCGGGGTTCTTCGGCATCGTCATCCAGATCCAGAGCCAGGCCGGTGGCAATCTCTCGGAAGCTCTTGGCAATCTCTCGCGGGTGCTGCGCGACCGCAAGAAGATGAAGGCCAAGGTTCAGGCGCTGTCGATGGAAGCCAAGGCGTCGGCTTGGATCATCGGTGCGCTGCCTGTCATCGTTGCCGTGCTCGTTTTTCTCTCGAGCCCGAACTACATCATGCCGCTGTTCACCACGAGCACCGGGCACCTCATCCTCGGTGTCTCAGGTATTTGGATGGCGATCGGCATCTTTATCATGCGCAAGATGATAAATTTCGAGGTTTAGGACCGTGACAGACCAGGTCGTCAAATCGCTCACCGATCCGTCGTTTCTCATCGCGCTGCTCGTTGCCATTGCGGTCTTTGCCACTATCTTCACCGTTTTGCCCTCCCTGGCCGGCAATCCGCTCAAGGGGCGCATGAAGGCGGTGGCGCTGGAACGCGACGAGTTGCGCGCCAAGCAGCGCATCCGTCTTGCCGCCGAAGCCGACCGCCGCCACAAGGGCCTGCGTGAACAGCAGTCGATCGGCATGCGCAACATCGTCGAGCGGCTCGACCTGCGGCGGGCCCTGGTCGACGCAGGCACGCTCGACAAGCTCAAGGTTGCCGGCTTTCGCGGCCAGAACCCGCTGACCCGCTTCCTGTTTTTTCGTCTCGTGTTGCCTTTTGTCGGCTTGATGCTCGGTGCGATCTACGTGTTCGTGCTTGGCGGGTTTGCGGAAAAACCATTCTTCTTCAAGATCTTCGCCTGCATCATATTGGCCTATGCCGGCTTCTATGCGCCGGTACTCTACGTCAACAACCGCGCCAGCAAGCGCAAGCAGTCGATCCAGGCCGCTTGGCCGGATGCGCTCGATCTGATGCTGATCTGCGTTGAATCGGGCATGTCGGTCGAGGCCGCGTTGCGCAAGGTTGCCGACGAGATTGGCGCCCAGTCGGTCGATCTTGCCGAAGAATTCGTACTTACCAATGCCGAGCTTTCTTATCTCACCGAGCGTCGCCAAGCCTATGAGAACCTGGCGTCCCGCACCGGTCTCGAATCGGTCAAGTCGGTCACCCAGGCTTTGATCCAGGCCGAACGCTACGGCACCCCTGTTGCCACGGCCCTGCGCGTGCTGGCAGCCGAAAGCCGTGACATGCGCATGAACGCGGCGGAGAAGAAGGCAGCCGCACTTCCCCCCAAGCTGACCGTGCCGATGATCCTGTTTTTCCTGCCGGTGCTGTTTGCCATCATTCTCGGCCCTGCCGGCATGCAGGTCAGCCAGCGCGGTCTGTTTGGCGACAAGCAGCAGTCGAGCAGCGAATAAAAGCCGCTTCGGCACCAACACAAAAAGCCGCGCTGTTAGACGCGGCTTTTGCATTCCAAGCTGTGCTGGCGCATGACCCCGAAAAATCGGTTCCGATTTTCGGAAAGGATCATGCGCAGATTCAAGGTGCTACAGCACTGGAGTGCTGCCGCGGTCAGTTTTTCTTCGATTTGTCGTCGGCCTTGATCTGGTTCCAGGCATTTTGCTGGGCCAGCATGCCTCTGAGATAGCTGACATTGGCCTGTGCCTGTTCGGGCGAAAGCTCCTGGCTTGCGATCTGCTCGGCTTCGTCGAAGCGGCCCTGCAAGCCGACCGCCAGTGCCAGGTTCTGGCGCACCCGACTGTCGGCACCTAGCTGGGAAGCTGCAGAACGCAGATAGGTCTCGGCTGATTTCAGGTCGCCTTCGAGCACATAGGACATGCCAAGATTGGACAGCACCGTTGGCTCGTTCGGCTTGAGGTCGAGCGCCTGGCGATAGAGGCCGCGCGCATCCTGTGTCTGGCCGAGTTGGTCGAGGATCGCGGCTTCGGCGGAGACCAGCTTCCAGTCGGGATATTCAGGCGTCTGGGCGCGCCGCACGGCGTCCAGTGCTGGCTGCAATTCGCCGGAAGCGGCGAGCGCCTTGCCATAGGCGGCGAGCACGTCGCGGTCCTTGGGGTAGCCGATGGCAAGCTTGCGCATCACCGCCAGAGACTGGTCGGTCTGCCCCTTCATCTGCAGCACCGAGGCGTATTGCATCGCTACCGGCTTGTTGTTGGGATCGCTGGCATAGGTACGTCCGAGCTTGTCGGCGGAACCGGTGAGGGAACCCGTTGCCATCGTGTCGACCGACTGGCCGCCGCGGCCGATCGAGCCGGTGGTCATCTTGGAGGTGCCGCAGCCAGCAATGCTTGCCATCAGCAGCGAAAGCAAAGCCGCTTGCGCAAGGCGTTTTCCCGTTGCGTTCATCGAATGATTGGTCAACATCGACGACGGCTCTCCATTCGCCCGCGTGGCCGTTTGGCGGCCATCTCCCCGGATTGGAGAAATATTCTGTTAACCCTAACGGACGGTTAAGAACGCCAAGGCGCTGCGCCATCCGACACTGAAGGAAGTCGAAATGCCGGTCGAACTGCTGGACACCAGGCCCGCTGACGCGCTGCCGATCCACCTCGTTGCCAAGGACGGCCTCGAAAGTGCGGGCCTCGCACCCGAAATCCTCGCCTGGGCCAATGCCAACGGCTTCGCCGGCGAGGCGGGCAAGGTGCTGGCGGTTCCCGGTGCCAATGGCCGGCTTGCAGGAGCGTTGTTCGGGACTGGCCAGAGTGAAAGCGGACTCGCCTTTGGCGCGCTCGCCCGCAACCTGCCGCAAGGCGCCTGGCATTTCGCCACTCCACCTTCACATCCTGAATTGGCCGCGCTTGGTGTTGCGCTCGGCGGCTACACCTTCACGCGCTATGGCAAGAAGTCGGGCAGGGAGGTCGGCCTCGCTCTGCCGGAGGGCGTCAATGCTACTCGCCTGAACCACATGGTCGAGTCGATCTTCCTGGTTCGCGACCTCGTCAATGCGCCGACCAACGACATGGGACCATCAGCACTTGAGGCGGCGGTCCGGAAGCTCGCAAGCGTTCATGGCGCCGAGGTCAGGGTCACCATCGGCGACGACCTGCTCAAGCACAATTTCCCGATGATCCACGCTGTCGGCCGCGCCTCTGATGACGCCCCGCGTCTGATCGACCTGAGCTGGGGCCCCAAGGATGCTCCCAAGGTCACACTGGTCGGCAAGGGCGTATGCTTCGACACCGGCGGCCTCGACATCAAGCCGCCATCGAGCATGCTTCTAATGAAGAAGGACATGGGCGGCGCCGCCAACGTGCTCGGCCTTGCTTCGATGATCATGGCGGCCAAGCGCAACGTCAGACTGCGCGTGCTCATCCCGGCGGTCGAGAACTCGATTTCGGCCAACGCCTTCCGCCCTGGCGACGTGCTGCAAAGCCGCAAGGGCATCACGGTCGAGATCGGCAACACCGACGCCGAGGGCCGGCTGGTGCTGGCCGAT
Source organism: Aminobacter sp. 01T433 (assembly GCF_056398585.1). Classification (NCBI taxonomy): domain Bacteria; kingdom Pseudomonadati; phylum Pseudomonadota; class Alphaproteobacteria; order Hyphomicrobiales; family Phyllobacteriaceae; genus Aminobacter; species Aminobacter sp. 01T433. Next base: position 346,723 of record NZ_JBFTPR010000001.1, read on the forward strand.
GCGCTCGCCCTTGCCGACGAAGAGCAGCCGGCGATGCTGGTCGACATGGCGACGCTGACGGGTGCCGCACGCGTGGCGCTTGGGCCCGACCTGCCGCCCTTTTACACCGACGACGAAGCGCTCGCCGCGGAGTTGTCCGCCGCATCGGTTGCCGCCGAGGATCCAATCTGGCGCATGCCGCTGTGGAAGCCCTACGACGCCAAGCTGTCGTCCAAGATCGCTGACATGAACAATGTCACCACAGACGGTTTCGCGGGCTCGATCACAGCTGCCCTGTTCCTCAAGCGCTTTGTCGAAAAGACCTCCAGCTGGGCGCATTTCGACATCTTTGCCTGGAACCCCTCCGACCGCCCGCACGGCCCGATCGGCGGTGAGGCCCAGGCGATCCGCGCGTTGGAAAAGGTGATTTCGGCGCGGTTTGGCTGACGGTCTTGTCCCTTCTCCCCGTTCACGGGGGTGAGGAGTGGTCCGCACGGCGGGCGAGAAGCCAATTGCTTGGCTTCTCGAATGACGAACGCCCGAAGCGATAGCGTAGGGCCTGGCCGGCAGGCGGATGAGGGGCGGTGCGACGCACGCTGTCAGCCAGCGCCGCCTTGCCCTTGCCGCAAATTCCTTTTTGACTGAAACGGAACCGAAACAATTAGCATGGATGCTGGCGTCATGCCGATCGCATTGCGTCCGAGCCAGTCACTGAGACTGCTGCAGCAGTTTGCCCTGTCCGAGGTGCGCGACGACGCGCCTGATCTGACGCTGCGCCAAATGGCGATCCTGCTCACCATCTATCTCGACCCGCCGCCGCACACAGTGCGTGGGCTCGCCGCCCGGCTCGGCGTCAGCAAGCCCGTCATCACCCGCGCGCTCGACACTATGGGTGCGCTCAAGCTGGTGTCGCGCCACCGCGACGAACTCGACAAACGCAACGTCCTGATCCGGCGCACGGTCGAAGGCGCGCTCTATGTCGAGCGATTGGGCGATGCTATCATTGCCAAAGCAATGGAGCTTCCGATTTGACCGCCCGAGACAGCCGCCTTCACGCCTTCCGCCCCGACCTTGCCGACGCCCGCCTCAAGGGCGAAGTCGCAGCCGAGAGCTTTGTCACTGGTCGCCCGGCGCGCATTTCCGTGCCAGTCGCAGATGTTCGCAAGGCGCCCCGTCCTGATGCGGGCCTCAACACGCAGCTGCTTTTTGGCGACGACGTGCTCGTTTTCGAAGAGACCGAGGGTTTCGCCTGGCTCCAGGCCGAGCGCGATGGTTATGTCGGTTATGTCTCGGCGGGCGACCTTGCTCCGCGTGGGCCTGAACCGACGCATGTCGTTGCCGCCCTTCGCACTTTCGTCTACCCTGGCCCGGACATGAAGTTTCCGCGCAGCTCGGCTCTATCGCTGGGCTCGCAGGTCGCCGTCACCGGTTATGCCGAAACGCGCGGCACAAATTATGCGCTCCTGGCTTCGGGCGAGGCGATTGTCACCCAGCATCTGGCGCCGGTTGGAACCAAGGCCGACGATTTTGTTTCGGTAGCGGAACGGCTGATCGATACGCCCTATCTCTGGGGCGGTTTCAGCGCCTTCGGCATCGATTGCTCTGGCGTGGTCCAGCTCTCGATGCGTATGGCCGGACGCGATGTGCTGCGCGATTCCGACATGCAGGAAGCTACGCTCGGCACTCCGGTAGATGCGGGCGCTGATTTTTCGCAGCTCCAGCGCGGCGATCTCGTCTTCTGGAAGGGCCACGTCGCCATCATGACCGATGCCGAGATGATGATCCACGCCAACGGCCACACCATGACCGTTGCCCGCGAGGGCCTGCGCCAAGCCATCGACCGCATCGGCTACCTCTATGGCGGCCCGACCGTCTTCAGGCGCCCGTAGGGGCGGATCCTCGCAACCGTGGACAATGTTTCCACGGGTTGCGAGGGGGCTTTCGCCTCAATATCCCGCGTTGCGGTCGACGACGTTTTCCAGCTTCTCGCCGCGTTCGAACGCGTCCATTTGCTTGAGCATGGCTGGCACCAGGTGCGCCGGGTCGGAGGTCGCTGCGGCATGCGGTGTCACGAACACCTTGGGGTGATTCCACATCGGGCTGGTCTTGGGCAGTGGCTCGACCTCGAATACATCGAGGCTCGCTTCCTTCAGCGTGCCGTCGTCGAGCGCGCGCAAGATGTCGGCGTCACGTTGCAGCTTGCCACGCCCGGCATTGATCAGCACAGCGCCGCCCAACCCGTTGCGTCGCCGTAGCTCCTTGAGCAGGCCGTAGTTGATGATGCCTTTGGTCGCGTCCGTCAGCGGCAGCAAAACAACCAGGATGTCGGTGGCATTGAGGAACGGCACCAGCCCGGCATCGCCGCTGAAGGTGGTCACGCCGGCTACCTCTTGGGGCCTGCGGCTCCAGCCATTGATACGGAAGCCCACAGTCTTGAGCACCTCAGCCGAAGCGCGGCCGAGATTGCCCATTCCCATGATGCCAACCGAAATGTCCTCGGCCGGCCGCTGCGGCGGTTCATGCCAGGCCTTTTTGGTCTGCTGCGTGCGGTAGAGCTGGCCCTGGCGATGGTGGTCAAGCACCCGCCACAGCACATATTCAGTCATGTATTGGGTGAGGTTGTCGGCAACCACGCGCACGATCGGCACCTCGGGCAGGCCGGGATCGGCAAAGACGTGATCGACGCCGGCGCCGACCGAAAAGATCGCCTTGAGGTTGGGCAGCTTGGCAAGCGTTCCAGGGCGCTGTTTCCACACGACGGCATATTCGATCGAAGGGTCTGCAGCGCCGTCCGGTTCGAGCACCACCTCGCGCTCTGCCGACAGCAGCTCGTACCAGCGTTGCGGGCTGAACCCGGTGATCGAAAGAAGGATTTTTCCCTTGGCCGACATGCTCTTCCCTTGATGCTATTCGCTGACCACACCTGTCGGTGCGGTTTCGATCTTGAATGCCGCAGAGATCAGCGCGCGAGTGTAATCCGTCTGCGGTCGCTCGAAAATCTGCTCGGAGGATCCCGCCTCGACCACCTTGCCGTTGCGCATCACGATGACGTCATTGGCAAGTGCGCGCACCACCTTGAGGTCGTGGCTGATGAACAGGTAGGCGAGGTCATGCTTAGTCTGCAGGCTGCGCAAAAGGTCGACCACCTGCGCCTGCACGCTCATGTCGAGTGCCGAGGTCGGCTCATCGAGCATGACAAAGCGCGGTTTGAGGACCATGGCGCGGGCAATGGCGACACGCTGGCGCTGGCCTCCTGAAAATTCGTGCGGATAACGGAAGCGCGTCTCGGGATCGAGGCCAACTTCGCGCAGCACGTCGACAACTGCAGCGTCACGTTGGGCTGCCTTGAGCCCGGGTTCGTGGATCTTAAGACCTTCTTCAATGATGTCGGCAATCGACATGCGCGGGCTGAGCGAGCCGAACGGGTCCTGGAACACGATCTGCATCTCGCGACGCAGCGGCCGCATTGCATTGAAGGTCAGCTTGTCGATCTCGCGACCGTCGAAGTCGATCCTGCCTTGCGATGAGATCATGCGGGTGAGAGCAAGCCCGAGTGTGGTCTTGCCCGAGCCGGATTCGCCGACCACGCCGACGGTCTGGCCGGCGCGCACGGCAATATCGATGCCGTCGACGGCCTTCACATGATCGACGGTCTTGCGGAAGAAACCTTGCTTGATCGGAAACCACACCTTCACGTCAGTGCCTGACATCACCGTCTTGGCCGAGGCATTGGCTGCCGGCGGCTTGCCCTTCGGCTCGGCGGCAAGCAGATGGCGGGTGTAGCTGTGCTGCGGGTTGTCGAAGATCTCCTGCGTCGGTCCCGTTTCGACGATCTGCCCGCGTGTCATCACGCAGACGCGGTCGGCAATGCGCCTGACGATGCCGAGGTCGTGGGTGATGAACAGCATCGACATGCCCTTGCGGGACTTCAGCTTGGCAAGCAGCTCAAGGATCTGTGCCTGCACCGTCACGTCGAGTGCGGTTGTCGGCTCGTCGGCGATCAGAAGTTCGGGCTCGTTGGCGAGCGCCATGGCGATCATTACGCGCTGGCGCTGGCCACCGGAGAGCTGGTGCGGATAGGCGTCGAGCCGCTTCTGAGGCTCGCGGATGCCGACCTCTTCGAGCAATTCGAGCGTGCGTGCCCGCGCCTGCCTATCGCCCATGCCCTGGTGCAACGAAAGCACCTCGACGATCTGCCGCTCGATCGTGTGCAGCGGGTTGAGCGAGGTCATCGGCTCCTGGAAGATCATGGTGATCTTGTTGCCGCGCACCTTGCGTAACGCGTTTTCGTCGAGCGCCAGCAGGTCCTGTCCGCCGAACATCATCCGTCCTGACGGGTGGCTAGCCGGCGGGTAGGGCAGCAGCTTGAGCACCGAAAGGGCGGAGACCGATTTGCCGGATCCTGATTCGCCGACCAGCGCCACTGTCTCGCCCTTGGCGATATCGAAGGAGATGTGGTCGACTGCGGTCGTCGTCAAACCACCCTGGCTGAAGGCAACGGACAGGTCCTGAACGGAAAGGAGGGGGGAGGTCAAATGGCGGCCTCGATGTCGGTCATGCGAAAATCGTCGCCTTTGAAAAGAAGCGGCTCCCGGCGCGCCTTGGCAAGCGCATAAGCAAAGCAGTCGCCGAGGTTGAGCTTGGCTGGATGGTTGCCCTTGCCGAATTGCTTGTATGCTTCGCGGGCGAGACGGGCCTGGTCTGGCGTGATGTCGACAAGCCTTACATTCATGCTGGCGATGATTTGGTCCAACTTGTCAGAGGCGACCGCCATGTCTCCGCGATCGACCCGAAGGGCGACCTCCAGATAGTTGACCGGAGACAAGACGACTGTGTCGGCCTGTTCGGTCAGAACATCAGCGAAGCGATATTCTTCTGGTTCCTTGAGCAGAATTGCCAGGATTGCCGAAGCGTCGACGATCATTTCGGCAATCCGAATTCATCATAAAAGTCCGAATGGTCACTGGTCACGCCAGGAGGTGGCGGCGGCAACGAATCCAGGATTTCACGCAACCGACGCTTCTTCTCTGCCACACCCCTGTCATGGCGCAGGCGTTCAAGCCGTTCCTCGAGCGCAGCCTGAATGGCCGACGTCATCGTCTCGCCGGTCTCGGCGGCGAGTTCCTTGGCCAGCCGCTCGACGGTCGCATTCTTGATGTTCATGCCCATGTTTGTCTCCATGGTAGAAAACATAAGAAATTATACCATAGATCCAAGCTCACTTGAACGTCTTCCTTGGGTCGAAGGCGTCGCGGGTGGCTTCGCCGACGAAGATCAGCAGCGACAGCATCAGCGAGATCACCACGAAACCTGACAGGCCGAGCCAGGGCGCGTTGAGGTTGCGCTGGCCTTGCTTGAGCAATTCGCCGAGCGAAGCCGAGCCGGGCGGCAGGCCGAAGCCGAGGAAGTCGAGCGAGGTCAGCGTCGAGATCGAGCTGTTGAGGATGAAGGGTAAGAAGGTTAGCGTTGCCACCATGGCGTTGGGCAACAGGTGGCGGAAGATGATCGTGCGGTTGGGCACGCCGAGCGCGCGCGCCGCATTCACATATTCGAAATTGCGCGCGCGCAGGAACTCGGCGCGCACGACGCCGACCAGCGCTACCCAGGAAAACAGCAGCATCAGCCCAAGCAGGATGAAGAAGCCGGGCGGCAGCACGGCAGCGATGATCAGCAGCAGATAGAGCACCGGGATCGCCGACCAGATTTCGATGAAGCGCTGGAACAAAAGATCAGTCCAGCCGCCGAAATAGCCCTGCATGGCGCCTGCCGAGACGCCGATCAATGCCGAGCCGACGGTCAGGATCAGGCCGAACAGCACCGAAATGCGGAAGCCGTAGATCACACGCGCCAGGACGTCGCGGGCCTGGTCATCGGTGCCGAGCCAGTTCCAGTTGCCGATGGTGCAATTGGGATCGTCGACCCCTTGCGGATAGCGCTGGCAACGCACCTCCTTGGGGTACATCCAGGACGGCTTGGCCGGTGCTGCCTCAGGTATCTCGTTGTTGGTGGTGCGATAGGAATAGCGGACCGGCGGCCAGATCATCCAGCCATTGGCAGCGATTGCCTCCTGCACCACCGCCATGCGGTAGTCGGTGATGGGCAAGAAGCCCTCATCGCCGAGGAAGGTCTCTTCGCCATAGTCCCGCATGATCGGCGAGAAGAACTCGCCCTTGAAACGGATCAGAATCGGCCGGTCGTTGGCGATGAATTCGGAAACCAGCGACAGCCCGAACAGGACGAGGAAGAGCCACAGTGACCAGTAGCCGCGCCGGTTGGCTCGAAAACTCTGCCAGCGCCGCTTGTTGATCGGCGAGAGCCAGGGCCGCTTGACCGGAGCGGCAACCGTATCTGTCGCCGACATCAGACGTCCCTCCGCTCGAAATCGATGCGTGGGTCGATCCAGGTGTAGGTCAGGTCGGAGATCAGCCCGACGAACAGCCCCATCAGCGAGAAGATGTAGAGATTGGCGAAGACCACCGGATAATCGCGGTCGAGCACCGAACGGAAGCCGAGCAGGCCGAGGCCATCGAGCGAGAAGATGTTTTCGATCAGGAGCGAGCCAGTGAAGAAGGCCGAGATGAAGGCGCCGGGGAAGCCGGCGATGACGATCAGCATGGCATTGCGGAAGACGTGGCCGTAGAGCACCTGGCGCTGCGAAAGCCCTTTGGCGCGGGCAGTCACCACATATTGCTTGCGGATCTCGTCCAGGAACGAGTTCTTGGTCAAAAGCGTGGTCGTGGCGAAGGCCGACAGCACCAGTGCCGCCAGCGGCAGGGTGACGTGCCAGAGATAATCGAGCACCTTGCCGCCGAGCGACAGTTCGCTGAAATTCTCCGAGGTCAGGCCGCGCAGCGGGAACCAGTCGAAGAACGAGCCACCGGCAAACAGCACCATCAAAAGGATGGCGAACAGGAAGGCCGGGATGGCGTAGCCGACGATGATGACGCCGCTGGTCCAGATGTCGAAGGTCGAACCATCCTTGACCGCCTTGCGGATGCCGAGCGGGATCGAGATGAGGTAGGACAACAGCGTGATCCAGATGCCGAGCGAGATCGACACCGGCATCTTCGAGATGATCAGGTCGAGCACCGAAATGTCGCGGAAATAGCTGTCGCCGAAATCGAAGCGGGCATAGTTCCACAACATCATGCCGAAGCGTTCGAGCGGCGGCTTGTCGAAGCCGAACTGCTTTTCGAGCTTGGCGATGAATTCGGGGTCGAGGCCTTGGGCGCCACGATATTTGGACGAGCCTTCGCTGCCAGCGGCGTCGAAAGTGTTGCCGCCACCGACATCGCCGCCGCCGCCGGAGAGCCGGTCGCCGGCGTCGCCGCCTTGGCCGGTCAGCTTGGCGATGACCTGCTCGACCGGACCGCCGGGCGCGAACTGGACGACGGCGAACGAGATCGCCATGATGCCGAACAGGGTCGGTATCATCAAAAGGATGCGACGGAGGATATAGGCGCCCATCAGGCAAGGCTCCTCAGACGGAGCAAAGAGTCAGGGGCAGAAATCTCAGGTCTTGCCAATACGTGCAGCCTTGTCCTTGTCGAACCACCACATAGCCTCGACGGGGAAGCCGAAATCCGGTTTCGGCTCCTTATAGCCGAACATATCCCAGAATGCGGCGCGGTGATTCGCCGAAAACCAATTTGGAATCCAGTCTAGCCGGGCACGCAAGGCCCGGTCGAGCGCGCGCATGGCAACTGTGAGCGCTTCGCGATCCTTGGCCGCACCCACGGCGTCGACCAGCGCATCGATTGCCGGGTCGGCGGTGCCGGGCAGGTTGGTCGAGCCCTGCATGTTGGCGGCGCGGGAATGAAACAGCCCGTCGATCTCGTCGCGGCTGGGTGTTGCCGAAAAGGACACGGCCATGACAATCGCGTCGAAGTCGAAACTGGTCTTCCGCGCCTGGTATTGCGTCGAGTCGACCATGCGCGCCGATGCATCGATGCCGATCGCCCGCATATTCTCGATCCAGGGCGAAAACACGCGAACAAATGCGTCGTCGTCGACCAGGATTTCGAGCGTCAGCGGCTCGCCCTTGGAATTGCGCAAGCTGCCGTCCTTGCGCGCCCAACCGGCATCCGCCAGCAGCTTCGAGGCTTGTCCCAACAGCTTGCGGTCGCGGCCCGAACCGTCGGAGGGCGGCTGCAGCACGGCCTCGCCGAAAGCCTCGTCAGGAAGGCGGCTGCGGAAAGGTTCGAGTAGCGCCAGTTCGGCGGGTGTGGGCAGGCCCTCGGCGCGATAGGCCGATTTTTCGAAGGTCGATTGCGAGCGTTCGTATGCGCCGTAGAACAGATTGCGGTTTGTCCATTCGAAGTCGAAGCACAGCGCAATGGCCCGGCGCACGCGCGGATCGCGAAAGCGCTCGCGCCGCTGGTTGAGCGCGGTTGCCTGCATCATCGGGCGTTTTTCGCTGGGGAATTCGCGCTTGACCACCTTGCCGGCGGTGAAGGCTGGAAAGTCATAGCCGGTGGCCCAGATGCGTGCGGTGAATTCCTGGCGATAGGCGATGTCGCCCTTCTTGAACGCCTCGAAGGCGGCCTGCCTGTCTTGGTAGAACTCGATGCGGATGCGGTCGAAATTGTAGAGACCGCGATTGACCGGCAGGTCGCGGCCCCAATAGTCGGGCACCCGCTCATATTCGATTGTCTGGCCAGGCGAGACGCGGCCGACCTTGTATGGACCTGACCCCAGCGGCGCCTTCATCTGGGAGGCATCGAAGGGATTGGCCTCGAAGAAAGACTTGGCTGGGATCGGATAGGTCGCGATGTCGAGGATCGTGCGGTCCGATTGCTTGCCGTCGAAGCTGAGCCGCAGCGTGTGGGCGTCGACCGCCACGGCTTCCGTCAGGTGGCTGAGCGGCAGAAGAAGGCTGGGATGGCCGTCCTTCTTGAACAGCTTGAAGGCATAAGCCGCATCCTCGGCGGTGAAAGGCGTGCCGTCGTTGAAACGCGCTTCGGGCCTGAGCGCGAAATCGAAGCTGTTGCGGTCGTCGGAAATGGTCACCGACTGCGCCAGCAGCCCGTAGATCGCATCGGGCTCGTCGATCGCCCGCACCATTAGCGAATCGTAGCAAAGCTCCATGCGCGGTGGCGCGTCGCCGCGGGCGACGAAGGTGTTGAGCGTGTTGAAGGTCTGCGGGCTCTGGTTGAAGTACCAGTAGTTCGGCGAGAAGTTGAAGGTGCCGCCCTTGGGCGCATCGACATTCACGAACTCGAAATGCGTGAAGTCAGGCCCGTATTTCAGCTCGCCGAAGGCCGACAGGCCATGCAGCCCGGTGCCGGTCGGGCTTGCGGCGAAAACGCGCCCCGGCAGCAAAGGTGCGACGGCAGCCGCCGCACCAAGCGCCAGGAAATCGCGACGGGGCAGGCGCGGGCTCAATTGGCTCCCTTGTACTTGGCGGCCAGCGCGGCTTCCTTGTCCTTGTCGATCCACCAGGAATCGGGATCGACGCCGAGATAGGCCGGCTGTTTTTCGGGAATGCCGAACTTGTTCCAGTAGGCCGTCCGCACCTTCGGCAGATGCCACTGCGGAACGATGTAGTAGTTCCAGAGCAGCACGCGATCGAGTGCGTGGGTGGCGACGACGAGATCCTCGCGGTTGTCGGCGAAGATGACGCCATCGATCAGTTCGTCGATCACAGGGTCCTTGATGCCGGCATAGTTGCGTGACCCCGGCGTAGCTGCGGCCTTCGAACTCCAGAAATCGCGCTGCTCGTTGCCCGGCGACTGCGTCTGGGCAATGACCGTGGTCATCACGTCATAGTCGAACTGATTGACGCGGCTCACATACTGGCTGACGTCGACGATCCTGAGCGTGGCATCGATGCCGAGCTTGCGCAGATTGTCGATGAAAGGCGCGGTGACGCGCTCGTCGGTAGGGTCGTTGCCGAGGAATTCGATCTTGAATTGCTCGCCAGTTTTTTCGCTGACAAGCTTGCCGCCACGATTGACCCAACCCGCTTCCTTGAACAGTTGCGAAGCCGAGCGTAGGTTTTCGCGGAACGATTGCGGCGTGTCGTAGACCGGGAGCTTGAACGGTGTCGTGAACAGCTCAGGCGGCAGCTTGTCGCGATACTTTTCGAGGATTTCGAGCTCCTTGCCCTGCGGAACGCCGCTGGATGCGAGGTCGCCGCCCTTGAAGTAGCTGTCGGTGCGCACGTAGGAATCGTAAAACAGTGTGCGGTTCATGCTTTCGAAATCGAAAGCCTTGGTAAGTGCTTCGCGCACGCGGCGATCCTGGAATTGCGGGCGACGCGTGTTGAGCACGAAGCCCTGCATCGGCGCGCCTGAGGTCTTGTCGAATTCCTTTTTGATAACATCGCCGGCCGTGAAGGCTGGGAAATTGTAACCGGTGGCCCAGCGCTGCGAGCGGTTCTCAAGGCGGATGTCTTCAAATCCACCCTTGGTGAAGGCCTGCCATTCGGCGTCCTGGTCCATGAAATAGATGTAGCGGCGCTTGTCGAAATTGTTGCGCCCGACATTGACCGCCACATCAGCCGCCCAATAATCGGGCACACGCGCCCAGACGATCTCGGAGCCTGGCTTGAAGCTCTCGATCTTGTAAGCACCCGAGCCGAGCGGCGGCTCCAGCGTGCCCTTGCCGATGTCACGCTTTTTGCCGGAAGCGTCCGTGCCCTCCCACCAATGCTTCGGCAGCACGGCAAGGTCACCGATGATGTGGGGCAGTTCGCGATTTCCCTTCTGGTTAAAGCGGAACTCGACCTCGCGGTCGGATATGGCCACTGCCTCGGTCACATTGGCGAAATATTTGCTGTAGAGCGGGTTGATTTGCTTCAACGTGTTCAGCGACCAGACGACGTCTTCCGCCGTGATCGGCTTGCCGTCATGCCACTTTGCGCGGGCATCGATCCGATATGTCGCTGAAGAGTAATCGGCAGGATACTTGTAGGCGTCGGCGATCAGCGGGTGGCTGGTGCTCGACTCGTCGGTCGCCTGCTGCATCAGCGTGTCGTAGAGCAGGCCGCCGAAATAGGTGAAGCCAGCCGCAGGCGTGCCGTTGACGATGAATGGGTTGAAGCTATCGAAAGTGCCGAACGTCGTCGAACTCAGCGTGCCGCCCTTGGGCGCGTTCGGATTGACGTAGTCGTACTGCTTGAAGTCCTCGCCATATTTCGAGGTGCCGATCAGCGACGAGGTCTTGTGCCATTCTCCGGCGTCCTGCGCGCTTGCAGGCAGCCAGGTGCCCGACAGAAGAGCCGCTGCGATGCCGGCGGCTGCAAAAACCCTGCTCAGGCAAGCCTTCATGAATATCCCCTTGGCCCGGTATACTCGGACACTCTAATTCATTCACGGCGCATGGAAACCACACGTTAGACAATTGTCGTCGCATGTTGCGCCAGGCAACAAAAAAGCCGGGCTAAACCCGGCTTTTTCAAGATGCGAAAATGACAAATTTGTTAGTGAGCGGCCGGAGCCGGCGCACCTTCTGCCGGGGCGGCCGGAGCAGCACCTGCGGGAGCGGCAGGAGCAGCACCTTCGACGGCGGGAGCAGCACCAGCCGGAGCCGCTGCGGGCTGTGCCGCAGGAGCAGCGTCTGCTGCGGGCAGCGGCGCCGGGCTGTCCGACTGCGAATTCAGATAGGCGATCAGATTGGCGCGCTCGTCATCCTTCTTGATGCCGGCGAAGCCCATCGCTGTGCCCTTGATGTAGCCCTTCGGCGACGTCAGGAAGTGGTTGAGGTGTTCGAAATCCCACACGACCTTGCCGCCTTCCGAGAATTCCTTCATCGCGCCGGAATAGGCGAAGCCTTCATGCGAGGCCATTGGACGGTTCACTACGCCCCAAAGATCCGGACCGACCTTGTTGGGGCCGCCCTTTTCGATGGAATGGCAGGCGGTGCACTTCTTGAACACGGCAGCACCAGCTTCGGCATTGGCGCTGGCGAGCAACTGAGCGATCGGCACAGCAGCAGCAGCAGCTTCGCCGCCACCGGCAGCCGCGCCACCTTCTTCAGCCGCTTCGATGGCGAAACCCGGCTTTTCCGGGGCGGGCGATGCGAAGATCGCGTCCGACACGAGCGAGATGGAGAACACCACAAAGGCAGTACCCAGCAGGCCGCCAAGTACCTTGTTCATTTCGAATGAGTCCATACGCCCCTGGCTCCCTTATCCGGTCGATCGCCATCCTCTGCGACCGCTGCCGTTTGTCGGTAAAGTCTATAGCCCGGCGGACCGGGTCAAATCGCGCGGAAACTAGGTCTTTTGCTTGCCGGTTGCAACACCTATAAGGGCGCTTCCAGTGAGACGTTTTGACACTTTCCAAAGCCATTTAGAAGCAGCCGTGCAGCCATGTCCACCCTTGTCCTGATCCCCGCCCGTATGGCCTCGACACGCTTGCCGGGCAAGCCTTTGGCCGATATCGCTGGCCGTCCGATGATCGTCCATGTCGCAGCGCGCGCTTCTGAAAGCGGGCTGGGCCGGGTCGTTGTGGCGACCGACACGGATGCGGTGGCGGATGCCGTGCGGGCGCATGGCTTCGAGGCGGTGATGACGCGCGCCGACCATGAGTCGGGTTCCGATCGTATCTTCGAGGCCTTGACCAAGCTCGATCCCAAGGGCGAGGTCGAGATTGTCGTCAACGTCCAGGGCGACCTGCCGACCATCGATCCGGCGATCATTCAAGCCGCGCTGCGGCCGTTGGAAGAAGCGGCGGTCGACATTTCCACGCTTGGCGTCGAGATCACCCGACAGGAAGAAAAAGTCGACCCGAACGTCCCCAAGATCATCGGCTCGCCGTTGTCGGTGCAGCGGCTGAGGGCGCTTTATTTTACCCGCGCAACGGCACCTTGGGGCGACGGCCCGCTCTATCATCACGTCGGGCTTTATGTTTACCGCCGTGCGGCGCTTGAGCGCTTTGTCGGGCTTGGCCCGTCGCCGCTCGAAAAGCGCGAGCGGCTCGAACAGCTGCGGGCGCTGGAGGCCGGCATGCGCATCGACGTCGAAATCGTCGATACGGTGCCGCTGGGCGTTGATACGCCGGAACATCTCGAACGCGCTCGCGAACTTCTCTCGAAATAGACAAAGACAGGCCAGCCATGCCGACCACGACCAACAAGATTGCCTTCCAGGGCGAGCAGGGTGCCAATTCCGACACCGCCTGCCGCAACGTCTATCCCGATATGGAGCCGTTGCCGTGCCCGACCTTTGAGGACGCATTTAATGCGGTCGAGACCGGCAAGGCCGCCCTGGCGATGATCCCGATCGAAAACACCATCGCCGGCCGCGTTGCCGACATCCACCACCTGCTGCCGGAATCCAAGCTGCACATCGTCGGCGAATATTTCCTGCCGATCCATTTCCAGCTGATGGTGCTGCCGGGCGTCAAGCGCTCCGAGATCAAGACCGTGCACAGCCATATCCATGCGCTCGGCCAGTGCCGCAAATACATCCGCAAGAACAGCTGGAAGCCGGTAGTGGCCGGCGACACCGCTGGAGCTGCCAAGTTTGTCGCGGAGGTCAAGGACCGGACGATGGCCGCACTTGCGCCGCGCCTGGCGTCCTCGCTCTACGGTCTCGACATCCTCGAAGAGAACGTCGAGGACACCGAAAACAACATCACCCGCTTCGTTGTTTTGTCGAAGGGAAAAAGCTGGGCCGAGCGCACCAATCCCGACACCAAGATGATGACCACCTTCGTCTTCCGTGTCCGCAACGTGCCGGCAGCGCTCTACAAGGCGATGGGCGGCTTTGCCACCAACGGCGTCAACATGACCAAGCTGGAGAGCTATCAGCTCGGCGGCGAATTCACCGCGACCCAGTTCTATTCCGACATCGAAGGCCATCCCGACGACCGGCTGGTGGCGCTCGCACTGGAGGAGCTGCGCTTCTTCACCCGTGAAGTCCGCATCCTTGGCGTCTACGAAGCAAACGAGTTCCGCGGCACGCAAAACAACGGCGACTAAGTTGGCCGCGCTCGGTTCCGGCGTGCCCGCCGGAACCGCTGCGGAACGATTCGATCCGGCTGTTAAGCGCTTCTACAGGCGTTTTTCGAACCAGTGGTCGGCGTAGGGATTGTCGTTGAAGCGGGCAACTTCCCGGTACCCTTCACGCCTGTAGAGAGACTGCGCCTCTTTGAGCGCGCGGTTGGTGTCGAGGCACACTGTCTTCGCGCCCAAACCCGGTGCCATCGCCTCGAGCTCGTGCAGAATGCGTCCGGCAACGCCAAGCCCGCGCGCGGAGGGCGCGACCCACATCCGCTTGATCTCCGCAGTGGTGGCATCGACCATGCGCAGCGCCGCGCAGCCTACGGGATTTCCATCAAGGCGGGCGATCACGAAACTGCCACGGGGAGGGATGAACTCGTCCTCCGTGGTCGTGTTGCCCTTGGCCTGGTCGAACCCTTCTTCGAAGCGCGCGGCGAGTTCGTCGAAATAATGCGCCAGGCATTGACGCGCGTCGGCAGTATTGGGGGCTTCCTGTTCGACCGTGATCGACGCCGCGGCAAGCAGGCGCTCAACCTCTGTCATCGCCGCAACGAGGCGATCTCGCGCTGACTCGGAAAGCGGTTTGAGAATGGAGTTCGCCAGGTCGTCCGACAGGGCGTCGTAGGCGGCGTGCTCTGCGCGGCCTTTGTCGGTCAGCGTAGCGTGGCGGCTGCGGGCGTCGCCGTCGAGTTTGACGACACAGACGAGGCCCTGTGCCTCAAGCGAACGCAACATGCGGCTGAGGTAGCCCGAGTCCAGCCCAAGCCGGGAGCGGAGGACGCCAAGCCCCGCACCTTCCGGCCCAATCTCGAAAATGAGCCGTGCCTCACTGAGCGGGCGCCCGCGGCTGAGATAGCTGTCTTCCAGTGCGCCAATGCGGCGGGTCACTGCGCGGTTGAAACTGCGCATCTGGGCGATTTGCAGAGACTTGTCCATTGCCTGACTATAGTCAGGCATGCGAAAAAAGCAAGTTTTATCGGACTTTAGTCAGGTATCGTCAGTCGTTTTCCGCCCAGGTGCGGATCAGCTGATGGGCGATCGCATGGCCCGCCGGCACCTTGAGTTCGCCGGGATGCGTACCGTCGAGCATTTGCAGGACTTCCGCGCGGGAGAACCAGCGGCAGTCTTCCAGTTCGTCGGTATCCGCCGAGATGTCCTCGTTGAGCGCTTCACCGTAGCAGCCGATCATCAGCGAATATGGAAACGGCCAGGGCTGGCTTGAGTGGTAAACGACGCGGCCAAGCCGGATGCCTGATTCTTCAAGCGTTTCGCGCCGTACGGCTGCTTCGATCGTTTCGCCCGGTTCGATGAAGCCAGCGAGTGCGGAATAAACGCCCGGTGCAAAATGCCGGCCCCGCCCCATCAGGCACTTGTCGCCTGACACGGTCAGCATGATGGCAACCGGATCGGTGCGCGGGAAATGCTCGGCACCACAAGAGGTGCACAGCCGCTTGTAGCCGCCGGCCCGCATCTCGGTTGGCGCACCGCAGCGGCCGCAGAAACGATGATTGGCATGCCAGGCGAGCAGGGCGGCACCTTGCGCCAGCGCCCCGAGCTCGGCCTTGTCGGTGAGGCCTTGCGCAAGGAGTGAGCGGAACTCGACGGCTTTCAAGTGGTCGGGCAGGCCTTCGGGCTCGGCGGTAACGGGCACCGCGAGGGTGGCTGTCCCGTCGGTTCGGCCGAGCAGGATCGCGTCGTTGGTTTGAGCGCCGAGCGCTTGCGCCGCCGCGAGCGTGAAATAAGGATTGGCCGGACCATCGGCAAAGTCGAGCACCAGCCGTCCGGAGGCAATCAGCAGCAGCCTGGCGTCGGGCTCGGCCAGCGCCAGTCTGGCGGAGTCGTCGCTGCGCTTTTCCGATTGCCGGTCGATGATGTTTCCCGCGAAGCCGAGAAAATGGCTGGCTTCACGCGGCGGTGCGCTGAACAGGCTGAAAGGCATCTGAAACTCGGTCTGGGTCTGAGGCCGCTTTTATAGAGCGGACTTGATGCTCTCGGCAAACCGGTGGAGATCATCGCGGCGATAAGGCTCGCGCACACCGTGGCCCCAGACCGGGCCGGGCCAGCCGGGATCGCCCTCGGAGCGGGCGACGACGTGGAAATGCAGCTGGCGCACGATGTTGCCGAGCGCGCCGCTGTTGATCTTGCCGCACCCGGTCGTGCGCTTCAGCGCATGCGCGACCATGTTGCTCTCAAACGTCAGCATCGCCTGGTCGAGCGGGGTCAGGTCATGGATTTCCTCGACGCCAGGGCGTTGTGGCACCAGCACCAGCCAGGGCCAGCGCTGGTCGTTCATCACGCGCAATTCGCAAAGGCCGAGCCACATCAGCGGTTCGCTGTCGGCGTCGAGACGCGAATCGAGCGTAAACCCAGCCTTGAGGCCCGACATCATTTGCGTTTCCTTTGTTCAGGCGAAGGCTAGAGCCTGCCTGCGGCGCCTGCAAGCGAATCATTGAAAAAGGCCAGGTCGCAACTTGCCGACCGGACAGTGGCAAGCGCCGGCTTAGCGCCGATATGTTATGCGTAGAATTCCAGCGGAGATGCGCAATGTTTGCCGGTCAGATTGCCCTGGTTCTCTCAGCTGCCTTTGCGGGCGCCGCATTCTACATCAATTTCGCCGAACAGCCCGCACGGCTTGGCCTCGACGACAAAAATCTGCTCGCGCAGTGGAAACCCAGCTATGCCGCCGGCTTCACCATGCAGGCAACACTTGCGGCCGTCTCGGGCATTCTTGGCCTGCTCGCGGCGTGGCTGACAGCGGATTGGCGATGGGTTGTCGGCGCGCTGCTCATGCTCGCCAACTGGCCCTACACAATGCTTGCCATCATGCCGACCAACAAAAAGATCGAGGCGATTCCCAACGATGAAGGCGGCCCTGTATCCCGGACATTGATCATGCGCTGGGGGACGCTGCACGCGGTGCGCACAGCCTTGGGGTGCGCTGCGACCCTCGCTTATCTCTGGGCGCTCAATTCCTAAGGCATTTGATCGCGGTTGGGGGCAGCTCATCCTTGGCTCTTGCAATTCGTCCGGCAATTGCCGATATGGAGGCTGGGAGGTTGGTGGTGGACGATCCACTCGCCAACTGGGTCAGGTCCGGAAGGAAGCAGCCCTAACGAGCCCGGAACGGGTCATTGTTCCAGCCTCCCGCCTCTTCGCCCTTCTCCGCGTCATTGACGGCGTTACGCCGTGCGGGCGAAACTCGTTTCGCGGAATCGGCCCTTTGCGGTCGAGGCAGGGGCGCCAATACGAACGGGCGACGGGGCGAATGAGCGAAGCCGGACAGACTGAAAAGAGCAAGGACGGCGCCTACCGCGTTCTCGCGCGCAAATACCGCCCTGCGGATTTCTCAGCACTCGTCGGCCAGGAGCCGATGGTCCAGACGCTGACCAACGCGTTTTCCTCCGGCCGCATCGCCCAGGCCTGGATGCTGACCGGCGTCCGCGGTGTCGGCAAGACCACCACTGCCCGCATTCTCGCCCGCGCGCTCAACTACAAGACAGCTGACATCGACCGCCCATCGGTCGACCTCACAGTTCTTGGCGAGCATTGCCAGGCGATCATGGAAGGCCGCCATGTCGACGTCATCGAGATGGACGCGGCGTCCCACACCGGCATCGACGACATCAGGGACATCATCGACCGCGTGCGTTATGCCCCCGTTTCGGCCCGCTACAAGGTCTACATCATCGACGAGGTGCACATGCTCTCGACGCAGGCCTTCAACGGCCTGCTGAAGACGCTTGAAGAGCCGCCTCCGCATGTGAAGTTCATCTTCGCCACCACCGAAATTCGCAAAGTGCCGATCACGGTCCTGTCGCGCTGCCAGCGCTTCGACCTGCGCCGCATCGACGCCGGCAAGCTTGTCGGCCACCTCCGCAATATTTCGGCGCAGGAAGGCATATCTGTCGAAGACGATGCGTTGGCCATGGTGGCCCGCGCCGCAGAGGGCTCGGCGCGCGATTCGCTGTCGATCCTCGACCAGGCCATTGCCCATGGCGGCGGCAAGGTGACGACCGAAGCGGTGCGCGCCATGCTCGGCCTCGCCGATCGTGCCCGTGTCGTCGACCTGTTCGAAAACATCATGAAGGGCGACATCGCCGCAGCGCTCGGTGAGCTGCGCGCTCAATACGACACCGGTGCCGATCCGGTGGCGGTGCTCAACGATCTTGCCGAGTTCACCCATCTGGTGACCCGGCTGCGCTTCGTGCCGTCGGCGGCCGACGACGCTTCGCTGTCGGAAGACGAGCGCAAGCGCGGCGCGGAGTTCGCACAGAGCTTGTCGATTCGGGTGTTGTCGCGCGCCTGGCAGATGCTGCTCAAGGGCATTCCCGAGGTGCAGTCGTCCAACCGCCCGGTCAGTGCCGCCGAAATGGTGCTGATCAGGCTGGCGCATGCCGCCGACCTGCCGACGCTCGACGAGGCGCTGAAATCATTGGGCGATGCGTCGTCGCAGCCATCATCTGGCCCTCGCAACGGTGGTGCGGCTCCCGGCGCGGGCAATGGCGGACCCAGCACTTCGGCCGTGTCGCAGGCTCGTATGCCGGTCAGCAATGGCGGCGGCCAGGCGATGCGTTTGGTTGAAAGCGCGCCAGCGCCCACGGCCTTTGTCGCACCGACCCCCGCGCCCGAACCGGTTGTCGATGCCGTGCCGGTGCGCACGATCGCCGAACTCGCGAACCTCGCCGAATCCAATCGCGAAATGGCCTTCAAGGTGCTGATCCGGCGCGTCATGCGTCCAGTCCGCATCGAGCCCGGCCATATCGAGGTCAGCCTCACTGCGGATGCGCCGCGGACATTTCTCAACGACCTGACGGTCAGGCTGAAGGCCTGGACCGGTCGGCACTGGATGGTGTCGCTGTCGCGCGAGGAGGGCGGGCCAACGCTCGCCGAGATCGAGGCGAACAAGCGCGAGGTCGCCCTGACCGACGCGCGCGCCGACCCCACGGTGGCGGCGATATTGTCGCGCTTTCCCGGTGCGAAAATCATCGACGTGCGTCTTCCCACAGCGCCTGATGCACCCGATATCGACACAGACATCGAGTTGCCGCCCGATCCGGGCGTGGACAATGACGATGACGATCCGTTCTGAGACGAAAGGAACAAGACGATGAAAGATTTGCTGGGCCTGATGAGCAAGGCGAAGGAAATGCAGGCCAAAATGCAGGCCATGCAGGAAGAGGTCGCCCTGATCGAAGCCACCGGCCAGTCTGGCGGCGGCATGGTTGTCGTCACGCTTTCGGGCAAGTCGGAAATGAAGTCGCTGAAGATCGACCCGTCGCTGCTCAAGGAAGGCGAAGGCGAGATTCTCGAGGACCTGATCGTTGCCGCACACAACGACGCCAAGGCCAAGGTTGAGGCGACGATGCAGGAAAAGACCAAGGCGCTGACCGCCGGCCTGCCGATCCCACCCGGCATGAAACTGCCGTTCTGAGCAGCTGATACTTCAGAGATAATCCTGCCATTGCCGGGGCCGTTCGGCCTCGGACAAACCAACGTCGCACCTGAGATGCTCGGGCGGATGTTTAGATCGGCATGCCTTGGCGCCAAGAATTTTAGCCATTGACATGACGACCCAGTAAGCAATTCTTCTCGTGATGTTGGCCGGCGCGTTTTTCATGCGGTGCATGTTGGCGCAGCATTTTCTGGCTGGAAAATGAATGCTCGTCAGCAATTGCATGAGGAAAACTTATGCAGAAGCCGCCAGCCATCCCACCGATCCAGACATTGCGGGCGTTTGTTGCCGTCGCCGAATTGAAGAGCTTCACCAAGGCCGCCGAGGCGTTGTGCGTGACGCAGACGGCGGTCAGCCACAGCGTTGCGCAGCTGGAGGCGTGGCTAGGTGCTCGCTTGTTCATGCGGGATCGCCGTGGCGTTGAACTGACCAGCCTGGCAACGAAATTGGCGCCTGAGCTTGGACGAAGCATCGAGACCCTGGCCGACTTGCTGGAGCGTGCGCGCCGGACGTCAGCGCGCGGGCAGCTCAGGATCTCCACCACACCTGAATTCTCAACCCAGTGGCTCGTCCCGCGGGTGCCTGATTTCTGCAGCAGCCATCCGGATATCGATGTGAGCGTTGTCGTCGAGTATCGCCGCACGCGTTTTGCCGCGGATGATGTCGATGTCGCCATTTGGCTGGGAGGCGTGTCGCAGGAACCTGGTGCCGAAATACTGACATCCGACGAAGAGTTCGCTGTTTGCTCGCCGGAGCTGGCGGAAAGTCTGCCTTCCAGGGGAGCCCTGCGCGCGGCCCAGCTGTTGCGCTACGAGGGAAGTAGGCACACAGCGCTCGATTGGCGGCGATGGTACGGCCTGGTCTCCGGCACCGACAGCGAGGCCGTGGGCATCGAATTCGATGACGGGCCTTGTTACGCGACATTTTCGGAGATGCTGGCTGCTTCCAAGCAAGGTGCAGGAATAGCGCTTGTCCGCACGTCGCTGGTTGCGGATGATCTGCGCAGCAATCAACTGACGCGATGCTTTTCGGAGACGATCAACTCCGACCTCCAGTATCAGCTGATAGTGGCGGCCGAACGCAGGAAGGACCCCGAGGTTCTAGCCTTTCGCAACTGGGTGTTCGGGCAGATTGCAACAACGGCGCAGCCGAAGTCTTAGCAAGTCATCAGAATCTCGTTATCACGCTGATCCCCAGTACTTCGAACCTGTCCATCGCCATCAGCGCGGCGGGCGCTTCGTCGAGGCTGAGATGCTTGCCGACAAGCTTTTGCGGCCTGAGCTTGCCCGCCTCGATCATCTCCATCATCGCCTGGTAGCGGAACGCCTGCATGCCGTGGCTGCCGAGGATTTCGAGCTCGTGGGCGATCACCTTGTCCATCGGGATTTTCGGGTGGTGGTGATCGCCGAGCATGAGGCCGACCTGGACATGGCGGCCGCGCCGGCGAAGATTGGCGATCGAGTTGAAGCAGGTGGTGGGGTGGCCAAGCGCGTCGAGCGACAAATGCGCGCCGCCCTTGGTGATCTCCCTGACAGCGCCAACAACGTCGCTCGTGCTTGACGCATTGATCGTCGCCACCGCCCCGACCTGCCTGGCGAACTCCAGCTTGTCGTCGGCGAGGTCGACGGCAATGACATTGCCACCAGCGGCGGAGGCTATCATGATCGCCGACAGGCCGACGCCGCCGCAGCCGTGCACGGCGACCCACTCGCCCGGCTTGACGCGACCCTGGTCGACCACCGCGCGGAAAGAGGTGACGAAGCGGCAGCCGAGGCTCGCTGCCGTCGCGAAATCGAGCGTTTCAGGCAGGCGCACCAGATTGGTGTCAGCGAAATCGACAGCGACATATTCGGCGAACGAGCCCCAGGCGGTGAAGCCCGGCTGGAACTGATGCTCGCAGACCTGGTGGTTGCCTGAATTGCACTCGAAACAGTGCCCACAGCCGCCGACGAAGGGAACGGTGACGCGATCGCCGATCTTCCACTGCGTGACCTGCTTGCCGAGTGCCGCGATCGTGCCGGCAAGTTCATGGCCTGGCACATGTGGAAGCACGATATCCGCGTCGTGTCCCATCCAACCGTGCCAGTCGCTGCGGCACAGCCCCGTGGCCTCGACCTTGATCACCACGCCTGTTGGCGAGGGCGTCGGATCGGCAACATTTTGCACCTTCGGCGGCTGGCCGAACTGCTCGAATAAAACGGCTTTCACGGTTTTTCCCTCCGCTCTTCAGGCGGCTCGCCCGGTCGGTTCCATTGGCTGTGGTTCGAGCATAACGACCGGACGTTGCGCAGGCGAGACCGGCAAGGAGCTGCTTTTCGACCTGTGGCCATTATTTTGCCCGAAACTGGTCCATGCTGGCATGCATTACGGGGACGTGGCGGGCATAGAGAGAGGGGGCGATTTTGGTCGCCAAGAGATGGAAGATGCCGATTTTGATCGGCGTCGTCGCATCCCCGTTCGTCGTGTCCGGTTGCACCACCAGCAAAATGGCCGACGGGGTCACCACGAGTTCGGTCCGCACGGGATCCTACGCCTACACGGCGAAGGACAAGGAATGCCTGGCCCGCGCGATGTTCTTCGAATCGAACCGCTCCAGTCGCGACGGCCTTGTGGCCGTCGGCAGTGTTGTCATGAACCGGCTCAAATCGGGCGAATATGCCAATACGGTTTGCGGCGTGGTCGGCCAGAAGGGCCAGTTCGCGCCCGGCGTTTTGTCCAGGCGCATGGATTCGGCAGCGCTCCCCGATGTGCAGGCGGCAGCCGAAGCGGTGCTCAAGGGCGAGCGCCATCCGAAGGTGAAGGAAGAGGTCATGTTCTTCCACACGGCCGGTCTGAAATTCCCCTACAAGAACATGCATTACACCACGGTTGCCGGCGGCAATGCCTTCTATGAAAAGCGCGGCCGGCATCGCCTGCCAGCCGTTGCGGAGCCGGAAACGATGGTGGCGTCCGCCGACCAGCCGACATTGCCTGGCGTCGACGATTCCAAGCCCACCACTGTCGCTTCCGCAGGCTCCGATGCAGCGCTGGCGAGTGCCATGTCGTTCCAGGCCAGCCCCAAGCAAGCCGATGCTGTCGGAGCGCTGATCGCCAGCCAGGATCGGCCGATGAACGACTGAGAGAGTGGGAAATAGTCAGTAGCGAGTAGGGGAACGAGGCGGCAGGCCGCTTTTCAGTTCACTATTCGCTACTCACTACTCCGTACTCGTCCTATATCGCTTCCATGTCGAAGCGAATCGCCGGTCCCGAGATCGAACGCCTGATTCAGCTCCTGGCCAAGGTGCCGGGACTTGGGCCGCGCTCGGCCCGCCGCGCCGCACTTCATCTCATCAAGAAGAAAGAGCAGCTGCTCGCCCCGCTGGCCGCCGCCATGGGCGAGGCGGTCGACAAGGTGCGCGTGTGTTCGACCTGCGGTAATGTCGATACGTCGGATCCGTGCATGATCTGCACCGATCCGCGCCGCGATTCGGCCACCATCATCGTCGTCGAGGACGTGTCCGATCTCTGGGCGCTGGAGCGGGCAGGGGCGATGAACGCGCGTTTCCATGTGTTGGGTGGCACGCTGTCGCCGCTCGATGGCATCGGCCCCGACCAGCTGACCATCAAGCAGCTGGTGACCCGCATCGCCGAGGGCGGTGTCGGCGAGGTCATCCTGGCCGTCAACGCCACCGTCGAGGGCCAGACCACGGCGCACTACCTCACCGACCAGCTTTCAGGCTTCGACGTCAAGATCACGCGGCTCGCCCATGGCGTGCCGGTCGGCGGCGAGCTCGATTATCTCGACGAGGGAACGCTGTCCGCCGCACTCAAGTCGCGGACCGTCTTTTGACGCAATTGCCCGGCAGGGAGGGTGGATGAAACGTCTTCTTGCTGCTTTTTCGTTCCTTCACACCCCCCTCTGGCCTGCCGGCCATCTCCCCCGCAAGGGGGGAGATCAGCTGTCGCCACCATCTTCGCCAATCACCAACATTGCAAAACAAGCGCCGAGCTTGAAGCTGCTGATCTCCCCCCTTGCGGGGGAGATGGCCGGCAGGCCAGAGGGGGGCGCGAAGAGACGCGAGCCTTCAACGCTGGCCGCCTTGTTTGCAGTGGCTTTTGCCGCGCTGTCCATCGCCACCCCCGCTTCGGCGGCAAAGATCGATGATCAGTTCCAGGCCTGGCTGGCCAAGGACCTGTGGCCGGAAGCCAAGGCCAAGGGCATTTCCAAGGCCACCTTCGATGCGGCTTTTTCAGGCGTTTCGCCCAACCTGAAGCTGCCCGACCTCGTGCTGCCGGGTGAAAAACCCACGACGCCCAAGAAGCAGCATCAGGCCGAATTCGGCTCGCCGGGCAACTATTTCGCCGAAAAGACCCTCGGTGCCGTCACCGCAGGCGGTCGCACGCGCGCCAGCGCGAATGCCAAGACCCTTGCCGCGATCGAAAAACGTTTCGGCGTGCCTGGCGGGGTGGTGCTCGCCATCTGGGGCCGCGAATCCGGCTTCGGTGCTGCCAAGATGCCATATGACGCGTTCGAGGTGCTGGGCACGAAGGCGTTTCTGGCGACCCGCAAGGACATGTTCCGCAAGGAGCTGCTCGCCGGCCTCGAAATGGTCGAGCGCGGGCTGGTCAGCCGCAAGGACATGCGCTCGTCCTGGGCTGGCGCGCTGGGCCAGCCGCAGTTCTTGCCGACATCATTCCTTCAACATGCCGTCGATTTTGACGGTGACGGCCGCGCCGATATCTGGAATTCGACGCCCGACACGCTGGCTTCGATCGCCAACTATCTCGTCCATTATGGCTGGGTCAAAGGGCGCGGCTGGGGTTTTGAGGTGACGTTGCCCGACAATGTCACCTGCGCCTTGGAAGGCCCCGACAAGGGCAAGAAGATCGCCGATTGGGCGGCGATGGGTATCACCCGTGTCGGTGGCAAGCCGTTTCCGGCCAGCGAGGCACGTGCCGAAGGTTTCTTGATGATGCCGGCCGGGCGCAACGGCCCGGCCTTCATCGTCACGCCCAATTTCTACGTGCTCAAGGAGTATAACGAGAGCGACGTCTACGCGCTGTTCATCGGCCACGGTGCCGACCGCATCGCCAGCGGCGATAGGCGTTTCGTAGGTAGCTGGGGCAAGGTCGACGGGCTCTATCGCTCCGACATCGCCGATATGCAGCGCGGGCTGGAAAAGCTCGGCTACGACGTCGGTGGCTCCGACGGCCTGCCCGGTTTCAAGACCCGCCGTTCGATCGGCGACTGGCAGGCCAAGAACGGCCGTGCCGCCACATGCTTTCCGGACAAGGCCATCGTCGAGGCGATGCGGTGAATTCTACCTTCTCCCAGTTTACGGGGAGAAGGTGCC
The DNA here is from genome assembly GCF_056398585.1 of Aminobacter sp. 01T433. NCBI lineage: Bacteria > Pseudomonadati > Pseudomonadota > Alphaproteobacteria > Hyphomicrobiales > Phyllobacteriaceae > Aminobacter > Aminobacter sp. 01T433. The sequence continues at coordinate 371,434 of NZ_JBFTPR010000001.1, forward strand.
CGAAGGGCGTATGAGGGGCAGCGTGAACTTTTGCAGGTAGGCGCTGCCCCTCACCCTACTCAGCTCGCAAGCTCGCTTCGCTTCCCTCTCCCCGTAAACGGGCGAGGGCAGGAACGCCACTTACGCCGCCTTGGACAGCCCAGCTCCCACTTCGGCCAAAATCTCATATGAGCGCTTGCGCGCTGTGTGATCGTAGACCTGAGCGGTCACCATCAGCTCGTCGGCGCCGGTGCGTGCGATGAAGGCTTCGACGCCGCGTTGCACCGTTTCGGGCGCACCGACGACCGCGCAGGCGAGCGTCTGCGACAGCATCTGGCGTGCGACCGGGTCGAGCTCGCGCTCATAGCCTTCGACAGGTGCTGGCAACCTGCCTGGCCGGCCGCTACGCAGATTGACGAAAGCCTGCTGCACCGAGGTGAACAACAGCTTCGCCTCCGCGTCGCTATCGGCGGCAACGACATTGATGCCGGCCATGACATAAGGCTTTGCCAGACGCTCCGAGGGCTGGAAGCGCGAGCGGTAGATTTCGATCGCATGGTCGAGTTCGGCCGGGGCGAAATGCGAGGCAAATGCGTAGGGTAAGCCGAGCATGGCCGCGAGCTGGGCGCCGTAAAGGCTGGAGCCGAGCACCCAGACCTCGACCTGCTCGCCCTCGCCGGGTACGGCGCGGATGCGCTGCTCCGGCGTCGCCGGCTCGAAATAGCCCATCAGCTCGACCACATCTTGCGGGAAGTTGTCGACGCCGGCTTCGAGATTGCGGCGCAGGGCACGCGCGGTCAGCATGTCGGTGCCCGGCGCACGGCCGATGCCAAGATCGATGCGGCCTGGATGCAGGGCGGCCAGCGTGCCGAATTGCTCGGCGATGACCAGCGGAGCATGATTGGGCAGCATGATGCCGCCTGCGCCGACGCGGATGGTGCTAGTGCCGGCTGCAACATGGGCGATGACTACGGATGTCGCGGCGCTGGCGATGCCCGCCATGTTGTGGTGTTCGGCCAGCCAGTAGCGGTGAAAGCCCAGCTTCTCGGCGTGGCGGGCGAGGTCGAGCGTGTTTCGCAGCGATTGGCCGGCAGTGCTGCCTTCGGTGACCGGGGATAGATCGAGCACGGACAGGGTGGTCATGGCTTCTCCTGGAAGATTTTTTCGCGCGCAAGCGCGCTGAAGGCATCCACATCGGGGATGTCGACGCGGAACTCATGGGTGATGACTTCGGCCAACCCAGCTGCGTCAGCGAGTTCGCGACGCTCGATGCGGCCGTCGGCGAGGTAATGCGACAGACGGTTGTTGGCGAGCGCAAGCCGGCCCTCGGGCAAAGCGCGCGCGGCCATCAGGTTGATGCGGAAATGCGAGGCCGGATTGGTCGACAGAAAATAGTTCGTGACGCCGTAGTCGATTGGATACTGTTGCTGCAGGTCGAAACGGTAGAGCGTGCGCCATTCGCCTCCGGTGTTCGCCTGGGTACGGAAATGGCCGTCGGTTTCGATGATGCGGAAGGTTTCGTGCGGCGTTGCCTGTTCGAGCCCGGGTTGAAACAGCAGTGGCGCGGTCTGCGTCAGTCCCCCAAAACCGACATCGGCCAGCCATGTCTGCCCGTCCAGTTCGACCCTGAGCAGCATGTGGCCGCGCATCGTGATGGCGTCCTCCGGCTGGCCCCACAAAACGCGTGCGGCAAGGCCCGATACAGTGAATCCAAGCGTTTGAAGTGCCGCCATGAAAAGCAGGTTGTGCTCGAAGCAATAGCCGCCGCGCCGGCTTGCCACCAGCTTGCGCTGCACGGCCGCCGCGTCGAGATCGACCGGGCGGAACAGGAAAGGGTCCAGGTTCTCGAATGGGATCGCTTGTGGATGCAGCCGATGCAGCGCCCGCAGAACCTCAAGCGTCGGCACGCCTGGGCCGTCATAGCCAATGCGTTGGAAATAGGCGCTGAGATCGAAATCGGACATGGCAGTCAACCTGTTGCCGTTCCGATATAGGTATGGCCACCCTCGGTCACAAACAGCTGCGTTCAACTTGTTGACTCGGACGCCTGCTCTTCGGGCTCGGCCGTTTGCTGGGCGGCGAGGAAATTGCCGACATGCCTCAGGCTGTCGAAATGGTCGCAGAACACCTTGATGACGACGAGCAGCGGCACGGCGATCAGTGCGCCGACGAAACCCCACAGCCAGGACCAGAAGGCGACCGCGATGAAGATCGCCACCGCATTGACCTCCAGGCGCCTTCCCACGACGAGCGGGGTGACGAACTGGCCCTCGATGACATTGCAAAGGATGACAAAGCCAGGTGCCAGCAAGGCGTAGGAAAGGCTGTCGAAAGTGACCAGCGATATGGCTGCGACCAGCAGGACCGACACCAGCGCGCCAACATAAGGCAAGAAATTGAGCAGGGCGGCTGTCACGCCCCATAGTGCTGCCGTGGGCATACCGATCAACCAAAGGCCAGAGGCGACCACCACCCCAAGCCCGCCATTGATCACCGCAACGGTCAGCAGGTAGCGCGAGATTTCGCGCTCGACATCATAGACGACGCGAAGCGCCCGCTTCTTCTCGCTCATGCGGGCGAAGGACTGGACGATCTTTTCGTAAAACAGCGTGCCGGACGCGAGCAGGAACAGCGACAGCACGAAGGTGATAGCCGCGGTGGTTGCCGCCGACAGAAGGTTGCCCGCGGCTTGCGAGACAATGCCTGGCTGGGAAACGATGACCTTCTGCAGGCCGGGCTCCTGGGTGGTCTCGGCGACACGGTCGACCTGCTGAGAAATCTCCAGCATCCGGTCGAAGGGATGCCTGATCTCGGCAAGGCGTTCGGTCAGCTTGCGGCCGATCGCCGGCGCGTTGTTGGCGAGGTCCATCGCCGGCCCACTCATGAAATAGCCAGCACTTGAGATGGTCAGCACGGAAAACAGCACCAGAAGCGTGGCCGATACCGCCTCCGGCACGCCGTGCCTGCGTAAGAAACGCACGATCGGCGTCAGCATCAGCGCCAACAAGAAGGCGAGCACCACCGGCATGAAGAAGTCGCGCGCAAAATAGAGCGCGTAGACGCTGGCGAAGATGAAGAGGCCGAGCAACAGCGAGCGGATCAGGCGAATCTCGGCCAGAGGAAAGCCGCGCTCCAGCTGCTCCGCGCCGGAGGCTTCAGACTCGGTTTGCATGATCAACCCCCAATGCCCGCCATCGGGACGACGGGCTTGGCGATAAACGCCGAAGCCCGCTGAAGGTTCCTGTGGTTGTCAGGCCGCCGTTGCCGCTGCGCCCAGTTCCTTGCGCACCAGTGGCGCGACCTTGGTGCCGTAGAGTTCGATCGCTTTCATGACCTTGTCGTGCGGCATGATGCCGATCGCCATCTGCAGCATGAAGCGGTCGTTCTTGAACAGCTTGTGCTGCGCCACGATCTTTTCCGCCACCACCTCCGGGTTGCCGACAAACAGCGCGCCTTGCGGAGAACGCGACTGGTCGAAATGCGCCCTGGATGTTGGTCCCCAGCCGCGCTCGCGGCCGATTCGGTTCATCACTTCAGCCTGCGGTGCGTAGAAGTCGTCAGCCGCCTGTTCGGTCGTCTCGCCGACGAAACCATGCACGTTGATACTGGTGGCGAGCTTGGCCGGATCCTGTCCGCCGCGCCGCGCTGCCTCGCGATAGAGGTCGAACAGGGGGGCGAATCGCGCTGGCTCGCCGCCGATGATGGCGAGTGCCAAGGGCAGGCCGAGCACGCCGGCTCGTGCCGCCGATTGCGGCGTGCCGCCAATGGCGATCCAGATCGGCAGCTTGTCCTGATAGGGGCGGGGATAGACGCCACGATCATTGATCGACGCGCGATGCGTGCCCGACCATGTCACGCGCTCGCTGTCGCGCAGTGCCAGCAGCAAATCGAGTTTTTCGGCGAACAGGTCGTCGTAGTCCTCGAGATTGTAGCCAAACAGCGGAAACGATTCGATGAACGAGCCGCGTCCGGCCATGATCTCGGCGCGACCGCCGGAGAGCTGGTCGAGCGTTGCGAACTGCTGGAACACACGCACCGGGTCGTCCGACGACAACACGGTGACAGCACTTGTCAGCCTGATGCGCTTGGTGCGCTCGGCCGCTGCCGCGAGTGCCACGACAGGTGCGGAAGCGGCATAATCGGGGCGGTGATGCTCGCCGAGGCCGAATACGTCGAGCCCGACCTGGTCGGCCAGCTCGATTTCCTCGATGAGATTGCGCAGCCGCTGATGCGGCCCGATGGCACCAGGGCCCGGCTCAGGGCTGACGTCCGCAAAAGTATAGAGGCCAAGTTCCATGATCGCTGGTCCTATCGCTATTATTCGTGCTACACGTAGCTATCGCTCCACGAAGCCGCCAGATGCGGTCTAGTGAACAATCCATATCGAGATTGGCGCCCAAAGAGCGTTTCCCATCGGCAACATCAGGCGATTTCATGGGAGACATGCCTTTTTGGCGCTTGAACTCTGCCTTCGCGCGCGTATGTAAACGGCGAGAAGTGACTCCAGGGAAATCAAATTGGCAATCTACAGAGAAAAAGACGTCTTCGAGCGGCGTAACGCTGCTAATGACGCAAAGAAGGCTCTCCTCGAAAAGTACAAGGCACGCCCGGCTGCTGACGATCCGCAAGTTCTGGCTCGCCAGGTCGAACGCAAGGCCATCCTCGAGGCTCGCGCCATCCGCGAAGCCGAGAAGGAAAAGCTGAGGCAGGAACGCCTGGCTCGCGAAGCCGTTGAAAAGGCCGAGCGCGAAGCTCTGGCCGAAGCCGAACGCCTAGCCGCCGAAGAGGCAGCACAAGCAGAGGCCAAGGCACGCGAGGCGGAAGAGGCCGACCGTATCAGCCGCGTGCTTTCCGACGAGGCCGAGCGCAAGGCCAAGCGTGACGCGCGTTACGCAGCGCGCAAGTCGCGCGGCAAGCGGATGCCGCCCTCAGCCAACTTCGGCTGATCGCGGGATACATCCGACGCATCGGCTAGAGCGCCCTTTGTACGTCCGTTCGGACGCGCGGCGCTCGAGGTCGATTGTGTAAATTCTCATTGCTAGCAGTTCGCGACCGGGGGTATTGCCAAGTCCCGGTCGCGGGCTGCTTTCGCGCGTCTAAAGCATGCCCCCAGAATCTGAATCGATTCTCGGGAGTACCTGGTTCAAAACGGGATAATGGTGAGGCCCGCCCATTTCGGGCAGGCCAATAAAGGTTGGCTGCTGATCAGGCGACGAGCTTGAGGCCAACGATGCCCGACACGATCAGGCCGATGCAGGCGAGGCGGATCGCCGTCGCGGGCTCGCCAAAAAGCCAGATGCCAAGCATCGCAGTGCCGACCGTACCGATGCCGGTCCAGATGGCATAGGCAGTGCCGAGGGGCAGTGTCTTCAGAGCCAGGCCAAGCAGGCCGAGGCTGATGACCATCGAAGCAACGGTGAGGACGGTCGGCGTCAGCTTCGAAAAGCCCTCAGTATATTTCAGGCCGATGGCCCAGCCGATCTCGAACAGGCCGGCGAAAAACAGATAAGTCCAAGCCATGGAACGCTCCATTGGGATGGCGGGTCGTCCCGGCCGGGTTTTTTGGGGGAGTGCAAGGTCGTCCTTGCCCCGCTCAAATAGTTTTTTTTGAAGAAGAATTCAACCATGCGCCCGGCCGAAACCGGGCGTGGTTGACTGGCGTCAAGCCGAAAGCAGGGACTACTTGTCCTTGATCTTGGTCGCTTGCACCGGAGGCGCCTTGAATGCCGGCGCAGGTGCTGGCTTCTTGGCATCCTTTTTAGGTTTCCGGGCTTCTTTCCCGGCTTTCATCGCACCCTTGGCCATGATTCGTTTCTCCCGCTGCTGAGAAGCGAAGTGAAACGCGAACTTGCCGCGCTTGCAAGGGGGGTATTGAGGCGTCGACAGCGAGTCTACCGCCGAGGCGAAAATGCTTGAGTGCGTCAATGTCCCCGCTACAGTCCGACAGCACGAGGCACAGATGGCAGCACATTCCGGTTCGAAGATTGTGATCTTTGCGGCGATAGCGGGCAATCTGCTCATCGCTGCCACCAAGTTCGTTGCGGCATCCATCACAGGCAGTTCGGCGATGCTGTCGGAAGGCGTGCATTCGCTGGTCGACACTGGCAACGGACTGTTGCTGCTCTACGGGCTCAATCGTGCGGCCCAGCCGCCTGACCGCCTGCATCCATTTGGCTATGGCCGCGAACTCTATTTCTGGAGTTTCATCGTCGCGCTCCTGGTCTTCGCGCTTGGTGCCGGCGTCGCCTTCTATGAAGGCATCATCCACATTCTTGACCCCGAGCCGATCGAAAACCCGCTCATCAACTACATCGTGCTTGGTCTGTGCATGGTGTTCGAGGGTGGTTCGTGGCTGGTGGCGCTCAAGGAATTCCGACGCTCCAAGGGCAATCTCGGCTACATCCAGGCGGTTCGCCGCAGCAAGGACCCAAGCGTCTATACCGTCCTGTTCGAAGACAGTGCCGCGCTGCTTGGCCTGATGATCGCGCTCGTCGGCATTTCCGCCGCGCAGTATTTCGAGCAGCCATGGCTCGATGGCGCCGCTTCCATCGGCATCAGCCTGATTTTGGGCGCAACGGCCGTATTCCTGGCCCGCGAGAGCAAGGGGCTCTTGATGGGCGAGCCGGCTTTGCCTGACGTGCAATCGTCGATCCTGGCGATCGCACAGGCCGATCCAGCGGTGGAAAAGGCCAATGGCGTGCTGACCGTGCATATGGGCCCCGAGCAGATCGTCGCCGGCCTGAGCCTCGATTTCGTCGATCACATCTCGGCTGCCGACATCGAGACATGCGTCGAGCGGCTGGAGGCGAAGCTCAAGGCGGAGGTTCCCGAGGTGACAGCGGTCTTCGTCAAGCCGCAGACGTCGCGGCTTTGGCGGGAACGGAGGGAGCGGATCGTGGACCGGTCGCCCGAGACGGCAAAACCCGAAAAGGATTAGGATGCCACTGGAATCATCAACTTTGTGAAATGGAGGACTTCCAGTGAAGATCGAAGGCGGATGCCATTGCGGCGCCATCACCTACAAGGCTGACGTAGATCCGGAAAAGACGGCAATCTGTCATTGCACCGACTGCCAGAAGCTGACCGGAACCGCGTTTCGCGTCACGGTGCAGGTGCCCGAAGCAAACATCGCATTCTTGGGCACGCCCAAGATCTATGTGAAGACAGGCGACAGCGGCAACAAGCGCGCACAAGGGTTCTGCGGCGAATGTGGCACACATTTGTTTGCAACCTCAGTCGGCGATGGACCCAAGGTCTACGGTCTCAGGGTCGGAACATCCGACCAGCGTGAACAGCTCGTTCCGCGTCGGCAGGTTTGGCATCGCTCAGCCCTGCATTGGCTGCCAGAGTTCGAGGGCATGGAGACCGCCGAGAAGGCTTCATAAGCCAGCTGGCCGACCGGAACCCAGCCAGGCTTCTGCTAATCGCGCTCGTCGACAACACGTAGCCTGAGCTGGCCGGTCTTGGAATCAGCGGTGCGGGCATTCGGTGCTTGCGGTTTCGCGGCCTCCTCCGCCGCGCTGGGATGCGAGGCGACGAACTCAAGCGCCTCGATCTTTTCGCCGCGCTTGGCGACCTTGGACGACGACACCAAAATATCGTCGATGTCCTTGCTGGCCTGGCTGAAATGGGTCTGAAGCTTGCGCACGCGCTCGTCGAGGCGGCCCACGTCTTCCATCAGGCGAATCACTTCGCCCTGGATCAGGTGGGCCTGCTCACGCATGCGGGCATCCTTGAGGATCGCCTGAATGACCTGGATCGACAGCATCAACAGCGAAGGCGAAACGATGACGATGCGGGCGCGGTGGGCGCGGTGCACCAGCGATTCGAAATTCTCGTGGATCTCGGCGAAGATCGACTCCGACGGCACGAACATGAAGGCGGTGTCCTGCGTCTCGCCCGCGATCAGGTATTTTTCCGAGATCGCCTTGATGTGCACCTCAAGGTCGCGCCGGAATGCCTGGGCTGCATATTTCTGTGCTTCCGCCGCGCCCTCGACGTCGGCTGCCGAGCGGATGGCGTTCCATGCCTCGAGCGGGAATTTGGCGTCGATCACCAGCGACGGCGCGCCGTTCGGCATCTTGACCAGGCAGTCCGGCCGGTTGTTGTTCGACAGCGTCGCCTGGAATTCGTAAGCGCCAAGCGGCAAGCCGTCGGCGACGATCGTTTCCATGCGTGACTGGCCGAAAGCGCCGCGCGTCTGCTTGTTGGACAAGATCGCCTGCAACTGCACGACCTGGCCGGCGAGCGACTGGATGTTGCCCTGGGCTGTGTCGATGACGGCCAGCCGCTCCTGCAGCTTGGCCAGGCTGTCATGCGTCGACTTGGTCTGCTCGACCATGGTCTGGCCGATGCGGCCGGTCATGGCGTCGAGGCGTTGGCCGAGCGATTGCGTGAGTTCCGCCTGGCGCGCGCCGAAGATATCGGCGACCGTGCCGAGACGTCCCTGCATCTCGGCCTGCGCCCGCAGGATGCCGGCCATACGGGCCTCGGCGTCGCGGGCATGGTCGGCGGCCTCTGCCGCGGCTACCGCGCGTGCCTTGGCTGAGCGCCACAGGGCGATCATCAGCACGGCGAGCAGGACAACGAACAACAACGCGCCAAAGCCGAGCGCCTGGCCGAGGGTGATGATGGTCGCGCCAAGCTGGGCGATCGGGGCGGACAGAATGCTGGAAAGCTCGTTCATCGCCGGCACCATAGCCGATTCGCCTCGCTTGGGCAGATCAAAACAGGAACATCATCATTTCAGACCAGTTGACGGTTTTATTCCGACATCTTAGTTGAAGCGCATGACGATCAAGCAGCTCATCCTCCTTCCCGATCCGCTCCTGCGTGAACAATCCAAGCCGATCGAACGCATCGACGACGGCGTGCGCAACTTCGCGCGCGACATGCTCGACACCATGTATGACGCGCCGGGCATTGGCCTCGCCGCGATCCAGGTCGGAGAGCCGATCCGGATGCTGGTGATCGACCTTGCCAAGGAAGGCGAGGAGCCAGCACCGCGCATCGTCATCAATCCCGAGATCGTTACCAGCGGCGATGACCGCTCGGTCTACGAAGAGGGCTGCCTGTCGATCCCCGATTATTACGCCGAGGTCGAGCGCCCGGCGACGGTGCGGGTCAAGTATCTCGACGAGCATGGCAAGCCCCAGGAAGTCGACGCCGACGGCCTGCTCGCCACCTGCCTGCAGCACGAGATCGACCATCTGAACGGCGTTTTGTTCATCGACTACATCTCCAAGCTCAAGCGCGACATGGTGATGAAGAAGTTCAAGAAGCTCGCCAAGGACCGTCCGCCGAGCCGCATGGTGGGGTAGTTTCTGCCCGTTTGCCGGTATCGTCACGGTCTGATATCATTGATATCAACCGATGGAGGCGCATATGGGCGACCTGCTGATCAGGAATATTCCGGAATCCGTCAAGGAAAGCTTGGCCGACAAGGCGCGCCAAGGCGGGCGTAGCCTGTCTGACGAGGCGACGTTGCGGCTGGCGCAGAGCTTGGCGGAAGAGAAAGAGGCGCCGGCGGACACCCGCAATGCCTACGAGATGCTGAGAAGCATCTTTCAGGAACACAATGCGCTGATGTCGGATGAGGACCACGAAGACTTCATGCAAGCCGTGGAAGAGATGCGCAAGGACATGGGGCGACCAGTCCCCGACCTTGAATGATCGTCCTTGATACGAATGTGATTTCGGAGGTACGCCTGCAGCGTCCGAACGCCAATGCTGTTGCCTGGTTGGCACGGCAGGATCCGGCCGAGCTTTTTCTCTGCATCCCCGTAGTCGCCGAACTCTCTTACGGTGGATACCGCATTCTGCAACGAGACAAGCATATGGGCCATCTTGATGCACTGTCCGTGCTGATCGGCCAGCAGTTTCGCAACAAGATTCTCCCCAACGACGTCGTCTCCGCCATCAAGTTCGGGGAGATCATGGCGAGGCGCATGGCGGCCGGCCGTCCGATCGGGCCGATGGACGCTATGATCGCTGCGATCTGCCTTTCTCATGATGCTACGCTTGCCACACGCAACATACGAGACTTCGACGGACTTGACCTCAGGCTCGTAAACCCGTTTGAAGCTAGAGCCTGAACGGATAGCCAAATGCCATCCGGGGCATTGCGGGATAGCCAAAGCCGAATGAGCCTTCGCGTCATCTTCATGGGCACGCCGGATTTTTCCGTGCCGACACTGCGGGCGATCGCGGAGGCCGGCCACGAGGTCGTCGCCGTCTACAGCCAGCCACCGCGCGCCGCCGGTCGTCGCGGGCTGGAGCTGACGCCGTCGCCGGTGCAGCGCGAGGCCGAGCGGCTGGGCATCGAGGTGCGCACGCCGCTGTCGCTCAAAGGCGAGGCCGAGCAGGCCGCATTTGCCGGCCTCAAGGCCGATGTGGCTGTCGTCGTCGCTTATGGATTGCTGCTGCCCAAACCCATTCTTCTGGGCACCCGGCTTGGCTGCTACAACGGTCATGCCTCGCTTCTGCCACGCTGGCGCGGGGCAGCCCCCATCCAGCGCGCCATCATGGCAGGTGATGCCGAAACCGGCATGATGGTCATGCGGATGGAAGAAGGATTGGACACCGGACCGGTGGCGAGACTTGAAAAAGTCGCGATTGGACCCGACATGACAGCCGGCGAGTTGCACGATCGTCTGATGGCGGTGGGTGCCTCGCTCATGGTAGAAGCGCTGGCGGAACTCGAAGCGGCCAGGCTGGAAACAGTGCCCCAGGCGAGCGAAGGCGTGACCTACGCCAAAAAAATCGATAAAGCGGAGACGCGGATCGATTGGACCTTGCCGGCGACGGCGGTCGACAACAATATCCGTGGCCTGTCGCCGTTTCCCGGCGCCTGGTGCGAATTCGAAATCGGCGGACGAACAGAGCGCCTGAAAGTTTTGCGCTCGCGACGTGCCGCTGGACAAGGAGAGCCGGGAACGGTTCTCAACGACCGGTTGGAGATTGCCTGCGGCGAAGGTGCCGTTGGATTGGTCGAGGTACAAAGGGCGGGAGGAAAACCCGTCACCGCGGATGAATTCCTGCGCGGTGCCAAGATCGAAAAAGGAATGAAGTTGTCATGAGCATGATGTCGATCCGGGCGGCAACGCCACGCGACCGTGAGGCGATCCGCCTCGTTGAAGAACATGCCTTCGGCCAGCAGGCTGAGGCCGGTCTGGTCGATGCGCTGGTTGCCGAAGGCGACGTGGTCGTCGAACTGGTCGCCGAGGAAGATGGCGACGTGGTCGGCCATATCCTGTTTTCGCGTCTCTATGTCCAGAACGGCGGCAGCGCCGTTCCGGCGGTCGCACTTGCGCCGCTGGCGGTCGAACCCGATTTCCACGGCAGCGGCATCGGTGGCGCACTGATCCGCGAAGCCCATATCCGCCTCAAGGATGCCGGCGAGACGTTGGCGGTGGTGCTTGGCGATCCGGCCTATTACGGCCGCTTCGGCTACACGCATGAACGTGCTGCGAAGTTCGAAAGCGACTATCAGTGCGACGCGCTGCAGGCGCTGGCCTGGGGCGATGCGCCCGAGACCGGCAAGCTGGTCTACGCCTCGGCCTTCGGCACGGCTCTGGCCGCTTAAAGCGGCCGGAGTTTTCCCAGCACATGCCGCGCTATCGCCTGGATATCGAGTATGACGGTCGCGCCTATGCCGGTTGGCAGCGGCAGGCCGGCCTGCATACGGTGCAGGCTGCCATCGAGCAAGCGATCTTCAAGTTTTCGGGCGACGAGATCTCGCTGCGCGGCGCTGGCCGCACCGACGCCGGCGTACATGCGACCGCTCAGGTCGCCCATGCCGACCTCACAAAGGCGTGGGCCAATGACAAGGTGCGCGATGCCGTCAACGCGCATATGCAGGCCGCCGGCGAGACCGTGGCGGTACTTGCAGCACGGCAGGTGCCAGACGATTTCGACGCCCGCTTCTCGGCCACCGGGCGGCACTACATCTACCGTATCCTCAATCGCCGGGCACCCGCTGCCCTTGAGCGCGGCAAGGTCTGGTGGGTGCCCAAGCGCCTCGACCACGAGGCCATGGCCGAGGCGGCCAAGCTTTTGCTCGGCCGGCACGATTTCACCACCTTCCGCTCGACCCAGTGCCAGGCTAACAGCCCGCTGAGGACGCTAGACCAGCTCGACGTGACACGGACCGGCGAGATGATCGAGGTCCGGACATCGGCGCGCTCGTTCCTGCACAATCAGGTTCGCTCGATGGTCGGCAGCCTGAAGCGGGTTGGCGAGGGCGGCTGGACAGCCGATGATCTCAAGGCGGCACTCGATGCGCGCAATCGCGCTGCCTGCGGCCAGGTGGCGCCGCCCGACGGGCTGTACCTGTCTGGTGTGGACTACTGAGGCACGTAAATCCCGAACATCGCCTGTAGCGAAAACAGCACCACAAGCGACATCATGAACATGGCGGTAAAGACCGCCGACCCTACAGCGGCACCTTTGCCGATGCTGACATTGGTCATTCGCCAGGTAAACACCATCGACAGGGTAAACAGCCCCAGCGACAGCAGCGTTGTGAAGCTCTGCGCCGCTGGAAACAGCATGCGCGAGAGTGCGGTCGGCAACATCAGCCAGGCGATGATCGCCGAAGCCCAGTTGCTGGCAACCACATAGTGGACGAAGCGGTCGCCGACGCCGGCGCGCGGTGCCACCAGCGCAAAGGCGATTAGCGGCAATACCCAGGCACCGATGTCGACCAGAGCCAGCCGCACAACGATGCCGAAACGCCCGGCGAATGTTGCCGTCTGCACGGCAACCTCATCTGATACCCCGACCCAGCCGACAGTCAGCGCGGGGGCTGCGATCAAGATGGCGAAGAACGAATTCCAGAAACCGTCGGCGCTGAGATCGAGCTGGCGCAGGCCATCGGCCTTGCCCAGCATCAGCCGCCAGGCACCCGACAGATATTGCTCGATGTCATTGGTTGCCAGCATGAGGGCTTTTCGTCACCCGAACCAGTCTGCGAGGAACTGCTGGTAGACTTGTGTCAGCATTTCCAGTTCGGCAAGCGGCACGCGCTCGTCGACCATGTGCATGGTCTTGCCCACCAAGCCGAACTCGACGACCGGACAGTAGTCCTTGATGAAGCGTGCATCCGAGGTGCCGCCGGTGGTCGAAAGCTTGGGCTCGCGGCCGGTGACCGTCTTGATGGACCCCGCCAAAGCGTCGATCAGCTTGTCGTTGCGGGTCAGAAACACATGGCTCGGCGTGTCGCGCCAAGCGATCTCGAATTCGATCGGTTCCTTGCGGTCCTTGCGGTATTTCTTGCGTCCGCTGGCCTTGTCCAGGCGGTTGTGGATCTCGGCCTGCAGCGTCTCGGCCGTCCAGGTGTCGTTGAAGCGGATGTTGAAGACTGCGGTTGCCTTGGCCGGGATGACGTTCGTCGCCGGATTGCCGACGTCGACGGTGGTGACCTCCAGGTTGGAAGGCTGGAAATCCTTCGTCCCCGTGTCGAGGACCGGGTTGAGGAGCGCGTCGACCAGCGTCATCAGCCCGCGCACCGGATTGTCGGCGAGATGCGGATAGGCCGCGTGGCCCTGCCGGCCATTGACGGTGATGGTGGCCGAGACGGAGCCGCGCCGGCCGATCTTGATCATGTCGCCCAGCGCATCCGGGTTGGTCGGCTCGCCGACCAGCGAAGCGTCCCACTTTTCGCCGCGCGAAGCGGCCCATTCCAGCAGCTTTTTGGTGCCGTTGATCGACGGGCCTTCTTCGTCGCCGGTGATCACGAGCGAGATCGACCCTTTCGGCCCGCCCTTGGCTTCCACATGGCGTGCGACAGCGGCAATGAAGCAGGCGATGCCGCCCTTCATGTCGACTGCGCCGCGACCATACATCTCGCCATTGGCGATCGCGGCCGAAAAGGGCGGATGTGTCCATGCCGCCTCGTCGCCAACCGGCACCACGTCTGTATGGCCGGCGAACATCAGGTGCGGGCCGTTGCCCGAGCGCCGGGCATAGAGGTTTTCGATGTCGGGTGTGCCGTCCTCGGAAAAGGTCGGGCGGTCGACTGCGAAGCCGAGCGGCTTCAGCATGGCTTCGAGCGCAGTCAACGCGCCACCTTCGGCGGGTGTCACCGACGGGCAACGGATGAGGGCGGCGAGGTTCTCGGCGGGGTCTGTGGGCAGCTTCATGGCGACAGCGATAATCGAATCGCCCGGTCCTGTCACGACGTTCGGTTGTTCCAGCGCACGCCGATTCCAGGCTCAGTAAAGCATCGCTGCGGTTTTTGCCGTCCCAGCCAACCGTTCGGGCTGCAAACAGTTGGCCGTCAGCCGCTACCGCGGCGCGTTGGTCTCGTATCCGAACTGATTCGGACCTGGTGTGCCCGGAAAGAAGCACATCGCGATGAAGGCGAAGATCGAGATCACCGGGATGAACAAGGCAATCGCGTAGAGACCGGGCTTGTCGAAGTCATGCAGGCGTTTGACGCTGAAGGCGATATGCGCCCACAAGAAGACAAGGAACGTCAGGCCGAACAGCATCGACCAGATTTGCGCGGCCCCGCTTTCGGGATGCACGCGCATGAACTGGTAGAGCGGGAATGACATCGCCACCAGCATGAACAGGAAACCGAGCACATAGACCGCGCGGTTCACGCGGCCCGAGAATCGGAAGAACAACCAGAAAAGCTGGGATTTGTCAGGCAAGTGGATCTGGTCCGTTCTGTTTGGCCGGGCATTCGACCGATTTGTTCAAATGCCCGGTTAGAAGTCCTGCCGCAAGATTAATCTCTGAGCAGTTCGTTGATCGAGGTCTTGGAGCGGGTCTTGGCGTCGACGCGCTTGACGATCACCGCGCAGTAGAGGTTCGGGCCAGGCTCGCCATTGGGCAGCGGCTTGCCTGGCAAGGAGCCTGCGACAACCACCGAATTGGCCGGTACTTCGCCATAGAACACTTCGCCGGTGGCGCGGTCTACGATCTTGGTCGACTGGCCGATGAATACGCCCATGCCGAGCACCGAGCCCTCGCGGACGATGCAGCCTTCGACGACTTCCGAACGCGCGCCGATGAAGCAGTTGTCTTCGATGATGGTCGGGCCGGCCTGCATCGGCTCAAGCACGCCGCCGATGCCGACGCCGCCCGACAGGTGAACGTTCTTGCCGATCTGGGCGCAGGAGCCGACAGAGGCCCAGGTATCGACCATCGTGCCGGTATCGACATAGGCGCCGACATTGACGAAGGACGGCATCAAGACGACGCCGGGAGCGACATAGGCGGTACGGCGCACGATCGACGAAGGCACCGAGCGGAAGCCGGCCTTCTCGTAGTCCATGGCGCCCCAGCCGTCGAACTTGGACGGCACCTTGTCCCACCAGGAAGCGCCGCCCGGCGCACCGGAGATCAGCTCCATCGGGTTGAGGCGGAAGGACAGCAGGACGGCCTTTTTGAGCCACTGATTGACCTGCCATTTGCCGTCGTCCTGGCGCTCGGCGACACGCGCAGTGCCTTTGTCCAGCAGGTCGAGCGCGGTTTCGATGGCCTCGCGGACTTCGCCGCGGGTCGACGTCGAGATGCCGTCGCGTTCCTCAAACGCCTTGTCGATGGTCTTTTCGAGGCTGGCGAGATCGGGCTTCGACATAAACATCTCCGTTACGAGCCGTTAAGCTTAAGGCTTCTAAGCTGGCATAAAATCGCGCGGACCCTATTTCAGCCTTATGAAGGGGTCAATCGCGGTGGCGCCGCGTAATGTCGCGGTCAACGGTAATTTGGGGTCGAGCTGAAAATGAATCCTATGGAAAAGGCTGGCTGGACGCCGCTGCCGCACTCCGACGAGGACCTCGAG
This sequence comes from Aminobacter sp. 01T433, assembly GCF_056398585.1. Lineage (NCBI taxonomy): Bacteria > Pseudomonadati > Pseudomonadota > Alphaproteobacteria > Hyphomicrobiales > Phyllobacteriaceae > Aminobacter > Aminobacter sp. 01T433. The sequence goes on from NZ_JBFTPR010000001.1 coordinate 387,206, forward strand.
CGCTCGAAAAGCGTGCCCGACACGCCGCAGACGCGTGCTGCGACCTACAGGCTTGCGTGGAACGACGAAGACTTCATGACCCAGCGCGACCTGCGCCCGGTCCGGTTGCAGCTCGAACTGCTCAAGACCGAGATGGTCCTGGCCGAGCGCGGCATCCGTTCGACGGTCATCCTGTTTGGCGGCGCGCGCATTCCCGAACCCGGCGGCGACGCTTGGGCCGCCAAGAACGAGACGCAGCGCAAGAACCTCGAGGCCAACAGCCGCTACTATGAAGAAGCGCGCAAGTTTGCCCGCCTGTGTTCGCAGCATTCGGCTGCTTCCTACTACCGTGAATTCGTCGTGGTCACCGGCGGCGGCCCGGGCGTGATGGAGGCCGGCAATCGTGGTGCCGACGATGTCGGCGCGCCCTCGATCGGGCTCAACATCGTGTTGCCGCACGAACAGGCGCCCAACGCCTATGTGACGCCGGAGCTGTGCTTCAACTTCCACTATTTCGCCATCCGCAAGATGCATTTCGTCATGCGGGCCAAGGCGGTTGCCGTGTTCCCCGGCGGCTTCGGCACGATGGACGAGTTCTTCGAGACGCTGACTCTGATCCAGACCGGGCGCATGGAGCGTGTGCCGGTGATCCTGTTTGGCAAGTCATTCTGGAAGCGCGCGATTGACCTCGATTTCCTTGCCGACCAGGGCACGATCTCGCCGGGCGACCAGGACATTATCGACTTTGTCGACACCGCTGATGAGGCCTGGGACATCATCAGCAAGTTCTACAGCCTTTGAACTCCTGGCGTTTCTGTCCATCGGCCGCGGCCGGTGGACCAAAGTCACCAGTACGAAGGAAATGATCATCAGCAGATACCAGGCGCCGAGCTTCTGGATGGAAACCGGCGCCCAGCCATTGCCCTGCCCGGGGTAGATCCAGGCCCGCGACCAGGTGCCGATGTTTTCGGCGAACCAGATGAACAGTGCCACCAAAAGGAAGCCAAGCAGCAGCGGCATGCGGTGGCGAAAGCGGAAGACGCGGTAGTGCACCACCGTTCGCAAGTAGAGCAGTGCGGTTGCGGCAAACAGCCCGTAGCGGATGTCGACCGTGAAATGGTGGGCGAAGAAATTGACGTAGATCGCCGCGCACAACAGAACTGTTGCCCATAGCTGCGGATAGTTGGTGTAGCGCATGTCGAAGATGCGGCTGACGCGGGCAAGGTACGAACCGACCGCCGCATACATGAAACCGGAAAACAGCGGCACGCCGGCGATGCGGAAGAAATTCTCCTCCGGATAGATCCACGACCCGGCCGACGTCTTGAATATCTCCATCACCGTGCCAACGACGTGGAAGATCAGGATGACCTTGGCTTCGGAGGGTTTTTCCAGCCGCAAGGCCAGCATTGCCAGCTGAATGGCGACGGCTGAAAGAAACAGGAAGTCATAGCGCGCGAGCCCGGCTTCTTGCGGCCACCACAGCTTGGTTGCCATGATGAGCGCCAGCATTGCGCCGCCGAACAGGCAGGCCCATGCCTGTTTCAGCCCGAACACCAGAAATTCGACCAGTGCCCCATAGAACCCACCGGCAGGCAGGCGGTCGAGCACGGCGTGTGCCGTGGCATCGATCCGTGCCTCGACGGAGGTGAAGCGACTCAAGCGGCGTTGGCCTCGACAAGCGTCGTGAGGAACGTCGCGAGATCGTCGGTGACGAAGTCGACATCGTCTTCGTTCGTCGGGTCGCTTTCCCAGATCTCCGAGAAAGTCGGCTCGAAATTGCGCGGCACGATCAGCACCGTGGTCATGCCAAGCGACTTCGGCACCGCAAGGTTGCGGGCCAGATCCTCGAACATCACGGCATTGGCACCCGTCACCTTGTGCAGGGCGGCAAACGTCTCATAGGGCTGCCGTGCCGGCTTGGGCGTCAGGCCCGCGGCGACGATGTCGAAGATGTCATCGAAATGGTCTAGGATGCCGAGCTGGCGCGCGGTGCGCTCGGCGTGGCTGCGATTGCCGTTGGTGAAGATGAATTTGCGGCCCGGCAGCTGGCGGATGGCCGCGCCCAGGACAGGATCGGGCACCAGCCAGGAATAGTCGATGTCATGCACATGCTCGAGGAAGGCATCGGGATCGATGTTGTGGCGGTGCATCAGCCCGTTCAGCGTCGTGCCGTATTCCAGGTAGAGATCTTTTTGCAGCTTGCGAGCGTCTTCGCGTGACAGCGTCAGTAGTTCCGCGACAAAGCCCGTCATCTTCACGTCGATCTGCGAAAACAGATTCGAATGGTGCGGATACAGCGTGTTGTCGAGGTCGAAGACCCAGTCGGTGACGTGGTCGAAGCGGGCGGGATCGGGAATATCGGTCATGACGCCCTTATGGCACGGTTGGAGAATTTTGGAAGCCGCCGCATGAGGCCACACTTGCACTCGACGATGGCCAAATTCGGCAGAGTGGGTCAAATTTTAACTACCGATGAAAGATGACCTTCAGCTGATGCTGGCATTCAAACTGCCGGCAGGGAGTTGAAATGAAAAGTGTCATTCTGAAAACAGCCGCCGTGACCTTGATATCGATCTTGGGGTCACTGGCACTCGTCTTGACGATAGTGCCGGCGCTCGGGGGAACCGTTGGTGCCATCGGCTGGCTGATGTGCATCCTGTGCCCGATGGTCATCGCAACGCCGCTGGCTTTCTTCACCTTCCGCCAGGGCGAAAAGCTGAAAGTCGCCCATGCCGATCTGACGCGTGCCCACGCCCAGCTTGCCGCCGCCCATCGTCGCCTTTCGGAAAAGGCCAGCCGCGACGAGATGACCGGCATGCTCAACCGCGAGAATTTCTTTGCCGCGCTCGATGGCTCCAGGCGCAAGAACGATCGTGGTGCGCTGCTGATCATCGACGCCGACCATTTCAAGCAGATCAATGACAGCTTCGGCCACCTGACCGGGGACCAGGCCTTGCTGCAGATCGCTGCTGCCATTACCCGTGGCGTTCGCAGTGGCGACATTCTCGGCCGCATCGGCGGCGAGGAGTTCGGCGCATACCTGGTCGGTGCCTCGGAGGAAGAGGCCAAGCTTGTCGCCGAGCGTATCCGCAGCGAAGTGGAGCGGCTGCGCTTCCAGCCCAATGACGAGCCCGCGGTACCCCTGACGGTCAGCATCGGCGGCACCAACTGCGCGTCGGAAGCCAATGTGTCGGACCTGATGCGCGCAGCCGACAAGCGCCTCTACGAGGCCAAGCGCCGTGGCCGCAACCGCGCCATCTTCGACACGGGCATTTCCGAAGCGGCGTAACTGCGCTCGAATCTGTAAGATCGCTTGTTATCGGACGGTGGCGCTTGCCGTCGTCTTTTTTGCCATACGATGCCGATACTGCCGGTCACGGCGCAATTCCTCCACGAAAATCGCTGTTCACTTCGATCATGGCTGCGCCAAATGTGAGCTCGGGGTTAGAAATCTGAACGATTCGCTCTAGATCGAATGAATTGCCTTGGGTGTCGCCGGATGGCCGGTGAGACATTTTGCTGGACCTGTCGAAATCACACGGCGCGGAACGACATCCATCCGCATGCATTGATGCGATCTCAAAGGCAGATGGCTGCATCGATCGTTTGGCCGGCCTTTCGAACGCGCTGGGGCGGCGATCCAGGATCGGCTTCTGAAGTCAAAGGAACTGGAAATGACTTTTTCCCATAGCTCGCCAATGACGCCTGATGACGCGTATCCAAGGCGTTGGATTGCTATGGCGATCCTGCTTCTGGCCGGGTTCATGAACCTGATCGATGTGACCATCGTCAACGTTGCGCTGCCGCGCCTCCAGTCCGGGCTTGGCGCGACGAGCAGCCAGATCGAATGGGTTGTGGCGGCCTACGTCCTGGCCTTCGCGCTTGGCCTGCTGCCGTTTGGCAGGCTCGGCGACGTGCTCGGCCGCAAACGCCTGTTTCTGATCGGTGTTGCGAGTTTCACCGTGTTTTCGGCACTGTGCGGGCTGGCACCGACCATGACGACGTTGATCGTGGCGCGCGTGCTGCAGGGGCTCGCCGGCGCCATGATGATGCCGCAGGTCCTGGCAATCACCCAGGGGATCTTTCCGCCGCAGGAGCGTGGCTTCGCCTTCTCGCTGTTTGGTTTGTCTGCGGGGCTCGCCTCGGTCGCGGGCCCCCTTGTCGGTGGTATGCTGATCAGTGCGGACCTGTTTGGCCTCGACTGGCGACCGATCTTCTTGGTCAACATCCCTGTCGGGATTCTGGCTGTGATTGCTGGCCGGGCCCTCATTCCTGATATGCCTGGCCGACCTGAGCTTACGCAGGACCCGGTCGGCATCCTGATCGCTAGTGCTTCGGTCTTCCTTTTGGTGTTTCCCCTGATCGAGGGGCATGCCTATGGCTGGCCGTTATGGACGTTTGCGATGATTGGTCTTTCAGTTGTCGCAATGGTCAGTTTCTTCCTGCACCAAAAGGCGCGGGAGAAGCGGGCGCAGAGCCAATTGCTGCCGGTCAGCCTGATGACCAACGGCAATTTCCTGCTCGGGTCTGTGATGACCATGACGTTCTTTTCGGGCGTCGCAGGCTTCTTCCTGGTCCTGGCCGTCTTCCTGCAGACTGGTTTCGGGCTGACGCCATTGCAATCCGGCTTGACCACCGTGCCGTTTCCATTCGGCGTGCTGATCGCTTCGCTTATTTCGGGGCGGCTGGGCAGCCGCTGGCCCCATAAGCGGATCGTCGCTGGCGCACTGGTCATGGGCATAGGCATGGCGTGGCTGCGTTTCGTCGTTGCCAGCGTCGGCGATGCCGTGAACCATTGGCACTTTGTCTTGCCGTTGCTGACGTGCGGGTTCGGCATGGGCATAGCCATCGCCTCGCTGTTTCAGACCGTCCTGGCGACTGTTCCGCCGCGCGATGCCGGTTCGGGATCGGGCGCAGTGCAATCCTTCCAGCAGATCGGCGCTGCCCTTGGTATTGCCATCACCGGGCAGATATTCTTTGCGACCCTGGATGGGCGCCTGAGGGCGGGCGAGCTTTCGCACGCCGCTTTTATCGCCGCCATGGAGCGAGCACTCATCTACGAAATCATGGCATTCGCGACGGTCGCAGCGCTGGTGTTTTTCCTGAAGCCGGCAGCACCGCATGGCAGTCGGGGCCAAAATGTCGACGAGCGGAAGGCCGTGCCGCTTCCTGTGGAAATGTGATGGGACAGCGCCCCGTCTTGGACGGGGCGGCGCTTTTGAACCGACGCTTCGCCTCTGCCGAAAATCGATTCCGATTTTCACAGTGATGCTGTAGACGCGGAAGTGCGGCCGCTCCGGTCGCCTCCCAGCTGACACTGAACCATCATGCCATTGTGGATACCCATTACCATCGCTGCCGCCTTCCTGCAGAATCTGCGGTCGGTGGTACAAAAGCACCTCAAAGGCGTGATGGGCACCACCGGTGCCACCTTCGTGCGCTTCGGTTTCGGCTTCCCCTTCGCGCTCGCCTTCGTCGGCGTTCTGCATTTTATCGTCGGCTACAACCTGCCGGCCTTGAACAGGACGTTCTTCATCTGGGCGGTGGTCGGCGGCCTTGGCCAGATTGCCGCGACGTTCCTGCTGATCCACCTGTTTTCATTCCGCAACTTCGCCGTGGGTACCGCCTATTCGCGCACCGAGCCGGCGCAGGCGGCGCTGTTTGGTCTGTTGTTCCTCGGAGAGCGGGCGACCGCGGGCGCGGTCGCCGCCATCGCCATCAGCGTTTTCGGCGTGATGTTGATTTCGGTCGCGCACACGGCATTCACCGCGCGCACGCTGGTGACCTCCGTGCTCAGCCGCAATGCGCTGATCGGGCTCGCCTCGGGCACGTTCTTCGGCATTTCGGCCGTCGCCTACCGAGCCGCGTCGCTTTCGCTTGGCGGGCCGAACTTCATGATGCAGGCGGCAGTCACCCTTGCCGTGGTCATCGTCTTCCAGACCGTGCTCATGCTGGCCTGGATCTTGTGGAAGGAACGCGACGAGCTGCCGCGCATCGCCAAGGCGTGGCGCCCGGCGTTGTTCACCGGCTTGGTCGGTGCTTCCGCGTCATTCGGATGGTTCATGGCGATGACGCTGCAGCAGGCGGCGATCGTCAAATCGCTGGCCCAGATCGAGATGCTGTTCACCTTCGCGTCGAGCGTCTTTTTCTTCCGCGAGCGCATCAACCGGCTCGAGATCGCCGGTTGCGCGCTTATCGTTGGCGGTATCCTGGTGCTGCTGGCCGTAGGCTAGCCAGAGAACCTAGATGGTCGCCGGATCGCGTGGCGCCTCGCCCTTCCAGCGCTTGATGATGCCGGCCAGATCGGTGTTCTGGAACGCGTCCCTGAGCACGTCGAATGACGGCAGCACGAAATAGGCGCGCTGGAACTTGTCGATCTCATAGGTGGTGCGCATCACTGTCTCGATGTCGAATGGAACCTGATGGGCATCGGGGCTCTCGACCGCGAACTGCAACTCGGTGAAAGACGACATCAGACCGGCGCCGAACGCCTTCAATGGCTGGCCGGGTTCCTGCATCAGCCCGTATTCGGCCGTGTACCAGTAGAGCCGGGTGATCATCTCATCGCCGCCAAGGGCAATGAGATCAGTGGCCTTTTCGCCGTACATCTGCATGAAGTCGCCAAACACCGGCTGGCTCAGCACCGGCACATGGCCGAAGAAGTCGTGGAACATGTCAGGCTCGACGATGTAGTCGAGTTCGTCGCGCGTGCGCAGCCAGTTGGTGACGGGAAAGCGGCGGTTGGCGAGGTGGTCGAAGAACGGCTGCGCCGGGATCAGTCCTGGCACGGCAACGATCTCCCAGCCGCTGAGCTTGCGTAGTTTCTCGCTGACCTCGTGGAAATCAGGGATCCTGTCGACGAGCCCAAGCGCGGACATGCCGTCGAGATAGGATTTATGTGCCAGCCGCTGGGTCAGTTTGGTCTGGCGGTCACACAGGGTGCGCCACACCTCCTGCTCGGCAGCGCTGTAGTCGTATTTTTGTTCAACGGTGAAATCCGGACGGCAGACCGTGTAGTCGCCGCGCAGCCCTTGGGCCGCACATTCCCGTGCATAATCCTGAACGCTGATGCCCATGGTCTGATCCTCCCCAGAAACAGGCTTTCGATACGAAAACATAGCTTCACTGGGAGAGCGGAATTCACTTCTTTGCGCGTGTTCTGGCTGGTTTTGAGGTATGTTCACCGTCAAAGAAGCCGTGGAGGGTAAAAATGCCTCAGTTTGACGAGTTCGAGATCAAGATGCTGGATATCCTCCAGCGCGACGGACGCAAGCCGGTTTCCGAGATCGCCCAGGAGATCGGCCTGTCCAACACGCCCTGCACCAGACGCTTCGAAGCACTTCAGGAAGCCGGCGTCATCAAGGGGTTTTCGGCGCGCATCGGCCGTCGGGCGGTGGGCCTGATGGTCGAGGTCTTCGTCCAGGTCAGGCTGGTCAGCCACAGCGATGATTCGCCGGAAAAGTTCATCGCCGCCGTGCAGCGCATGGACGAAGTCTCGGCTTGCTGGACGATGACCGGCGACTACGACTTCCTACTCCACGTCATGGTGCCCGGCGTCGACGACCTCAATGCCTTTGTCATGCACCGGCTGATGCGGCTGTCGGGCGTGCGCGACGTGCACACCCAACTGGTGTTGCAGAACATCAAGGGCCCAGGCCACGTGCCGCTTGCGCATCTGAGGGCCTAGAGCGTGGAACTAGGGGTCTGGATAGACGAGTCGATAATGCTCGCCAACGAGACAGTCGACTGGCTTTTTTGCATCGATTTTCACAATGCCCGATGTGTCGGTCACGCCGCTGACCTCAAGGATTAGCTTGTGCCGGATAGCTGTCGCGAATTCGGAAGCAAGGTGGATGGGCAGTACGAACGAGCCGGGCCCGCCGGTTACGCATTCGGCATAGTAGCGGTCGATGCCTACGAGGGTTCCAGTCGGCCGAACGAGGATTGGTAGGCCGTTGATGATGATGCCGGTCGCAACCGCATTGTTGCGGGCGACCTCGACCGGCGCACCGGTGTTGTTGGGTCCATCCCCGGATATGTCGATGACCTTCTTTTCGCCACTCAACGCATTGTGTTGCAGCAGGCCGGCACCGAAGACCACGGCATTTGAGATTGAGGTGCCGCCAGACCCACCGATCGGACTGGCTGCGAGCTTGTTAGCGAAGTCGTTTGCGCTGTCGCGGCCGTCGATGATTTGCCAGGGAATGACTGTGTCTTGCAGGACGGTTCCCGCCCATTCGAAATAGGTTACGGCAATGCGCCCCTTCAAGCCCGAAGCCACGGCATTGATAAAGTCGGGATGGCGTAGCGCCTCGACGTAGCCTGCGCGCTGGAGCGCGAACTCCCCGTCGTCCATCGAACTTGAGACATCGACGGCGAGCACCAGTTCGACATCGACTGATTCCGCACCCACGCCGACGACCGGTGTGGCGGGCATCTCGCAACTCGTGCACAGGATCACTGCCAGCGCAGCCAACATTGCTTGTCGCGACGATCGCCCTCCGAGCGGACGCAATCAGTGTGCGGCAAAGCAGGAAAAATGAAAGCCGAAGCGCTTCACAGCTTCGTGAACAAAGGCGGCGACGGGCTGCAAGGTTCGAGGGCGTAGACCTGCCGGCATTCTGGACGATGACAGGCAGGTCATGGAACCCAGTAGAAGGCCCGATCAGGCCAAGCCAAACTGGGCGAGAAGGGCCGCATGCTCTGGCGTGCCGATAAAGCCGGCCAGCTCGGCGTTGATTTGATCTCTCGTTTCTCGTTGGCGACACGCGAACGCCCCGGAGGCGGGTTCCTTCTCTGCGGCTGGAACGCCAACACTTACCAGGCCGCTTCCGGGATGCCGTGCGATGTGTGCCTGATGCGCGAGTTCGACACTTGCGTAGGCGTCGACTGTGCCGTCTATGACCGCCTGCGCGGCATCGCGGTAGTCCTGAAAGGCGACGATGTTGTGCGCCCCAACGCCTAGGCCCAGGGCGGTCTGTTCCTGGATTTGGCCGGTAAGCACGGCCAGCTTGCCATTTCCGTCGGCGAGGCTGCGGTATCCGGCAATTTGATCGCGGCTGCTTTCGCGGACCAGAAGTCCGTCGTGAAGCGCCCAGATCGGCATCGTGAAGGATGCTCGCCTGCCGCGCTCCTCCGTCACGAACATGCCTGTAGTCATGTCCCAGCGACCGTCGTCGAGCCCTGGGAGCAGGTCCGCGAAGCTGGTCTCGACCGGTTCAAAGGGGACGCCCATCCTGGAGGCGATCTGCCTAGCCAACTCGACGTCGTAGCCAGTAAGATCGCCACCTTCCAGATAATTGAAGGGCGGCTCGGCGATCCAGCCGAACTTCATCGCTTCCTCCCCTTACGGAACGATCAGCGTTCCTGCACCGTGCTCGGTGAACAGTTCGAGCAGCACCGAATGCGGCGTCTTGCCGTTGAGGATGACCACGCCTTCGACGCCGCGTTCGATCGCCTCGATGCAGGTCTCGACCTTGGGGATCATGCCGCCGGAGATCGTACCGTCCTTGATCAGCGCCTTGGCCTCGGCGACCGTCAGCTCGTCGATCAGCTTCTTGTCCTTGTCGAGCACGCCGGGAACGTCAGTGAGGAACAGCAGCCGCGAGGCGCCGAGCGCACCGGCAATCGCACCGGCAAAGGTGTCGGCATTGATGTTGTAGGTGTGGCCGTCGCGGCCGGGGGCAACGGGTGCCAGCACCGGGATCATTTCCGAGCGCGCCAGAAGGTCGAGCAGCGTGCGGTCGACCTCGACCGGTTCGCCGACGAAGCCGAGATCGATCACCTTTTCGATATTGCTGTCGGGGTCGACCATGGTCTTCTTGGCCTTTTCGGCGAAGACCATGTTGCCGTCCTTGCCGCACAGGCCGATCGCCCATTCGCCTTCGGCGTTGATGAGGGCGACGATCTCCTTGTTGATCGAGCCGGCCAGCACCATTTCGACGATCTCGACCGTCTTCTGGTCGGTGACGCGCAGGCCACCTTCGAATTTCGACTCGATGCCCATCCTGGCCAGCATGGCGCCAATCTGCGGTCCGCCGCCATGGACGACGATTGGGTTGACGCCTGACTGCTTGAGAAGGGCGATGTCGCGGGCAAAGGCGCGGCCGAGCGCGATGTCGCCCATGGCGTGGCCGCCATATTTCACCACCACCGTCTTGTTTTCGTAGCGCTGCATGTAGGGCAAAGCCGCGGAGAGCAGGGCGGCCTGCATTTCGGCGGTGGCGGCGACGTTCGTCGTCATCGGCATGGTCCCGGATAGCTGGAAAAGGTCGGCGCGGTCTTACCCGGAAACCGGGCAGGGGGCAAATGGTTCGATGGTCCTGGCGCGGCTGCGGCGCCGTGACTCATCTCAAGCCAAAATCGGTTGCGCCAGCATCGCGCTTTAAACAGCGGTTGCAATTCGCCTTTCGCCACGTAACTTGGCGACCATGACGCCGCAGGACATCACCAAACTGATAGTGCGGACCTCGATGAAGGACCGCACGGCCTTCGATCTGCTCTACCGGCAGACCAGCTCGAAACTTTTCGGCGTCTGCCTGCGTGTATTGAATGACAGGGCGGATGCCGAGGAGGCGCTGCAAGAGGTCTTCGTCAAGATCTGGACGAAGGCGGACAGGTTTGCGGCCTCCGATCTCAGCCCCATTTCGTGGCTTGTGGCAATCGCGCGCAATCATGCGATCGACCGTATCCGGGCACGGCGTCAGGCGCCCCTCGCCATCGACGAGGCGCTTGAGATTGCCGACCCGGCACCTGGGCCGGAGGCGGCGGCTGTGGCCGGCGACGAAGCCGGGCGCATCCATGGCTGCCTCGAGGAACTGGAGAAGGATCGGGCGGCGGCGGTCCGCGGTGCCTATCTCAAAGGCGAAAGTTATGCCGAACTTGCGGAACGCCACGCCGTGCCGCTCAATACCATGCGCACATGGCTGCGCCGCAGCCTGTTGAAGCTGAGGGAATGTCTGGAAAGATGACACTGGCGGAAGACAACGGACCGGAACCTGGAGGCGACGACATCCTCGCCGCCGAGTACGTTCTTGGCGTCCTGTCTGCCGATGAGCGTCGCCAGGCCAGCGCCCGTATCGATGCAGAGCCGGCCTTCGCGCGCATCGTCGACAGATGGGAGGTGCATTTTGCCCCGCTGGCGGCTGAATACCCCGAGGTCGAGGCGCCGGTATCGGTCAGGCGGGGCATCGACCATCGGCTGCTCCGCGACGCGGCGGAACAGTCAAGGCTGCACCCATGGTCGAGCCTCGTCTTCTGGCGCGGCTTGGCGGCTGCAGCAGTGGCGGTTCTCGCGCTGTACATTGCCGTGCCCTACATCAATCCGCCCACCCAGACGCCGCAGCAGTTCATGGTGGCCTCGCTTGCCGCCGATGGCAGCGACGTCAAATACATGGTCATGTACGACGCGGCGACCGGCGAGGTCGGCTTGTCGCATGTCGCGGGCGAGCGCGCCGCCGGCAAGGATTTCGAACTCTGGATGATCGAAGGCAAAAACCCACCAGTCTCCATGGGCGTCATCCCGGTCGGGACCACGATGAAAATGCCGGTCAAGCAAGAGATGCGCGACAAGCTCGCCACAGGTGCCGTGCTCGCGGTCAGCCTTGAGCCTGCGGGCGGTTCGCCGAGCGGCCTGCCGACCGGCCCCGTGGTCGCCGCGGGCGATCTCCGCAACATCTGATCGCCAAAAGAAAAAGTTCCAGAATGCAAAACGGCTGAAACTTTGTCGCTGGCTCGTTCGTATCTACAAGGTTTTGGATTTTTCAACTTGAATTGGCTAAGTGTATTTTCTCGAATACGCGAAACTCTCTGAGGTCTTATCCGTAACTTCTTGTGCCTTTCCATTTCCGGAAACAACCCAAGGAGTTTTGATATGCGTAAGATCTCTCTCGCTTTGCTCGCCGGTGCTTTTTCCGCTCTCTCCACCTTCGCTTATGCCGACAACCCGATGGTTGGCGGTGCTGCGATGTATGCCAACAAGAACATCGTCGAGAACGCGGTCAATTCGAAGGACCACACCACGCTCGTCGCGGCGGTCAAGGCAGCAGGCCTCGTCAAGACGCTTGAGGGCAAGGGGCCGTTCACAGTCTTTGCGCCGACCAACGAAGCCTTCGCAGCGCTCCCGGCTGGCACGGTCGAAACGCTTCTGAAGCCTGAAAACAAGGACAAGCTGGCCAAGATCCTGACCTGCCATGTCGTTGGCGCCAAGGCGATGTCGGCTGACGTTGCCAAGATGGTCAAGGATGACGGCGGCTCGCACATGGCCAAGACGGTCGGCGGCTGCGAACTGACCCTGAAGGACGCCGGCGGCAAGGTCACCGTGACCGATGAAAACGGCAACGTCGCCAATGTCACGATTGCCGATGTCGCCCAGTCGAATGGCGTCATCCACGTCATCGACAAGGTGCTGCTGCCCAAGATGTAAGCCCTAGGGGCAGGGCGATTGCGCGTACTGTCGCTCCCTGAGGTTCGCGCGATCGGCAGCGCTCCGCAGCGGCCTCAGGCCATTGCGGGGCGCAGTCCATTTCACTCAAGCCCTGTTGATTTTGCAGTGATGCGACACCGGCCTATGGTCGGATAGGAGATATGCCATGGACCGCCGTTCATTTCTGTTGGGCAGTGCAGCGATCGTCGTTCTTGCCGGTTTGGTGATCTCCAGGCGGCTGACCATATCAGCCCCGGCATTGGCCGAAAACTTCGAGGTCACCAAGACGGATGCGCAGTGGCGCGCCATTCTTTCGCCCGCCGCATTCGCCGTCCTGCGTCAGGAAGACACCGAGCCGCCGGGATCGAGCGCGCTTCTCAACGAACACCGCAAGGGCACCTTCCACTGCGCCGGCTGCGACCTCGGCCTCTATGCGTCGGACACCAAGTTCGATTCGCACACAGGCTGGCCAAGCTTCTGGGAAGCGCTACCCAATGCGGTCGGTACCAAGGTGGACAGCTCGCTGCTGATGACCCGCACCGAGGTGCATTGCCGCCGCTGCGGCGGCCATCTTGGCCATATCTTCGACGACGGTCCGCCGCCGACCGGCATGCGCCATTGCATCAACGGCCTGGCGCTGACTTTCAGGCCAGCAGCAGCCTGATCTTTGTTGGAACTTTCTCTTGACCTCAAGGTTTATTGAGGTTGCAGGCTGCGCTCTCACGAAAATCCAGGATGGACAAGGAGAGCAGCAATGAGCCAGACCGCAGAGAACGGGCAGGACGGCCCGGTGGTTTTCGTCAACATCTTCACCCTGAAGCCGGGCAAGCTGGACGAGTTCATCGCCCTGCAGAAGATCAATCTGGACCGTTCGGTGGGCAATGTTCCGGGTTGGCGTGGCAGCCGCCTGCACCGGTCGATCGACGGCAACACGGCGATCATGATCAGCACATTCGACACCGTCGCCGATCACCAGCGCGTGCACCAGACGCACGGCTTCGCCGAGCACATCGCGAAGGTCGGGCCGCTGATCGAGGGCGTGACGCCAGCCTATTATCAGGTCGTCCATGAGGTGACGCAGGCTTGAGGCCGGTCACCTCAGGACAAAGTCAATGGCGGCTGCTTAGCCGCCGTTGACCACCAAGGCGATCGCCGCGCGCAGCTCGTCCAGGCCTTCGTTCTTCTCCGACGATGTCGCAAGGACGGTCGGGAAGGCGGCGGCCCGCTTCTTGATCTTCAACAACGTATCTTCGATCAGCGGCTGAACGCCGGCGGCCTTGATCTTGTCGGTCTTGGTCAAGACGATCTGGTAGGAGATCGCAGCCTTGTCGAGCAGCGTCAGAACCTCTTCGTCGTTCTTCTTGATGCCGTGGCGGGAATCGATGAGCAGGTAGACGCGCTTGAGCGTCACCCGGCCGCGCAGATAGTCGAACACCAGCTTGGTCCAGGCATCGACCTGTTCCTTCGGCGCCTGGGCGTATCCGTAGCCCGGCATGTCGACCAGCGCCATCGGTGGCAGGTCGCCAGCCTCGCCGGAATAGCCGTCGGGCACGAAATAGTTGAGTTCCTGCGTGCGCCCCGGCGTGTTCGAGGTGCGCGCCAGCCCGCCATGGCGAACCAGTGCGTTGATGAGCGACGACTTGCCGACATTCGAACGGCCAGCGAAGGCGATCTCCGGCGGCCCTTCGGGCGGCAGGAATTTCATTGAGGGCACGCCACGGATGAAGATCCACGGGCGTTTGAAAAGCTCGGCATCTACCGTGCCATTGGTCGTGTTTTCGTTCAAGCCGCTGCCTCCAGCAGAGAAATATCCGAGCCGCGAATGGCATTGAGGTTGCGGCCGATCTTGTCCACCGGCCAATCCCACCAGGCAATCGTCAAAAGCCGTTCGATGGTCTTGTCGTCGAAACGCTTCTTGACCACGACCGAAGGATTGCCAGCTACGATCGCATAAGGCGGTACGTGCCTGCTGACAACCGATTTCGCAGCAACGATGGCGCCGTGGCCGATATGAACGCCTGGCAGGATCACCGCTTCCATGCCGATCCACACGTCATTGCCGAGCACTGTGTCGCCGCGCACCTCCTTGTGCCAGGTGGCGACGTCGAAGCCTTCCTCCCAGCCATGGCCGAAAATGTTGAACGGATAGGTCGAAAAACCCGACATGGCGTGGTTGGCGCCGTTCATGATGAAACGTGCGCCCTCGGCTATGGCGCAGAACTTTCCGATGATCAGCTTGTCGCCGATGAAGGGGTAGTGATGCAGGACGCATTTCTGCTGAAACAAGTCCGGCCCCTCGGGGTCGTCGTAATAGGTGAAGTCGCCGATCTCGATGTTTTCGGCATCAACGAGGGGCTTGAGGAAGCCGACGCGCTTGTGCATCGGCATCGGGTGCTTGATGTAAGGGTTCGGTCCTTGCATGGCGGCGTCCATTTTGATGCGTATGGAATGACAGTATAGCGCGATCCGCGGCGATGACATCCGGGCGAGGGGATCGAGGTTTGGGGGAGAGTCAAACCGGGGTCCCGCAAGGGATGCAGGACCCCGGCCTTGCCGAGACGGTTCAATTCTGACCGGGGGAAGTCAGAAGCCGCCACCCCACAGGCTGATGCTTGAGAGGCACCACGAAGCTACGCGGGCGCCGCCACAAAAGTTTCGTGCCCGATAGATGGAGAAAAGAAAAAGGCCCCGGACGAGCCAGGGCCTTTTTTCTTTTCTCCGAGATATCCGGCTATTCGGCCGGCGTCGGTTTTTTCTTGAACAACGCCATGAGGTTGTCCCAAAGCTCGATCTTGGCACCCTGGCGCTTCATGATCACGCCCTGCTGGAGGATCGACAGCGAGTTGTTCCACGCCCAGTAGATGACGAGGCCCGCCGGGAACGACGCCAGCATGAAGGTGAACAGGATCGGCATCCAGGTGAAGATCATCGCCTGGGTCGGATCCGGAGGCGTCGGGTTCATGCGCATCTGCAGGAACATGGTCACGCCCATGATCAGCGGCCAGACGCCGATCATCAGGAAGGCGGGAACGCCCCATGGCAGCAGGCCGAACAGGTTGAACAGCGACGTGGGATCGGGTGCCGCCAGATCGTGGATCCAGCCGAAGAACGGCGCATGGCGCATTTCGATTGTGACGTACAGCACCTTGTAGAGCGCGAAGAACACCGGGATCTGGATCAGCACCGGCCAGCAGCCGGCCAGCGGATTGATCTTCTCGGTCTTGTACAGCTCCATCATCGCCTGCTGCTGCTTCATCTTGTCGTCCGCGTATTTCTCGCGGATTTCCAGCATCTTGGGCTGCACCATCTTCATGTTCGCCATCGACTTGTACGACTTGTTGGCGAGCGGGAAGAAGATGGCCTTGACGATAACGGTGGTGGCGAGGATCGCCAGACCGAAATTGCCGAGCATCTTGTAGAGCGTGTCGATGAGCCAGAACATTGGCTTGGTGATGAAGTAGAACCAGCCCCAGTCGATCAGAAGCTCGAACTGGCGGATCTGGCGATCCTTCTCATAGGCATTGATCTTGGCCACTTCCTTGGCGCCGGCAAAGACCAGCGTCTCGACCGTTGCCGACTGGCCGGCAGCGACAGTGATCGGGTCGGTCAGATAATCGGCCTGATAGCGCGGACGGCCGTCTTCAAAATAGGAAAAGCGCGGCTGGAACGGCTGCTTGCCCGAGGGAACCAGCGTGGCTGCCCAGTACTTGTCGGTGATGCCGAGCCAGCCATCGGTCGACTTGCCGGGCAGGACCTGCTTGTCCTTTTCGATCGAGGCGTACTTGATTTCCTGCAGGCCTTCGGTGCCGGTAACGCCAATCAGGCCTTCGTGGAGCACGTAGGTCGAGGCATGCAGCGGCTTGTCGAAGCGGGTGATACGACCGTAGTTCGACAGCGAGACATCGGCACCGCTGGCATTGGTCACCGTGTCGGTGACCGTGAACATGTAGTTCTGATCGACAGCGATTGTGCGCTTGAAGGTCAGGCCTTTTTCGTTGGTGAAGGTCAGCGTCACCGGCGTTGCCGGCGTCAGCGTCTGGTTGCCTTCGGCGGTCCAGACCGTATCGGGGCCCGGAACGGCACCGGTTGCTTCACTGCCAACGAAGCCGATTTCGCTGTAGAAGCCGGATGGCAGCGCCTGCGGGTTCAACAGCTCGATAACGGGCGAAGTGGGATCGACGGCGACGCGGTAGTGCTTGAGGCTGATGTCGTCGATGCGCGCACCAGTCAGGTTGATCGAGCCTTTCAGGCTTGGCGTGTCGAGCGCGATGCGGCCCGAAGCGGCAATCGCCTGGGCACGGTCGGCGACCGCGACCTGGGTCGCAGGCGCGCCGGGAATGCCTGCCTGCGGTGCTGTTGGCGTTCCGGTGCTGGTACCGGCCGGCTGGGCAGCCTTCTGCTGCTGGGCCACGCGCTCGGCTTCGATCCGCGCGGTTTCCCGCTGCGTTTCGACGCGGGGGTTCATGTAGAACACCTGCCAGAGCGTCAGGATCAGCACCGACAAGGCGATGGTGATAAAGAAATTACGGTTGTTTTCCATCGAAAGCCCTTATCGCGTTCCGCGAATGCGCCGAGAAAGTTCGGCCGTAACCTGGCCGAAAGGGGCGGTGAGCACGTCTTCGCGCCCGACGATCACATAGTCTTTGCCAGCCGCCATGTCACCTGCGGCATGTGTACGAACGGCTTCCCTGAGGCGCCGTTTGACACGATTGCGGACAACCGCATTGCCGACCTTCTTGGTGACCGTATAGCCGACACGCGGCCCCGCTTTGTCGTCGCGATCCAAAACCTCGACGAGAAAAAACCGTCCGCGCCGCTTTTCACCGCGGCGGACGGCCAGAAACTGTTTTCTTTTCAGAAGCCGTTCGGGGCCGCGTCCATGCGGAGCAGACCCCTCAGGCTTGCTGTCAGCGGGCAAGGTTCCCGCCTATGGCTTAGGCGGAGAGCCGCTTGCGGCCGCGATTGCGGCGAGCTGCGACGACGTCGCGACCACCCTTGGTTGCCATGCGAGCACGGAAACCATGACGGCGCTTACGGACGAGTTTGGACGGCTGATAGGTACGCTTCATTTGTTTTTATACCGCGGGGTGCGGCCCTTCTTGATTCTGTCACTTTGTAACAGGAGCTTGGCTCAGCTTGCTTCGACGCGATCAAAAACCGCGACGGAAGCGGGTCCCGAGCGTGTGCGGGCTTATAGAAAGAAGGTGCCGCGAAGTCAATCGGCTCGCGTTGGACGCCACAACTGTTGTCGCCTGCGGCGATTGATCCCGCGCAGCAGGCCCGAAAGGTTGCTTTTTGCGTTGCAAAATTTGCAACTGCGCTGCGATAGCCTATCTTTGCCAGAACGGGAAGCATAGGCGTTTCGGGAAATGACGGAGCCGAGGCAATTTCTCCCAGGGCGGACTTGCAAAGATCAATATGACTGAAGCAGCCGATACCGGCGTATATGCTGGAAAACAGGCGGAACGGTCGGTTCCGCGCTCGCGCAGCCTGTCGGCCAAGCTGCTGCTGTTGACTGTTGCTTTCGTGCTCTTCGCCGAAGTGCTGTTCTTCCTGCCTTCCATAGCAAGCTTCCGTATGCGCTGGCTCGAGGAGCGGCTGGCGACCGCAGCGGCCGTTGCGACGATCCTTGTGCAGGGCGATCCGACTTCGTTGTCGCGCGCCGCCCAGAACGATGTGCTGGCGGCCATCGGCGCCAAGGCGATTGCCGTGCGAGATGGCGGCATTTCAAGGCTGCTCGTCGTTGCCGACATGCCGCCCGAGGTCGACGAACATATCGAGATTGCAAAGACCGGCGTGCTGAGTTCGATGCCGGCTGCGATCGACACGCTGCTGTTCGGCGGCAATCGGATGCTGCGCGTCTATGGCACGGTCGGTGAAAGCCCCAAGGAATTCGAGCTGGTCATCTCCGACTATCGGCTGCATCGCGCGATGCTGGCCAATGCGCGCTACATCGTCTTTGTCTCGCTATTGATTTCGCTGTGCACGGCAGCGTTGGTCTACTTCGCCATCAACCGCATCATGATCAAGCCCATCCGCGCCATGACACGCTCGATGCTGACCTTTTCCGATGCCCCTGACAGTCCCGCCGGCGTCATCGTTCCGGAAGCGCGTTCCGATGAGATCGGCCTCGCCGAACGCGAACTGTCGGCAATGCAGATGCATCTGCAAAAGATGCTGAACGAACAGAAGCACCTCGCCGATCTCGGTCTTGCCGTATCCAAGATCAATCACGACATGCGCAACATCTTGGCCTCCGCCCAGCTGATGTCCGACCGCCTGCGCATGGTCAAGGACCCCGCCGTCCAGGCTTTTGCCCCGAAATTGCTGAGGACGCTCGACCGCGCCGTCGCCTATTCGGAAAACGTGCTGTCATACGGCCGTGCCCAGGAACTGCCGCCGGCGCGGCGGCGCTTGCGGCTCGCCCAACTGGTCGATGATGTCCATGGTCTGCTCGGCCTGGAGCCTGAATCGGGTATCGAATTCTACAATGCCGTTGACAGCGATTTCGAGATCGATGCCGATCCGGACCAGCTTTTCCGGGTGCTAACCAACCTCTGCCGCAACGCCATCCAGGCGATGGCCGGCGTTGCTGACAGCGCCATCGTCAATCGGCTGACCGTCTATGCTGAACGCGAAGGCAGCGTCAGCCGCATCCTGGTTGCCGACACCGGCCCGGGCCTGCCGCAAAAGGCGCGCGAAAATCTGTTTACCGCTTTCCGCGGCTCGGCCCGCAGCGGCGGTACCGGCCTTGGCCTTGCCATCGCCCAGGAACTGGTGCGCGCCCATGGCGGCACGCTGGAACTCGTCGAGAGTTCCGGTGGCCGCACCGTCTTTGCCGTTGCCATCCCCGACCAGCCGATTCGCCTCGATGAAGCACGTCACGGTCTGCGCCGTCCGGCGTGAGAAGTCTGTCTTGATCCAGCTCAATGAAGGGCTGCGCGCCATAGGGTAATCTCAGTCGAGTTCGCGCCAACGCCGCAAGGTTCGGCGCGTCAAAACAGGAGCACTCCGATGAAGCCGCAATTTTTCCTTCCCCTTGCCACTTATCCCGAGCCCAATTCCGAGGCGGTGGCATCGAGTGCAGCGTCGATCGCAGCCCAGCTCAACGCGAGCCTGAGTGCTGTGGTGTTCAATCCGGCCATTCCTCAGGTTTCCAACGCGCTTTCGAAATTGCTGCTCGATACCCCGCAGATGATCCGTGATGCCGAGGCTTCAAGCCGCAGGCACGGCAAGCAACTTCTCGCCGCCGTGGAGGCGAGTGCCAAAGAGGCCGGCGTCGACGTCACCACCGGTGAGGTAGCCGTGTCTTCGGCCGCGCTTGGCGAGGCAGCGTGCGGGCAGGCCCGCTATTTCGACCTCGCACTGCTCGGCTGGGAAGTGGGCAATCAGACCTCGCGCATGCTGGCCGAAGCGGTTGTCTTCGGCGCCGGGCGCCCGACGGTGATGCTGCCGAACCTTGTGACTGTGGGTGCTGTCGACCATGTCGCCATCGCCTGGGACGGTAGCCGCGTTGCAGCGCGCGCCGTTGCCGACGCGCGCCCGTTCCTGGAAAAGGCATCAAGGATTTCGGTGATCACCGTCCTCAATGAAAAGAAGCTGCGCGACACGGACGCCGCCGAACAGCTGGCCGAAGGCTTGCGCCAGCGCGGCCTTGCAGCCGAGGCGGTGCCGACCCGAATCGACGGCTCCTCCATTGGTGTCACCCTTCAGGAAACCGCGACGTCGCTCGGGGCAAAGCTTCTAGTCATGGGCGGCTACGGCCATTCCCGTATTCGTGACTTCGTGCTTGGCGGTGCGACCGAGGGCATCCTGAGCGACCTGCGGCTGCCGGTGCTGTTGTCGCACTGATGACATCCATCGGCGTGTCGCAAGACGAACGGCCGGGTGACCTTGCGTCCGGCCGTGGCTTGGAAAAACTTTGCCGGCGGCGGCTTGCATTTCGCAAAGCCACCCGCTAGGTAGCGCCGGTCGCTGCGATCCACGGATCGAAACGACCCGGCCATTGTCGATGGCCTGATGCGCGCCCGTAGCTCAGCTGGATAGAGCACCAGACTACGAATCTGGGGGTCAGAGGTTCGAATCCTTTCGGGCGCGCCATTTTCTTTACTGCCACATTAATTGTTAATCGCCGCCAAGCGCCTGATGCAGGGCTTTTGCGAAGCCCTCGGTGTGAGTGCCAAAGCCGTCGTGCCCGCCAGGGAAGACAAACGGGGTAACGCTTAGCTTCGTGGCCAGCGCCGTGCTGGTGCGGTGGGTGATCTGCCCGACGGACTCCTCGCCGATGCCGATCACGATACGGGGCCTGCCTGTGCGCAAGACAGCAACATCGGGACGATAGAGCGAAAGTGGCATCAGCCCATGGGCGATGAAATATTCGAAATTCGTTTCCATCCTGGCGAACGTTGCGATGTCTTCGGGTGTCGGTGCCAATTCTGACGATGCGTCGTCGAATTCGTCGTCGAGGCCGGCCATGACCATGAATTTCGCCATTGCTGGGCCCACTCCCTCGCGGTGGTAGGTTTCGTAGATCTCCCTGTCGGCCGCTATGGCCTCCGCTGGATCATCGAGCATGACAAGACATGGCGGTTCGTGCGCCACCAGAACGCGTACCCGTTCAGGATGCCGTGCCGCCAGGTTGAGTCCGATCTGGGCGCCGCCGCTGTTGCCAAGCACATAGGCTGGCCCGTTCCCCAGCGCCTCGATCAGTCGGGCTGCATCGTCGCCATGGATATCGAGCTGCTGCTCCACGGCCTCGCCGTCGAAATGGCTGCGCGAGTTTCCGCGTGGGTCATAGGCAATGACGGTGTAACGATCGGAAAGCCGGCGCGCTAGGTCAGTGAAAACGCCGGCATCGCTAGGCCCGCCGGCGATCGTCAGAAGCAAGGGTCCGGATCCCGACATCTCGTAGTAGATGTGCGCCCCAGGGACTTTCAGCATTGATGATTTAGTGTTCACGTCCATCTCTCCCGTTTTCATTTGCTGCCGAGCACCAGGCGATTGCCTTCGCTGTCGCGGAACTCGGCGACGATGCGGCCGGGTTGCCAGGGTGCTTCCTGCGGTTCGCTGATGATCTCGACGCCTAGCGATTTGAGCTTCCCGACCGTGGCTGCGACGTCGTTGTCGACCAGCACCAGAACAGGCTCGGCCGAGGGTGCGTCATCGGCGCGCCTGACGAAGTGCAGTGCTGTTTCAGCACCGGCAAATTTGAGCTCGATCCAGTGCCACCCGTCCTTGCCCATCGGCGCATCGGCTGCGACCTCGCAGCCGAAATGGTCGACGTAAAACGCCTTGGCGCGGTCCTGGTCGAACACCGGCAACTCGGCAAACTGAATATGCATGGTGGGCTCCTCCCCAATCTGGCTTTGATGAAATGGACTGGACGGTCCAGTACCGATATTGCACAAAACTAGACCGTCCAGTACTATCGAGTCAATCTGAGTCTCGATTTCAGCGGGCAGTTTCATGGCGGATGTGGCTTCACAGCAAAAAACGGATGGGCCGCGATCGACCCGCAAGCGCCAGGCAATCCTGGCGGCCGCGACCGAGGTTTTTCTGAAAAGCGGCTATCTCGGCACCAACATGGACGAGATCGCGGCCCTGTCTGAGGTGTCGAAACAGACAGTCTACAAGCACTTTGCCAGCAAGGAGGCACTGTTCATCGAGATCGTCACCAGCATGACTGGTGCAGCCGGTGACCGTGTTCATGACCAGGTCCCCGATTTCGACGCCAGCGGCGATCTGGCCACCTATCTCTACGACTATGCCGAGCGCCAGCTCATGGTGGTGCTGACACCGCGCTTGATGCAGCTGCGCCGCCTGGTGATCGGCGAGGTCAGCCGTTTTCCCGAACTGGCCAAGGTGCTCTACGAACGCGGACCCCAACGCGCGATGGACGCCCTTGCCGCGTCGTTCCAGCGCCTGGCCGACCGCGGCCTGCTTACCATCGATGACGCTCACGTGGCCGCATCGCATTTCAACTGGCTGGTCATGTCCACTCCGGTGAACCGGGCCATGCTTTTGGGCGATGAAGCGATACCAAGCCCTGCCGAACTTCGCCGACATGCCGCCGACGGTGTCCGCGTCTTCCTCGCCGCATACGGAAAGAAATGATCATGGCCCAGGCACCGAAATCCGCGACCACTGCGCGCTGTTCATGCGGCAGCGTGGAACTCGAAGCCACCGGCGCACCCATCGCAAGTGTCGTGTGCTATTGCGACGACTGCCAGGCCGGCTCGCGCCAACTCGAAGCGTTGCCGAATGCTAGCGCCGTCCAAGATGCCGATGGTGGCACGGCCTATGTTCTCTACCGCACCGATCGCGTCCGATACGCCAAGGGTGCTCAGCTTTTGCAGAGCCACAAGATCAAGGAGACATCGGCGACGAATCGTCTTGTCGCCTCTTGCTGCAACGCGGCCATGGCCATGAAATTCGACGATTCCAAGCACTGGCTGCCGATCTACCGGGCGCGCTTTAAAGGCGATGCGCCGCCCTTGCAGTGGCGCATCTGCACGAAGTTCAAAGCTGAAGGCGTCGAGACTCCCAAAGATGTCCCCAGCTCCAATATGTACCCATTCGGCTTCATCCTCAGGCTGGTGACATCAAACATTGCAATGATGCTGCGCCGCTGAGAAGCGTATCGGCACGGGTATTTGCGCGAGCCGTGGCCGTTTTGCCGGGGGTATCTCAGCCCGTCATGGGCGGGTGGATCGTTTTCCCGGAAAAGTTTGGCTGCTGCGGCTTGCAATTCGCCATGTCAGCGGCTAGGTAGCGCCGGTCGCTGCGGTCGATTGATCGGAGCGTCCCGGCCGTTTCTTTGATGGCCTGTTGCGCGCCCGTAGCTCAGCTGGATAGAGCACCAGACTACGAATCTGGGGGTCAGAGGTTCGAATCCTTTCGGGCGCGCCATTAATTCAATAGCTTATAGCAAATCGATAGCTTGGGCATTTTGGCCTGGTTACAAATGGGTAACCAGCATCGAATTGGCCGCGCTTGTGCCTATGGCGAAACGCTCAGAGATAGCGCCAACAGCATCGGGACAGAACCGCGTGCCGGCTGAGGCCGAAGAGGCATTGCCGCGTCGGCCCTTCGCCCGCCCGTAAGCGATATGAAGGCCCCCATCAGGCAGCCTCACGGTCACTCCCGCAAGGGGAGGTTGAACTCATGATGAGGAGCACTTCCATGACGCACCCTGTACGCAATCATACAGTGCCTGCCACGATCATGCTTGTGGCTGCGACCGCTATCGCCATCCCGGCACTTTGGCTCACGCCCAGCGCAACGATGGCTCAATCCGCAGAGGTTTCTCGACACTGCGTCATGAGCTTGGCGAAACCTAAAGCCCAAACCGCGTGCTATGACACTTTCACAGATGCCATACGGGCGGCGACCGGTGGCCAGATCACCGATGCGCCGGCCGATGTGGTGACGGCGATGAACGATCAGCGCCTCCTGGAGAGATTGAGGCCCACTGGTGAACAGAAAAACGATGACATCCAGCCAAGAGGCGTAGAGCGCGTCATTGCCATTCTGCACTCTGACGCCAATTTTGGAGGCAGCTCTTTGACGTACACCGCCGATGCTGACTGCAGCGGGCAGCTCTCCGACATAGATTTCGCAGAGCCATATGTTGGCAATGATTGGAATGACGAGGCAGAATCAATCAAAACCTTCGCCAATTGTCGTGCGAGACTCTTTGAGCATCGCGACTTCATGGGCGCAATGATCGACTTTGCTGGCGACCGGACCGACTTTGGAATTCTGGCGGACAAGGTGAGCTCGCTTCAGTGGTCCTAGAGCAAAATCCCGCCAAGTAGAAGATTGTGAGCGATTTGGCGCGAAATCCTGTTCGGCGAAGTGATTCCACTTCGCCGGGCCGCCGCACCCGTTGCAAGGTGATTGCCTGTTCGCCCAACTGACGTCAGCCTAACTCCCGCGACGCCGCATTGACGATATGAGGTAAGCCGCTGCAAGCGTCATGGCGGCGACCGCAATTCCGGTGCAGATCACGCCGGCTGGCGTTATTCTGGCACTCCCTTGCAAGGTAATGTTTTTCCCCACGCGCAGATCGAAAGTGGATTTGATTTCCTCAGGGTGTGAGGGGACTGCTATCGGAGGATCTTCTTGGATAGCTGTCATTTTGAAGCTCCGTTGCAAATGTGCTGCGGCCGAACCGGTCGACGCCTCTGGCTAGAGATTGGCGTCGACCGAGCAGCTGGCCCTATTCTCCGTAGGGGATCCAGACATTCTTGACCTGTGTCGCGTGACGAAGAACGTCGCGGTCACCTTCGGGGCCGACGATCCAGACCTTTTTCAGATTGCCGACAGACGCTTTTTCTACCGGGGCTACGCCCTCGACAGGTCCGTCATACCAAAGCGCGTCGACTTCATTGTGCTGAGCCAGAACCTGCGCCAAATCAAGCGTATGGCCGGTCACGATGTTCACCACGCCGGCCGGCAGGTCGGATGTGTCGAATACCTGGTAGAGATCGGTGGCCGACAGCGGGTGTGTTTCGCTTGGAATGACGACCACGCGATTTCCCGTGGCAAGCGCTGGCGCGACCAGCGCAAGCAATCCAGCCAATGGACGCTCATTCGGGCAGACAATGCCAACGACGCCGTTGGGCTCGTTCATCGCCAGAACCGCGCCATGGATCGGCACGGAATGTACCGCACCGTCATATTTGTCGGCCCATGCGGCATAGGTGAACAGGATGTCGAGCGCTTCATCCAGTTCGGCGGCACCGTCGTCGCGGCCGGTCATCGCCGCGATCCTGGCCTCGAATTCCTGGCGACGGGCGGCCAGGTTTTCCGCGACAAAGTAGAGGATCTGCGCCTTGTTGTAGCCCGACACACCGGCCCAGCTGCTTGCCTTTTGCGCGGCCTCCACCGCATTGCGGATATCCTTGCGGCCGCCCAGGCCGACATGGCCAAGCAAGGAACCGTCAGGTGCGGTGACCTCCATCGAGTATCCGCCATCGGGCCGCGCCTGCTTGCCGCCGATATACAGTTTGGGCGTGCGATCGACGCCCTCGACCGCCTGAACCTTGTTTTTCCTGGCTGGCTTTTGTGCTGCTTTTGCAGGTGCGATGGGCTTGAGGTAGGAAAACAGCCCTTCGCGTCCGCCTTCGCGGCCATAGCCGGATTCCTTGACGCCACCGAAGCCGGCGGCCGCATCGAACAGATTGGCCGAATTGATCCACACCACGCCGGCCTTCAACTTTGGCGCCATGTCGAGCGCGAGGTTGACGTTTTCGGTCCACACGCTCGCTGCAAGCCCATAGCGAGTGTGATTGGCGATCTCGACCGCCTCGCCTGGCGTCCTGAACGTCATCGCCACCAGGACGGGACCAAAGATCTCTTCTTGCGCGAGCAGATGGGATGTCTCGACATGGGTCAAAAGCGTCGGAGGGTAGAAATAGCCGGTGTCAGGCAGATCGCAGGACGCCTGGATAAGTTCGGCCCCCTCGCTGGTTCCAATTTTCACCAGCTCGCGAATGCGCTCCAGTTGTTCGGCCGAAACGATGGGCCCCATGTCGACCGATTTGTCCAACGGGTCGCCGACGCGCAGCGTGCGCAGGCGCGCGGCAAGCTTGCCATACAGCTTTTCGGCAATGCCTTCCTGGGCCAGCAAACGCGAGCCGGCACAGCAAACTTGACCCTGGTTGAACCAGATCGAATCCACGATCCCTTCGACAGCGCTGTCCAGATCGGCATCGTCGAACACGATGAACGGAGACTTGCCGCCCAGTTCCAGCGTCAGGCTCTTGCCGCTGCCGGCGGTGCTCTCGCGGATGAGCTTGCCGACGGCCGTAGACCCGGTGAACGCGATCTTGTTGACGTCTGGATGGTCGACAAGCGCTGCGCCCGTTGTGCCATCGCCGGTGACGATGTTGACGACGCCGTCAGGTAGTCCCGCTTCCTGGCAGATCTTTGCAAACAGGAGCGCGGTAAGCGGGGTCTGCTCGGCAGGCTTGAGCACCACCGTGTTGCCCATTGCGATCGCGGGCGCAACTTTCCATGCGAGCATCAGAAGCGGGAAGTTCCAGGGGATGACCTGCCCGGCAACGCCAAGCGGCTCATAGTTGGCGAACTCCTTCGCCTGAAGCGAGGCCCAGCCGGCGTGATAATAGAAATGCCGTACCGCGAGCGGGATATCGATGTCGCGGCTTTCGCGGATCGTTTTGCCATTGTCCATGCTCTCAAGCACGGCAAAGAGCCGTGCGTGCTTTTGCAGGTGGCGGGCCAGCGCGTAGAGGAAGCGGGCACGCTCGCTTCCCTTCAATGCTGCCCAGGCCGGTTGGGCGCGTCTCGCCGCTTTGACGGCCGCATCGACATCGCCGTCGCCGGCAAGCGCGATCTCTGCCAGCGTCTCGCCAGTGGCTGGGGAGGACGTCTTGAAGGTGGAGCCGGACAGGGGAGCCGAAAAGGCGCCATTGATGAACAGGCCAAACCGGCGGTCGTGAGCGTTCAGCCAGGCCAGGGCCTCGGTCTTGCTCTCGGGTGCCGGGCCGTATTCCATTGTTTCGAAGATCTCTCTTACGTTCATTGCCTTTGAGCCCCTTTAGACAAGCGGGTGGCGGAAAGAGGCGGAGTATGCGCCGGTGACATGATGCTCGAGCTGGCGCTCGATGTCGCCAAGCAAACTCGATGCGCCAAACCTGAACAGGTCTGGTTCCATCCAGCGGCGCCCCAGCTCTTCCTTCATCAGGATCAGGTAGGAAAGCGCGTCCTTGGCCGTGCTGACACCGCCTGCCGGCTTGTAGCCGACAAAATGGCCGGTTCGTTCATGGTAGTCGCGAATGGCGCGTACCATGGTCAGCGACACCGGAAGCGTCGCATTCACCGCCTCTTTTCCGGTCGAGGTCTTGATGAAATCGGAGCCGGCCATCATCGCCACGAGAGACGCCTTGTAGACGTTGCGCAGTGTCTTCAACTCACCCGTTGCGAGAATGGATTTCATATGCGCATCGCCACAGGCTTTGCGAAAGGCGGATACCTCGTCGTAAAGTGCGCCCCAGTTCTGGGTGAGCACGTGGCGGCGCGAGATCACGATGTCGATTTCGCTAGCGCCCGCCGCAACGGACGCCTCGATCTCCTTCAGCCTCAGCTCAAGCGGTGCAAGACCTGCGGGGAAGCCGGTGGAAACAGCTGCGACCGGGATGCCGCTGCCACGCAGGAACCGGTTCGCCGGCGCGACCATCTCGTGATAGACGCAGACCGCGCCCGTCGTCAGGTTCACCCCGGACATGCCGAGCGCTTCAAGGATGTCGGCGCGTATCGGACGCTTGGCCTTTTCGCAAAGGCGCCGCACGCGCCCTTCGGTGTCGTCGCCCGACAGGGTGGTCAGGTCGATGCAGGACACGGCTCGCAGTAGCCAGGCCGCCTGATAGTCCTTCTTGGCGGTGCGCCTCGCAACGAGGCTCTTGGTCCGGCGCTCGATCGCCGAGGTATTTGCCCGCACGGCCTCGACCCAATCGAGATCAAGCGACATCCCCGGATTGCGCGGCAGGTTGTGCCCATGCGGGGCAATGGGGGCAGAAGGGATCATCCCTTCGCCAATTTCAGGCATGGACATCCACGTTCCCCTTCCAATCGATACTGTTGCTTTGCATGTTCGTCTTGACGCCAAGATGCGCCACGATCGTCGCGCCGATATCGGCAAACCCTCTGAGACCGACGGATCCTGGTTTTGCGCCCGGCCCAGCGATCAGGATCGGCGTCCTTTCCCTGGTATGGTCTGTTCCTGGCCAGGTGGGGTCGTTGCCGTGGTCGGCGGTCAGGATAAGCAGGTCACCTGGACCCAACTCGCGCAGGATGGAGGGAATGAGACCATCAGCGACTTCCAGCGCGTTGGCGTAGCCGCCCACGTCGCGGCGGTGTCCGAATTCGCTGTCGAATTCCACGATGTTTGAGAAGACCAGCCCACCGGGCGGCAGATCGCGCATCGCCTGAAGCGTCACATCGACAGTGCCTTCGATGCCTATCGCTTTTCGCGATTCCGATATGCCCCGGCCGGCAAATATGTCGCTGATCTTGCCAACGCCGATCACGTGTCGTCCCGCCGCCACCAGCTCGTCGAGCAGAGTCTGGTCGAAGGGCGGCATCGAGAAGTCGCGGCGGTTGGAGCTCCGGACGAAGCCATTCTCTTCGCCGACAAATGGCCGGGCAATCACGCGTCCGACCACCAGCGGGTCGACCAGCTCGCGCGTCAGCGCGCAAAGCGCATAAAGCCGCTCGAGGCCAAAATGGGTTTCATGGGCCGCGATCTGGATGACGGAATCGGCGGAGGTGTAGATAATGGGCTTGCCGGTGGCGAGGTGTTCGACGCCGAATTCCTCGATGACCTGCGTGCCCGACGCATGTTTGTTGCCAATCACGCCCGGCAGGCCAAAGCGCGTGACGATGTCGTCGATCAGCTTGTCGGGAAAAGTCGGAACCTGATTCGGAAAATAGTGGAAGTCCTTGCTGACAGGCGTTCCAGAAATCTCCCAATGGCCCGATGTCGTGTCCTTGCCCTTGGAGCTTTCTATTCCAACGCCCCATGTACCGGTTGCAGGGTCGCTTAAGTCTGCCTCGCCGCCAGCCAGTCGCAGTGCATTGAACAGCCCCAGCTTGGCCAGGTTGGGCAGCATCAGCGGCCCATGGCGAATGCCTGCGAGATCGGCTTTGCCCTGGTCTGCCGCTTCGATGATGTGGCCCAAGGTGTTGGACCCGTTGTCGCCGTAAAGGACTGCGTCGTCGGCACCGCCGATGCCGACGGAATCCAATACGATCAAGATGGCTCGGTTGTTCGTCATGATACCAATTTTCGGCTATCGAAGCTCTTGAGCATGCGTGTTGCAAGAGCTTCGTCGATGACGAGCTCGTTGATGTACCCGCTGCGCAGCACGCCGAGCGTTGCCTTCGCCTTGGTCTCACCGCAAACGATGGCGATGCATCGCCGATCCGACACTTCCGCGGGAGATATGCCGACAGCCTTGTCGGCGAGTTCAACCGGAACCAGCCCTCCGTTGATGTCGAAGAACCGGCCCATCAGATCGCCCACCGCATCGGTGGCAACCAGCTCTTCGTACTCGGCCTCGGTGATGACCTGATTTGCAAACAGGTGGTCTTCGCGCCCAAGCGAGCCGATGCCGACAACAAACAGATCCGATGCGCGGGCCTTGTCCAACAATTGCTGAACGCTCGGCTGGGACAGGAAAACGTTCTTTTCCTCTACGCTGTTGGCCAGGTAGGGAACCGGCAGGAAGTACATGTCGCCGCGAACATTCCTGGCAAGAACCTGAACCGGGTCCATTCGGTTGGAAGCGAGCGACCGGGTCAACGAGCCGGAAATCGACACCGCCTCCAGATCCGGCCGCTCGATCGTAACCACTTCGGCGAACGTGCAAGCCAAGGTTCTGCCCATGCCGATACCGATGCGCTTGATCGAGGCATCTGACAGCACCGAGGTCAGATAAGCTGCCGCGATCTTGCTGACGGGCTGAAGAACGTCTTCGAACCGGCGCGACGACGCAGCATCGACCGGCACGACGACGCAGTTGTCGAGCCCAAACTCGGCGCAAAGCGCCATCTCGAGCTCGATGCACTCGCTCGGCCGCCGGCTGACCGAGACCTGCACGATCCGCTCGCGCTGCGCCTGGGCGATCAGGCGGTTTATGCTGGGCTGAGACATGTTCAGTGCTTTTGCGATCTCAGCCTGGCTTTTGCCCCCGACAAAATACATCCAGGCAGCCTTGACCACATTGTACTGGTGCCAGTCGCCGGATGTTTCTTTCATCGTTCTTGTCTCCCTTGGCCGATGCAAACGGCGATGCCGTAAGCTACTTATAGGCCACGCAGAAAGCCACGGATAAGCTTTTCGAGCTTCATCGCGCCGATGGGCGCGCTGGCCTTGGTGTGCTCGTGGCTGATGTGCTCGGTGCCGAGGCCCGCGGCCATGTTGGTGATGACCGACACGGCACAGCATTTCATGCCGAGGAACCTGGCCAGGATGACTTCGGGAACGGTGGACATGCCAACGGCATCGGCGCCGAGGATTTTCAGCGCGCGAATTTCTGCCGGCGTTTCGAAGTTCGGGCCCGAGTACCAGGAATAGACGCCTTCCTTCAGCGCGATGCCTTCGGCAGCGGCAATTTCCATCAGCCTTTTGCGGCTTGCAGGATCATAGGCATCGACCAGATTTACAAACCGCTTGTCGGTTGGCTCGCCGATGAGCGGGCTGCGGCCCGAGAAGTTGATGTGGTCCGAAATCAGCATCAGTTCGCCCGGAGGAATATCGGTCGAGAATGAACCGCAGGCATTCGTCGCAAACAGCTGTTCGGCACCCAGGGCAGCAAGGACTTCCAGCGGAACGCGCATCGCGTCGGCCTGGCCCTTTTCATAAAAATGCGCGCGTCCGCCAAAGACGGCGACATCGACGCCTTCGAGCTTGCCGATAACAAGCTTGGCGGTGTGGCCGGAGACGCCGGCATGCGGGAAGCCGGGCAGATCGGTATAGTCGATGGCGACGCCGTCAACGGCTTCGGTCAAATGCCCCAGGCCCGACCCTAGGATGAAGCCGATGCGGACCTTGGGATTGCCAAGGCGGGCATTGATGACCTTCAGGGACTCTTCAGTGCTCATTTCAACGTTCCTTTGTGTAGGGAATGCCGCCTGCGGCAGGCGGTGTTGCTTTTCCGACGAACCCGGCAAGGATTACGATCGTCAAGATGTAGGGAAGCGAGCTTTCAAGGAACTCGACCAGTGCTGCGAGCACGCGGCTGTCGAAGTGCAGGTTGCCATGAACCTGATATCCCACGGCCTCGACAAAGCCGAACAGCAGGCATGCGCCAAGGGCGGGGTAGGGGCGCCATTTCGCAAAGATCAACGCTGCAAGGGCGATGAAACCCCGGTTCGCCGTCATCCCATCCGTGTAGCCGGCGGCCTGGGCGGTGGAAAGATAGGTGCCGGCGACGCCGCAGAGCACGCCGCCGATCAAGACAGCCGAATAGCGAAGCCTGGTGACACTGATGCCGGCCGTATCCACAGCACTCGGTGCGTCGCCCACAGCCCTTAGCCGCAAGCCGTAGCGTGTCCGGTACAAAACCCACCAGGTCAACGGTACCAGCGCAAGCGCCAGGTAGACGATCACGCTCTGGCCGGAGATCACCTGTTGGTAAACGCCGCCCAGCTGATTGTGGAAGGGCAACTCGATGCCCAGGAAGCGCTGGTCGGCATTGAGACCAGGCGTTTGACCGCCCGTTCCGAATATCGTTTGCGCCAGCAGGTAAGCGATGCCGAGCGCCAGCATGTTGATGGCGACACCCGAAATCAGCTGGTTGCCGCGCAGCGTGATCGATGCCAGGCCATGGATGAGCGCAAAGCCCGAAGACGCCAGAACGGCAACGAGAAGTGCTATCCAGATATTGCCGACAAGGGCTGCCGTCGCCGCCGACGCAAAGGCTGCGATCAGCATTTTCCCATCCAGCCCGATATCGATGATGCCGGAACGTTCGGAGTACAGTCCTGCCAGGCACGCCAGCAGGATGGGCGTCGCCACGCGCAGCGTCGCACCAAGAATTTGAATGATGATATCGACGTCCATAATCACGACTTCCGCGAGAATTGGGCGAATGCAAACAGGCGGGTGAGCGGGATGCGGACGAGGTTTTCCATCGCGCCGACAAACAGGATGATCAGCGCCTGGATGATGACGATCATCTTCGCGGGGATCGCCGGCATCTCGAACGCCAGTTCCGCGCCACCTTGGTAAAGCGCGCCGAACAACAGCGCGGCCAGGGCGACCCCGAACGGATGGGAGCGTCCCATCAGCGCGACCGCAATTCCGGTGAAGCCCGCGCCTTCGACAAATCCAAGCACCAGTGCGTGTTGCTGCCCGAGGACCGAATTGGTCGCCATCAATCCTGCCAGCCCGCCTGAGATCAGCATGACAAGCATGACGATCCGGAAGCTCGATATCCCGGCGTAGTCGGTGGCTTTCTCGCTATGGCCGAAGGCGCGGATCTCGTATCCGAAATGGGTGCGCCACAGCAGCAGCCAGACCAGAAAGCAAGCCAGGAGTGCTACGAAGAACATGATGTTGCCCTCCATGCGCTGCACTTCAAAGCCAAACCAGGCCAGCACTTCATCGATCCGGGGCAGGTGGGCGGCGTCGTCGAAGGTACGGGATTGGGGAGCGGATGCGCCGATGGGCTTGAGGATGTTGCTGAGCAGCGCAACCAGCAAGCCGGCCGCGATGTAGTTGAACATGATCGTGGTGATGACGATGTGGCTGCCGCGGCGAACCTGCAGATAAGCGGGTATCGCAGCCCATGCCGCACCAAAGGCGAACGCAACCAGAATTCCCGCTGGCAGCACGATGAGCCAATGCGTCTGGTCGAGCGAAAGCCCCACAAGCCCTGCGCCGATCCCGGCAAAAATCGCCTGGCCTTCACCGCCGATGTTGAACTGCGCGGCGTGGAAGGCGACAGCGACCGCGAGGCCAGTGAGAAGGAAATTGGTGAAGTAAAAGAGGGTGAAACCGAGATTGTAGCTGTTGCCGAATGCGCCTGTGGCCATCACGCGAACGGCCTTCAGCGGGTCTTCTCCGATTGCCAGCACAACGAGGCCCGATACGACAAGCGCCAGACACACGCTCAGCAGCGGAACCAGAAATACATCAGCCCATTTTGGCAGCTGGGGCATGGGAGCTCTCCCTTTGGTTCACGCCAGCCATGAGCAGGCCGAGGTCGTTTTCATCGGTGTCGTCAACAGATCGCTCGCCCGATATGCTGCCATCGAACATCACGATCACCCGATCCGACAGACCGAGAATCTCGTCCAGCTCGACCGAAACCAGCAGGATCGCCTTGCCCTGCTCGCGCAGCGAAATGATCTCGCGATGAATGTATTCGATGGCCCCGATATCCACCCCTCGCGTCGGTTGCCCGATCAGCAATAGGTCGGGGTTTTGTCCGATCTCGCGTGCCAGGACGATTTTTTGCTGGTTTCCGCCCGACAGATTGGCGGTTTTCAGGAACGGATCGTCTGGCCGGACGTCGAATGCTTCTATCAGCGCACGCGCGGCCTGTTTCATCTTGCTGGGGCGCGAGAACAGCCCGTTTGTGAAGGCAGGCTTGCGGTGATAGCCGAAGCTTGCATTCTCCCAGACGCTGAATGGCATGACGAGCCCGTGGCGGTGCCTGTCCTCGGGAACATGGCCGATCCGTTTCTGGCGCTTTTCCGCCGCGCGGCCGCCGCGCGAGACGTCGAGGACTGAACCGTTCAGCCGGACCTCGCCGCTTGTTGCCGGGCGCATCCCGCACAAGATCTCCAGCAGTTCGGATTGGCCGTTGCCGGCGACCCCTGCCACGCCAAGGATCTCGCCGGCGCGAATATTGAACGAGACGGACTTCAGCCGCTCGACGCCGTCTTTTGCGACCGTCAGATCATGGACGGAAAGTACGTCCTTGCCGGGCTTCGCAGCGGGCTTGAGCACTTTCAACTCGACGGAGCGCCCAACCATCAGTTCGGCAAGCTTCGTCACGCTCATGTCGGCGGTCGGATGTGTCGCGGTCATTTCGCCACGCCGCATGACGCTGACCGTATCGGTGATCGCCATGATCTCGCGCAGCTTGTGCGTGATGAAAACGATCGTTTTGCCTTGCGCCTTGAGGCCTTGCAGAATGCGGAACAGATGGTCGGCTTCCGCCGGCGTCAAGACACCCGTCGGCTCGTCGAGGATCAAGATTTCGGCCTGGCGATAGAGCGCCTTGAGGATCTCGACCCTTTGCTGCAACCCGACGGAAAGATCGCCCGCCACCGCGTCGGGATCGACTTCGAGACCGTACTCGCTCGCCAGTTCCTTCAGGATCCGCCGCGCCTTGCTGTAGGAATGCTGCAGGCGCACGCCGTCTTCGGCGCCCAAAATGATGTTTTCCAGCACCGTGAACGGCTTCACCAGCATGAAATGCTGATGAACCATGCCAATTCCGGCCGCGATCGCATCGTTGGAGTGGCGGATCGCCACCCGTTTGCCGTTGACCTGTATCTCGCCCTTGTCGGCTTGGTAGAAGCCATACAGGATCGACATCAATGTCGATTTGCCGGCGCCGTTTTCACCTACGATTCCGTGAATGGTCCCCTTGGCAACCGTCATCGAGATGTTCTTGTTTGCGTGAACAGAACCGAACGATTTGGATATGCCAATGAGCTCAATCGCGGGGGAGACCGAAATGGTCTCCCCTATCTCGTTGCTGACCATCTGACGGCCTCAAATTTTCAGAGCGGGCAGGTGTCGTCAGTGCGGTAGTCGTGCACCTTGGTCTCGCCGGAGACGATCCGGGCCTTGGCCGCTGCGACAGCCGCAGCCATCTCGGGCGAGATGAGCGCCTTGTTGTTGTCGTCCACGGCGATATCGACGCCGTCCTGAGCCAGGCCGAGCGATTGAAGGCCGGGCGTGAAGGCGTCTTTCTGAACGTCCATCATGGCCTGATAAACGGCGACATCGACGCGCTTGAGCATCGAAGTCAGCACCTTTCCAGGATGCAGATGGTTCTGGTTCTTGTCGACGCCAATGCCAAGCGCGCCAGCATCGGCCGCCGCCTGCAGCACGCCAATGCCCGTTCCGCCAGCGGCATGGTAGACCACGTCGGCGCCACGGCCGATCTGCGACTTGGCCAGCTCGCCGCCCTTCACAGGGTCGCGCCAGGCAGCGCCGGTGGTTCCGGTCATGTTCTCGAGGATTTCGATGTCGGCCTTGGCCGACTTGGCACCCTGCTTGTATCCGCAGGCAAAGGCGCGGATCATCGGGATATCCATGCCGCCGACAAAGCCAACCTTGTTTGATTTCGAGGCCATGGCGGCCATGAGGCCCACCAGGTAGGAGCCTTCCTGCTCCTTGAACGTCACCGATCGCACGTTGGGAAGGTCGACAACGGAATCGATGAGCACGAACTTCGTATCAGGGTATTCCGGTGCAACCGCCTTTACCGCCGGGCCCCACGAGAACCCTGTGACGACCACCGGATTGTGCCCTTGCTGGGCGAAACGCCGCAAGGACTGCTCTCTTTGCGCATCCGACTGCAGCTCGAATTCCCGGTAGGCAATGCCGGTTTCCTGGCGAAACCTTTCGGCTCCCACAGACGACGCCTCGTTGAACGATTTGTCATACTTTCCACCCAGGTCGAAAATGACCGCCGGGTTGGCATCGGCCAGGGCCACAGACGCAGCTCCAAGCATTGAGCCGGCTACGACGACGGCGCGCAAAAGATTCATGATGTCCTCTCCAAACAAGGGCTCCCGACCCTTGATTGATAATAATGCACACTATGAATTATTATTCAAACCCATTTTCCAGCGGGTGCTGGCGCAGCAATTGGGTCGCAGAAGCGCAAGAAAATCGAGTGGTTAGCGACCGGGGGAGCAGCGGCCCACTGAGACCATCCACAGCTTTGTGTGGTGGCGGCGATCCAACGTCGGCAAGGTGAGTCAGGCAAGGTGGCAAGCAGATCGAGGCCTGTATGATCGCTCCCGACGCTTCGTTTCACATATGCTGTCGAAGGCACGACAGCCTGCATCCATCTTCCGCGAGGTGTGGTCGAGGCGCCGCTTTTCGGTGGCCGCACGCTTGCAGATGCCCGTCAGGCCACACGCGGTCCGGACGCGTCAGAGCAGGATTTTCCCGAGCATCGCGGCGGCGGAGCCGATGACCGACAAGACCATGGCTACGGCGCCGAAAGTCTCCAAACCGGACGTTTTCACGCCCTGCGGAACGAAGCGCTCGAACGAATCGCCTGGTGAAAAGACCTGCAATCGGTCGTGCCACTGCAATCCTTGATCTATCGCGCTGAGCCACATGGTCGTTCCGCCACCCGATGTCGCCAGCTCCTTGAGTGCCAGCTTGCGCGACACCAATACGTCTCGGCGCATAAGGTTTTCGAGGTGACCGAAACGGCACGGAAATCAAAATGTCATAAGAACTTGGCGGCCAGGTTCAGTGAACGCCGGTAGCGCCCTCGTAACCCTGTATTCCAATGACTGTTGCAGCGCGGCCGGCTGAAGCCTCTCAGCCTTACTCCGGCCTTTGCCGCAGCACGCAGCGAAAGCTGACATGGCTGGTCGAGGTGTCGACCGGTTCGGCGTGCCGGGCGGCGGGGCGGTAGCGGCGGCAGTAGTTGGGCGCGCACAGATGCGAGCCGCCCTTCAGCACCTTGCGCGGAATCTTGATCTGGGGCTGGTTCGGGTCGAAGCTCGATTCGATCGGACCACCGCGCGGATTTAAAGGCACGCAGCAGGCCTTCGGCGCATCCTCCGTGTGCTTGGTCGACCAGAAGTCGCTGGTCCATTCCCAGACATTGCCGATCATGTCGTAGAGGCCGTAGGCGTTGGCCGGAAAGGCGGTCACCGGCGAGGTGCGGTCGTAGCCGTCGCTCTTGAGGTTTTCGTGCGGGAACATGCCTTGCCAGGTGTTGGCCATGTGCTTGCCGCCGGGCGTGAGTTCGTCGCCCCAGGCATATTCGGCATCCTCCAGCCCGGCACGGCCGGCAAACTCCCACTCGGCTTCGGTCGGCAGCTCCTTGCCCGCCCATTTGGCATAGGCCTCCGCGTCGCAATAAGCGACATGGACCACAGGGTGCTCGTCGAGCCCCTTGATGTTGCTGCCTGGGCCGTAGGGACGGCGCCAGTTGGCGCCGAATTTGAATGCCCACCACTGCCCCCAGTTGCGCAGGTCCACCGGGCCTTTGGGAGGCGAAAAGATCAGAGAGCCGGCTTGCAGCATATGGGGAAGGGCGCCGGGATAATCAGCCGGGTTTGGCGGAATCTCGGCGAAGGTGGTGTAGTTCGTCGCCTCGACGAAACGCCTGAACTGGCGGTTGGTGACCGGGGTCTTGTCCATGAAGAACCCGTCCACCGTGGCGCGGTGGGCAGGGCGCTCTTCGGCATAGTGATTGTCCGAGCCCATGCGGAACGTGCCGCCTGGAATCCACAGCATATCCGCCTTGCCGATGACAGCGCTTTCGTTCATGGCGATCTCTCTTTCAACGGCTTCGCACGGCGTGGCAGCATACACCTTGCCTTGGCGGTGTCGATCATTTCAGCCGCCGGCGCGCGTGCTTTGGGGCCCCTCAGGATTTCTCGTCGGCGAGCTGCTTGCGCGCGGCGCCGGCTATTTTGCCGGCGGATAGATGGCGAGCCAGTCGCTCTTCATGTCGACGATCGTCCAGCCCTTGGCGGTGCCTTCGTCGAGCGCCTTGTCGAGCTTGCCGATATGCGACTGGCGGTCATAGGCCCATTCGCGGTCGGCGTCGGTGTGGTGGACGATGCCCACGAAGCGCGCGCCGTCGCCGGCCGCCGTCCATTCCAGCATCTGCTGGTCGCCATCGGAATTGCCAAAGGCAAGGATCGGGCGGCGGCCGATGAAATTGTTGATGCCCGAAGGCTTGCCGGGGCCGTCGTCTATGAACTCGACCTTGGGCTCCTTGACCAGAACCGGCTTGCCGTCGCGCAATTCGAACTTCGTCACCCCGGCCGATCCGATGACCTGTTCGGGAGGAATGCCATAGGCCTTTTCAGCGAAGCCGCGCATGAATTCGACGCCACCGCCCGAGACGATGAACGTCTTGAAGCCGTTGGCGCGGAGATAGTCGAGAAGCTCCAGTTGCGGTTGGTAGACCAGTTCGTCGTAGGGGCGATCGAAACGGGGGTGGCGCGCTGTCTTCAGCCAATCGGCAACGATGGCGGCATATTCATCCGTGGTCATGCCCGAATGGCTCATCGCCATCAGCTCCATCAGGCCCTTTTCGCCCGATGCGGCTAGCCCTTTTACATCGCCTGCCAGCACGGACTTGAAAGGCTCGGTGTCCTTCCATTCCGGGTGCTGCGGCGCCATCGCCTTGATGCGGTCGAGAGCAAAAGCCAGCTGGAAATAGACGGGCTGCTCCGACCACAGCGTTCCGTCATTGTCGAAGACGGCGATGCGCTCTTCGGGTTTGACGAAATCCGCTCCGCCATCCCTCGTCACCTTGGCGACGAAATCCGTGATCGCCGACTTCACCGCGCCATCCTTCCACGAAGGCAACGCATCCGATTGGGCAAGCGCGCTGGAGGCAAGTGCCAGCAAAAGAAGAGGAAGTGCCAGGAATGTTTGCAGGAAGAAGTTGCGTGAGGGGGTCATAAAAATCGCCTCCGGCTGAACTGCTCATCTGCGATGCTATATGCGTTTTCTCCAATCCTCCAGAGCCAAACCGAGTGCCGTTTCTGTTAGCACTCGTTGATACTAATACAATCTCATACATGCTCCGAAAGAAGACCGTCGGATTAGCAGTTTATTTACAATGCGTAAGCTTTGGCGCCGACGAATACATTCCCGATACATTCCTGATACGTTCCGTCTTCCCTTGCGTGAAGTGCGCCAATACAGTGACTGTGCCGAAAGGAGGCCCGGCACAAAGTCCGTCGACATTTTGGCGGACACCCCTGTCTTGAAAGCACCGGTTCGTTCCAACTGATTTCGCTCAGGAGTATGACTATGCGGAAGAGAAGTATTTTGAGGGCGGCGATGATCGCTGCGGCCAGTTGCCTGGCCATCGGGGCGGTTTCGTCCGCCAGCGCGCAAGAGGCGAAGAAGCCCAATATCCTCGTCATCTTCGGCGACGACATCGGCCAGACCAATATCTCGGCCTATTCAATGGGCCTGGTGGGCTACAAGACGCCCAACATCGACCGCATTGCCAAGGAAGGCATGATGTTCACGGACTATTATGCCGAGAACAGCTGCACGGCGGGTCGTTCGACATTCATCACCGGCCAGGTGTGCCTGCGCACCGGCCTGTGCAAGGTTGGCATACCGGGCGCGACGGTCGGCCTCCAGGCGCGAGACGTGACCATCGCCCAGGCTCTCAAGCCGCTCGGCTATGCAACCGGGCAATTCGGCAAGAATCATCTCGGCGATCGCGACGAATATCTGCCGACCAATCACGGCTTCGACGAGTTCTTCGGCAACCTCTACCACCTGAACGCGGAAGAGGAGCCGGAAAGGCCCTATTATCCCAAGAATGACGCAGAATTCGTCAAGAATAACTCGCCTCGCGGTGTGCTGCACAGCTTCGCCGACGGCAAGATCGAGGATACCGGTCCGCTGAACAAAAAGCGGATGGAGACGATCGACGACGAGACCACTGCGGCAGCAATCACCTTCATGGAAAAGCAGGCAAAGGAAGGAAAGCCCTTCTTCACCTGGATGAACACAACGCGCATGCATGCGTTCACCCATGTCCGCGAATCCATGCAGGGGCAGAGCGGCATGCCGGGCAACGAATATGCCGATGGCATGATCGAGCACGACGGCGACGTCGGCAAGCTGCTGAAGGCACTCGACGACCTCAAGATCGCCGACAATACGATCGTGGTCTACACAACCGACAACGGCCCCAATCAATGGTCCTGGCCGGATGCCGCGACGACGCCGTTCCGCAGTGAGAAGGATACGAACTGGGAAGGTGCCTTCCGCGTGCCGGCCATGGTCCGCTGGCCGGGCCACATCAAGCCGGGTGAAGTCTCCAACGATATGGTGTCGGGCCTCGACTGGTTCCCGACCCTGGTTGCCGCTGCCGGCGACACGGACGTCAAGGACCGCTTGCTGAAGGGCACCAAGCTCGGCGACAAGGAGTTCAAGGTCCATCTCGACGGCTACAACCAGTTGCCATACCTGACCGGCGAGCAGCCGAAGTCCGCCCGCGAAGACTTCTACTACTTCAACGATGACGGAACGCTCGTCTCATACCGTTACAAGGATTGGAAGATCGTATTCTCCGAGCAGCGCGCGCCGGGCGGCTTTGTCGTCTGGGCCAATCCCTTCACGCCACTGCGTGCGCCCAAGGTCTTCAACCTGCGCATGGATCCCTACGAGCGTGCGGACGTCGTTTCGGATCAGTATTATGACTGGACGGCAAAGAACGCCTACTTGATCCAGTATGGCGTCTGGAGGGTTGCCCCGTTCCTCGGGACCTTCAAGGACTATCCGCCCAGCCAGCGGCCGGCGAGCTTCAGCGTCGATCAGATGCTTGAAGCGCTGACGAAGTCGCTCGATCAAAATCCAAGCGCAAAATAGCCGCGCAAGGCAGTAGATCGGACGCGCCAACCCGCAAGTTGGCGCGTCCTTCAATCGACACCCGAAAATCGAGGCCGCCATGACCGCACGCGACGACATCGTCAGCCTTGGCAAACACATCAGCCAGTCGATCATCGGCCAGGACGCCATGGTCGAGCGCCTGCTGCTGGGCCTTTTGAGCGATGGCCACCTTCTGGTCGAAGGCCTGCCTGGGCTCGCCAAGACCCGTGCCATCAAGAGCCTGGCAAAAAACCTCGACGCCAAACTCTCTCGCGTCCAGTTCACGCCCGACCTTCTTCCCTCCGACATCACCGGCTCGGAGGTCTATTTCAGCGAAGGCGGCAAGGGCGAATTCAAGTTCCAGGAAGGGCCGATCTTCGCCAATCTGATCCTCGCCGACGAGATCAACCGCGCGCCCGCCAAGGTGCAGTCGGCGCTTCTGGAGGCGATGGAGGAGCGGCAGGTCACGGTCGGCGGCGACAGCCATCCCTTGCCTGAACTTTTCTTGGTCATGGCGACGCAGAACCCGATTGAGCAGGAGGGCACCTATCCGCTGCCCGAAGCTCAGCTCGACCGTTTCCTCATGCATGTGCGGGTCGACTATCCCGCGCGCGAGGCCGAAGCCCAGATCATGCGGCTGGTGCGCAGCGAAGAGGACGGCAGCGCCAAACCCGCAGGCAAGCAGGCCGCCAAGCTAGACCCCAAATCGGTCTTTGACGCGCGCAAGCAGATCGGCGGCATCACCGTTTCCGAAGCGGTGGAGAACTACATCGTCGCGCTCGTCTACGCGACGCGTGAGCCGGCCAAGCTGGACAAGGATCTGGCGAGCTGGATCCAGGTCGGCGTCAGTCCACGCGGCTCGATCGGGCTCGATAAGGTTTCCCGCTCCTACGCCTGGCTCAAGGGCCGCGACTATGTCAGTCCCGACGATGTGAAGGCGGTTGTGCATGACGTTTTCCGCCATCGCCTGATATTGTCCTACGAGGCACATGCCGCCGCCGTCACCGCCGACCAGGTGGTCGATCGTATCGTCGAACTGGTGGCGGTCGCCTGACGGAGGCATCCATGGGCTTCTCCTTGTCGGCACTGGGACGGTCGAAGGGCCTGGTCAGGCCGCGCACCACGGCGTCTGCCGAGGGCGTCTATACGACGGTCGAGCAATTGGTGGCGCTGGAGGCTGCGGCGCGGGACTTCAATTTTCTCCGCAAGCAGCCCGTCAATCGCCTGCTCGCCGGCCGCCACGCCTCCAACATGCGGGGGCGCGGCCTTTCCTTCGAGGAACTGCGCGACTATCTGCCCGGCGACGACGTCCGCACCATCGACTGGCGGGTGACGGCGCGCACCGGCAAGCCTTTTGTTCGCGTCTATGACGAGGAGAAGGACCGGCCCGCGCTGATCGTCGTTGACCAGCGCATGAACATGTTCTTCGGCAGCCGTCTGATGATGAAATCGGTGTCGGCGGCGGAGACGGCAGCACTTTGCGCCTGGCGGGTGTTGAACCTCGGCGACCGTGTCGGCGGCTTTGTTTTCAACGACACCCGCATCGACGAGTTGCGGCCGCATCGCAGCCGGGCCGCAGTCATCGAGCTTGCCAGCGCCATCGCGCGGCAAAACGCCGAACTGAAAGCGGACCTGTCCGATCATCGCGGCTCGGGCCAGCTCGACCTCGCATTGGAGGCTGTCGCCAATGTGGCGCGTCACGATCATCTGGTCGTCGTCATCAGCGATTTCGAGGGCCATGGTCCGCGCACCCGCGACCTGCTTTTGCGGCTGACGATCAGCAACGACGTGATTGCCGTGCTGGTCTACGATCCATTCCTGCTCGACCTGCCCGAGACCGGCCACATCGTCGTCAGCGGCGGCTCCATGCAGGCCGAGCTGCCTCTCGGCCACGGCAAGGTCCGGAGTGGGGTTGCCGATTTCGCCAAAAAGCGCGGCGATGAGCTGATGGCCTGGCAACAGGAACTCGGCCTGCCGATGCTTTTGGTTTCCGCAGCCGAGGCAACCGCACCGCAACTGCGCCGCACGCTCGGCCAGCTTGCCTGGCGACAAAGAAGGCGCTGACCATGGAGCCGGCGCAAACCCAACAGGATCCGCTGACCAGACTGGCGCTGGAAAAACTGGCTGACATCGCCGTTCCAGCGCCGGTCTCATGGATGCCGCAGACCTGGGGTTGGGCGCTGCTTGCGCTGTTAGCCGCAGCATTGCTTGTCCTTGCCGTGTGGCGCTGGCACAGGCGGCGCATCGCCAACCGCTATCGCCGCGAAGCACTTGCCGAGCTGACCCGGATCGAACAGAAGCTCGGCGATGCAGCGGCGCGCGCCGAAGCCCTTGAGGCCATGCCCGACCTGCTGAAGCGTGTCGCGCTCGCCGCCTGGCCGCGCGATGCTGTGGCCTCGCTCAGCGGCGGAAACTGGCTCGCTTTCCTGCGCAAGCATGGCGGCGACAAATCCTTTCCTGAGCCGGCAGCACAACTGCTGGACGATCTCGAATACCGTTCGAGGCAAACACGCACCGCCGTCAGCGAGGATGACGCGCGCATGTTTGCGGCCTCCGCGCGCCGATGGATCGAGGGCCACAGTGTATCAGCTTGAGTATCCATGGTTGCTCGCCGTGCTGCCGCTGCCCTTGCTGATCTGGTGGCTGGTGCCGGCTTATCGCGAGGAAACCGCCGCCATCCGCATCCCGTTCTTCGGCGAGGTGGCGGATGCTGCCGGCGTGGTGCCGACCCAAGGCTCGGTCATACCGCGCACCAACTGGGTGCAAAGGCTGCTCGCACCGCTGTGCTGGTTTCTCATCGTGCTGGCTCTGGCACGGCCCCAGTTTGTCGAGCCGCCGATCACCAAGACCGAACCGCAGCGCGACCTGATGCTGGCGCTCGATCTGTCGCAATCGATGGACACGCGCGATTTTCGCGATCCCACTGGCCAGCTCGAAGCCCGCGTCGATGCCGTGAAGCAGGTCGTCGCCGACTTCGTCAAGCGCCGGCAGGGCGACCGCGTCGGGCTGATCGCCTTCGGCGACGCGCCCTATCCGCTCGTGCCGTTCACGCTCGATCATCTCACTGTCCAGACCATGATCGAGGATGCGCTGCCTGGCATGGCGGGGCCGCGAACCGCACTGGGCGATGCCATCGGCCTTGCCATCAAAATGTTCGCCGACAGCAAGGCGCCGGAAAAGGTACTGGTCGTTCTGACGGACGGCAACGACACCGCAAGCAAGATGCCGCCGGACCGCGCGGCCGATATCGCCAGCCAAAACAA
The DNA here is from genome assembly GCF_056398585.1 of Aminobacter sp. 01T433. Classification (NCBI taxonomy): domain Bacteria; kingdom Pseudomonadati; phylum Pseudomonadota; class Alphaproteobacteria; order Hyphomicrobiales; family Phyllobacteriaceae; genus Aminobacter; species Aminobacter sp. 01T433. The sequence goes on from NZ_JBFTPR010000001.1 coordinate 430,968, forward strand.
GATCGTCATCCACACGGTCGGCATCGGCGACCCCAGCGCTACGGGCGAAGACAAGCTCGACGTCGGCGCGCTGCAAAAAATCGCCGCAACGACCGGCGGCCGCTATTTTTTCGGGCAGGACCAAAACCAGCTGGCGGACATTTACGCCACCCTCGACAAGATCACGCCCGCCAACCAGACAACCCTTTCCTGGCGTCCCAAGATCGAACTGTTCAGCTATCCCCTGGGTGCCGCACTGCTGTTGCTGATCGCCTATCACCTGTTCGCGTGGCTATGGGTCGTTCTGCGCCGCAGGCCGGCCGACCGCACAGGGCAGGCCTCATGATCGGGGATTTTCATTTCCTGCGACCATGGTGGCTTCTGGCTATTCTTGCCGCCATTGCCTTGGTGTTTCTGGTGTCCCGGCAGACCGACGCGCGGGCAAGGTTGAGTGGGCTCATCGCGCCGCATCTGCTCGACAGCCTTCTGATCGACCGGCAAAGCAGCAAGCGGTGGCGGCCGGTGCATTTCATCGCCGTCCTCATAGCGCTCGGCGCCATCGCGGCAGCCGGGCCGACCTGGCAGCGCCAGCAGCCGCCTTTTGTCGAAGACAGGGCGCCGTTGGTGCTGGCGATCGACGTGTCGCAGACGATGGACGCCATCGACATTTCGCCGTCGCGGCTCGAGCGCGTCAAGCTCAAGGTCCAGGACCTGCTCAAGCTCAGGCCCGGCGCCCGCACCGCAGTCTACGCCTATGCCGGTTCGGCCCACATGGTGCTGCCGCTGACCGACGACGCCGATCTGGTCAAGACCTATGTCAATGCGCTGCAGACACGGATCATGCCCGTGCAGGGCAAGGATACTGCCAAGGCGCTGTTAGCCGTCGAAGCCGGGCTGAAAAACGAAGAGGTTCCGGGCACGCTGCTTTTCCTCACCGACGGCGTCGAGCCGGCGGCGACCGATGCCTTCAAGAATTATGCCGGCAACAATGAGATCATGGTTCTGGGTGTCGGCACGGAAGAAGGCGGGCCGGTGAAGACCGGGGAGGGCGAGTTCCTGTCCGAAGGCGGCGGCCGCGTCATTGCGAAACTCGATGTGGCCCAGTTGCAGGCGCTCGGGCGCGATGCCGGCGTCCGCGTCGCCACCATCACCATGGATGACAGCGACATCCGCTGGATCGCGCAGCGCGTGCAATCTCATCTGCAGGCCAAGCTCGCCGAAGGCCACACACGCTGGCTCGATGTCGGCTGGTGGCTCATCATTCCCATCGCCGTGCTGGGTGCGTTCTGGTTCCGTCGCGGCTGGACGGTGCAATGGGCTTTTGCGGCACTCGTCGTGGCAACCCTTGTTGCCCCGGGCCGCGCCAATGCTGCCGGGTTCGATTTCGCCGGCATGTGGCTGACGCCTGACCAGCAAGGGCGGCTTGCCTTCGACAAGGGCGACTATGCCGGTGCCGCGGCGCATTTCCGCGACCCCATGTGGCGCGGCGTAGCACTTTATCGGGCGGGCAAGTTTTCCGACGCGATCGACGCCTTCGCGCAGGTCAGGACCGCCGAGAGCTATTACAACCAGGGCAGCGCGTTGGCCCATCTCGACAAGCTCGACGAGGCAGTAGCCAGCCTCAACGAGGCGCTGAAGCTGCGACCCGACTGGCCCGAAGCCAAGGCCAACCTCGTCATTCTGGAAAAGCTCATCGCCCAGAAGAAGGACGAAGAGGACGAGCAGCAACAGGACCCCAACGAGAAGCCGGACCAGGTCCAGTTCGACGACAAGGGCAAGAAGGGCAAGGCGGGCACGGTCGACCTTGCCCGGCAGACCGCCGAAATGTGGATGCGCAACATCCAGGTCACGCCCACCGACCTGCTTGCCCGCCGATTTGCCCTTGAAGCAGGGGGAGCGAAGCAATGAGCCTTTTCGCCCGCTGCCTGGCTGCCCTGTTCTTCGTCTTCGCAGCTGCTGCACCGCTTTATGCCGCCGAGCCGATCGTCCGGGTCGACATACTGACGCCGGCGCCCATCGTTGCGGGCCAGCAGGTTCAGGTCCAGGTCGATGTCCTGGTGCCGAATTTCTTCATGTCGCCGCCGCAGTTTCCGAACCTCGATATTCCGAACGCGGTCGTCACCTTGCCCGACATACGGGCCCAGAACATGGTCGAGACAATCGACGGCGAGAGTTTTTCGGGCATTCGCCGACTGTATCTCGTCACTCCGCAAGCACCCGGCGACTATGTGTTGCCGCCGGCGGAGATCACGTTTGCCTATGCGGCGGTTCCAGGCCAGGCGACCAACGGGTCGGTGAAGCTGCCGCCGGTGAAATTCACAGTTGCGGGCGTGGCGGGTGCACCCGCGGGCAACGTGGCGGCCGCGGCCGCGCTGACCGTTAGCCAAAACCTCGACCGCGAGCCCAATGGGCTGAAGGCTGGCGACACGCTGGTCCGCACCGTCACCACTGAGGCCCAGGGCATGCAGGCGATGATGATCCCGGTGCCGGATTTTGCCACCCCCGACGGCGTGCGTATCTATCCGCATGATCCCGTGCTGTCCGATCAGGATGGCAACGGCAAGCGCATCGACCGCGTCACCTACGCCTTCGAAAAGCCGGGCAGCTACATTTTGCCCGCCATCGAGATCGATTGGTACGATCCGGCATCGCAAAAGCATGAGACGGCGCAGGCTCCCGAGATCGCTGTCTCGGTCGCCGAGGCCGCAGCCTTCAAACCCGCCATCGCACCGCCGGCTGCTCCCGAAAAGCCGGCGCCTCCGGCTTGGGAAGCATGGCTGAAATACTGGCCATGGGCGGCGGCTGCAATTGCCGGGCTGGCGGTCCTGGCCTGGCTCATCACCCGCGCCTTGCCGCGTCTTACCGCCCGGCGTCACGCGCGCAGGCTGGAACACGAACAATCCGAGGCTGCCTACTTCCAGCACTTCGAGCACGCCTGCCGGTCGGGCAAGTTGCCCGACATCTATGCGGCGCTCGATTCCTGGGCGCGCCGGGCGGGTGTCGCTCCGGTGTCATCCTGGCTGCGCCAGACCGGCGACACGGGGACGCAGCAGGAATTCGAGCGGCTTGAAGGTGCAATCTTCGCAGCGAAGCCGGATGCCGTGCCTTGCGATCCCCAGAAACTTCAGGCCGGAATAGCGCGCGCCAGAAAACAATGGCTGGCCGGCAGCGCAGGTAGCATCTCGCTCGCTTCGGCCTTGCCTGCGCTCAATCCTTGAGCCTTTTGCTTAGCGTCAGCTGACGGTCTTTTCTTTCTTTTGTTCGCAGTCCCGGCCCTGGCCGCTCGGTTTGGGGCAATGATCCCCTGTGCACTCCTGCGCTTGCGCACGAGAGGTGAACTGCCACGGCGTGGCGGGCACAGCCAGCAGGCTCAAGATCGAAACTGCGAAAAGGAGCAAGCGCATGTCACTCTCCTTGATGCGTTGCAGATTGGGTTGGCCGCAACGGGCGGGCACACCTGCCTAGGCGTCTTCTCACGGCCGTTTGCGCAGCATAACCCAACTGCCGCCGCGGTAAAGCGTCAGGTGCCCCGCTGGTGGTTGTGCAGGCAAGGAGCGCTCATGCCGGAGTGGAAAGCCTGGCCGTGCCTGCGTATTTGCATTTGCCGCGACGGCCATTTTTGTTTAAGGGCAAACGCATGTCGCATCTGCCTGAGACACTGCTCGCTGGTTACCGCAACTTCATGACCGGACGCTATGCGGCCGAGACTGACCATTACAAGTCTCTGGCACGCGAAGGCCAATCGCCCGAGACCATGGTCATTGCCTGCTGCGATTCCCGCGCCGCGCCTGAAACCATCTTCGACTCCGGCCCGGGCGAGCTCTTCGTCGTTCGCAACGTCGCCAATCTCGTGCCGCCCTATTCGCCCGATGGCGAGTTCCATTCCACCTCGGCGGCGCTCGAATTCGCGGTGCAGGCGCTCAAGGTGAAAAATATCGTGGTCATGGGCCACGGCCGCTGCGGCGGCATCCGAGCAGCGCTCGATCCCAACATGGCACCGCTCTCGCCCGGCGATTTCATCGGCAAGTGGATGAGCCTGGTGGCTCCCGCCGCCGAGACCGTGACCGGCAACACGATGATGACCCAGGCCGAGCGGCAGACCGCGCTTGAGCGCATCTCGATCCGCTATTCGATCGCCAATCTGCGCACGTTCCCTTGCGTCAAGATTCTCGAGCAGAAGGGGCGGCTGGAGATTTTCGGCGCCTGGTTCGACATCTCGGCGGGCGAGTTGTGGGTCATGGACCGCGACACGGGTGATTTCGAGCGCACCTCCATCGCCTGACGTTTGGCGGCTGGCCCCATCTCAAAGACTTGAATGGCTTGATGTCTCTGGCCTAGCTTTGCAGCGCCGGCAAAGCTTTGGGCGCCTGTGCCCATTGTTGCGCCAGCGAGGAGCCAAGTCATGACCATCGCCCAGCCCCGCCATCTGCTCGACGGCCGCCATCGCCCGATGTTCATTGGCGGCGCGTGGGTGGAGGCCGCGTCCGGCCAGACGATGGAGACGCGCAATCCCGCCACCGGCGAGGTTATCGCCACCGTGCCGCGTGGCGGCAAGCGAGACGTCGAACGCGCCGTCGCTGCCGCTCGCAATGCCTTTGACGGCCCGTGGAGCCGTTTCAAGCCGCATGAGCGGCAGAAGCTGTTGCTGAAGATCGCCGATCTGTTCGAGCGCCACTGGGAAGAGATCTGCATTTCCGACACCACCGATATGGGCCTGCCCATCGTCAGGGCGCGGGGCAACGCCAACCGCGTTCTCGGCATGCTGCGCTACTACGCCGGCATGGCCACTGCCATCCACGGCCAGACCATCGAAAACTCGCTTGCTGGCGACATCGTCTCTTACACCCGCAAGGAACCCGTCGGCGTCGTCGGTGCCATCATTCCGTGGAATGCGCCCACCGCCGCGTCAGTGTGGAAGATCGGTCCGGCTTTGGCCACCGGCTGCACGGTGGTCTTGAAGCCGTCCGAGGAAGCGCCGTTGACACCGCTCCTGATCGCCGAACTGATGGCCGAGGCCGGCGTTCCTGACGGCGTCGTCAACATCGTCACCGGCACGGGAACGGAGGCGGGTGCATCACTCGCCGAACATATGGGCGTCGACAAGATCGTCTTCACCGGCTCCACCGCCACCGGCCAGAGCATCGTCCGCGCCTCGGCTGGCAACCTCAAGCGCGTGTCGCTCGAACTTGGCGGCAAGTCGCCGGTCATCGTCTGCGCTGACGCCGATCTCGAACGCGCGGTGCCTGTTGCCGCCATGTCGGTCTTCGCCAATTCCGGTCAGATCTGCATCGCCGGCTCCAGGCTGTTTGTCGCGCGTTCCATCCATGACGAATTCGTCGCGCGTCTCGCCGCCTATGCAGGAGCTTTGCGCATCGGCAACGGCATCGACCCGAGTACCGAGATCGGCCCGCTGATCTCTCCGCGCCAGCTCGACCGCGTCGAGGGATATCTGCGCGCCGGCACGGAGGAGGGCGCTCGCCTCGTCGCCGGCGGCAACAGGCTGTCTGCTGGTGCGTTCGCTGCCGGCAACTTCGTTGCACCCACCGTTTTTGCCGGCGTCTCCGACACGATGCGCATTGCGCGTGAGGAGATTTTCGGCCCGGTCATTTCGGCACTACCCTTCGACACGCTCGACGAGGTGGTGCGACGCGCCAACGACACGCCTTACGGCCTTGCCGCCGGCGTCTTCACCCGCGACCTCGCCACCGCGCACCAGCTGTCGCGGCGGCTCCATGCCGGCTCGGTGTGGGTCAACACCTACCACGCCATAGACCCGGCCATGCCTTTTGGCGGCTACAAGATGAGCGGCTACGGCCTCGAGGGCGGCGCCGAGCACCTCTACGAATATCTCAACACCAAGGGCGTGTTCATCCGCATCGACTGAACTCAGGCGACCGCCTGCCGTTCCAGCTCGGCACCGAGCGCGTCGAGCAACTGGCGAGTGCCACGCTCGCGGCCGCCAGCGTCGTCGTAATCATCGAGAAACGCACCTTGCTCGGTGAAGGTAAGCCGCGTGCCCTGGCCGTCAGGCGCAAGCTCGAAGGTTGCCAGCGACACCGAAATGCGGGTGTCGCCGAGATGCATGTCATAGCTGTAGATGATGCGCTGATCAGCGACGATGTCCTGATAGATCGCGTTGAAGCTGTGCACCGGCCCGCCCTTCGGCCCTGCCGAATTCACCTCGCGGCCGCCGACGCGAAAGTCGAACTTGCGCTCCAGCGTGTCCCATTCCTTGGGCCCCGAAAACCAGCGTGCCTTGGCCACAGGATCGCTCAGCGCATGGAAAACCCGTGCCGGTGACGCATCATAGCGGCGTTCGATGGTGAATGTGGCGTGGGTGACGGATCGCTTGGTCATTTCGAGCTCCCTTGCTCGGCTTCGTCGGATGTCTCGGCCAGGAATTCGCCCAGTCTGTCGAGGCGGTGTTCCCACAGCGTGCGGCGTTCGGAAATCCAGCCCTCCGCGCGCCTCAGTGCCGTGGGCTCGATCTGGCAGGTGCGCACGCGGCCCACCTTGGCAGTGCGCACGAGGCCACTGGACTCCAGCACTTGCAGGTGCTGCATCACTGCCGACAGCGACATGGCGAAAGGCTCGGCCAACTGGCTGACCGATGCCGGCCCCTGGCACAGACGGTCGACCATGCCCCGGCGGGCCGGGTCGGCCAGCGCCTGGAACATCAGGTCGAGTTGTGCCGGATCATGCAGCATCGGGACTATCCATCAGCCAGGGAACATGTGGAAATATGGCTCCGCTTCCCTGTACACGCGCGCCACAGAAGGTCGCGCCATCAGCCGACCGAGATAGGCGGCGGAATGGGGATGGTTTGCCGCGAGTGGCATGATCTTGTCGGCATAAAACAGGGCAGGAGCCGCCGCACAGTCGGCCATCGTAAAGTTCTCGCCCATCGCCCAGGTCCTGGACTGCATGTCGTGTTCCACCATGCCGAGCGCGGTCTCGAGCTGTGCCCGTGCCGCCGCCACGCCGTGCGGATCGTTGCTGCCGGCCGGCCGGATCTTGTCGGTCACGATCTTCTGCATCGGCACCTGGACATAGAGGTCGAAGAAGCGGTCGCTGAGCCGTGTCCGCGTCGCCTCATCTTGATCGACAGGCACAAGCTTCACCGGACCGGGGTAATGCTGTTCGAGATATTCGATGATGATACTCGATTCCGGCACGACGCGGTCACGCGCATGATCCTGCAACACCGGCATCTTGCCGATCGGCCAGAGCTTCAGGAACGCCGCTCGTGATGTCGGCTCGCCAAGGTCGACGATCAGCGGCTCAAACGGGATCTCGTTCTCGTACAAGGCGATCAGTGCCTTGTGGCAGAACGAGGCAAGAGGGTGGAAATGCAGCGTCAACGACATGCCGGAAACCTCATGGAACGTGTTGGGTTCAAACACTGAAGTAATTGCTTAAGTATCACGACATCAGGACACCGGCAAGTGCGCTTGGAGAATACGTGCAAAATGAAAGAAGCCGCGGCCGGCATCCCGGTCGCGGCTTTCGCAAATCCTCTGGGCTGGTTCGGCTCAGCCCATGAGCTGGAATTCGTAGAGCCTGCGATAGAGGCCATCGGCCTTGATCAGGTCGGTATGGCGACCCTGTTCGGCCACTTTGCCGTCCTGCATCACCACGATGTTGTCGGCCTGGTGCACGGTCGACAAGCGGTGCGCGATGGCAATCGTCGTGCGCCCTGACGCCAGCTTCTCCAGCGCCTCGCGGAACAGCGACTCCGACTCGGCGTCGAGCGCGCTGGTCGCTTCGTCGAGCAGCAGGACGTTGGCGTCGCGCAGGATGGCGCGTGCGATCGACAGGCGTTGCTTCTGGCCGCCCGAAAGCAGCGCGCCGTTCTCGCCGACCTGGGTGTCGTAGCCGTTCTTCAGCGACATGATGAAGTCATGCGCATTGGCGGCCTTGGAGGCTTCGATCGCCTCTTCGTCGCTCGCACCTTCGCGGCCGAGCCGGATGTTGTGCATGATCGTGCCGGAGAACAGGAACGTGTCCTGGCTGACGTAAGCGATGCGGTCGCGCACCGAGTGCAGCGTCGCATGGGCGATGTCTTGTCCGTCGAACAGCACCTCGCCGCTGTCGGGATCGTACATGCGCATGATCAGGTTCATGACCGTCGACTTGCCGCTGCCAGACGGGCCGACAAGTGCCGTCATCTTGCCGGGCGGGAAAATGAGGTCGAGATCGCGCAGCACCGGTTCGCCATCGGCATAAGAGAAGCTGACATCCTTGAGTTCGATCGTGCCTGAGCCGGGCACCAGTGGCGTCGCCCCGGGTCGCTCGGAAAGCGTCAGCGGACGGTCCGAAAGTTCGAACATCATTCGCACGCCGATCAGGCCCGCTTCCAGCGACACGCGGAAGCGCGCCAGCCGCTTGGCAGGCTCATAGGCGAGCAGCAGGGCTGTGATGAACGACATGATGCTGCCCGGCGTCTGTCCGCCCTGGACGACCAGATAGCCGCTGACGAGGACCACACCGGCGATGGCAAGGCCGGCCAGCGTTTCCATGATCGGGCTGGTGCCTGCTTCGAGCGCGGCGATGGAGTTGGCGCGCTTTTCCACGTCGGAGACGGCGCGATGCATGCGGCTGCGCATGATCGGCTCGAGATTGAAGGACTTGACGATCCTGACGCCGACCGTCGTCTCTTGCATGACCTGGACGATCTGGGCGAGCGACAGGAACTCCGCCTCCATAATCTTGCGCACCCGGCGCAGGATCAGATTGACGCCGAAAATGGCGATCGGCCCGACGATGAAGGCGACCAGCGACATGACCGGCTGTTGGTAGACCATCACGAAGATCAGGCCGAGCAGCGAAAACAGGTCGCGCACAAACGAGGTGACGATGACGTCAAGCACCGCTCGCGCCGCCTGCGCATTGTGTGTCACGCGGGTGATCAGGTCCGACGAGGGGACCGAGTGATAGAAAGAAATGCCTTGGGCGAGGATGCGGTCGTAAATCTTGCGCTGGCGATCGGCGATGATGCTGTTGCCAACACGGCTCAGGAAAAACGCCTGGACAAAGGTGGCGATCCCTTTGGTGATGAAGATCGCGGCAACCAAGCCCGCGATCTGGTAGACGCGGTTGAGATCCTTGCCGATCACGAACTCATTGGTGATGTCCTGCATGATCCAGGCGCTCGCAGCCGTCATGCCGGCCACCACCATCATCGAAGCGATGGCAATGCCATAGCCGAGCGCATGCTGGCGGAATGACTCCCGGATCAGCCGCCAGATCAGGAGATGGTTCTGTGTCGGACGAAAAAAACCAAACAAATCAATGAGTCCCTTGGGTCGTACCCCTGCGCGGGTCTATATAAAGCAACGTTTGGCGAAGGGAAACCGGCAAAATTCGGGACCAACGGTCGCGGGTGGCAAGGACTGGTGGACAGCGGGTGGGGAGCGATTGCTGCCATATGCGATTTCGCATACCCTTGACCAAACGATAAAAACACGCCTTCGCCAAAGAAGACCAAAACCAGCCAGAGGTGGAAAGAATGCCAAGAAATTCAACTGATTTCGGCTTGTCCAGGCGTACCCTGATCAAGGCTGCGGGTGCGTCCGCGGCTGTCGCGATGGCCGGTCTGCCCGTGCGCCTGTTTGCGGCTGAGCCGCTGAAGGTCGCCGCTGTCTACACAGTGCCTGTGGAGCAGCAGTGGGTCAGCCGTATCCACAAGGCTGCAAACGCCGCCAAGGAACGCGGCGACATCGAATATGTCTATTCGGAAAACACCGCCAACAACGACTATGAGCGCGTCATGCGCGAATACGCCGAGGCCGGCCACAAGCTGATCCTGGGCGAAGTGTTCGGCGTCGAAGACGCAGCACGCGCCGTCGCCAAGGATTATCCCGACGTTGCTTTCCTGATGGGATCGAGCTTCAAGCCGGATGCCGCGGTGCCGAATTTCTCGGTGTTCGACAACTACATCCAGGACGCATCCTACCTCTCGGGCATTGTCGCAGGTGCCATGACCAAGTCGAAGAACATCGGCATGGTCGGTGGCTACCCGATCCCCGAGGTCAACCGCCTGATGAACGCCTTCATGGCCGGCGTGAAGGAAACCGCGCCCGACACCAAGTTCCAGGTCTCCTTCATCGGCTCGTGGTTCGATCCGCCCAAGGCCAAGGAAACCGCCTTCGCCCAGATCGACGGCGGTGCTGACCTGCTCTACGCCGAGCGCTTTGGCGTTTCCGATGCCGCCAAGGAAAAGAAAGTTTTGGCGATCGGCAACGTCATCGACACCCAGGCAGAATATCCCGAAACCGTGGTTGCCTCCGCGCTCTGGCACTTCGAGCCGACGCTCGACAAGGCGATTGCAGAGGTCAAGGCCGGCGCCTTCAAGGCCGAGGACTACGGCGTCTACTCCTTCATGAAGAACGGCGGCTCCTCGCTTGCGCCGCTTGGCACTTTCGAAAGCAAGGTGCCTGATGACGTCAAGGCCAAGGTTGCCGAGAGAGAAAAGGCGATCAAGGACGGGTCGTTCACTGTCGAGATCAACGACGCTGAGCCGAAATCGAGCTGATGACAGCTCTCTTCTCCCCGTTCACGGGGAGAAGATGCCGGCAGGCAGATGAGGGGCAGCATCAGCCTCTCGGAAGTTGATGCCGCCCCTCATCCGGCCTTCGGGCCGCCTTCTCCCTTGAACGGGAGAAGGGACCTCCATCGCTGCGGCCATCTCATGTCCATCGCCCCTGCCACCCCCGTCCTGCGCCTGTCCGGCATCACCAAGCGTTTCGGCCCGCTCACGGCCAACGACGCCATATCCTTCGAGCTCAAGCGCGGTGAGGTCATCGCCCTGCTTGGCGAGAATGGTGCGGGCAAGACCACTCTGATGAACATCCTGTTTGGCCACTACGTTGCCGATGAGGGCAGCGTCGAGGCGTTCGGCAAGCCCTTGCAGCCGGGCGACCCGCGCGCAGCACTCGACGCCGGCATCGGCATGGTGCACCAGCATTTCACGCTCGCCGACAATATGACGGTTCTGGAAAACATCGCGCTCGGCACGCAAAGCCTTTGGCTGCCGCGCCTCGACCGGGCCGCAGCGCGCCTGCGCATTGAGCAGCTTGCCACCGATTTTGGCCTGGCTGTCGATCCTGCCGCTATTGTGTCGGGCCTTTCGGTGGGCGAGCGCCAGCGCGTCGAAATCCTCAAGGCGCTTTACCGCGACGCCCGCATCCTGATCCTCGATGAGCCCACGGCGGTGCTGACGCCGGCCGAGACCGAAGCGCTGTTTCGCACGCTCAAGCTGCTCGTCGCCAAGGGTCTGTCGATCATCTTCATCTCGCACAAGCTGCACGAAGTCATGGCCGTCAGCAACCGCGTGCTGGTGTTGCGGTCAGGTCGCCTTGCCGGCGAGCGCGCCACTGCCGCAACCGACCGCAAGGAGCTTGCGGCGCTGATGGTCGGCCAGGAGGTCAAGCCCGCGGAAGTCGTGCCGGTCGAGCCGGGCGCGGCCCTTCTCGTGCTCGATGCAGTGTCCACCGGCCGTCGCAATGGTGCCGCACTCGATGGCGTCTCGCTCGCCTTGCGTGCCGGCGAAATCACTGGCCTTGCGGGCGTTTCCGGCAACGGCCAGGCAGCACTCGCCGCGCTGCTCGCCGGCACTGAAAGACCCACAAGCGGGCAAGTCGTGATCGGCGGCAGGCAAATTGGCGACTGGTCACCTAAGGCAGCCCTTGGTCACGGCATCGCCCGCATTCCCGAGGACCGTCATGCCGTCGGCACCATCGGCGACATGAGCGTGACGGAGAATGTCATCGCCGAGCGCTACGCTAGCCCGCGCTTCAGCCGCATGGGTTTTCTCGACTGGAAGGCAGCGCGTGATTTCGCCGAACAGATCATCGCCGACTACGACGTCAAATGTCCGTCGCCTGAGGCACGCATCCGCCTTCTCTCAGGCGGCAACATGCAAAAGCTGATCCTTGGCCGCGCGCTTGATCCCGAGCCATCCGTCATCCTCGCCAGCCAGCCGACGCGAGGCCTTGATGTCGGCGCTGTCGCCTATGTCCACCGCATGCTGCTCGCCGCGCGGCAAAGGGGAGCTGCGATCCTGCTGATTTCCGAAGACCTTGAAGAGATTTTGGCCCTGTCCGACCGCATCGTGGTGATGTCCAAGGGCCGGCTGTCGAGCCCGTCTGCTCGCGGCGAACGCAGCATTCGCGAACTGGGGGAACTGATGGCCGGACACGGCGAAGAGGGAGGCAAGGATGCGGCTTGAGCCCAAACCCGCACCCTCGCTCGGCATGACGTTGCTGTTTCCGTTGGCGGCCATCGCTGCCACGCTGGTGTTCACCTCCTTGCTCGTGCTCGCAGCCGGTGCCTCGCCGCTGTCGGTGTTTTACCTCGTCGCCAAGGGCGCGGCCGGTTCGCAATTCGCCTTGCTCGAGACGCTGACCAGAGCCACCCCGCTGATCTTCACCGGTCTTGCCGTTGCCGTCGCATTCCGCGCCAAGCTGTGGAACATCGGCGCCGAAGCCCAGCTCTATATCGGCGGCATCGTCACGGTCGTGCTCGGCACCGGCGCCTTGCCGCTGCCCTCGGTGATCCTCATCCCCGTCATCATGGCGGCTGCGATGCTCGCCGGTGGCCTGTTGCTGCTCGGCCCGGCGATCCTCAAGACCCGCTTCGGCGTTGACGAGGTCGTGACCACGCTGCTGCTCAATTTCATCGTGCTGCTGTTTGTCTCCATGTTGCTCGAAGGCGTGCTCAAGGACCCGATGGGGCTTGGCTGGCCGCAGTCGCAAAAGGTCATCGCCTCGGCCCAGCTGCCGCGCATCATCCAGGGCAAGCGCCTGCACTATGGCTTCGTTGTCGCCATCGTTTCGGCGATCGTCGTCTGGGTCATCATGAAGAAGACCGTGCTCGGCTACGAGATGCGGGCGGTAGGCCACAATCCTGAGGGCGCGCGTTTCGTCGGCATTCCGGTCAATCGCGTCTTGATGAAGACCGCACTGCTGTCGGGCGGTCTGGCCGCCCTTGCCGGCTTCTCCGAGGTGTCGGGCCTTAAGGGCAATCTGACGCTCGACCTGTCGCCGGGCTACGGCTATTCGGGCATCGTCGTTGCCATGCTGGCGATGCTCAATCCGCTTGGGGTCATTGCCTCGGCGATCTTCGTTGCCGGCATCTTCGTCGGCGCCGACGCCATGAGCCGTGTTGCCAAGGTGCCGAGCTACATCGCCGACGTCATGGTCGCCACGTCACTCTTGACGATGGTGGTGGCGATCCTGTTGACGCGGTTCCGGGTGAGGTGGAAGTGACCATGGACGCGTTTGAAATCCTCTTCACCGCCTCGTTCTGGGTCGCTGCCATCCGCATCGCCTCGCCGCTGATCTTTGCCACCATGGGCGAGCTGATCTGCGAACGCGCTGGCGTGCTTAACCTCGGCATTGAAGGCATCATGACCGCCGGCGCTTTCGCTGGCTGGTTCACCGTGTATGCCGGCGGCGACCTGTGGACCGGGGTGCTCGTCGCTGCCCTTGCCGGTGCGACGTTCGGCCTTCTGCATGCTACGCTCACCGTGCCGCTTGGCCTGTCGCAGCATGTCGTCGGCATCGGCGTCACCTTGCTCGCCACTAGTCTTACCTATTTCACCTACCGCCTGGCGTTGCCGGAAGTGACGTCGCCGCCCAAGATCGAACCGTTCCAGCCCTTGCCGATCCCTGGCCTGTCGAAAATCCCGCTACTCGGCGAAGCGTTGTTTTCGCAGACGCCGTTGACCTATCTCGCCTTCGCGACAGTCGCTGTCGTCGCCTGGGTGCTCTACCGCACGCCGGTCGGTCTTGCCGTCCGCGCCGCCGGCGAAAACCCATCCGCCGTCGAGGCGCAAGGCATCTCAGTCACCGCCATCCGCATGGGTGCTGTGATGGTCGGCAGCGCGCTGATGGCGGTCGGCGGCGCCTTCCTCACCATGTCGGCCTTCAACTCGTTCTTCTTCGAGATGATCAACGGTCGCGGGTGGATCTGCATCGCACTTGTCGTCTTCGGCTCATGGCGGCCGGGCAAGGCGCTGCTTGGCGCCATCCTGTTTGCTGCCTTCGATGCCTATCAGGTGCGGCTGCAGCAGCTTTCCGGCGGTATCGTTCCTTATCAGGTGTTCCTGATGATGCCCTATGCACTATCGATCCTGGCGCTGATCCTGGTGGCGCGCCGCGCCACCTATCCCAAGGCGCTGATGATCCCCTATCAGAAAGGCGAGAGATGAGCTTCGACCTGATCGTCAAGGGCGGCACGCTGCCCGACGGAACCATTGCCGACATCGGCATCAAGGGTGACAAGATCGCAGCGATTGAGCCCAGGATCGAGGCTGCGGCCAAGACCATTGTCGACGCGTCAGGCAACCTGGTCAGCCAGCCCTTCGTCGATCCGCATTTCCACATGGATGCTACGCTGTCCTACGGCCTGCCGCGCATCAATGCCTCGGGCACGCTGCTCGAAGGCATCTCGCTTTGGGGCGAACTCAAGCCGCTGCTGACTCATGAAGCGGTCAAGGAGCGCGCGCTGGCTTATTGCGACTGGGCCGTGTCCATGGGCCTGCTCGCCATCCGCACCCATGTCGATACTTGCGACGACCGCTTGCTGGCCGTGGAAGCCCTGCTCGAGGTCAAGAAGGAGATCGCGCCCTATATCGACCTGCAGCTTGTCGCTTTCCCGCAGGACGGCCTCTACCGCTCGCCCAATGCGCGCGACAACACGATCCGGGCTCTCGATATGGGCGTCGACATCGTCGGCGGCATTCCGCATTTCGAGCGCACCATGGCCGACGGCACACGCTCGGTGACCGAGCTTTGCGAGATCGCCGCACAGCGCGGCCTGATGGTCGATCTGCATTGCGACGAGACCGACGATCCGCTGTCGCGCCACATCGAGCAGCTCGCTTATGAAACCCAGCGCCTCGGCCTGCAGGGCAGGGTGGCGGGCTCGCATCTGACCTCGATGCATTCGATGGACAACTATTATGTCTCCAAGCTCATCCCGTTGATCGCCGAAGCAGGCGTGTCGGCCATACCCAATCCGCTGATCAACATCATGCTGCAGGGTCGCCACGACAGCTACCCCAAGCGCCGTGGCATGACCCGCGTGCCCGAGATGCTGAAGGCCGGCATCCGCGTCGGCTGGGGCCAGGATTGCGTGCTCGATCCCTGGTATTCGCTCGGCACAGCCGACATGCTCGACGTCGCCTTCATGGGCCTGCACGTTGCCCAGATGTCGAGCCCGGCCGACATGCGCCGCTGCTTCGACATGGTCACCAAGGTCAACGCCGAGATCATGGGGCTCGACCATCTTGGCCTCGCTGTCGGCAAGACCGCGAGCCTTGTCGTGCTCGACGCCGGCAACCCGATCGAAGCGGTGCGCCTGCGCGCCGAGCGGCTCTGCGTCATTGCCAAGGGCAAGGTCGTTGCCGAGCGGGAAAAGCGCGAAACCAGCCTGTCGATCAAGGGCCGCCCGACCTCGGTCAATCGTCGCCACATCGTGCCGCCGCAGGCGAGCTGAAGTCTTGGCCGACAGCTTTTCGTGGCCGCATGAAAAGCTTACAATCGAGGTCCGTATTCTGATGACGGCAGAAGGAAAAAGGCCATGAGGATCAAGACAATTTCGATGCTCTTCATGGCCGCATTGCTCGCCGGCTGCGTCACTGCCGAGGAACAGCGCGCCGCGGACGAAGCAAAGTGCCGCTCCTATGGCTTCACCAAGCGCAACGATGCTTTCGCAACGTGCATGCAACGCATCGATCTCGACCGTAGCGCCGCCTTCAGGCAGAGGTCATATGACGACTTCAATGAGCCATTTGTCATCTATCGCCCGGTCATTGTCAGGGGTTGACCGGCGTGCGACGCCGCAACGCATCGCGATGGCCAAGTTAACCCTCGCAAATGCGGCCCTCTCGGCCTAGATAGCGCCATTCGGGCTCGTTGCCCGGCGGATTCCTTGCCAATGACCTTCCGACAAGCCATCGCCCTCCCGAAGAACAATCTTGTTCTTGCGGGCATCCTTCTCATGTTGCTGGGCGACTTTATGTTCGCGCTCAACGACGCCATGGGCAAATGGCTGGTCACCAGCTTCTCCGTCGGCCAGGTTCTGTTGATCCGTTCCATCGGCGCCTTCATCATCTTGGGCCCGATGATCGCCAAGCAAGGTACAGGCCCGCTGACCAAGGTCGAGCGTCCCGCCCTGCAGGTCCTGCGCGTCGTGCTCGCCACCGCCGATACCGGGTTTTTCTATGCCGCTGTCGCCTATCTGCCGCTCGCCGACGTCATGACCTTCTACATGGCAGGGCCGATCTACATCGCTGCCCTGTCGCACTTCTTCCTGGGCGAAAAGGTCGGCTGGCGGCGCTGGATCGCCATCGTGCTCGGCTTCTGCGGCGTGGTCATCGCATTGCGCCCGTCCACCGCCTCGCTGTCGTGGCCTTCGCTCTTTGCCATCGTCGGCAGCCTGTCCTTCTCCATCACGCTGATCCTCAGCCGCAAGCTGCGTGCAACCAACGACACCACGCTCGTCACCTGGCAGACGCTTGGTGCACTGGCTGTCGGCGGCGTGCTTGCGATCGCCGACTGGCGCACCCCGACTGCGCTCGACTGGTCGGCCATGCTGCTGCTGGGCGTCGTCTCCTGCGCGGCACATCTGATGATCACGCGCGCGCTCAAGCTTGCGCCTGCATCGCTCTTGGCGCCGCTGCAATACACACTGCTGTTGTGGGCGGTGGTGATGGGCATCGTCTTCTTCGGCGATTACCCGGACGCGCAGGGTCTCATAGGCTCGGCCATCATCGTCGTTGCCGGCCTGTTCATCTTCCATCGCCAGAAGGTGGTCGACAAAGCCGAGCCCGAGACGGTCCCGACCAGCGTGCATTGAGCAGGCCACCTCTCAATTGACGACACCCCCACCCCTAACCCCTCCCCACAAGGGGGAGGGGGACTTTGGCGTGCTCTCAGCAACGAGGTTGTGTGTCGCCGGCGGGCAAGAGCTGGGATTCCCCTCCCCCTTGTGGGGAGGGGTTAGGGGTGGGGGTATTTTTGAACGTGCTAAAGACGGGCAAGGGTTGCACTGGAGCTTGAGCTACCGCCCCAGCACCAGCGCCCAGTAGCGTTCTTCACTTCCGGCATCGGCGCGGACATAGGCCAGGCCAAAGCTGGAAAAGCGCGGGTCGAGCATGTTGCGGCGATGGCCGTCCGAGTTCATCCACATCGAAAACAGCTTGGCCGGCTCCATGCGGCCATGGGCGATGTTTTCGGCCGCCGCGCCCTGGACGCCATTGTCTTTCATGCGCGCGGCAAAATCCTTGCCCCAGCCCGTGGTGTGCGCCATGCGCCCGGCGCGCGCCATATAGTCCGCCTGCTGCAAGGCGGCGCGCTCCAGCGTGGCATCGGGCTTCAATGGCGGCAGGCCGTGCTCCGAGCGGATGGTCTGGAGATAGGCGACTCCGGTCGATGAAGCACCACCGCCTTCGCCGACAACATTTGAATTTGAACCCGTCTGGCAGGCCGCCAGGAATAGCAAGCCGCCCATCGCCATTGCGCGCGCCGCCGCACTGATCATCCGCTGAGCCATTGTCCGATCCTTGTTCCGTCCCCCGCCAGTCTTGATAGTGCAGATCATGGCTTTTTGGCGAATTCCGGTGACCTTTAGGCCTTCACCCGCGCTGCTGTCGGATCGAACATCGGTTCGAGATGGATCTTGGCGGGCACTTTTTCCATTGCCACGACAAGCTCGTATTCGCCCGATTTGAGGAAGTCGTCGCTGACGCCGGCAGCGTTGCGGACATAGCCGTAGCCGATGTTCTTGCCCAGAGAGTAGCCATAGCCGCCACTGGTCAGATACCCGACCGGCTCGCCATTGCGCAGGATCGTCTCACGCCCCACCAAAACGACATCCTTGTCGTCGACGGTGAAGCCGGCAAGACGTTTGGTGAGGGCTGCGCCGGCAAGTTTTTCCAGCGCCTTGCGGCCGAGGAAATCGGTGTTTTTCCTGAGCTTCACCGCCCAGCCAAGCCCTGCTTCGAAGGGGGTGTCATTGGGCGTGATGTCGGATCCCCAGGCGCGGTAGCCTTTCTCGAGCCTCAGCGATTCCAGCGCGCGATAGCCGACGGGGCGGATGCCGTGCGCCTGGCCCGCAGCCATCAGCGCGTCGAATACCTCGCCGGTGGCGGCGATCGGCACATGCAGCTCCCAGCCGAGTTCGCCGACATAGGTTACGCGCAGCGCCCTGACAGTCGTGCCGGCGATGGTGATCTCGCGGACATGGCCAAACGGGAACGCCGCGTTTGAAACATCGGTGTCGGTCACGGCTTCGAGCACCTGCCTGGCCTTCGGTCCCATCAGCGAAAGCGTGCCGAATTCTTCGGTGACATCGACAAGCCTGGCGTCCAATCCAGCCGGAATGTGATCGCTGATCCAGGCAAGGTCATGGGTGCGGAAGCCGGTACCGGTGACGATGTAGAATTTGTCATCAGCCAGCCGCGCGACGGTGAGATCGGCTTCGATGCCGCCGCGCGTGTTGAGCAACTGGGTGTAGGTCAGCCGTCCCGCAGGTTTCGATACGTCATTGGCACAGATGAAATCGAGCGCCTGTTGCGCATCGCGGCCCGTCATTTCGTATTTGGCGAAGGACGATTGATCGAAGATGCCGACCGCCTTGCGCACATGTTCGTGCTCATCGCCGACGGGGGCAAACCAGTTCTGCCGTCCCATCGAGTAGATGTCCTTGGCCTCCATGCCTTGCGGCGCGAACCAGTTCGGCCGCTCCCAGCCAAGCTTGGAGCCAAACACCGCACCGTGCCTTTTCAGCCGCTCATAGAGCGGCGAGACGATGTAGGGCCGCCCGCTTTCATACTCTTCATGCGGAAAACCGATCGTGTAGTGCTTGCCATAGGCTTCGAGCGTGCGGTCCGACACCCATTGGCGGTCGCGGTGCAGGTTTGAAAAGCGCCTGATGTCGACGACCCAAAGGTCGAGCGGCGCCTCGCCATCGACTGCCCACTGCGCCAGCACCCAGCCCGCACCGCCGCCCGAGGCGATACCGAAGGCGTTGAAGCCGGCACCCACGAACATGTTGGAGCATTCAGGCGCAGCGCCCAGGATGAAATTGCCGTCGGGCGTAAAACTCTCCGGGCCATTGATCATCTGCTTGACGCCGACGGTCTCTAGCGCGGGAACGCGCGCGATGGCCTGCGTCATGTGCTGTTCGAAATGGTCGTAATCGTCGTCGAACAGGCGGAACTCCCAGTCATTGGGCACGTCGCCGGTGGTCCAGCCCTGCGGGTTTGGCTCATAGCCGCCCATCACCAGCCCGCCGACCTCTTCCTTGAAATAGGTGCGCCGGTCGGGATCGCGGATGGTCGGTGCGTCGGTGGAAAGCCCAGGCACCTTTTCGGTGATGATGTACTGGTGCTTGACCGGCTGCAGCGGCACATTGATGCCGGCCATGGCACCGACCTGCCGCGCCCATTGGCCGGCGCAGTTCACCACCTTGTCGCAGGCGATGTCGCCCTGGTCGGTCTTCACTTTCAGGATGCGGCCGTCCTTCATCTCGAAGCCGGTCACCCGCACGTTCTCGAACAGCTTGGCGCCATGCATGCGCGCGCCCTTAGCGAGCGACTGGGTGATGTCGGAGGGGCTTGCCTGTCCGTCCGTCGGCAGCCACGAGGCGCCAACGAGATCGGACGTCTCCATCAAGGGCCACATGCGCTTGACCTCTTGCGGCGACACCAGCTGCATGTCCATGCCAAAGCTTTTCGCTGTCGTTGCCAGCCGCTTGTATTCGGTCCAGCGGTCCTGGTTGGTGGCAAGTCTCAGGCACCCGGTCATCTTCCAGCCGGTGGCGAGCCCGGTTTCGGCCTCCAGCCCCTTGTAGAGATCGACCGAATATTTGAGCACGCGGGTGATCGATGCCGACGAGCGCAACTGCCCGACAAGACCGGCCGCGTGCCAGGTTGAACCAGAGGTCAGCTTGCCCTGTTCGAGCAAGATGACGTCGGCCTTATGGTCGCGGGCAAGATGGTAGGCCGTCGAGCAGCCGATGATGCCGCCGCCGATGACGACGATCTGCGCATGTGAGGGAAGGGCCATGATCAGAGCTTTCCGTATTGCGTGCGATAGGTTTCGAGCGCCGCCTCGAACTTGCAGAGGTTCTCGGCGGTGTAGGCGACATAGTCGACGCCGGGGGCGGAGAGGTGGAGTTCCGAGACCATGCTCCACATGGATTCGCGCAGCAGCGAGGCGCATTGCATGGCCGCGTGCGAGCGCTTCATTTCTTGGTCGGGCGCCGCGCCAAAGTAGGCGGCAAGCAGATCGTCCGACTCTTCCGGTGTCATCCCGGCATTGGAAGCCGTGCCCGCAAGGTCGAACATGGCGGTCGAAAAGCCGGCGTATTCGAAGTCGATCAGCCACAGCCGTTCGCCATCGTCGAGAAAATTGGCCGGCAGCAGGTCGTTGTGGCTGAAGATGATCGGCAGCGGCGTCTGCGCCTTTTCCAGCGCGTCGGCCAATGCGAGATAGCGCGGCAGCTCCGCGGCCATCCGGCTTTTGCCTAACTCGAGCGTGCGGGCATAATCGCGGATGACATGGAACGCCCAGAACATGAAGCCGGGGCCCGAGACATGCCGGGGCATCTCGTCATGGAAGCGCCTGACCAGCTTCGCGATACGTGCCGCATTGGCGCGTACATCGTCGGCGCCATAGGTCTTGGCGCCGAGGAATTCGGTCACCATCACGCCCGGCGCCGCATATTGCAGTTCCGGCGCGAAGCCAGCTTCGTAGGCCGCCTGGGCAACCATGACCTCGCGGTCGCGAAAGACGTGATGAAAAGGAAAGTCCTTGCCGAAGCGCACGACGTGGCGCCCCATAGCGTCCGTCACCACCCAGCTTTCGTTGCTGATGCCGCCCTTGAGCGGCGCGACCGTCACCGCCCCGTTCCACAGCGGCAGGCCGCGGATGCGGTCCTCGCTCGTTGTCATCAAGCCCTCCGCGCTGTGCATGACGCGTTCCCCATTGTCGCGCCTTTATTGTTAGGTGGTAGTCTCACGCAGCGGCAGCGCCGGTGTCAACGCAAGTTTGTGGCTTTAGTTGCTTTTTTGACCGTGTCTGTTGAGATGAAGCGCAATATTGCGGTAGACTCGGGCAGTAAACTCCTCAGATGCGGCCATGCCGCGCATCGACCAGGGCAGCATATGAACCATTCCAAGCGCCACAGCGAAATCCTGCGCCTGCTCAACGACGAGGGCACGATCACCATCGCCGATCTTGCCGACAAGCTTGGCGTGTCGCTCGAAACCGTGCGGCGCGACGTCAAGCCTCTGACGGCGGACGGGTCGATCCTGAAGATGCATGGCGCCATCGGCCTGCCGTCTGTGGTGGGCGAAGCGCCTTTCGAACGGCGCATGCGCGACAATGCCGACGCCAAGCGCGCCATCGCCAAGGCGGTCGCGGCAACGATCCATGACGGCGAGGCCGTCATGCTCGACACCGGCACCACCACCAGCTACCTCGCCCGCGAGCTGCTCGGCCACCGTCGCCTGACGGTCGTGACCAATTCGTCCGACATCGCCCGTACGCTTGCCACCGTCAACGGCAACAAGGTCTATATGGCCGGCGGCGAGCTGCGCAGCGACAGCGGTGCGGCCTTCGGTGTCTCAGCCATCGAATTCGTCAGCCGTTTCGCCGTCACCCATGCCGTGATCTCGGCCGGTGCTGTCGACGTGGCCAACGGCGTGATGGACTACAATCTGGAAGAGGCCGAGTTCGCCCGTGTGGTGCTGTCGCGCGGTCAGCGCTCGGTCGTGGTCACCGACCACACCAAGTTTGGCCGCCAGGGCCTGGTCCAGGTTTGCGGTTTCTCCGGCTTCACCGAATTGGTCACCGACCAGCAGCCATCGGCCGACCTGGCGAAGGCGCTTGCAGACGCTGGCGCGCAGCTCACAATCGCCGGCGCCTGAGACTTAAGCCTGTGCGAAGACCAGCCTGAAGCAGGCGCCTTTTTGCTCGCTGTATGCAAGCTCGATGCGGCCGCCATGTATCTGCATGATCTCTTGTACCAGGTTGAGCCCGAGGCCCGCGCCATGGCCGCGCGGCCGCAGCCGGTAGAAAGGCTCGAAGATCTTTTCACGCTCGGCCGCCGGCACGCCGTCGCCCTCGTCTGAAACCTCGACGATGGCCGGGCTGTTCACCGCAATCGTGATTTTGCCCGTGCCGCCGCCATGTTCGATCGCGTTCTGGACGAGATTGGTGATGGCGCGTTCGACCGCGGTGCGGTCGCCTTTGGCGAACAGCTCGCCGCGCGCGGGCTCGAACGACATCTCGTAGCCTGCCGCAAACGCCATCGGCGCCAGATCAAGGACAACTCCACGCGCCACCGCCACCAGGTCGATGCGGGAGAAGCTTTGTGCCTGCCGGCTGAGGCGCTGGATGTCGAGCAGCTGATCGGTCAGCGTCGACAGCCGCGCCGTGTCCTGCAAGAGCCTCGCCCGCTCGGGCGTCGCCGGCAATGAGGTGATGCGGGTGTTGAGGATCGCCACTGGCGTGCGCAATTCATGCGCTGCGTCGATCAGGAACCTTTTGTGCCGTTCATAGCCCTTGTCGAGGCGATCGAGCGCGCCGTTGACGGCCTTGACCAGCGGCGCGATCTCCGAGGGGATGCGATCGACCGGCAGTCGCACGCCGCGCTCGTCGATATCGATCTTCTCAGCCAGCGCGGCTGCCTGCCTCAGGCCCCTAAAGGCGCTACGCACCACCAGCGGGATCACCAGCAACGTCGCCACCGCCATCACCCCGCCGACAGGCAGGATGACCTCCATGAAGAGTTCGGGTGTCACGGCAAGCAATGCGGTGATCTGGAACCGGCCTTGCGCGCCGGTGAAAATCTGAACTCTGCCAGCGCTGGTGTCGTACCACTGAACCGTCGCTGCGGGCAGTGTCGTGCCTTTCTTCCAGACCAGCTTGGCGTTGTCTATGTGGTCGAGCGCGGCGGCCATGCGGGTGAATTCGGGCGGGACGGTGCCTTCCGACAGCGTATGCCCCTGCTCGTCGCGCAACACGAACCACAGGTCGGGCACCTCTTCACGCAGGTCGGTCAGCGCCCGGCCCTGTTTGAGAACGAGTTCGCCCGATGCGTCCTTTTGGACCGCTTTCTTGAGGACTTCGACCGCGCGGCCTTCATACTCGTCCGGAATGACACCGGTGACGATGAGCGCGCCGAGGATCATGAAGATCAGCAGCGTGAGCAGGACGACCTGCAGCACCACGAGCCGCCAAACCAGCCGCCATTTCAGCGAAATCGGGCGGAAGAAGCGCGCGATCGACCAGAGAATCCGCAAGAAGAAGTTCATGAAATCTCGCGCAAAAGATAGCCGACGCCGCGCACACCGTTGATCTCTACCTTGCCGTTGGCTTCCGCCAGCTTGCGCCGCAGCCGCGACACATGCGTGTCGAGCGCGTTGGACTGGATCTCGTCGTCGAGGCCGAAGACCGCTTCCATCAGCGACGAGCGCTGCACCATGCGGCCGGTGCGCCGCAACAGCGCTTCCAGGACCAGCAGCTCGCGGCGCGGCAAGGTCATCGGTTCGCCGCGAACCGAGACCTCGCGGTGGCCGAAATCAAAGGCGAGGTCGCCGGCGCGGATGACCTGCGTCTGCACGTTGGCCGGCCTGCGCAGCAGGGCGCGCAGCCGCGCGAGCAATTCCTCGAAGGCGAAGGGTTTGGCCAGGTAATCGTCGGCGCCCATGTCGAGCCCGTCGACCTTGTCGGAGGTGTCGCTGCGTGCCGTCAGCACCAGTACCGGCGTTGCGTTGCCGCGTGCGCGCAGCTTGGGCACCAGGGTCAGGCCATCGCCATCGGGCAACTGGCGATCGAGCAGGATCGCGTCATAGCTTTCGCTGGCGGCGAAATCGCCCGCCTCCAGCAATGATGTGGCGTGGTCCACCACCATGTCGTACCGCCGCAACGCCGTACGCATAGCCGATGCCAGTTCTGGCTCGTCTTCCACCAGCAAAATGCGCATTTGTTTCCTCGAAGGGCCTTTGAGTGCCGCCCGGCTACGTCATGAACATTGCGGAAGCATTGCGAAATAAAGACGGCAACAGGTGCAACCGCCAAAATGCCTGGTTTTGCGCCATTCCCGCAATGCATGTGTAATCCAGCAGTCGCAAACAGCTTTCGCTAAGGGCTGGCGACCGATTCGCCGGCTGACGATTTCGAAAGAGGTTCGCAATGGCCGCAAACGACACTTTATCCTTCCTCATGGCATGGGCGACCGCACCGCTCAAGGTCGCTTCCATAACGCCGTCCAGTTCCAGCCTGGCAACGCTGATGACAAGGGACCTCGGCCCCGAAACCGGGCCGGTGCTTGAGCTTGGAGCCGGTACCGGGCCGTTCACCCGTGCCATGCTGGCGCGCGGCGTCAAGGAAAGCGACATGACGCTGATCGAGTTCAACGCCGATTTCGCCCACCTGCTCCGGTGCCGCTTTCCCAAATCGCGCGTGCTGGAAATGGATGCGGCCGAACTGCGCCACCGTCCGCTCTACGAGGGCCCACTCGCCGGTGCCGCCATCAGCGGCCTGCCGTTCCTGGCGATCCCGCCGCGCCAGACGCTCGCCATCCTCGAAGGCATTTTTGCCAATCTCAGGCCCGACGGGGCAATGTATATGTTCACTTACGGCTTCCGGTGCCCTATTGATCAGCCGCTGCTCGACAGGCTCGATCTCGAAGTGGAGCGTGTTGGCCATACTTTCCGCAATCTGCCGCCGGCGGCTGTCTATCGGATCACCAGGATGAAGCCGGCAAAAAGTTACGACTGGCGCTTTGCATGATTCCATCGTTCCTGGGTTTCGGTCTGCTCGGCGCGGCATGTCTTGCCTTTACCGAAAAGGTCTCGCCGGTTCCCCCCTCGCATGTGCTGCTGCTGTTTCTCGGCATGACGGCAGCACCCGACGTGCCGATGCTTGTCGCGCTGATGTTTGCGACCACGCTCGGTTCGACCCTGGGTTCGATGATCTGGTACAAGGGCGGCAATTGGCTGGGGCCTGACCGCGCCGATGCCTTCGTCAAGCGTTTCGGCAAATATGTCTTCCTCAAGCACGCGACCTATCAAAAGCTGACGCACGCGTATCGCCGCAACAACTTCCGCGCTTCGTTGATCGCCCAGCTGGTGCCGGTGGCGCGCACCTATCTCGCGCTCGAAGCTGGCGTCTTGCGCCTTTCCTTCGCGCCGTTCGCGCTTGCCACCATGTGCGGCGCTTTTCTCTGGAACGCCGCCTTCCTGATCGGCGGCTATCTGATGCGCGACGGCGACCACGACCCGGTGACCATCGGTTTCCGCATCGTCGCCATCGTCGTCGTCGCCGAGATCGTCTTCATCCTGGCGCTGCGCCACAGCACCCGAGGGACAGCCGAAGACCATCCCTCGGGCAAAACGCAGCCTTAATCCTGGATCACCCGGTAGATGTTCCAGTAGGACGAGCCTGAAACAACCAGCGGCTCGAGCTGCTTGCCCCATTTGGCATGGGCGTCGATCTTGGAGATCTTGGCGAACATATCTTCCAGCTGAGCCAGGCTCTCCACCGTATGATTGACCTCGATGGTGGCTTCCTTGGCACCGACCGATCCGCTCAGGATCTGCATCGCCATCTTGTCGACACCGGCCTGCGGGCCGATCTCGCGTTCCCATTGGCGCAAAAGCTCGATTACGGCCTGCTTGTGCCCGAAGCGGGCCTCGATCTTCCAGCGTGCGACGAACATGGCTTCCTCCTTTTTTACGGGCGACCATTCGCCCGCATTCGATCATTCGTCCCAGGCCTGCACCACGGTCTGCCGCGCGATCTTGCCATCTTTGAGTTCGAGCATGGCGGCGCAGAAGACCTTGGTGCCGTCGGGGTAGGCGCAGGCTTGCGAGAATGCGAGGCTGTCGCCTTGCGCGATGGTGGTGTCGACGCGATGGCTCATCGCGCGGCTGCAAATATCGTCCCAGAAAGTGGTGATCGCCGCGCGGCCGCGGATTTCGCGCGGCTTGCTCGGCGGGTTGTTACGGTCGATGACACGCACCAGCGCGTCGTCGGCGTAGAAGCTGGACAGCATCTTGCCGTCGCGGCTTTCGATCGCCTTCTTGATCGAGGCACCAGTCACGGCTTCCTTGGTGGCAAGCATTTTATCCTCCTGTTGGCCGGCCCTTTGGGCGGCCCGATCTCGTTGCTGTTTTTCACTGCGACTTGGGCTTGGCCGCGGTCATCACCGTGTCGACCTCCTGTTTGAACTGGGGCAGGTCGACCTGCATGCCGTTCAGCACCGTCGACCAGTGCCGCACGATCGCCGACATCGCCACGGCCTCGCGGATTTCCTCGTCCGTCGCGCCATTGGCCTTTGCGGCTGCGGTATGGAAATAGATGCAGTACTGGCACGGTATCTGTGCAGCGACGGCGAGGCCGATAAGCTCCTTGGTCTTGCCGTTCAGCTCGGTCTTGGGATTGAGTTGCACGCTCTTGAACTCGGCCCATGCGCCGGCAACGCCGGACTCCGGAAAGGCCTTGAAGAAGCTCGGTACCGAACCGAGCGTGGCTTCGATGTCCTTGTAGGCTGCCGCAGCCGAGCTATCCTCGGCAAAGGCGTTCGTTGAGATGAACGCTGCCAGGCCGGCTATCGCCAGCGATGTGAATATTCCTGTTGCCTTGGTCATGTCTTCCTCCATCCGCAGGTCAGAGGCTTGTTTCAGCCTGCCTGCATGGGGAGAATTTGTAGTCCTTGGCGCTGCCCTTCCGCTTCGCCCGAAAGGGCCACACCGGCTATGGCCCGTCCGGGCCAGTCTGCCGTGCGGCAAACGCCGCCGCCGCCGCCCGCGAAGGCAGGTCGAGCTTCAGCAGGATGTTGGCGACATGGCGCTTGACCGTGTGTTCGCTGAGATTGAGCTCGGCTGCGATCGCCGCATTGCTCTTGCCGTCGGCGATCAGCGCCACGACCTCGTTCTCGCGCGCCGTCAGTGCCGATGGTTCGACAGCGATCACGCGGCTGCGGCAGGCCGGCTCGAGATGCTGTTCCGATGTCGCCTGCACCAATGCCAATGGCTCGTCGAGATCGTCGAGCGTTACCTTGCCGGAATCGGCAAAATGCAGGCCCGAGCCGGCGGCGAGATCGGCGACCAGCCGCGAGGCGAGGATGTCGCCGCGCCCGGCATGGTCGGCGATCTGTGCTGCGACGCGCATCGTGAGCCCCGATGGCGGGCCGCGCATCTCGATCTCGCCGACATGCACCCCTTGGGCGCTGGCGATGCCGATATCCTGGGCCGCTTCGCGCAGCGCCTGAGCGCAACGGACCGCGCGTGCCGGTCCATCAAAGCGCGAGACAAGTACTTCGCCATGCTCGTCTGCGATGCGGCCACCATGGCGGCCTACCAGCAGGCGCCAGGTCTCGTGGAAGCGCTGGCTGCGTTCGCTCCACATCCGGTCGCCCAGGCGTGCTGTATCGGAAATGCGCGTCACCAAAAGGGCGGCGAGCACACGCTCGGTGTCGGGCGGTGCATGGGTGCCGGTCAGGAACTCCTCGATCAGGTCGGCGACGTGGTTGACGTCGCCCGTCCAGATCGGATGGTCGCGTCCGGTGATCTCGGCGAGCCGCGCGCCTGGTATTTTCTGTGCGAGATAGCGACTGGCATCGGGATCGACCCGTGCGTCGTTGCGGCGATGGATCAGCAAGGTCGGTGCGCGAATACTGCCCAGCACGCCGCGCACGTCGATTTCGGCGTTCATCCGGGAAAGTGCCGCTGCCGCCGTCGGGCTTGCCGACAGCCGTTCGAAACGCGCCCACCAGGTGGCAAAACGTACATCGTCGAGCCGCCCCGGCGCGAAATTCTGAAGTGTCGCCCCGGTACCCCAGGACGTCTCGGCCGCTTCGATGAAAGCGTCCAGCCGTTCGGGGCTCATCACCCATTTGTGGAAATGCGCGTAGCCGCCGTAAAGCACCAGCGATCGCGTCCTCTCAGGATAGGTCGCGGCAAACAGGATCGCCATCGGCGCGCCTTCCGAGGCGCCAAGGATCGCCGCCCGACTGGAGCCCGCGGCATCCATCACCGCGCGCACGTCATCCATGCGCATTTCGAGGCTCGGCAGCGCATGCGTATCGACGCGGTCGGAAAGCCCGGTGCCGCGCTTGTCGAACAGGATCAGGCGGGAAAAGGCTGACAGGCGCGAAAGCAGCCGGCTGTAGCCCTCGTCTTCCCAGTGCAGGTCGAGATTGGAAATGAAGCCGGGAACGAAGACGAGGTCAGTGGACCCTGGCCAACCACCTGATAGGCGATCCGCACGTCACCACTACGGGCATATCGGGTCGCGATCGGCCTCATCGGAGCCATCCCGTCGGCATAAACCATTAGGGATTGCTAACATAGCAGATGTTTGGTCGAGAGGAACGGCCTGTTCCGCAGGCCTCGATGCAGTCAGGCGGCGTCCTGCCTGGGACGCCTGATCGTGGCCGCCGCTTCGATCACCAGCGGCTTCATGCCCTTGCCGCCTTCGTCGAACATCTCGAAGAACTGGCGGCGCATGCGCGGATCCCAGAACTTGTTGATGTGTTCGGCAACGCCCGCGACACCTTCGTCATGCGGCTTGGATTCAAAGAAGGTGGCGATCTGGTTCGCCATGTAGACGAGCTTTTCCTTCGTCCCCATCTTGTGCTCTTCATGCGACATTTTTGGCGGCTCCGGTACTCACGCGGTCTGGATGGGTAAAGATGTCGAAATCGTCGCCGCGCACAAGTGCGACGAGCGTCATGCCGGCCTGTTCGGCGGTGCGGATGGCAAGGGCCGTGGGGGCTGAGACGGCGATGATGAAGGGCGCGCCGATGGCGGCCGTCTTCTGAACCATTTCCACCGACACGCGGCTGGTCACCACCACGGCACCCGATCCGCCCGAAATGCCGGCCTTGTCGAGCGCGCCGGCGAGCTTGTCGAGCGCGTTGTGACGGCCGACATCCTCGCGTGCGGCGACAATGCCCTTGCCGGGCACGTAAAAGCCCGCGGCATGAACCGCGCCGGTTTCCGCATGCAGCGGCTGCGCCTTGGACAACAGCTTCACCGCCTGCACGATGTCGTCGGCCGAAAGCCTGAGCGTCGGCGTGTGTACGTCGTCGACCGAGCGCATCGCTTCTTCGATGGATTCGATGCCGCACAGCCCGCAGCCGACGGGGCCGGCGAGGCGGCGACGGCGCAACTCGAAGCGTTTGTTGGCCTTGTCCTTGAGCCTGATCTGGATATCGATGCCGGCTTCGACATCAAGCACCTCGATCGACTCGATTTCTTCAACTGAGCCGATGATGCCTTCGGTCAGCGAGAAGCCAAGCGCGAAATCCTCGAAATCCGCCGGGCTCGCCATCATCACCGCATGCGTGGTGCCGCCATAAGACAAGGCGATCGGCGTCTCTTCCGGCACCATGCGGTTGGCGATTGTCGTGCCGCTCGCCCGGCGGGCGAGGCGGCTTGTCTGGCTGATGGCGGGGCGGTCCGTCACCTCTAGGCTACTCCGCCGCTTCCAGCTGGCCGGCGATGCGGCGGCTCTGCTGCGCTTGCTCGGTATATTCCTTCTGCCATTCCGACGGCCCGTTGGACGCGCCGACCTGAACCGCCGTCACCTTGTATTCCGGACAGTTGGTCGCCCAGTCGGAGAAATCGGTGGTGATGACGTTGGCCTGCGTGTCGGGGTGGTGGAAGGTGGTGTAGACCACGCCAGGCGACACACGATCGGTGATCTGTGCCCTGAGGGTCGTCTCGCCGGCGCGGCTCTGCAGCCGCACCCAGTCGCCATCGCGCAGACCACGCAATTCGGCGTCGTGCGGGTGGATTTCCAGCAAATCCTCCGCATGCCAGGCGACGTTTTCGGTGCGCCTGGTCTGCGCGCCGACATTGTACTGGCTGAGGATGCGGCCGGTGGTGAGCAGCAGCGGGAAGCGCGGACCGGTCTTTTCGTCCGTCGCCACATATTCGGTGCGGATGAACTTGCCCTTGCCGCGCACGAAGCCGTCTATGTGCATGATCGGGGTGCCCTCAGGCGCCTTGTCGTTGCACGGCCACTGCACCGAGCCCATCTTTTCCAGGAACTCGTAGGAGACGTTGGCGAAGCTCGGCGTCGTCTTGGCCACTTCGTCCATGATCTCGGAAGGGTGCTGGTAATTCCAGTTCAGCCCCATCGCCTGGGCGAGCTTCTGCGTCACTTCCCAGTCGGCATAGCCGTTCTTCGGTGCCATCACCTTGCGCACGCGGTTGATGCGGCGCTCGGCATTGGTGAAGGTGCCGTCCTTCTCGAGGAAGGTCGAGCCTGGCAGGAACACATGCGCGTAGTTCGCCGTCTCGTTGAGGAACAGGTCCTGCACGACGACGCATTCCATGGCAGCGAGGCCAGCCGAGACATGCTTGGTGTCGGGGTCCGACTGCAGGATGTCCTCGCCCTGGATGTAGATGCCCTTGAACGTGCCGTCGACGGCGGCATCCAGCATGTTGGGGATGCGCAGGCCCGGCTCGTCGTCGAGCTTCACGCCCCACAGGCTGTCGTAGATTTCGCGCACCGCATCGCCCGAAATGTGGCGATAGCCCGGCAGTTCGTGCGGGAACGAGCCCATGTCGCAGGCGCCCTGCACATTGTTTTGGCCACGCAGCGGGTTCACGCCAACGCCCTTGCGGCCGATATTGCCGGTCAGCATGGCGAGGTTGGCGATGCCGATGACCGTGGTCGAGCCCTGGCTGTGCTCGGTCACGCCGAGGCCGTAGTAGATCGCGCCATTGCCGCCGGTAGCGTAGAGGCGGGCTGCACCGCGGATCGTCTCCGCCGGAACGCCCGACAGCTTTTCCGCTGCCTCAGGGCCGTACTGCGGGTCCGAGACGAACTCGGCATAGTCCTGGAATTCCGACCAGTCGCAGCGCTCGCGGATGAACTTCTCGTTGAACAGGCCTTCAGTCACGATGACATGCGCCATCGCGGTGACCACGGCGACGTTCGTGCCCGGCTTCAGCGCCAGGTGATGCTCGGCCTGGATATGCGCCGACTTCACCATCTCGGTGCGGCGCGGATCGATGACGATCAGCTTGGCGCCGGCGCGCAGCCGCTTCTTCAGCCGCGATGCGAACACCGGGTGGGCCGAGGCAGGGTTGGCGCCGATGATCAGCGCGACGTCGGTGTGCTCGACCGAGTCGAAGTCCTGCGTGCCGGCCGAGGTGCCGTAGGTCTGGCCGAGACCGTAGCCGGTCGGCGAATGGCAGACGCGAGCGCAGGTGTCGACGTTGTTGTTGCCGAAGCCCTGGCGGATCAGCTTCTGGACGAGGAAGGTTTCTTCATTCGTGCAGCGCGAAGAGGTGATACCGCCGACGGCACCGCGACCATACTGATACTGGATGCGGCGGAATTCCTTGGCCGTGTACTCGAGTGCTTCTTCCCACGACACTTCGCGCCAGGGATCGGCGATGTTCTCGCGGATCATCGGGTTGAGGATGCGCTCCTTGTGGGTGGCATAGCCATAGGCGAAGCGGCCCTTGACGCAGGAGTGGCCGCGATTGGCCTTGCCGTCCTTCCACGGCACCATGCGCACCAGCTCGTCGCCGCGCATCTCCGCCTTGAACGAGCAGCCGACCCCGCAATAAGCGCAGGTGGTGACCACCGAATGCTCGGGCTGGCCGATCTGGATGACCGACTTTTCCGTCAGCGTCGCGGTCGGGCAGGCCTGCACGCAGGCGCCGCAGGAGACGCACTCGCTGTCGAGGAACAGTTCATGCGCGCCCGGCGAAACGCGGCTGCCGAAGCCACGGCCTTCGATCGTCAGCGCGAAGGTGCCTTGCACCTCTTCGCAGGCCCGCACACAGCGCGAGCAAACGATGCACTTGGACGGATCGTAGGTGAAATAGGGGTTGGACTCGTCCTTGGCCATCCACTTGAAGTTTTCGACGCCGTCGTTCTTGGCGCGAACGTGGTTGTCGCCTTCATAGCCGTAGCGGACGTCGCGCAGGCCCACTGCACCGGCCATGTCCTGCAATTCGCAGTCGCCATTGGCAGCGCAAGTCAGGCAGTCGAGCGGGTGATCGGAGATGTAGAGCTCCATCACGCCCTTGCGGATGTCCTTGAGACGGCCGGTCTGGGTGCGGACCACCATTCCAGGCGCAACAGGCGTCGTGCAGGAAGACGGCGTGCCGTTGCGGCCCTCGATCTCCACCAGGCAGAGCCGGCAGGAGCCGAAGGCGTCGACCATGTCGGTGGCGCAGAGTTTTGGTATGGCAATACCCGCATCCATCGATGCGCGCATGATCGAGGTGCCTTCCGGCACCGTGACCGTGAAGCCGTCGACGGTCAGCGTGACCTGCTTTTCGGAAGTGGAGGCGGGGGTGCCGAAATCGATTTCGTGAATGAGACCCATGATGCCGTCTCCTATTCCGCTGCCTGAGCGACCGCTGCCGGCCGGAAATCTTCGGGGAAATGGTTGATGGCGCTCATCACCGGATAAGGTGTGAAGCCGCCGAGAGCGCAAAGCGAACCGAATTTCATCGTGTTGCAGAGGTCGGTCACCAGCGCGAGCTGCTTTTCCGGCTCGATGTTCTGCTTGAGCTTGTCGAGTGTTTCGACACCACGCGTCGAGCCGATGCGGCAGGGCGTGCACTTGCCGCAGCTTTCGATGGCGCAGAATTCCATGGCAAAGCGCGCCTGCTTCAGCATATCGGCGCTGTCGTCGAACACGGTGATGCCGGCATGGCCGATCAGGCCGTCCTTGGCGGCGAACGCCTCATAGTCGAACGGCGTGTCGAACAAAGCGCGCGGGAAATAGGCACCGAGCGGGCCACCCACCTGCACCGCCTTGACCGGGCGGCCGGTTGCCGTGCCGCCGCCGATCTCGTCGACGATCTCGCCAAGCGTCAGGCCGAAGGCGACTTCGAAAAGGCCGCCATGCTTGACGTTACCGGCGATCTGGATCGGGATGGTGCCGCGCGAGCGGCCCATGCCGAAGTCCTTGTAGTACTGCGCGCCCTTGTCCATGACGATCGGCACGGAGGCGAGCGAGATGACGTTGTTGATGACGGTCGGCTTGCCGAACAAGCCCTGGATCGCTGGCAGCGGCGGCTTGGCGCGAACCACACCGCGCTTGCCTTCGAGGCTGTTGAGCAGCGAGGTTTCTTCGCCGCAGACATAAGCGCCTGCGCCCGAGCGGATCTCGATGTCGAAGCCTTGGGCAGCACCGAGCACGCTCTTGCCGAGCACGCCTGCGCTTCGGGCGACCTTCACGGCCTTTTCCATTACCGCAATCGCATGCGGATATTCGGAGCGGATATAGACGTAGCCCTTGGTGGCGTGGGTCGCCAGGCCGGCAATCGCCATGCCCTCGATCAGCACGAAGGGATCGCCTTCCATGATCATGCGGTCGGCGAAGGTCGCCGAGTCGCCTTCGTCGGCGTTGCAGACGATGTATTTTTGCTCGCCCGGCGTATCGAGAACCGTCTTCCACTTGATACCGGTCGGGAAGCCCGCGCCGCCACGGCCGCGCAGGCCGGACTCGGTCACCTGCTTGACGATGTCTGCGGGTGCCATTGCAACGGCGTTGCGCAGGCCGACCAGGCCGCCATGGGCTTCGTAGTCTTCCAGCGACACCGGATCGGTGATGCCGCAACGGGCAAAGGTCAGCCGAGTCTGCTTGGCGACGAATGGCAGTTTTTCCGGATCGCCGAGCGAAAGCTTGTGCGCGCCGCCGGTGACGAAACCTGCGTCGAACAACGACGCCACGTCCTTGGCCGAGACCGGACCGTAGGCAACGCGGCCAGCGTCCGTGACGACTTCGACCATCGGCTCGAGCCAGTACAGGCCGCGTGAACCATTGCGCACGATCTTGGCGTCGATGCCGCGCTCAGAGGCCTCTTTGGCGACAGCCTTGGCGACCTTTTCGGCACCGAGCGAAAGGGCGCCGGAGTCGCCGGGAACGTAGATCGTCACGCTCATGAGCGTACCTCCTCGACGATTTCATCGATCTTGTCGGCGTCGAGCCGGCCAATCACTTCACCGTCGAGCATGGCGGCAGGAGCGCAGGCGCAGAGGCCGAGGCAATAGATCGGCTCCAGGGTTACCGCGCCGTCCTTGGTCGTCTCGTGAAAGCCAATGCCGAGCTTCTGCTTGATCTGGGCGGCAACCGCGTCGCTGCCCATCGACTGGCAGGCTTCTGCCTGACAGACCTTGAGCACATGGCGGCCAGCCGGGTGATGGCGGAAATCGTGGTAGAAGGTGAAGACGCCGTGCACTTCGGCACGCGACAGGTTCAGCGCTTCGGCGATGATCGGCAGGGTTTCCTGCGGAACGTAGCCAAACTCCTCCTGGACACCGTGAAGTATCGGGATCAGCGGACCCTCGAGGTTCTTCAATTCGCTGATCACCGCAGCGGTTCTCGCTGCGAGTTCGGTACTTGCAGGCTGCAAAACCATGCAGCGCCCTCCCTGACACTGGCGCCCACTTAGGCGCATTCCGTCTATTGAACCCGATATCCAACCCCGGAATCAATAAAGCTGTTTCGTCACATGATAAAAATTTTCTATCGAGTGGACGATGGAGGGTAGTTGTAGCTCAGGCCTTGCGACGGAAATCGCCCGCCAGCGCCATGGCTTCGTCAAGCAGCGCCTTGACCAGCGGCGTATGCGGCTCGCGCGGCGCCGCCACCAGCCCGACGCTGTGGCTTGCATCAGGTTCGACGATCGGAATCGCCCGGATCGGTTCGGCGAACCCGAACGTCTCGGCGAGGTTGAGCGGCATGATCGAGGACCATTTGCCGGTCCGGATGTGGGAGAACAGCACGATCATCGAATTCGATTCGAGTGTCGGGCGCACCTGCACGCCGGCTTCGGCGAGATGCTGGTCGATGATGCGCCGGTTCTGCATGTCGGGGGTGAGCAGGCACAGCGGCAAGGTGCTCACTTCCTCCCACGTCACCTTGTCGCGCTCGGAATACTCGTTCCCCGCAGCCGTGATCAGCTGGTAGCGCTCGGCATAGAGCGGCACCGAGGTGACGCGGCCGAGTGGTTCGTTGTCGAGATAGGTGATGCCCGCGTCGATCTCGAAACTGCCGAGCAGCGACAGGATCTCGATCGAGGTTCGCGACAGGATCGAAAAGGTGACGCCTGGATGCTTTTCGCGCATCGGCGTGGTCAGCTTGGGCACCATGGCAAGCGCGGTCGGCACGGCGGCGATGCGGATGCGGCCCGACAGGCCGTGGCGGGCGGCACGCATCTCGTCGCGCATGGCGCGCGTATCGCCGACGATGCGCCGCGCCCAGTCCAGCACCTGCCGACCCTCTGGCGTCAGGCCTTGGAAACGCGAGCCGCGCTGCACCAGCATCACGCCCAAAATGTCCTCGAG
The DNA here is from genome assembly GCF_056398585.1 of Aminobacter sp. 01T433. NCBI lineage: Bacteria > Pseudomonadati > Pseudomonadota > Alphaproteobacteria > Hyphomicrobiales > Phyllobacteriaceae > Aminobacter > Aminobacter sp. 01T433. The sequence goes on from NZ_JBFTPR010000001.1 coordinate 466,295, forward strand.
CTGCTTGATGCCGGCCGACAGCGTCGGTTGCGTGACGCCGCATTGCTCGGCGGCGCGTCCGAAATGTTGCTCCCTTGCGAGTGCGATGAAGAATTCCAGCTTATCGATCATGCCGACAAGCTATCTGCAGCCGATGTCTTGCGCCAGACTGGTTACGCACCAGTCGTTTCCCTTGTCTGAGCGGCGCGTGGCATCGTCGCGGCCGGTGGTTCCTGTCGGATGTCGGCATTTCGACTTGTTCATCGACGTCACGGCATGGATTCCCGACATTCTCCGCTCGTTTCACTCGCTCGCGAGGTCGGGAATGACGGATTGCAGGGAACGCTTCCGCAAATCTCCAACCTCGTGCTCCAACTTCGGCGATTGACGGCAACGGCAAATGAAATGCGTCATTCCCGACCTCGTGAGCGAGTGAAACGAGCGGAGAGTGTCGGGAATCCATGCCGCGACAGATATGAAGCAAGGATCAGACAAGAACTGGCTGGCCAGCCGGGGCAACTTCCCGGCAAGCCAGCTCCGGAGTTGCGGGAACGCAACTTCTACTGATTGATCAGGTTTAGGATGTTGCCGTCGGGATCCTTGAACCAGGCGACCTTTATATCGCCGAAGACATGGACGTCGCCTTCGAGGCGGGTATCCGGCAGGTCGTAATGCTCGAAGCTCACGCCCTTTGTCTTGAGTTCCTTGACCATGCTGTCGATCTTGTCGCCGACGTTCCAGGTGACGGCTGTCGCCTTGTTGGTGCCGGCATAGTCCGAGCGATAGACGTTGATCACCGTGTCGCCGCTCTTCAGCACCGACACGTCCTCGCCCATATGGTCGACTTCCCTCAGGCCAAGCGTGCGCTCGTAAAAGGCCTTGGCGCGGGCGATATCCCTGACTGCGAGATTGGCAACGGCGTTGGTTTGACCAAGCATGACGTTCTCCTTTGTGTCGTCCCCGCATTCCGATCAAGAGATGGGCCGCCCCATCCGGGCGGCAGGGTTTTGCAAGCGGAAGTTCTTAAGAGCTGACCAGGCGTTTTTGTTCGGCAATGGCCTTGAGATTGGCGAGGCCCTGTTCGAAATCCTTGCCGATCATGACGTCGAAATTCATGAACACCTGCATGACCTTGGACATGAACGGAGACGGCCCGCGCATCGCCCAGGTCACACGGCTCGAGCCGCCTTTCGGCTCGATGGTGAATTCGGCGACGTTGTGCGCCTCGAACGGCTGCATGAAATCGAGCTTGATCACCACCTTGTTCGGCCGGGTTGCATCGGTGATTTCCATCCGGCCGGTGCCGACGTCTTTGTTGCCGGCCCATTCATAGACCGCGCCCCGACCGGCCTCGGCGCCGCTCAGCGTGCGCGTCATGTCGGGGTCCTTGCCCTCATAAGGCGACCACTCCCGCCATTTGCGGAAGTCGTTGAGCAAAGGAAAGATCGCTTCGGGTGCGGCATCGACGTCTGCCGTGCGCCGCACCGTGAAGCTGGCCGGCTTGGTCGCGGCGATCGCCAGGATGGCAAGGACAGCGAGAACGATCACACCGAGGATGATGGCAAGGATCTGCATTGTCGTCTCCGTGGATATGGTTGCGTTCAGCGGCGAAACGGGATCAGCGCCCGCAGCCGCTCATCGCGCAAATAGAGCCCGCCCCAAGCCATCAGCCCGAGATAGACGCCGAACAAAGTGTGCGAAATCAGCGGATTGCCGATGCGCAGGTGAATGGCGATGGCGCCGCCGAGATAGCCGGTCAAAAGGATCGCGCCGAGGATCGCCGTCCGCGGCCAGCCGTAGAGTGCCGTGCACACAAGCGTCAGCACACCGAGTGTTCGCGCCATCTCCGGCGGAAAGCCAAGTGCCGCGGTGGTGTCGATCACCACTTGCAACGGCACGAGCTTGATCACCGCGTCGAAGACAAGGAAAGCGATCAGGGCGCCGCTGAGGACACGTCCGGTCCATAGGGCAGGGCTGGAAATTGTTGGCGTTTCAAGTGCCGAATGCATGGTCTGGTTCCCTCATGATGCCGATCGTTTGAATTATTCGCCGGCGTTGCCGCTGCTGATCATCCAGGGCGTGCCGAACTTGTCTTTCAACATGCCGAAACCCTTGGCCCAGAAGGTCGGGCTGAACGGCATGTTGACGGTGCCGCCATCGGCCAGAGCATTGAAGACGCGTTCGGCCTTGGTGAGGTCGCCCATGTCGACCGACACCGAAAAGCCCGACATTTCCGTGCGGTACTGGGGTGGTGAGTCCGAGGCCATCAGCATCTGGTCGCCGATGACGAGTTGAGCGTTGATGATCTTGTCTTGCCACTCCTCGGAGACATCCTTGGTGGCGGGTGTTTCGCGATGGGTGAGCATGCCTGTGATCTTGCCGTCGAAGACCTTGGCGTAGAATTCGAAAGCCTCGCGGGTGTCGCCATTGAAGAAGAGGTAGTTGACGAATTTCATGTCAGTTCTCCCTGGATGTTTGCTCTCAGTTCTGCCCCAAGGACGACGCAGGCATCGCTGAGCCGACATGCCTGCGCGAATTTCTTTTGCCGAGCCCGAACTTCTTTTACCGAACCAATCTGGGGCGATTGTCGCGCTTGCCCATTAGGCCACGGGCAGGCTGCCGCATCGGGTAGCTTGGTTCTTGCGGCGAACTGCACTATCTCATTGCGCAATAAACTAGTGAGGCAAGGCCCAAATGACAGTCACCAAAGAAACCGTTCTGGAGCGTCTCAAGACGGTCAATGGCCCGGATTTCTCAGGCAACATCGTTGATCTCGGACTGCTGTCCGACATTTTCATCGCTGACGGCAAGGTGTTCTTCTCGATCACCGTTCCGGCCGCCCGTGCCCAGGAAATGGAGCCGCTGCGCGCCGCTGCCGAGCGTGTCGTCAAGGCCATTCCCGGCGTCACGGGGGCTGTCGTTGCCCTGACCGCCGAGAAAAAGGGCGGCGGCATGGAAGCTCCGGTCCCGTCCCGTCCAGCACCTCCGCGTCCCGCAGCAACACCTGCGCCCGCAGCACGTCCGGCGCAGCATGCGCCTGCTTCGCACAGCCAGGGCAAGCGCGGTGTTCCGGGCATCGCTGCAATTATCGCGGTTGCCTCGGGCAAGGGCGGCGTCGGCAAGTCGACCACCGCCGTCAACATCGCGCTTGGCCTCCAGGCCATTGGCCTCAAGGTTGGCGTGCTCGATGCCGACATCTACGGCCCGTCCATGCCGCGCCTGCTCAACATCCATGGCCGGCCCGAAACGGTTGACGGCAAGATCCTGAAGCCGATGGGCAATTACGGCCTCAAGGTCATGTCGATGGGCTTCCTCGTCGATGAGGAAACCCCGATGATCTGGCGCGGCCCGATGGTCATGTCGGCGCTGACCCAGATGCTGCGCGAGGTCGAATGGGGTCCGCTTGACGTGCTCGTCGTCGACATGCCGCCCGGCACCGGCGACGCCCAGCTGACCATGGCGCAGCAGGTGCCGCTGGCAGGTGCTGTCATCGTCTCCACCCCGCAGGACCTGGCGCTGATCGATGCCCGCAAGGGCTTGAACATGTTCAAGAAGGTCGATGTGCCGCTGCTCGGCATCGTCGAGAACATGAGCTATTTCATCGCGCCAGACACCGGCAAGCGCTACGACATCTTCGGCCATGGCGGCGCGAAGAAGGAAGCCGAACGTCTCGGCGTGACCTTCTTGGGCGAAGTGCCGCTCGAAATGGGCATCCGCGAAAGCTCGGACGCCGGCACACCTGTCGTGGTGTCGAAACCAGACGGCGCCGAAGCGAAAATCTACCGCGACATCGCGTCAAAGGTTTGGACCCGGCTCCAGGAAGAACAGGGTGCTGCCGAAGCAGCTGTGCCGACTATCGTGTTTGAATAGGGGCTTCGGGTTCGAGGTTTGTGAGACCAGGTCTCATTCCTTCGCACCCCCTCTGTACTGCCGGACATCTCCCCCGCAAGGGGGGAGATCAGCCGTCATGTCGAATTTCGCCATCACCAGGATTGCAGGATGTGCGGCAGCGCCCGAGCTGCCAATCTCCCCCCTTGCGGGGGAGATGTCCGGCAGGACAGAGGGGGGTGGGAAGGATCGCGACTTCAATTGACTGTCGCGCAGCCCTGCCAAGTACGCGCAGCGCTCCTCACTCCCGCGCCGGCAACCTTCGAATCTCAAAACCTGTCTTCGTTCGCGCAAATCCCGCATTGTCGTAAAACCCGAGCGTCGCCGGAACCTTCGAGCCGGTAAGCAGCATTACCTTGTAACATCCGCACGCCCACGCAGCCTCCACGGCCTCGGCAAGCACTGCCTTGCCGTAACCCAGCCCGCGAAAATCGGCATGGGTCACCACGTTCTCGATCAGTGCGTAAGACGCGCCGCCCCGTGTGAAATTCGGGATGACCACCAGCGTACAAGTGGCAACGAGCTCCCCATCGCGCACGCCAAGGAAAATCGCGCTGCCGTCGAAGCGTGAGAACCGGTCCCAGATCAGGCCGGCCTCTTCGCTATTCAGGGGCTCGTCGCCGGGCACGAGGTGACGGTAGAGCTGAATCAGCTCAGGCAGGTCGTCGCGGGTCGCCCGGCGAATGGTGAGTTCGGATGCCATGGGACCCGCCATTCGCGGCTTGTGCCGATGCCGCCTTATCAGTTGTTGGACGCCAGATAGGCCGGTAGGTCGGCGATCGAATCGAGCACCACGTCGGCCATCGGCGTCAGCGACTCGCGCGTGCCGGTGCCAGAAAGCACGGCGATGGCGAGACCTGCACCGCCGGCGCGGGCCATTTCGAGGTCGTGGCGATTGTCGCCGACCATGGCGATCTCCGACGGCTTCAGCCCGGTGAGATCGGAAAAGGCATGGATCGAATCCGGCGCCGGCTTTGGATTGGCGACCGCGTCATAGCCATAGGCGGCCTCGAACATCTGGGCGACGCCGAGCGTCAAAAGCGTCTTTTCCGCGCCGCTGGTCGAATCGTTGGTGGCGACGCCGAGCCGGAAGCCAGCACTATGCAGGCTTGCCAGCGCGTCCTTGCTGCCGGGCAGGGGCACAGCCTTTGCCGAACCCTGTTCGGCCGACACCTGGTCGAAAACCTTGACCAGCGCTGCCCGTTCGCCATTGCTGGCGTTGGGATACCACAGTGCCACGATATCGGCGTTGGTGCCGGCGGCAAACACCGAATCGGCGCGAAAGCCATGCGCTTCAAAATCGTAGCCGGCTGATTCCATCAGCGCGTTGGCGCGTGCCTTGTCGCCGTCGGCTGCCTTCAGCGCCATCATTTCGCCGATGGCGAACCACGTCGCCTGGAAATCGACAAGGGTTCCGTCCTTGTCGAAAAGTATGCCCTTGATGCCCCGCAATGCTTTTACTCCTGTGCCCTGGCGCATCTGCCCGAAAATCGTTTCGATTTTCAAGAAGCACGATGCGCAGGCTCAAAGTCCTGGAGCGTCCTTCACGCGTCCGAATGGACGCGCGGCGCTCTAAGCCGGTGGATATGCTCCACGAGGCCGGCTGTCGAGGAGTCGTGACGCGCGGCATTTTCTCGCCCATCCACGACAGGCAACAGCCCGGTGGCCAATTCTTTGCCAAGCTCCACACCCCATTGGTCGAAGGCGTTGATGCCGAACAGCTGCGCCTCGACGAACACCCGGTGCTCGTAAAGCGCAATCAGCCGGCCCAGCATATGCGGGTCGAGCTTGCGGTAGAGCAGGGTCACCGACGGCCGATTGCCTGAGAAAACACGGTGCGGCGCGATCTTGTCGACCTCCTCGGGCTTGATGCCCTTGGTCAGCATCTGCCGCCGTGCTTCCTCCAGCGTGCGGCCCTTCATCAGCGCTTCCGACTGTGCCAGGCAGTTGGCGAGCAAGAGATCATGATGCTCTTGCAGATCGGGTTCATGGCCCTCGGCTGCCGCCAGGAACTCGACCGGGATGAAATCGGTGCCCTGGTGCAGCAGCTGGAAGAAGGCGTGCTGGCCGTTGGTGCCCGGCTCGCCCCAGACCAGCGGCCCGGTCGGTGTCACCACCCCGCCGCCTGCAAGCGTCACGCTCTTGCCGTTCGATTCCATGTCGAGCTGCTGCAGATACGCCGGCAGGCGCGACAGGCGCTGGTCATAAGGAATGACCGCGCGCGCCGGGTAATTGCAGACCGCGCGATGCCAGAAGCCGACCAGCCCCATCAGCACCGGAATGTTCTTGAGCAGCGGCGCGGTGGCGAAATGCTGGTCCATGGCATGCGCGCCGGCCAGGAAGTCGCGGAAATTCTTGGGGCCAATGGCGATCATGATCGGCAGGCCGATCGCCGACCAAAGCGAGTAACGTCCGCCGACCCAGTCCCAGAAGCCGAAGACGCGGGCGGGCTCGATGCCAAAGGCGGCGACCTTGTCGAGCGCGGTCGACACCGCCGCGAAATGGCTGCCGACGGCCTTCGCGCCAAGCTTCTCTTCGACCCAGCGCCGTGCGGTCGCTGCATTGGTCATGGTCTCGACGGTGGTGAAGGTCTTGGACGCGATGATGAACAGCGTTGTTCCGGCGTCGAGATCCTTCAGTGTGTCATGGATATGGGCGCCGTCGATATTGGAGACGAAATGCGCGCGCGGCCCGTCATGATAGGGCGCAAGTGCCAGTGTCGCCATCGCCGGGCCGAGGTCGGAGCCGCCGATGCCGATATTGACGATGTCGGTTATCTTCTTGCCGGTGGCACCTGCCGCCTTGCCCGAGCGGACGTCGTCGGCAAACGCAGCCATGGCGTCGAGCACTGCGTGCACGTCGACCGTCACGTTGTGGCCGTCGAGCATCACCGGTTCGCCGACAGGGTTGCGCAATGCCGTATGCAGCACGGCGCGATCCTCGGTGACGTTGATGCGCTCACCGGCAAACATCGCCGCGCGCTTGCCAGCGAGGTCGACCGATTGCGCCAGCTTTTCAAGCAGCGCCATGGTGTTGGCGTCGACTGCGCATTTCGACCAGTCGAACAGCAAGTCGCCGTCGGTCACCGAAAAATGCTGGAACCGCTTCGGGTCGGAGGCGAATGCCGCGCGCAAATTCTTCGGCGCGTCCGGATGATGGTTGCGAAGCGCGGTCAGCGCCGCATGAAAGGGTTGGTCGATCATCTGGAAACTCCGGGTATGTGAGCTGCTGGCATCACCCTAGCAGACCTTGAGAGTCATTGAGAGGCACGCGGCGGACTATCGTCCCAAATTTCAATCGGTTCAATTGCCTTCATTTTCAACCGGCGCTGGAAAGGTTCACTGGCATAAATCTATAGGATTAGAAAAATTGATTGGTGCAACCGCTTGTACCAAGGATAGCTTTCTATGGTCCAGCAAAGTCAAAACGACTGGACATGCGGGAAGAGTTCTATGCCACAGCGAAACGACACGGCGATCTGGTCCGGCCTGTTCCGGATTTCAGCGGAATCAGGTCAGACGCTCCAGGCGCAGATCAGGCAGGCGATCGTCGCCGCCATTCTCGACCGCCAGATCGCGGCTTCGATGCCGCTTCCGTCCTGCCGCATCCTTGCTGAAAAGCTTGGCGTTGCGCGTGGCACCGTGGTGCTGGCTTTCCAGCAGCTGGTCGACCAGGGCTTCCTTGTGGCGCGCGAGCGCCGTGGCCATTTCGTCAATCCCGAAGTGCTGGCAACACCGGCCAAGCCACATCAGAAGAGCCCCGACCAAGCCAATGAAATCGATTGGAAGGCGCGCCGCAAGATCGCTGCCTCCGACATGCCACCGCCCGCCAAGCTCGAAAACTGGATCAAGTCGTCCTACCCCTTCGTCTATGGCCAGTTCGATCCGACGCTGTTTCCGACCGCCGAATGGCGCGAGTGTAACCGTATGGCGCTGGCCGTGCTCGAAATCCGCAACTGGGCGGCCGACATGGTCGACCGCGACGATCCGCTTCTGATCGAGCAGATCCAGGCACGCCTGCTGCCGCGCCGTGGCATTTTCGCCAATCCCGACGAGATCATCGTCACGCTTGGCGCCCAGAACGCGCTCTATATGCTCGCCACGCTGCTCATGACCAAGGGCTCCAAGGTTGCGATGGAGGACCCGGGCTATCCCGATGCGCGCTCGATCTTCCGGCTCGCCGGTGCCGACATCGAGCCGGTCCCGGTCGATCATTCGGGCATCGTCACCTCGGCGATCCCTTCCGATGCCGGCTTTGTCTTCGTCACGCCGAGCCATCAGTGCCCGACAATGGTGCCGCTCAGCGCCGAGCGCCGGCAGGACCTTTTGGCGCGTGCCACGCGCAACAACCAGATCATCATCGAGGACGGCTACGACAGCCAGTTGCTCGACGAAGCCCCCCAGCAGGCTTTGAAGAGCCTCGATCGCTCCGGTCGTGTCGTCTATGTCGGCTCGATGTCGAAGACGCTCGCACCTGGCCTGCGCCTTGGCTACATCGTCGCTTCTGCCGGATTGATCTCCGAGCTGCGCGCGCTGCGCCGCTTCATGCTGCGTCACCCCCCGGCCAACAACCAGCGCGCGGTCGCGCTGTTCCTGTCGCTCGGCCACCACGAGGCGCTGGTGCGTCGCTTGTCCACGGCCTTCGGCGAGAGGCGCAAGCGATTGGTCCACGCGCTCTCGGCTTTCCTGCCAGACTGGCAGTCGACCGACTCTGCCGGAGGCACGTCCTTGTGGCTCGAAGGGCCGCGTGGCACCGACTCGCGCGGGCTTGCGGCGGCAGCTGCGGCGCGCAGCGTCATCATCGAACCAGGCGAACGCTTCTTCGAGCATTCCGACAAGCCCACACGTTTCATGCGACTGGGCATTTCCTCGATTGCCCTCCAGCACATCGAGCCCGGAATCCGCGAGCTGGCGACCGCTGCCGGGCGCCGCCCCGCAGCCGCGTAGCTCTTTCGCCGGCGGCTCCTCCGTGTCGCCGGCTTATATCAGTACTCTGGCATATCCGGCGGAATCCGCTGGCCCATAGTCTGGGCCAATGGACGCGGCATAGTCGCGCAAAGGGAACGAGGCGACACGACGGTGGCATAATCACTGCGGGCCAGCCTCACAGAGTTCGGAGGACCTGCATGTCGCATGCCATCGAAAGCCATGACCTGTCGCTGGAGCAACGCTCGCGCCGGTCCGGTGGCCGGGAGGCCAGGCGGGCGATGCGCGCAGCACCGCTCGCCGACGACGTCCGACCCATCCGCGCCGGCCTAGAAGGCGGCAGCTTCAAGGCATTGGCCCCAAACGACCTCGAACGCATCCATGAAGCGGTGCTGACGCTGCTCGAAACAGTCGGCTTCGCCAACGCCATTCCAAGCTGCATCGAGGCCCTGACGCGGGTCGGCGCGACACATAGCGAAGATGGCCGCATCCGCTTCCCGCGCGAGCTAGTGCTTTCCACCATCAAGAACGCCGCCCGCAACTTCACGCTCTGCGGCCAGGACCCCAGGCATGACATGTTGATCCAGGGCAAGCGCGTGCACTACGGCACGGCCGGCGCCGCCGTGCATCTTGTCGATGTCGAAAAGCGCGAATACCGCGAAAGCCTGCTGCAGGACATTTATGACGCGGCCCGCATCGTCGATGGGCTCGACAACATCCACTTCTTCCAGCGCCCCATGGTACCGCGCGACATCCCCGACCCGCTCGAAATGGATTTCAACACGCTCTACGCCTGCGTGTCGGGCACGTCGAAGCACGTCGGCACCAGCTTCACCGTGCGCGAAAACGTCGCCCCGGCACTTGAGATGCTTTACGAAATCGCCGGCGGCGAGGAGAATTTCAGGGCGCGGCCTTTCGTATCCAATTCCAATTGTTTCGTCGTGCCGCCGATGAAATTCGCCGAAGATGCCTGCGGCGTGCTCGAAGCCTGCGTCGATGGTGGCATTCCGATCCTGTTGCTCTCCGCTGGCCAGGCGGGCGCGACCGCACCGGCGGCCATTGCCGGCGCCGTGGTCCAGGCCGTAGCCGAGGTGCTTGCCGGTCTCGTCTATGTCAACGCGCTCAAACCCGGCCACCCCGCGATCTTCGGCACCTGGCCCTTCGTCTCCGATCTGCGCACCGGCGCCATGTCGGGCGGCTCGGCCGAGCAGGCGCTGCTGACTGCGGCTTGCGCCCAGATGGCACAGTTCTACGACCTGCCCGGCGGTTCGGCTGCCGGCATGGCCGACTCCAAGCTGCCCGACATCCAGTCAGGTTACGAAAAGGGCATCACCAACGTCATGGCCGGCCTCTCCGGCCTCAATCTGGTCTATGAGTCCGCGGGCATGCATGCCTCGCTGCTCGGCTTTTGCCTGGAAAGCCTGATCATCGACAACGACATGCTGGGCCAATGCTTGCGCTGCGTGCGCGGCATCGAGGTCACGGACGCTGCACTTTCGATCGACACCATATCAGAGGTGTGCCTTAACGGCCCCGGCCACTATCTCGGCAACGAGCAGACGCTCAGGCTTATGCAGACCGAATATTTCTATCCCGCCGTCGCCGACCGCTTTTCGCCCAAGGAGTGGATCGAAAAGGGCAAGCCCGATTTGCTGGGCAAGGCGATATCAGAGAAGAAACGCATTCTGGCCGAACGTTTTCCGCGCCATGTTGCAAAAGCCACCGACGACAAGCTGCGCGCCCGCTTCGGCGAACTGATCAGGCTGCCGCGCAGCGGCATGGGCGGGTAGGGGCGGCTGCTCAGTCGGCGGTCAGCCCGAAACGCTCGACCACCTCGGGGTTGATCAGCTTGGCATGCAGCGCAAGCAATACGATCTCGGCGTCGAAACCATCGCCGGCTTCCAGCGCTGCCTCGATCCGTTGCTCGGCTTGCTCCATATAATCGCGGCCGTTGGCCCGCTCGAACGCTTCCGGCCCGGCGATGCAATAGCCAAACAGCTGCGCCACCGGCGGGTAAGCTTGTGAGGGCGGCTCTTCGGGCCAGTGATCTTTCATCAGATTGACGATGGTGAGTTTCACACCTTCCGGCACCAGCGCGGGATGCAGGTCGGCGGCGCGCAAGGCCGCATCCAGCTCGCGCAGATCGCCCGAGCGGCCGAACATGCCGAGAAATCCAAGGGAAGAGCGTCGTTTGGCCATCATGTCCCTGCCGTTTCCTCATCACCTAGGCGGTTTGGAAACGGAATTCAAAGGCCAACTGCGCGAGCATGGATGTCGATCCAGAAGCAGCTCCAACCGTCACTCCTTGAGCGACAACCAGCGTGAGCGGTGCACGTCACGGACATTGTCTTCGAAGCCGACAACTTTCGGCGACACCAGGTTTTTCGATACGGCCCAGGTCAGCGGAATCACCGCCGTTTCGTCCAGTGCTATCTTTTCCGCGACCCGTAGCAGCAGGACCCGCTCCGCGGCATCCTGTTCGGTCGCTGCCTTGCTGAGAAGAATGTCGAAGCCCGGATTCGAATAGCCCGCATAATTGTTTGGGTGGCCGGTTTTCATCAACGCGAGCGAGTCGTTTGCGTCCGCATAGTCGAGGATCCATCGCGTGCTGCCGGCGGTGAAATCGCCCTTTTTGAGCGCGTCCTGATGTTCAGGGATTTCCTCCCTGACAAACTCCACTTCCGCTCCGATCTCCTTCCATGCCTTAGCGACCGCCTCGCTGGTCTTGATCTGCAGGGGCAGGTTGGAGGTGCGCAGCTGGAATTTGAGCGGCTTGGCGGGTCCGTAGCCGGCGGATTTCATCAGCGTTTTCGCCTCGGCGACGCGCTGCTCGTGCGTCTTCGCGCTCCAGTCGGGCATGTAGGGAGTGTCGCCAAAGCCCGGCACGCCGAGCGGTACCATCCCATAGGCGGCCAGCTGTCCGGTCTCCAGAACTGTGCCTATTTGCTCGCGGTCGATCACCATCGACAATGCGCGCCGCACCCGTGGATCGTTGAAGGGCTGGGTCTTCAGGTTGAGCACGTAGTACCAGATGCCGAGCGCGGGCACGATGCGCGCCTCGCCTGGCCGGCTCGACTGCAATTCATCCATTTGCGCGGCAGGGAACTGCGTGGCGATATCGATGTTGCCGGCCTTGTAGGCCGCAAGCGTCGCACCTTCGTCGTCGATGAAATGATAAACGACCTCGTCGAGCTCGACCTCGCCAGCCTCACGATATCTGTCGTTCTTTACCGCGCGCAGCGTCTTCCCAGGCTTCCATTCGGCGAGTTTGAAGGCGCCATTGCCCACCAGATGTTCGGGCTTGGCCCAGTCATCGCCGAACTTCTCGATGATGTGCTGCGGCACCGGATAGGCACTCGCCTGCACCAGCGCCTGCAGGAAATAGGGCATCGGCCGTTCGAGCTTGATTTCAAGCGTCTGGGCATCGGGTGCGGCCACGCCGAGCGCTGACGGGTCGGTTACCTGCCCGCTGTTGAAGGCCTCCGCGTTCTTGATGGGGAACTGGATGAAAGCGAAATCGGCCTTGGTCTTGGGGTCGAGCACGCGGCGCAACCCAAGCAGAAAGTCGTTCGCCTCCAGCGCTTCGCCGTCGCTCCATTTCAGTCCGTCGCGCAGCTTGAACGTATAGGTCAAACCGTCCGACGATACCTTCCAGGATTCCGCCTGGCCCGCCACCGGAGTGCCGGAAGCATCCTCCGTGACCAGCCCTTCAAACAGATCGCCGATGATCAGATCCGGCCAATCGCCGGTCAGTTTCTGCGGGTCGAGTGTCGCCGGTTCGGCCGATGTCTGGATGTCAAGCGTCGCTGCCAGGGCCGCGTTTGTCAGCAATATCGGAACCAGGATGAATGCACTCAGCCAGGATGCGATGCGATTACGCATGGCCATTGCCCCTCTGTTGCTGTCGCAACCTACATCACGGGGTTGCATGAGTGAAGCTGCGCGCCTTTGCCCTTGCCTGCCGATTTTTCTCCCATCGATGGAATAGACCAAAAGGTCTCCCGTTCCTCCCAGGCAATCACCAAGATTGTCGAACAGGAGATGACAGATGAAAAAGATCCTCGCCGTTCTTGGCGCAATGCTGGTCGCAGCACCTGCTACGCAGACGCCTGCGATGGCGGACAATGATGTTTCGAAATTCTTCAAGTCGGTCGTTTCAGGCGGCAAGAATTCGAGCGACCGTAGTGGTTGGTCGAATTCCAGCAGCAACCGCTCGTCCAATTCTTCGGACAATTCGAGTTCCAACCGTTCTTCGAACTCGTCAAACAACTCAAGCTCCAACAGCTCGTCCAATTCGTCGAGCAATTCGAGCTCCAACTCGTCGTCCAATTCCAGCTCGAATTCCTCATCGAACTCGAGCTCGAACAGTTCGTCGAATTCCTCTTCCGACGACGATTGATCGCGGACACGGCATCATCAAGCAGAAGGGCCGGTGGAAATTCCACCGGCCCTTTGCGTTTGGCACAAGGCCTGCATCTTAACGTGGTGCCCGCGCGACCTTGCGATACCAGCCATCGGACGCGATGGTGTTGCGGAAGATACGACGGCGGTCCTGCTCTTCATCCTTGCGCTCGGCGCGTATATCGGCGGTCAGTTCAAGCGCCTTGCGTTCGAAAGGAATGACCTGCACCAACGGCGCGCCTTTTTCGATGATGTGCAAGCCGTCGGCGCCTGTCGCAAAGAACGGAAAGTGGATTTCAGCCGTATAGGTGTCGGTATCGACCACGCCCGAGACCAGTTCGAAGATGCCGTTTGGCCGGTTCAGCGGCTGCACGAACAGGCAGCTCCAGCCGGGCGGCGTGCGTACGCTCCAGTAGTTGTGGAACTTGCACGGCGGCGCCGGCTGGCGCGGATTTCCTGCAACCTGGTGCGCGCCGTGATTGGAGATCAGCGTGCGGTCGAAATCCCAGGCGGTATCTACCGTCTTGCCACCGTCAGAGATTTCCATGCGCACAGTGGCTGCGAGCCTGATGATCCAGCCTGCCGTCATGGCATCGAGAAACGGCATGCAGCGCTTGATGGTGAGGCCACTGTCTCCTGTCGAAAGCTTGGATGGGTCGACCGCGGGCAGCTTGCGGAACCAGTCGGGCAGGAAGGTCTTGGCCGGTACGGGCGGCGGGATGACGCCGTCATCTTCCGGTCGGCACAAAAAGCGGATCGAGGGCGGCTTCGACGAAAATGGAAACATCGTTTTCTCCTGCGTGATGGCGGGAGAACGCGCGGGGCCGACGTCTATTCCACGAGGCGCGCTTGGGCATTCAGAAGGCCGCGCTTGACAGTAAACCTTATTGGCAGTAATTAACCGATATGTTAATTAACATGATTGCTAAATAAATGACCGACGATCGCCTCAGCGCCACCTTCTCCTCGCTCGCCGATCCGACGCGGCGCGCCATTCTCGCCCGCCTGGCGCTTGGCGAGGCAACCGTCAACGAACTCGCTGAACCTTTCGCCATGAGCTTGCCGGCGATCTCGCGCCACCTGAAGGTGCTGGAGCGCGCAGGGCTCATCAGCCGGGGTCGCGAGGCGCAGTGGCGGCCGTGCCGGCTGGAGGCAGGCCCGCTCAAGGACATTGCCAACTGGGTCGAGCATTACCGTCGCTTCTGGGATGCGAGCTTCGACCGAATGGCCGACTACCTCAAGGAATTGCAGACCGCTCAACCCAACGGAGGACCCGATGACCGCAAGAACTGACACCGTCGCCGCCCAGTCGCTTGTCCTCGAATTCTCGCGCGTCTTCGATGCGCCGCCGGCACTCGTCTTTCGCATGTGGTCGAGCCCCGAGCATCTCTGCCGCTGGTGGGGCCCGAAGGGCTTCACGTCGAGCTGCGAGACGCATGAGTTCCGCAAGGGCGGCAGCTACCACCTGCTGATCCACGGCGACAGCGACAACGGCATGTCCGGCACCTTCCGCGAGATCGTCGAAAACGAGAGGATCGTCTTCACCTTCGCCTGGGATCACGATCCGGACTGGCAGACCCTGGTGACGATAACGCTGAAGGCCGAGGGCGACGGCACGCGGCTGACCTTCCGCCAGGAGCCGTTCCTCGACGTCGAAACCCGCGACTCCCATCTGGGTGGCTGGGGCCAATGCCTCGATCGTCTGGCCGACGCGCTCGCTGGCCGTCCGGTGATCTGAACCTTTGCGCGCCATGCGCGCTAGCTGACTTGAACATTGAAACCAGCACTTACCGAAGATCGCCGCCGATTTTTGGGACGATGCGCCATGCCTTGGAGATGGACGATGTTGAAGACCTATCGCGGCAGCTGCCATTGCGGGGCTGTGCATTTCGAATGCCAGCTTGACCTCGCGCCGGCGGGCCAGCGCTCCAAGCCTGAGCTTGACGGCGTCTGGTGGACGTCGAGCTTCCGCTGCAACTGTTCGTGGTGCGCCAAGACGCGGATTTGGAAGGCCTTTGCCCGTCCGTCGGGCTTTCGCGTGACGGAGGGCGCCGAGATGCTGACCGAATACCGCTTCGGCGAACGGGCCATCCGCCACACCTTCTGCAGCCGTTGCGGTGTCCATCCCTTCGCCACCGCAAGCTTCGAGCCGATGGGCGGTGATTTCATCGCCATCAATGTCGCCTGCCTCGACGATGTTGCGCCAGAAGCGCTCGCCGAAGTGCCAATCATCTACGAGGACGGCAAGAACGATGCCTGGGACCGGCCTCCGACCCAGACGGCCTATCTCTAGCAGCAAAGTACGAGCTTCAAGCATACCGGGCGCAACCCTGCGGCCGGCGGGACACCTGTGTCCAAACGATGGAGAGCGTGATGCAGCATGAAATCGTGACGCGAGATGAGTGGGTGGTGGCGCGCCGTGCGCTGCTGGCCAAGGAAAAGGCAATGACCAGGGCGCGCGACGAGTTGAGCGCCGAGAGACGGTCGCTGCCCTGGATCAAGATCGACAAGCCGTATTTTTTCGAGGGCCCCAAGGGCAAGATGTCGCTTGCCGATCTGTTCGATGGGCGCAGTCAGCTGTTCATCAAGCATTTCATGATGGGCCCGGGCCAGGTCCACCATTGTGTCGGCTGCTCGTTCGAGGTCGACAATGCCGAAGGCGTGCTGGTGCATCTCGAAAACCACGACGTCACCTATGTCGCGGTGGCGCGCGCACCACTGGCCGAGATCGAGGTCCTCAAGCGGCGCATGGGCTGGCGCTTGAACTTCGTCTCCTCATTCGGCAGCGACTTCAACTACGACTTCAACGTTTCCTACACGCCTGAGCAGTTGGCGGCGAAACGCGCGGTCTACAACTTCGAGGCGTTCGACTTCGAGATCGAGGACCTCTCGGGCAACAGCGTCTTCTACAAGGACCAAGACGGTCAGATATTTCTGACCTACGCGAACTTCGGTCGAGGTGGCGAAATGTATCTCGGCGCTTACGGCATTCTCGACGTCATGCCCAAGGGCCGCAACGAAGCCGCACCTGCCAACCTGACAAGCTGGGTGCGGCCGCACGACATGTATGGCAAGGGCGGAATGGTCGAGCCGACAGGCCGCTACCATCCGGCCGATTGCGGCTGCAGCAAGCACGCCTGAGCGAGGAGATGCACCGATGTGCTGCGCCATTGGAGCGCTGGTCATCGCCGTGATGGCAGCCTGGCGCCGCTTGCTGAAGGCGGCGTCGGGTTGGCATTCAGCATCGCGACGGGCTGCGGCGATTGCCGTGGCTCTGGGCCTTGGTGCTGGGACGGCAACTGCCGCGCAACATTTTCAGCATTACGGCGAACGCGCCGAAAACCATCGGCGCACCATCCTGGCCGAGATTTGGTCTCAACCCATCTGCGACGGCAATTCTATTGGCCGTCAAAGCAAGCAGCAGATATCGAGGCTGAACTAACCAAAATCCCGCGCGGCATTCCCTAGTGGTTGTCGCGCGGGATGCCCTTGGTTTGCGCCACGCGCTGGTATTTCACCGCCGGCTTCAGAACCATGCCCTCCGACAGCTGGTCGACCATCGAGCGCTGGATTTCCTGCCACGGCGTCTGATGCGCCGGGAAGTGATAGCCGCCATTGTTCTGCAGTTCGGCGCGGCGACGGGTGATCTCGTCGTCGGTGACCAGAATGTCGGCGGTGCCTTTCTTCAGGTCGATGCGCACGCGGTCCCCCGATTTCAGCAGCGCCAGTCCGCCGCCAACCGCAGCTTCTGGCGAGGCGTTGAGGATCGAGGGCGAACCGGACGTGCCCGACTGGCGGCCGTCGCCGATGCAAGGCAGCGCGTGGATGCCGCGCTTGAGCAGATAGGCCGGCGGCTGCATGTTGACCACCTCGGCGCCGCCGGGATAGCCGACGGGGCCAGCACCGCGCATGAACAGTACTGTGTTCTCGTCGATATTCTCGGCCGGGTCGTCGATGCGGGCGTGATAGTCCTCCGGCCCGTCGAACACTTTGGCCGTGCCCTCGAAGGCTTCGGGGTCGCGCGGGTTCGACAGATAGCGATCGCGGAATTCCTTCGAGATCACGCTGGTCTTCATGATCGCGCTGTCGAACAGATTGCCCTTGAGGTTGATGAAGCCGGCGTCCTTCTTCAGGGGATCAGCGACCGCGCGGATGACCTTTTCATCGTGGTTTTCGGCCACGCCGCAATTCTCGCCCATGGTCTTGCCGTTGACGGTGGCGGCATTTGGATGCGGCAGCAGGCCGGCCTTCATCAGTTCGGCAACGACCGCCGGCACGCCACCGGCATGGTGAAAATCCTCGCCGAGATATTCACCGGCTGGCTGGAGGTTGACCAGCAGCGGCACATGATGGCCGATCCTTTGCCAGTCGTCATTGTCCAGCGGCACGCCGAGATGGCGGGCAATCGCATTGAGATGGATCGGCGCGTTGGTCGATCCGCCGATCGCCGAATTGACGACGATGGCGTTCTCGAAGGCTTCGCGCGTCATGATGTCGGACGGCTTCAAATCCTCGCGCACCATGTCGACGATGCGCTTGCCGGTCTCGTAGGAAATCTGGCCGCGTTCGCGATACGGTGCGGGGATCGCCGCCGAGCCGGGCAACTGCATGCCCAGCGCCTCGGCAAGGCTGTTCATCGTCGTGGCCGTGCCCATGGTGTTGCAATAACCGACCGAGGGCGCCGAAGAGGCAACGATGTCCATGAACTGGTCGTAGTCGATCTCGCCTGACGACAGCTTTTCGCGGGACTTCCACACGATGGTGCCCGAGCCGGTGCGCTCGCCCTTGTGCCAGCCATTGAGCATCGGCCCGACCGACAGGGCGATCGCCGGGATGTTGACGGTGGCCGCCGCCATCAAGAGTGCCGGCGTGGTCTTGTCGCAGCCGATAGTCAGCACCACGCCGTCGAGCGGGTAGCCGTAGAGCACCTCGACGAGGCTGAGATATGCCAGGTTGCGGTCGAGCGAGGCGGTGGGGCGCTTGCCGGTTTCCTGGATCGGGTGGCAGGGAAATTCGAACGGCACACCACCGGCTGCGATGATGCCTTCACGCACACGCTTGGCCAGTTCGATGTGGTGGCGGTTGCAAGGCGACAGGTCCGAGCCGGTCTGGGCGATGCCGATCAGCGGCTTGCCCGATTGCAGCTCCTCGCGCGTCAGGCCGAAATTCAGGTAGCGCTCGAGATAAAGCGCGGTCATGCCGGGATTGTCGGGATTGTCGAACCACTCCTGCGAACGGAGCTTCTTCGTTGTCTTTTGGCCGGCCATCAATTCCTCCCGAAATCCGGACCTTCATCGTTATGGCAAGGACCAAACCGCTGCAAGAGCGACGAAGGTGCGGCGCGTGAGACATGAGATCGCGCTGGCTTCGAAAGCCGCTGCTGGCCCAAACATCTGGGCTGTCCTTGCGCCGCGGCGATGTTATGAAAACGCCGCCAGTGACATGAGGGCCAGTGCCTTGATCGACGACCGCCTCTATATCGACCCCGAGCTTGTGCAGTTCTACGATCTTGAAAACGAGGGTGGCGACGACGTCGATTTCATCCTCCGATTCGCCGGCGAGGCGAAGACCGTGCTCGATCTCGGCTGCGGCACCGGCGCGCTGACGGTGGCACTGTCGTCCGGTCGGGCAGTCACAGGCGCCGATCCGGCTGCCGCCATGCTCGATGTCGCCCGCAAGCGCCCCGGCGGCGACAATGTCGAATGGGTCGAGGGCGATGCCCGTTCGCTGCGTCTCGGCAAGAGATTCGACCTCGTGCTTTTGACCGGTCATGCCTTCCAGGTGTTCCTGACACCTGAGGACCAGCGCGCGGCACTCGACACTATCGCCGCCCATCTCGCACCTGGCGGGCGCTTCATCTTCGACACCCGCAATCCGGCGGCGAAGGCCTGGCTGGAGTGGGGCCCCGCTGACTCGCAGCGCATGATCGAGCACCCGACCTTCGGCGCGGTCGAGGCGTGGAACGACGCCGTCCAGGATGAGGCGACCGGCATCGTCACCTACGACACTTTCTACCGTATCCCGGCTGACGGGCGGCAGATCCATGCCCAGTCGCGCATTGCCTTTCCAGCACAGGCTCCGCTCGCCGCGATGATGGCCGATGCCGGGCTTGTCGTCGACCGCTGGCTCGGCAGCTGGCAGGGCGCGCCCTATGCATCTGACGCACCCGAGATCATCCCGATCGGCCACAAGGGCTGACCCCCGCTGGTGTGATGGACAATCGCTGGGCGCTGCGTTACCCCTCAAGGATTGGCATTCGGGAGGATTGCGCATGGCCCTGGTGATCGAAGGCGAAGAAAAGATCGCCGCCCCCATCGACGTGGTGTGGAAGGCGCTCAACGATCCCGAAATCCTGAAAGAGAGCATTCCCGGCTGCGAGAGCCTGGAGATGAGTTCGCCCACCGAGATGGCCGCCAAGGTGGTGCTCAAGATCGGTCCGATCAAGGCGACCTTCACCGGCGAGGTAACGCTGAAGAACCTCAACCCACCGCACTCCTATACCATCGTTGGCGAAGGCAAGGGCGGCATCGCCGGTTTCGCCAAGGGTGGGGCGGACGTTACGCTGACCGAGGACGGGCCAGACACGACGATCCTGAAATACGAGGCCAAGGCCGATGTCGGCGGCAAGATCGCCCAGCTCGGCAGCCGCCTGATCACCTCGACCTCGAAGAAGCTGGCCGGCCAGTTTTTCTCGACCTTCGGCGAAAAGGTGGGCGGGGCGTAGGAATTTCCCTCGCCCCGTTTACGGGGAGAGGGTGGCCAGAAGGGCCGGGTGAGGGGCAGCACTAAATTATGCAAGTTCGCACCGCCCCTCATCCGCCTGCCGGCACCTTCTCCCCGTAAACGGGGCGAAGGAGCCAAGCTTGTTCACCGCCACGCCCCGTTTCCGGTCTGGCTATTGCTCATGAAAAGTTCGGGAAGCGGGGCGCGAGGCCGTGCCTTCCGATAGTAATTGTATGGCGCGACGTTCGCGCCCCGCTCGGTGTTCTTGCCCCGCTCAGTCGCCTCGGCTTTCACCGCCAGCCGCCGCAAGGCCCGGGCTTGGGGGCTCATCACCCAGCAGGAGAACCGACCTCACACCAGCCCGGCACCGGCGCTTCCCCCCGAGCCCGGTGCGCACCGGGGTCCCGTGGAAGATCGCGAGGAGAATGATACGGCAGGTTTTCAGGGCGTGGAAAAACCGGCGTGGCTATCCACGATGGTTGCTGACACATGGTGACAGCTAGCGTAGCTGCTCGCGGGTTCTGGACCGCAGCAGTAGTTGCCACTTCACGGCATGGATCCCGTCGCTGCGCGACCCCCGCGCGTCGCTTCGCTCCTGCTCCGCCCGAGGATGACGAAGGCATGGGGGCTTACAGCTAATCGTCGACCCGAGCCGACGTTGCACTGCAAATAGGGCAGTACACGGCTTCTATCTCGCGAGAGGGTCACCGCTCCGCAACGAATACAGGCTTGCTCCGGCCGAACCTTCCCGCCATGATCTCGCAACCACCACCAGGAGGATGCGATGAGGCGATTGATCATGGCCACGGCAGCTCTGGCTATGGCTACCGGCCTGTTGCACGCGCAAGACTTTTCCCCTGTCGAACTGCAGAAGCGGGCCATCGAGCGGCGCGCCGTCGAGGCGGCGAACTGGGGCATGCCTGCCGTCAACTACGACATCATGCTGCAGGAGATGCTGACCAAGACGCCCGGCAAGGTGAACGAGGTCATCTATTGGGGGAAGCCGCTCGACTGGAAGAACCAGACGCTGACGCCCAATCCCGACACACTCTACCTGATGTCGTTTTTCAACACGCAGGAGGTCGGGCCGATCGTCGTCGAGATACCGCCGGCCACGGCCGACGGCTCCCTCAATGCCAATTTCGTCAACATCTGGCAGGAGCCGATGGAAGACGCTGGCCTTCTCGGGGTCGACAAGGGCAAAGGCATTAAGCTGCTGATATTGCCGCCGGGATATTCCAAGGCGATTCCGGACGGATATGCCGCGCTGCAGCCGAACACCCATGGCAGCTACGTGCTGATCCGCTCGAACATGAAGAGCCATGGCGACGCGGACGTGGCCAAGTCGATTGCTTATGCAAAGCAGGTCAAGGTCTACCCGCTTTCGCAGGCGGCAAACCCGCCTAAGACCGTCTTCACTGACGTGAAGGACATCCTGTTCGATACCACGATCCGTTACGACGACAGCTTCTTCGTTCACCTCGATCGCATCATCCAGAACGAGCCCTGGCTCGACCGCGACCGTGCGATGATCGACCCGTTGCGGACGCTGGGCATCGAGAAGGGCAAGAATTTCGCGCCCGACGAGACAACGAAGCAGTCTCTCAATGCGGGTATCGGCGAAGCGCATGCTTACCTTGAGGCAAAATATGATGCGGGCCAGCCGACCTTCTTCGAAGGCACGCACTGGACCTTTCCGACCAACCCGGAACTCCCGCTCGCGGTATCGAAAGGCTTCGCCGACCCCGATGCCTATCCCGTCGACGCACGCGGGCTCACGTACACCTACGGATATATCGGCATAAAGCGGCTCGGGGCCGGCCAGTTTTATCTCATCAACATCAAGGACAAGGACGGCGAGGCCTATGACGGCTCAAAGACCTACAAGCTTCACGTGCCAGCGAATGTGCCGGTCGATCAATACTGGTCTGTCACGGCCTACGACCGGGAGACGCATGCGCTGATCAAAGGTGTCGACCGCGCCAGCCGCGCTTCGAATGCCCAGGAGCTGAAGAAGAACCCGGACGGTTCGGTCGACATCTACATCGGCCCCAAGGCGCCTAAGGGCCAGGAAACGAACTGGGTACCCACCGATCCCAAGCGAAAGTTCGAGTTCATGTTCCGGCTCTACGGACCGAAGCCGGAATTCTTCGAAAAGAAGATTTGGACCCTGCCTGACGTGGAGAAGGTCGCGGCACAGTAGCCTGGGAGGTTGCCATGACCATAGGTGCCCGTTTCGCGAAATGGGGCCTCGGCCTCTTCATTTTTGGCGTGTTCCTGACCTTTGGAATGATCGCCCATTATTGTGTCGGCGCACGCTGGCCGACCGGCGGGCTGTTCATGCAAAACATCACGCTCTGGTGGGCCTGCCCCTGGACGCTGTCGGTCGCCGCCGTGCAGGGCGGCGGGCTTGGCATGGTGGCGCTGGGGCTGACCTCCATGGTCGCCGCCCGCTCAGGAGCGGCGGTCGACGAAAAAGGCTCGGGCGCGCTCTGGCTCTGCGTGATCGGGCTCCTCGGCGTCTTCGCTGTCGGCTATCCCGGCTATTTCGTCTTCGACGCGATCTGGCCCGGCTACTACTACTCGCCCATCGCGGTGGGAAAGAACGCCTGGCTGCTCGGCCAGGCGTTTTTCATAGCACTCTACTTCGCGGGCGCGCTGCTGATGTTCGGTACGGTGTGGCGTGCCCTCAAGACAATCCCAGGAACCGCTTAGGCATGAGACAGGAACAGTCATGATCAGCAATGCCAAACTCGACCGCCGTGACTTGTTGCTCGGCGCCGCTACGCTCACAGCGGCCACGGCCTTCGGCGCCAGCGGCGCGGCCGTCGCTTCAGCGCAGGCCTCGGAACTGAACCCCCAGCCGCTACCGCCCTCGCCGGATTGGGCGCGCGCTTTGCCGTCGGGACCGGACGCAAGCGTCAAGATCACCGAGGCCTATGCCGCCCATGTCGCGCGCGACGCCTTCTTCTGGGCGTGGCCGCTGGTCAATATGTACAACCGTCGGCTCGCTTTCGCGAAGATGAAGGAACACAGATACGTCGGCCCGTTGCTCGAATCGCCGCTCAACGCGTTGACCATGCTCACCGATTACGTCGATCCGGAAGAGCGCAATGTGGCGTGCCCGAACCAGGACGTGGTCTACGGTCTTGGACTGCTAGCGCTTGATGTTTCCCCTGTCGTCATCCAGGTGCCGGATTTCGGCGACCGTTTCTGGGTCTACCAGATTGTCGATCTGCGCACGGATAGCTTCGCGCAACTCGGCAAGATGCATGGCAGCACTCCCGGCTTCTACCTCCTGGTCGGACCCGACTGGGATGGTGACGTGCCGAAGGGAATAACGCGCGTCTTCCGGTCGTCGAGCAAGACCGGCCTTGTTGCGCCACGTATCGCCCAAAATGACACGCCGGAAGACAAGCGCGCGATTCAGGACGCGCTGACCGGCATCGTGATGTATCCGCTCGCGGATTATGACGGGCGGTTGAAGAGCATCAAGTGGAGCGAGCTGCCGAAAGTTCCAGGCGCCCCTCACGGCGAAGAGGAAACGCGATGGGTGTTCCCCGAGAAGTTTTTTGATGAGCTGCCCGTGGTGCTCGCCGACGCGCCGCCGCTGCCCGGCGAAGAAGCGCGCTATGCGCAGTTGCTGGCTGTACTCGCCGCCGCCAAGAACGATCCGAAAATCAAGCAGGCCATGGTCGATGCCGCCAAGGACGCCGAAGACAAGCTCGTCAATCCGCTGTTCCAGTTCCGCAATTACGGCCAGCAACTGCCGCACCACTGGAGCACGATCTCAAACGAGTCCGCGTTCGGAACAGACTATTTTACGCGGACGGCGGTTGCGAAATCGAACATCCTGGTCAACTCGCCCGACGAGACGAAGTATTTCTACCAGGACCTCGATGCCTCGGGCGAACGGCTGAATAGCAACAACCGCTATACCGTGACGTTTGCCAAGGACGGGACGCCGCCCGTGAACGGGTTCTGGTCCCTTTCGATCTACAACGAGCACCATTTCTTCGTCGCTAACCCGATAAACCGCTTCTCGGTCGGCACCAAGAACAAGGATCTCAAGCTTTCCGCCGATGGTTCGCTGACGATCACGGTGCAGGCCGAAGAGCCGACCGATCCGGTCGCACGCGCCAATTGGCTGCCAGCGCCGAAGGGCGACTTTTCACTCTATGTGCGCGCCTACTGGCCGAAAACGCCTGTCATGGACGGTTCCTGGACACCGCCGGCGGTGCAGAAGGCAGGCTGAAAGAAGGGCATTGCCCAACTGAATAGCGGTTTGCCGTGCCGGCAAATGCCTGCTGCAAAAAAAGCCACCGTGGAGAAGCTCTCCACGGTGGCTGTTTTTCATCGCGATAGAGCGGAGCCTTAGCCCCTCAGCTCGCGCCGCAAGATCTTGCCGACATTGGTCTTCGGCAGCTCGGTGCGGAACTCGATATGTTTGGGACGCTTGTAGCCGGTGAGGTTTTCACGGCAGTAGGCGATCAGCATCTCGACGGTGAGGTTGGGGTCCTTGCGCACGACGAACAGTTTTGGCACTTCGCCCGAATGCTCGTCGGGTACGCCGATGGCAGCGACCTCGAGCACGCCGGGATGCTGGGCGACGACGTCTTCGAGTTCGTTGGGATAGACGTTGAAGCCCGAGACCAGGATCATGTCCTTCTTGCGGTCGACGATCTTGGTGAAGCCGCGCTCGTCCATGAAGCCCATGTCGCCCGACTTGAAGTAGCCGTCAGCGGTCATGACCTTGGCGGTTTCGTCGGGGCGGTTCCAGTAGCCGGCCATGACCTGCGGGCCCTTGATGCAGATCTCGCCGACCTCGCCGAGCGGCAGGTCGTTGTCATCCTCGTCGCGGATGGCGATGTAGGTCGAGGGCAGGGGCAGGCCGATGGTGCCGGTGAAATCGGGCGAGCTGGCTTTGTTGGCGGTTGCCACCGGCGACGTCTCCGACAGGCCGTAACCCTCGGTGATGTGGTTGCCTGTCGCCTTCTTCCAGCGTTCGGCCACCGGCCTTTGCACCGCCATGCCGCCGCCGAGGCTGAGCATCAGCCCGCTGAAGTCGAGCTTGCGGAATTCCTCGTTGTTGGTCAGCGCGTTGAACAGCGTGTTGAGGCCGGGGAACATGTTGAACTTGAACTTCTTCAGCTCCTTGACGAAGCCAGGGATGTCGCGCGGGTTGGGGATCAGGACGTTGAGCCCGCCCTGCTGCATGCCCATCAGCGCGTTCACCGTCAGCGCGAAGATATGATAGAGCGGCAGCGCGCAGATGAAGGTCAGATGCGGCGGCTTGGGCCGCACGGTGTAGGCGTCCTCCACCCACAATGCGAGCTGGGCGACATTGGCCAGCACGTTGGAGTGGATCAGCATCGCGCCCTTGGAGATGCCGGTGGTGCCGCCTGTATACTGCAGGAAGGCGATGTCGTCGGCCTTGACGGCGACCGGCTTGAAGGTCTTGGCCGCACCTTCGTTCAGCGCCGCCTGGAACTTGATGTGGCCGGGCAGCGACCAGGCCGGCACCAGCTTCTTGACGCGGCGCACGACAAGATTGACCAGCAGGCCCTTGAGCCCGAGCATCTCGCCCATCGAGGCGACGACCACATGCTTGACCTGGGTCTTGGCAACGACCGCTTGGAGCGTGGTGGCGAAGTTTTCGAGGATGACGATGGCTTCGGCGCCGGAATCCTTGAGCTGATGCTCGAGTTCGCGCGGCGTGTAGAGCGGGTTGACGTTCACCACCGTGTAGCCGGCGCGCAAGATCGCCATCATCGCGACCGGATATTGCAGCACGTTGGGCATCATGATCGCCACGCGCGCGCCCTTGGCCAGGCCTTTTGACTGCAGCCATGCGGCAAAGGCCGTCGACATGCGGTCGAGCTCGCCATAGCTCAGCGACTTGCCCATGCACGAAAAGGCCGGGCGGCCGGCATATTGGTGGCAGGCGGCAGACAGAAGGTCGCCGATGGAGTTGTGGGCGAGCGGCGCGATCTCGGCCGGCATGTTGGCGGGATAGCTCTTCAGCCACGGCCTGGCGTCGGCCTTGACAGCCACGGCCTTGGCAGCGGGGGCGGCTTTGGCAGCGGGCGCGGCTTTTGCGGGCGCAGCAGCTGAATTGGTCTTGGCAGGAGCAGCCTTGGCGGCTGCGGGCTTGGCAGCTGCCGGCTTGGCGGCTTCGGCCTTAACTACTGCTGCGGGGGCCACGCCATTGGTTTTTGCCGCGGCTGGCTTTGCCTTGGCTGTTGCGGCCTTGGCTGGAGCTGGCTTGGATGGTTCGGCCCTTGCCGTGGAGGGCTTGGCAGCTTCGACCTTGGCTGCGGCAGGCTTGGGAGCGGCCTTGATTGCTGCCGGCTTCGGGGCGGCTTTGACCGCTGGCTTTGCAGCTTCGACTTTCACAGCAGCAGCCTTGGCTGCAGGCTTTGCTTCAATCTTGTTGGCGGGTGATTTCTTGGCGGGTGTATTGGCTGCCGGCTTTGCGGCATCTGCTGTTACCGTCGGCTTGAGTGCTGGTGCTGCCTTGGCCGGTGCGGTCTTCGGCTTTGCCGTCTTGGCGGGCGCTGCCTCTGCCTTCACGGCGAGCTTGGTTTCGGATTTTGCCTTGTCGGCTGGCTGGGTCGCCGCCTTGTTGGTGGCGGTCTGCGCCGTGCCTGCTTTGCCGGTGGATTTAGCCAATGCAACCTCCCTCGATGTTCTTGTTTCCGGCTGTGGTGGTCCGCCGGCTTTCGCCCTCGTCAACGTCGCAGCGCCATAAGAACAGTGCCGCGTCGGGGCATGTTGTAGTTGTTTGTATTGCTAGCTGACGTGCACGGCAAGTATCACCCAACGTCACCTTGGAGAACGAATTTCGGGATTCGCAGTTACATCGCGCAGCACAGATCCGGGCAGCCCGAATTGCCCATCGTTGCGTAGATAAAACTTTCCGCAGTCGAATCTAACGTGAAGTGCAAATTCCGGCGCGCGCAATGCAACTGGCCAATTTCGACTATTTTGAAGTCATCTGTGGGTAAATTATTCTGCTTACCAAAGGGCAGGTAGACGGGGAGTTCCAATGCTCAATAAACGGTGCTTATATGCGCGCCTGCGAGCCTGAACTGGGATGGGCTTGGGCAAAATCATAGGGAGTGTTCAATGATCAAAAAAACGACCTTTGCGGCCGCGTTGCTGGCTGCAACCGTCCTGAGCGGTGCGGCGAGCGCGAAGACGTTCGTCTACTGCTCGGAAGGTTCGCCCGAAGGCTTCGATCCGGGCCTCTACACCGCCGGCACGACCTTCGACGCGTCTGCGCACACCGTCTACAACCGTCTGCTCGAGTTCAAGAAGGGCACCACCGAGACCGAGCCGGGCCTGGCCGAGAGCTACACGATTTCCGACGACGGCCTTGAATACACCTTCAAGCTGCGTCCGGGCGTCAAGTACCAGACCACCGAGTTCTTCACGCCGAGCCGCGACTTCAATGCCGACGACGTGGTCTTCTCCTATGAGCGCCAGCTCAAGGCCGACAATCCCTGGAACAAGTACGTTGCAGGCGCTTCGTGGGAATATTCGGCAGGCATGGGCTTCCCGGAAGTCATCAAGTCGGTCGAAAAGGTCGACGACCTGACCGTCAAGTTCACCTTGACCCGCAAGGAAGCTCCGTTCCTGGCCAACATCGCGATGCCTTTCGCATCGATCATGTCGAAGGAATATGCCGACAAGCTGCAGGCTGACGGCAAGATGAACCAGCTCAACCAGATGCCGCTCGGCACCGGTCCGTTCAGCTTCGTTGCCTACCAGCAGGACGCCATCATCCGCTACAAGGCCAACCCGGATTACTGGGGCGGCAAGCAGAAGATCGACGACCTGGTCTTCGCGATCACCCCTGACGCATCGGTTCGCTACCAGAAGCTGAAGGCCGGCGAATGCCACCTGATGCCGTTCCCGAACGCTGCCGACGTCGCTGCGATGAAGACCGATCCGAACCTGAAGGTGATGGAGCAGGAAGGCCTGAACGTCGCTTACATGGCCTACAACACCACCCAGGCTCCGTTCGACAAGGCTGAAGTGCGCAAGGCGCTGAACCAGGCCATCAACAAGCAGGCCATCGTCGACGCCGTGTTCCAGGGTGCAGCAACCCCTGCAACCAACCCGATCCCGCCGACGATGTGGTCGTACAACAAGTCGATCGAAGACGATAAGTACGATCCGGAAGCATCGAAGAAGGCGCTTGAAGCCGCTGGCGTCAAGGACCTCAAGATGAAGCTGTGGGCGATGCCGGTTTCGCGTCCCTACATGCTCAACGCCCGCCGCGCGGCCGAGCTGATCCAGTCCGATTTCGCCAAGGTTGGCGTCACGGCCGAGATCGTCTCGTACGAGTGGGCTGAGTACCTCGACAAGTCGAAGGCCAAGGATCGTGACGGCGCTGTCATGCTCGGCTGGACCGGCGACAATGGCGATCCGGACAACTTCCTCGACACCCTGCTTGGCTGCACGGCCGTGGGCGGCAACAACCGCGCGCAGTGGTGCAACAAGGAGTTCGACGATCTGGTGAAGAAGGCCAAGGAGACGACCGACCTGGCCGAGCGCACCAAGCTCTACGAGCAGGCGCAGGTTGTGTTCAAGAAGGAAGCTCCCTGGGCGACCATCGACCACTCGCTGTCGATCGTCCCGATGCGCAAGGGCGTTGAAGGCTTCGTCCAGAGCCCGCTCGGCGACTTCGCATTCGACGGTGTTGACATCACCGAGTAAGGTTGCCTAAACAGGCCAGCCTTGGGTTGGGGCGCTTGGATCACAAGCGCCCCAATGCACATTTTGTGCTACCCTTACCTTTTCTCGGAACATTCACTTAAAGGTTCGACATGCTCCGGTTCCTGTTGGGGCGGCTCGCCGTCCTCATCCCGACATTCATCGGGGTTTCCATCATTGCATTCTCGTTCATCCGACTTCTGCCCGGCGATCCTGTCGCCCTTTTGTCAGGCGAACGCGTCATGTCGCCAGAGCGGCACGCGGAAATCTCCGCCCAGCTCGGCTTCGACCGACCCATCGTCATCCAGTACCTCGACTATCTCTGGGGCGTTGTCCGTGGCGACTTCGGCACGTCGATCGTCACCAAGAGGCCGGTTGTCGACCAGTTCTTCGAACTGTTCCCGGCGACCGTCGAACTTTCGCTCTGCGCCATCATCTTCGCCCTCCTGCTAGGCATCCCCGCCGGCATTATCGCCGCGATCAAGCGCGGCTCCTTTGCCGACCAGGCGATGATGGGAACGGCACTCGTCGGCTTCTCCATGCCGATCTTCTGGTGGGGCCTGTTGCTGATCATGCTGATATCCGGCGTGCTCGGGTGGACGCCCGTCTCCGGCCGCATCTCGCTGATGTATTATTTCCCCTCCGTCACCGGCTTCATGCTGATCGACTCGCTGCTGTCCGGCCAAGCCGGCGCGTTCAAGTCGGCCGTCAGCCACCTGATCCTGCCGACCATCGTTTTGGGCACCATCCCGCTCGCCGTCATCGCACGCCAGACGCGCTCGGCGATGCTCGAAGTGCTGTCGGAGGATTATGTCCGCACGGCGCGTGCCAAGGGCCTTTCGACCTTCCGCGTCGTCGGCATCCATGCGCTGCGCAACGCCATGATCCCGGTCGTCACCACAGTCGGCCTGCAGGTCGGTGTGATGCTGGCCGGCGCGATCCTGACCGAGACGATCTTCTCCTGGCCGGGCATCGGCAAGTGGATGGTCGATTCCGTGTCGCGCCGCGACTATGCCGTCATCCAAGGTGGCCTGCTAATGATCGCTGCCGTGATCATGCTGGTGAACCTCGCCGTGGACCTGCTCTACGGTCTCATCAATCCGCGCATCCGGCACTAGGAGGACGTCATGTCTCAAGCTGCTGCAACAAGCGCCATTTCGACCGATCCGTCCCGCCGGGCGCGATTGGCTGAATTCTGGTACTATTTCTCCGAAAACCGTGGCGCCGTCATCGGCCTCGTGTTCTTCATTTTTCTGGTTATGCTGGCGATCTTCGCACCGTTGATCGCGCCGCATGATCCGACCCAGCAATACCGCGACGCGGTTCTGGTTCCGCCGTTCTGGCAGGAGGGCGGGCGCACCGACTTCCTGCTTGGCACCGACGCCGTCGGCCGCGACATGCTTTCGCGCCTGATCTACGGCACCCAGTTCTCGCTGTTTGTCGGCGTCATCGTGACGACGCTGTCGCTCGCCGTCGGGGTCACCTTCGGCGTCATCGCCGGCTACTACCGCGGCTGGGTCGACACCGTCATCATGCGCGTGATGGACATCATCCTCGCATTCCCGTCGCTGCTGCTGGCACTTGTGCTGGTTGCCATCCTCGGGCCGGGCCTGGTCAACGCGATGATCGCCATTTCGCTGGTGTACCAACCGCATTTCGTGCGCCTGGCGCGCGCCGCCGTAATGAGCGAAAAGACCCGCGACTACGTCGTCGCCGCCAAGGTCGCAGGGGCGAGCCATGCCCGCCTGATGTTCAAGACGATCCTGCCGAACTGCATGGCGCCGCTGATCGTCCAGGCAACGCTGTCGTTTTCGAGCGCCATTCTCGATGCGGCGGCACTGGGCTTCCTGGGCATGGGCGCGCAGCCGCCAACGCCGGAATGGGGCACCATGCTCGCCGAGGCACGCGAGTTCATCCAGAGCAAGTGGTGGGTGGTGACGCTCCCCGGCGTGGCGATCCTTATCACCGTGCTGGCGATCAACCTGATGGGCGATGGCCTGCGCGATGCGCTCGATCCCAAGCTGAAGAGGTCCTGACATGGCGCTTCTCGAAATCGAAAACCTGGTCGTCGAATTTGAGACGGCCTCCGGCCCCTTCCGGGCGGTTAACGGCGTGTCGATGAAGGTCCATGAGCGCGAGGTTCTCGCTATCGTCGGCGAGTCTGGCTCGGGCAAGTCGGTGTCGATGCTGGCCGCCATGGGGCTGTTGCCTTGGACAGCCAAGGTCACCGCCGACAAGCTGACCTTCAACGGCCGCGACCTGCTTTCCATGCCCGCCAACGAACGGCGCAAGATCATCGGCAAGGACATTGCCATGATCTTCCAGGAGCCGGTGGCGAGCCTGAACCCGTGCTTCACCGTCGGCTTCCAGATCGAGGAAGTCCTGCGTGTCCATTTGGGGCTCGACAAGGCCGCCCGCCGCAAGCGCGCGATCGAACTGTTTGAATCTGTCGGCATTCCCGACCCGGCCGATCGCCTTGGCTCCTATCCGCACCAGATGTCGGGCGGCCAGTGCCAGCGCGTGATGATCGCCATCGCGATTGCCTGCAATCCCAAGCTGCTCATCGCCGACGAGCCGACCACAGCACTCGACGTGACGATCCAGAAGCAGATCCTCGACCTGCTGATGAAGCTGCAGGCCGACCACGGCATGGGCCTGATCATGATCACCCACAATATGGGTGTCGTGGCCGAGACCGCCGACCGCGTCGTCGTGCAGTACAAGGGCCGAAAGATGGAAGAAGCCGACGTGCTGACGCTGTTCGAAAACCCGAAGAGCAACTACACGCGCGCGCTGCTGGCGGCACTGCCGGACAATGCGACGGGCGACCGCCTGCCGACGATCTCGGAACTCTTCGTCGACGACGAGAACCTGGAAGGGGCCGCACGATGAGCGTCATTCTCGAAGCGCGCAACATCGTGCGCGACTACCACGTGCCCGGCAGCTTTCTGAAGAAGGCCAAGACCGTGCACGCCGTCAAAGGCGTGAGCTTCACCGTCGAAAAGGGCAAGACCCTTGCCATCGTCGGCGAAAGCGGCTGTGGCAAGTCCACGCTCGGCCGCATCCTGACCCTGATCGACCCGGCAACCTCGGGCGACCTGCTGATCGAAGGCAAGAAGGTCGACATCGCCAAGGGCGATCTGACGCCGGAGATGCGCCGCAAGGTGCAGATCGTGTTCCAGAACCCCTATGGCTCGCTCAATCCGCGCCAGAAGATCGGCGACATCCTGACCGAGCCGCTGGTCATCAACACCGACACGCCCGCCGACGAACGACGCGACAGGGCGATGAAGCTGCTGAAGAAGGTTGGCCTCGAAGAGAAGCACTACAATCGCTACCCGCACATGTTTTCGGGCGGCCAGCGCCAGCGCATCGCCATCGCGCGCTCGCTGATGCTGAACCCGAAGCTGCTGGTGCTGGACGAGCCTGTCTCGGCGCTCGATTTGTCGGTGCAGGCCCAGGTGCTCAACCTTCTGGCCGACTTGCAGGACGAGTTCCAGCTGACCTACGTCTTCATCAGCCACGACTTGTCGGTGGTGCGCTACATCGCCGACGAGGTGATGGTGATGTATTTCGGCGAGGCGGTCGAATATGGCACCCGCGATGAGGTCTTTACCGACCCCAAGCACAGCTACACCAAGACGCTGTTTGCGGCGACGCCGCGCGCCGATGTCGAAAGCATCCGCGCCCGCCTGGCCAAGAAGAAGGCCGCCTGACGGCTGCCCCGAATCTTCGACTGACGGCTCAAAGTCTCGGCCCGGAAACCTGAAAACGGTTTCCGGGCCGACGCGTAGGTGGGTGTTTGAGAGCCGATCGTCGCTCAAAGAGCACAATGTTTTGGGCCAGAGGCCGAAAACGCCAATTTCGTCTCTCGCAAAACGGCTTTCCCGGATCATAATCCCGGCCATCAATTGACGGGCCGGCGATGTCGCTGCGCCGAAGGTTCAGGGGGCTGTCATGGCTGATTTCAAAATTTCCAGGCGCAAGGTACTGGCTGGGTCGGCATTGCTGCTGGCTTCGACCGCGCTGCCGTCGATTGGCTGGACGCAGGCCAGGAAGGGCGGGCGCCTGGTCGTTGCCGCCGATTCCGAGCCGCGCAATCTCAACCCGGCGATCGTTGCCTCCAACGGCGTGTTCTTCGTTTCGAGCAAGGTGATCGAGCCGCTGGCCGAAGCTTCCTTCGACGGCGAGGGCGGGCTCGCCCCGCGCCTTGCGACAAGCTGGGAAGGCTCCGCTGACGGGCTGTCGGTGACCTTCAAGCTGCGCGAGGGCGTGACCTGGCATGACGGCAAGCCGTTCACCTCGGCCGACGTGGCGTTTTCGGCGCTCAGCATCTGGAAGCCGCTGCAAAATCTCGGCCGCGTCGTCTTCAAGAACCTCGAAGCGGTGGAGACGCCCGACGCGCACACCGCCGTCTTCAAATTCTCCACGCCGACGCCGCTGCAGCTGATCAAGAACGCGCTGCCGGCGCTGACGTCGGTCGTGCCCAAGCATGTCTATGAAGGCACCGACATTGCCGCCAATCCGGCCAACAATGCGCCGATCGGCACCGGGCCGTTCAAGTTTGCCGAGCATAAGGCGGGCGAATATTACCGGCTTGAGCGCAACGACAAATACTGGCGCGAAGGCGAGCCGCAGCTCGACGAGATCATCTATCGTGTGCTGCCCGACCGTGCGGCTGCGGCCGGTGCGCTGGAGGCGGAAGAGATCCAGCTCGCTGCGTTTTCGGCGGTGCCCTTGGCCGACCTCGAGCGCATCTCCAAGGTGCCGGGCATCAGGGTCATCGGCGAGGGCTATGAGGCGCTGACCTATCAGCTCGTCGTCGAGATCAACCATCGCCGCAAGGAACTCGCCGACCTCAAGGTGCGCCAGGCGATCGCGCACGCCATCGACAAGGATTTTGTCGTCAAGACGATTTTCCTCGGCCATGCCACGCCCTCGACCGGGCCGGTGCCGGTCAACGACAAGCAGTTCTATTCAACTGACGTGCCGACTTACGCCTTCGATGTCGCCAAGGCCAATGCGCTGCTGGACGAGGCTGGTTATCCCAAGGGCGACAACGGCAACCGCTTCAGCCTGAAGCTTTTGCCCGCGCCTTATTTCAGCGAGACCAAGCAGTTTGGCGACTATCTGCGCCAGGCGCTCGCCGCCGTCGGTATCGATGCCGAGCTGGTCAACAACGATTCCGCCGCGCACCAGAAGGCGGTTTACACCGACCACGCCTTCGACCTTGCCATCGCGCCGCCGGTGTTCCGTGGCGACCCGGCGATCTCGACGACCATACTGGTGCAATCGGGCATCCCCGATGGCGTGCCCTTCTCAAACCAGGGCGGCTACAAGAACGCGGAACTGGACGCGCTGATCGCCAAGGCGGCGGAGACGCTGGACGACAAGGCTCGCACCGATCTCTACGACGAGTTCCAGAAGATGGTGGTCGAGGACCTGCCGCTGATCAACGTCGCCGAATGGGGCTTCATCACCGTTGCCCGCGACAGCGTGAAGAACGTCGCGAACAACCCGCGCTGGGCGGTTTCGAACTGGGCGGACACCTATGTCGAAACGTGACATCATCTTTCCAGTTGGGATGATGATCTGTTCGTAAGCATGCCCCTGGAAATTGCAGTGCCTAGAATGACCCCCCTCTGGCCTGCCGGCCATCTCCCCCTCAAGGGGGGAGATCAGCTGTCGCGGGTGTCAGCGTGCGTTCTTTCAACGTTGAAGATTAGGGGTAGGTTGGACGAGAGCTATTATCCCCCCCTGAGGGGGAGATGGCCGGCGGGCCAGAGGGGGGCGCCATCAAGCGCCGCCCTGCGTGGTCGTTTCAAAGTTGGGGCATCGGCGGTGCCGCGATGAACCGCGCGTTTCGCCTTCTCCGGCGCCGGCTAATTGGCAGCATTCCGGTGCTGCTGATCGTTGTCGTCGGCTCGTTCCTGCTGCTGGAGGCAGCGCCCGGCGATGCCGTCGACGCCTATATCGCTTCGGTCGGCGGCGACGCCGGCATGATCGAGGCGCTGCGGCAGAGCTGGGGGCTCGATGCTTCGCCGGCCACGCGGCTTGCCGCCTATCTCTGGTCGCTGCTGCATCTCGATCTCGGCCACTCTGTTGCCCTGTCGCGGCCGGTCCTGTCAGTCGTGCTGGAGCGGTTGCCGAACACGCTGTTGCTGATGGGCAGCGCCACAGCGCTGTCGTTCTTCCTTGGCACGGCGCTCGGCATCGTCGCGGGCTCGCGGCCGGGCAGCTTTCGCGACCGCTTTCTTTCGATCGGTTCGCTGGCGCTTTATGCCGTGCCTGGCTTCTGGCTCGCACTGGTGCTGACGATTGTCTTTTCGGTGCAACTGCGCTGGCTGCCGCTCTCCGGCATCGAGACGATTGCCTCTGACAAAACCGGTTTTTCGCGCGCGCTTGATATCGCCTGGCACCTCGTGCTGCCGGTGACGAGCCTCGGCATCATTTATCTCGCGCTCTATCTCAGGATGATGCGTGCCGGCATGGCCGAGGTCTGGCGCATGGATTTTACCCTTGCCGCGCGGGCCCGGGGCATCGGCCGCCGCCGCATCGTGCTGAGGCACGTCGCGCGCAATGCGCTGTTGCCGCTGGTCACCATGCTTGGCCTGCAGTCGGCGGCGATGCTCGGCGGCAGCGTCGTCATCGAAAGCGTGTTTTCCATTCCCGGCCTCGGCCGGCTGGCGCAGGAAGCGGTCGGGGCGCGTGACACACCACTGCTGATCGGCATCATCCTGGTCAGTGCCGTGCTGGTGATCCTGATCAACCTTGTCGTCGACCTGCTTTATGCCGTGCTCGATCCGCGCGTCGGCGCAAGCGAGGTGAACGTATGACGTTCTCTCGCCTGACACGCTCGCCCGAGGCTGTCGCCGGCTTCATCATTCTTGGCTGCCTGGTGCTGATGGCGCTGTTGGCACCGGTGCTGTTTCCACGCGACCCGCTTTCCATCGCTGGCCCCGCTTTGCTGCGGCCGTTTCAGGATTGGGCGACACCGCTCGGCACCGACAGGCTGGGCCGCGACGTGCTGGCCGGGCTGTTTCATGGCGCGCGCACCTCGCTTGCCGTAGGCCTTGCGGCGGCTGCCGCCTCGATCCTTGTCGGCAGTATTGTTGGGACCGTCGCCGGCTTTGCCGGTGGGCTTGTCGACGAGGTGCTGATGCGCATCACCGACGCTTTCCAGACCGTGCCCGGCTTCTTGCTGTCGCTGGCGCTGGTCAGCGTTGTCGGACCTTCGCTCGGCGTCGTCGTGGTAGCGATTGCGCTCAGCGCCTGGACCGGGCCGGCGCGCATCGCGCGTGCCGAAGTTCTGTCGATCCGCGAGCGCGATTATGTCGCCAGCGCGAGGGTGATCGGCATGCATCCGCTTGAGATCGCGTTCCGAGAGGTGCTGCCCAACGCGCTGCCGCCGGTGCTGGCGCTTTCGTCAGTGATCGTGGCGGCGGCGATCCTGACCGAGGCGGCGCTGTCGTTCCTCGGCCTCGGCGACCCCAACCGCGTCACCTGGGGCGGCATGATCGCGGAGGGCAGGGCGGTGCTGCGCTCGGCACCCTTCCTGTCGATCATCCCCGGCATCGCCTTGGTGCTCGCCGTGCTCGGCGTCTACCTCGCCGGCGAGGGCATCGTCGAAAGCGCGGCGACCAAGCGGGGGAATTCGTGATGCCGCTGCTCACCGTGCGCGGGCTGGGTGTCCACTATGGCAATGATGTCCTGGCGCTTGAAGGTGTCGATGTCGACCTCGATGCCGGCGAGCGGCTGGCGGTCATTGGCGAGAGCGGTTCCGGCAAGAGCACGCTCGCACGCGCCATCGCTGGGCTTTTGCCACCTGCAGCGAAGGTTACAGGCAGCATCGACTGGCCGGAACTGGGGCGGGTGGCGCGAAACGGCCGCGACATCGGGTTCGTTTTCCAGGATCCGGCATCGAGCCTCGATCCCGTCATGAATGTCGGCGACCAGGTCGCCGAGGTGGTCCATGTCAATCTCGACATGACATGGCCGGCGGCGCGGCGGCTGGCGGTCGAACTGCTCGACAGGGTCAAGCTGCCGGAACCGCCAGCAACCGCAAAAGCCTATCCGCACCAGCTTTCCGGCGGCCAGAAACAGCGCGTGGCGATAGCGGCGGCGATTGCCGCTGGACCACGGTTGTTGATCGCCGACGAGGCAACGAGCGCGCTCGATACCATCGTCCAGGCCGAGATCGTTTCGCTGATCCGGGGGCTGGTCGACGAGGACGGCATGGCGCTGTTGTTCGTCAGCCACGATATCGCGCTGGCTGCGAACCTCGCCGACCGCATCGCCGTGTTCCGGCATGGACGGCTGGTCGAGACGGGTTCCGCAGGACCGCTGATTGCGGCACCTACCAGCGACTACACCCACGCACTGCTTGATGCGCATCTGGGGCTCGATGCATGACCGCCCCGCTGCTTGAGGTCGCGGGCCTGTCAAAACGTTTTGCGCGCGGCGGCAGGAATTTCGTCGCGCTCGACGGCGTAGGCTTTTCGATTGCGGCGGGCGAAACACTTGCGCTGGTAGGTCCCTCCGGCAGCGGCAAGTCGACGGTGGCGCGTATCCTGCTGCGGCTCGTCGAGGCCGATGCGGGCAGCATTCGTTTCCAGGGACAGGATCTGCTGGCGCTGCATGGTGCTGCGCTGCGCTCGGTTCGGGCAAAACTGCAGATGGTGTTCCAGGACCCGCAGGCGGCTTTCAACCCGCGCGCGACGGTGGCGCGTCTGCTCGACGATCCGCTGCGCATCCACGGCATTGTCGACAGAGGCGGGAGGCCCAAGGCCATCGCGGCACTGCTGGAGCGTGTCGGGCTGTCGCCAGAGCTCGCCGGCCGCGCCGTGCACGAAATCTCGGGCGGGCAGCGCCAGCGCGTGGCGATAGCGCGCGCGTTTGCTACCAAGCCATCGCTGATCGTGCTCGACGAGGCGGTGTCGGCGCTGGATGTTTTGGTGCGCGCCGATATCCTGCGCCTGCTTGCCGATCTGCAAAAGGACGAGGGCATCGCTTACCTTTTCATTTCGCACGATCTCGGCGCGGTGCGCAGCACAGCCCATCGCATCGCCATCATGGATGGCGGCAAGATCGTCGAACAGGGCCCGGCTCGGGCGGTGATCGAAAGCCCTGCTTCCGCGACCGGCAAGGCGCTGGTTGCCGCAACGCCCGAACTGCCGCGTGCCAAGGAGAATGCATCGTGACCGATCCCGCATTGAGGGCTGAAAAGCTCGCCGCCGAACTGGATGCGGCCTTTCGCAACCGCGCCGACCTTTACCGGCTGATGCTGGACGAGCTCGTCGCCGAGTTCGGCGACGACAAGGCCGAAGAGATCCTGGTGCGGGCGATCGAAAAGCGCGGCCGCGAGGTCGCCGAGGTGGCCTTCGCCCAGTTCGGGCCCAACGACGCGCGCGCCATCGGTGAGGCCTTTCTGGCGGTCAGCCCAGATGGCGGGCGCATGTATCCGACCGATGTCGAGCGCAGCGACAGCCACATCGCCTTCAAGGTCAAACGCTGCCCGCTCAAGGACGCCTGGGTGGGCGCCGGTGTCGCCGACGACAGGCTGGCCACGCTGTGCCGGATCGCGGGTGCTTTCGACCGAGGCCTGTTTGAGGCAACCGGCATTCGCTTCGACAATGTCACCTGGACGCCCGGCCACGGCTCGGGCTGCTGCCACATCTGCCTGACCGATCGGGACGGCTGAACAAGCCAAGGTTGCACACGATGGACTTGGGCCGCCCGATCATGCGACGATTCTTCCACCGGCGTGAGTCGTGGGCCGGCAACATGAGGCAAGGCGATGTATAAGTTCGAGGTCTACAAGGACAAGGGCGGCGAGTTTCGGTTCCGCTTCCGGGCGTCCAACGGCGAGGTGATGTTCGGTTCGGAAGGCTATGCGGCCAAGGCATCGGCGCTGAAGGCGATCGAATCCATCAGGAAGAACGCACCAACTGCTGCCGTCGAAGACCAGACCTCGGCCATCGCCTGATTTGGAGCGCTGCGTGTCTATGTGGGCGCGAAAAGGACGTCGTTGAACCTGCGCATCGTATTTTTCCGAAAACCCACGCCGGTATTCGGGCCGACGCGCTAAACCAGGAGAGATCAAATGGGTATCGAAAGCCTTCTTGTCTTCCTTATCGTCGGTGCGGTCGCCGGCTGGCTCGCGGGCCAACTCGTCAAGGGTTACGGCTTCGGCCTGCTCGGCAACATCGTGGTCGGCATCGTCGGCGCGCTGATCGCCGGCTGGCTGTTTCCGTTCATCGGCATCGGCCTGGGCTCGGGCATGGTCGGGGCGATCATCCACGCCACAATTGGCGCGGTGATCCTGCTGGTGTTGCTCAGGCTGGTAAAACAGGCCTAGCGGAAGCCACCGACAAAAAGCCAAAGAGGCGGCCCCGGTTACTTCGGGCCGCCTTTTTCATAGAGCCTGTTTTATTCCGATCTAGGCGCGCATGGGGAATACGATCGTGACCTTGAGGCCGGGGTGGTTGTCGTCGAGCTTCAGTGTCGCGCCATGCAGATCGGCGATGGCGCGAACCAGGCTGAGGCCGAGCCCGCTGCCCGGCGTCGTGCGGCTCTTTTCGGTGCGATAGAGACGCTGGAACACCTTTTCGCGCTCGACCGGCGCAATGCCGGGACCATTGTCGCAGATCTCGGTGACCACCATATCGCCGAGATTTTTGGCCGACATGGTGATGCGCGTTCCCGGAGGGCAATGGCGGATGGCGTTCTCGACAAGATTTGCGAACATCTGGACGAGCAATTCGTGGTCGCCAGAGATCGGATGAAGGCCGCTAAAATCGCCTGAGGCGGCCAAGACCTTGCCATCGTCTTCGGCGACATCGGCGTAGATTTCAGCGATAAAGCTCATGATCTCGTCGAGATCGATGGCCGCGAACCGGGCCTTGCGTGAACCTGCCTCGATCTGGGCGATGCGCAGCAGCGCGTCGAAGGTTTCGTTGATGCGGTCGCTTTCGACACGCGCCTCGTTCAGCTCATCACGGACCGGTTTGCCGCGCTCATCATTGCCGATGGCGGTGTCGATGGTCATCTTGAGTCGATTGAGCGGCGTCTTGAGGTCATGGGCGATGTCCGTGCTGACCTGTTTCATCCCCTCCACAAGGGCCGCGAGCCTTTCCAGCGCGGTGTTGATCTGGCTTGAAACGGCGTCGATGTCGTCGCCATTGCCGGTCAGCGGGATGCGCGAGCCGAGCTTGCCGTTGGAGACGTCGTCCATGGTGTCGGCGATGCTGTCGAGGCGGCTGCGGATGCGGGCGGCGAGGAATGCGCTGAGCGCGAAGGCTGTGACCGTGATGATGGCGAGTGCCCAGCCCATGCTCTTCAGCGCGATCAATGCCAGCCGGTCCGTCTCGGCGAGGCTGAGCCCCACCGACAGCCAGTTGTTGCCGACCTTGCCGGAGACGATGCGGTAGTTGCCGTCGCCGCTCAGGCCGGCTTCTTCGGCCGAAAGCATCGAAATGCCGCTTGCGGTGGGGGGCTTGGAGAAATTGCCGGCAAGGCGTTTGCCCGCCGGGTCGAGCAGGACGAAGATCCGGTCCTCGGGGTTGGAGAGCCGCGAATAGATGTCAACTGCGCCGACAATGTCTTCGAGGTCGCCGTCGGCATCGGTCGCGGCGACGACCGCCCAGATTTCGCGCGCCGAATTGTCGAGCCCGGTCGACAGCTCGGTTCTCATCAACTGGTAGGCAATGAAGCCCATGGCCAGGAAGGCGCTGACGAACAGGGTTCCGAAACCCAGCGCCAGACGGAACGGCGTGCTGCGAAAAAGGTTAGGTCGGAGCATGCAGGCTATAGCCTGTGTTGCGCACGGTATGCAGCAAGGGCGCGTCGAAGGGACGGTCGATCTTGGCGCGAAGCCGGCTCATATGGGTTTCGACGACACTGGTCTTGGGATCGAAATGCAGGTCCCAGACGCGCTCGAGCAGCATGGTGCGGGTGAGCACGCGGCCCTCGTTGCGCATCAGGATTTCGAGCAGCTTGAACTCGCGCGGCTGCAGCTCGATCGGCTGCCCACGCCTGGTGACGCGCCGCTTGATCACATCGAGTTCGAGATCAGCGACAGCCAGCACCGTCTTTTGGTCCTGCACCGGCGGCCGGCGCGACAGCGCGTTGACCCGCGCCAAAAGTTCGGAAAAGGCAAAAGGTTTGACCAGATAGTCGTCACCGCCGGCTTCGAGCCCTTCGACACGGTCGTCGACCCCACCGATCGAGGTGAGAAACAGCACCGGCGTCTTCACATTGGCCGCACGCAGCGCCTTGACGAGGGAAAGCCCGTCGAGATTGGGGATCATCCGGTCCATGACCAGCACGTCATAGGCGGTTCGCATCGCATGAAACAACGCGTCCTGGCCATCGCCGATGACGTCGCAGAGATGCCCTGCCTCCGAAAACCCTCTGGCGGTGTAGTCGGCGGTCTTCCTGTCGTCTTCAACGACAAGTATGCGCATGCTGTCTTGCCCCGCTCCGCGTCGCCCAGCCATCAGCCTCATCGGGCCGGCCGTAGGGTGCTGTAATAGCACTTCGTGGTCATTCCGTGGAAGCCGGTGAGGCAGGCGAGGTGCCAGGCGCCAGCATCCGGCGCAGCGTGCCGTCCTTGAGCACGAAATGATGGAACAAGGCGGCAGCTGCGTGAACGCCGATCAGCACGATGAATGCCGGCTTGGCGAGGGTGTGCACTTCGCCCATCCAGGGCCAGGTGTAGTAGGCAAGCAGCCCGGTTATGGGCGTGGCGAACAGCAGGCAGTAGAAGGCCAGGTGGGTGGCCTTGGCGGCAAAATTCATCCAGGCGGGCGCTGCCGGCTCGACCGGCGGGGCGCCTAGCGTTGCGCGCAGGCCAAGCCGCACGATCACCAGCGCAAGGATCGCCAGCCCGACCCAATAGTGAGCCGATGCAAGGGTCTGGTCGGCAGGCGAGACCTGGCGGCCCCTGGCGATGGCCCTGACGGCGGCATTCATGCTTTCGCCGAACAGCAATTGAAACACCACCAGCGCCGCCACAAGCCAATGAAGCATGATCTGGAAACGGGAATAGCCTGCCGAAGGGGTCATTCAATCATCCTTGTGCATCCTTATGCCGAGGCCCGGCGGGAGCGGACGCCCCCGCCGGAATTTCAAAGCGCATGATGCAAAGCCCGTCATTCGGGCGCGGCTTCGCCTGTCGTTGTCACCATACCGCTCCTGCCTGCCTGCGTCAGGGTCATGAACAGGATCAGCGAGGCAATGCAAAACAGGAAGATAAAGCTGGTCACCGTCGTGCCGAAGCCGAGGCCGCCATGTTCCGCCGGCTGCGCAAACAGGTCGCCGAACGACGCGCCCAGCGGCCGGGTCAGGATATAGGCGAGCCAGAAAGCCAGGATGCCGTTCAGATTGAGCGCGTAATAGGCAAAGGCGATCGCGGCGATGATCGAGCCGAAGATGACGCCGGTCTGCAGGTAGCCAAGCCCCAGCCCTTCGGCGGTCAGATCGCCTGCGGCGGTTCCAAGCGCGAAGGTGAACAAGACCGCGAGCCAGTAGAAGGTTTCGCGCCTGGTGGTGGTGATCGTGTGGATCGAAAGCGTCCTTTCTGACGCGTACCAGAGCGTGAAGGTGGCGGCCAGCAAGACGCTGAAGAGCAGCGTCGTCGTTTGCAGGCTGACGCCGAAATTGTCGACGAGATTGTCTGTCACCAGCGTGCCGACGACGCTGATCAGCACCACTGTCACCCAGTAGATCCACGGAACGTAGCGGATCTGGGCGAATTGCAGGGCAAGGGCCACGATCAGAAGACCGCTCAGGATCCACGATGTGGTCGCCAGGCCCATATCGAGGTCGAGGTTCATGTAATCGGCGGCTGTTTCGCCGACGGTCACCGCCAGCAGCTTGATCAGCCAGAAATCGAATGTGACCGCAGGGACCTTGTTTAGCATCTGCGCACGGTTAGTTCGCGTCGTCATGACGTTGTTCCTCGTTGCAGGGACTGTTGGGGAAGATGCGGGGGGAGGTGCTGGCGCTATTTGCCGAGCACCTGCAGCGCTTGTTGGAAGAATGCGTCGGCACCTGCATCGTCGTCGGCCTTGCAGCGCTCAAGGCCCTTGCCCTTGAGGTCGACGGCCTTGGCCTTTTCGGTGTCGGCTGCTTTCGTCGCCTTCATCGCGGCATTGACGTCGCTCAGCATCTGTTCGCACGGCACCGGAGCGGTGGCAGCCAGGGCGAAAGAGGGAATCGAGCCGAGAGCGGCGGCGAGTGCAAAGGCAGCGACAGCAATAGATTTCGTCATATCCATCATCCCGTTGGAAGCCGGAAGGTCCGGCTGTTTTGACAATTTCCGGCCCGAGAGGTTTGGCCGGCAGGGAGATGTCTACGGTGCCGAGGTCTACTGGTCCTGTCTGAGGCCATACGGTTTTGTAAGAAACGCAATCCGGTCAGCGACAAGGGACGGCGAACGCCTTTATCGAACCGCAATGCACAGTTTTTTCCGGCGTCTTCGACGTGCCGGCTCAATCAGGGTCGACTGGTTTCCAGTCGAAATGCAATTCCTCGCGGAAAGCGAAACGCACGATATGGTCGACCACGACCTGCTCAAGTCGCGGCAGGTCGGCTGCCTCCAGTTCGACCGTCAGGGCTGAATCGCCCGCGCTCAGGTCGACCAATCTGCCTTCGCCAAGATCGATGCGTCCCTGGACAGGCGAGAACTCGACTTTGAATTTGTGGCCCCAGTGCTTGCAGAGCTGCTGAAGGTAGCGGCTTGCATGTTTTGTCGTGACGACAGCTTTTGACTTGGGCATCGCGCCTGGTTCCTTGTTTCGCCTGGTTCGAATGTCGCGCCCGGATGGTCGCATTTGTAATCTTTGCGGGCGGTTTGCCATCTCGAACATTTATGCGCTCCGGGCTTAGTCTTCATCGAACCAAGATGAAAAACCTGCTCGACAAGCTCGCGGAAGGACTGGCGGCGAACCGGACTCACGGAACAGCCACCGACCTTGCGGTGACAATAATCGGATCGGATCGGAGCGTGAAGCGCTAGCGGTGCAGAGGGCGACACTGTTGGCCTGCGACACCGTTTTCTCATGCGATAAGCCTGTCCGACCTCGGGCGTGGACCCAAGGACGGACAGGCTCAGCTTCGACTTACGGCCGGATGTTCTGGTTGACCCGGAAGAGGTTCTTCGGGTCGTATTTGTGCTTGGCCGCGGCGAGCCGCCCATAGTTGGCGCCGTAGGCGGCACGCACGCGCGCCTCGCCCTCATCGTCCATCATGAAGTTGATATAGGCGCCGCCATGTTTGTTGTGCTCGTGCACCGCCGCCCAATACGCGCTAGCCCAGCGCTTCAGCTCAGGCGCCTTGCCAGGGTCGGGATCGATGCCGGCGATGACCATCGACCAGCGGGCGCGCCGCGCACCCCAGGCGGTGGCATCGGCAGCCACGTCGTGGACCGCTCCGTCGATGGGATAGAGATGCATCAGCGACAGCTCGCTCGGGCTCTTCGAGCCGTGCTCGACATGGGCAGCGATTGCCGCATCGGACAGCTCGTCGACATAGTCGCCCTTCCAGTACCACTGCAGCCCCTTCGGCAGCAGTGGATCGAACAACGCCTGGAGGCCAACGAAGGGCACCTGCATCATGCCGTCCATCAGCGGCTTGGGCAGCGCGTCGCGGGCGGGCTGCATCGCCCGGGTGCCGTCCTCCTCGGTGCCGTTGTAGCAGCTGATCAGCGCACAGATCCGCTTGCCCCAGATCTCGCGCGGGAACGGATCGCAGGAGGGCACCGTCTTGATGCCGAAAAACAACGCGAGTTCGCGCGGCGCTTTCGGCAGGAAGCCGCGATACCAGCGCATGATCTCGGCGGCATGGG
Organism: Aminobacter sp. 01T433; assembly: GCF_056398585.1. Lineage (NCBI taxonomy): Bacteria > Pseudomonadati > Pseudomonadota > Alphaproteobacteria > Hyphomicrobiales > Phyllobacteriaceae > Aminobacter > Aminobacter sp. 01T433. The sequence goes on from NZ_JBFTPR010000001.1 coordinate 510,779, forward strand.
CGATGTCGTAGAAGATCGGCCCGGCATAAACGTCCTTTGCCGGATGCGCCTGGAATGTGAAACGCGTCACGACGCCGAAATTGCCACCGCCGCCGCGCAGCGCCCAAAACAGCTCCGGGTGCTGGTCCTTGCTTGCCGTAACGACGCTGCCGTCGGCCAGCACCACTTCCGCTGCGAGCAGGTTGTCGATGGTGAGCCCGTGCTTGCGCGTGAGATAGCCGGTGCCGCCGCCCAGCGTCAGTCCGGCGATGCCGGTCGTCGAGACGATGCCCGCCGGCACCGCAAGCCCATGAACGGCGGTAGCGCGGTCGACGTCGCCCTGGGTGCAGCCGGCCTCGACGCGGACCGTGCGCGTGGCGGGATCGACATCGATCCGCTTCATCGGCGACATGTCGATGACCATGCCGCCGTCGCAACTGCCGAAGCCCGGACCGTTGTGGCCGCCGCCGCGAATGGCAACGAGCAATTGCTTGTCTCGGGCATGATTGACAGCGGCGACCACGTCGGCAACCTCGGCGCAAGGGACGATCCAGCGCGGCCGCTTGTCGATCATGGCGTTGTAGAGCGTGCGAGCCGTGTCATAGTCTGGGTGATCTTGGCCGATGAGGCTCGCGCGGAGCCGCTCGGGAAAGTCGGGCGAAGCAGTTGACTTCAGCATTTTGAACTCTCGTGTTTCGGAGCAAAACGCAGCAGCACCTCGGCCAAGAGGTTTTATCCTGGCCGTCAGTCATTGCGTTTCGCCGGTTGAACATGCCGCACTCGCGGCACTTCCCGTCCTACTCCGCTTCCATTTCAGGTGTTTTTCTGTAGCGCCGAAGGCGTGTTTCGTTTGTTTCAGCGGCTGTCAGTCTCTGACAGCATCGCCTCACGTGTAGGCCCACGACGAAAGTCGCAGCCCTTGATGACGGCCTCGGTGTCGCAAGCACCATTACTCGCAGGCCGAAATCTTCTGCGGGATGCCGCTTCCGGCCGTTGGTGCTTGGCAACAGCCGGCAGATGACGGTCTCGAACGGGCGTTTTGCAGAGATATTCTCCTGAATGGCCGATCTTGAGAATTCCATTCCTGTCGGATCCCGCCAAATCGGGGCAATGGAGCACCTGCCGGCCCCAGGCACGCGAGATCAAGGTTGATTGCATGCTACGATTAGTCACCCGTCATCGAATGCGTAGCGCCTTCGTATGACGCAGTGGCGATGCTATCTCGCCCGGGTGACCTGACGAAAACGTGAGTCAATTATGAAATTCCCAATTGCAGCGGCCTACGGGGCTCGCCATGAGCGCGCGCAAGCCGTGCCCATGGTCGCGTTCGAGGGCGTGACCAAGCGCTTCGGCGACGGTGCGAAATCCTTCACCGCGCTCGATGGCGTGGACATGACCGTCGGCCGAGGGGAGATCACCGGTATCATCGGCCGCTCCGGTGCCGGCAAGTCCACGCTCATCCGGCTCGTCAACGGCCTTGAAAAGGCGAGTTCGGGCAAGGTGGTGGTCGACGGCACCGAGGTTGGCGAGCTGAACGAGGCCAGCCTGCGCGGTCTGCGGCGCGAGGTCGGGATGATCTTCCAGCACTTCAACCTGCTGTCCTCGCGTACTGCTTTCGACAATATCGCATTGCCGCTGGAGATTGCCGGGCTGGATCGTGCCGCGATCAAAGGCAAGGTCGGCCCGCTGCTTGACCTCGTCGGGCTTGGGGACAAGGCCGAGCGCTATCCGTCGGAACTCTCCGGCGGGCAGAAGCAGCGCGTCGGCATTGCGCGGGCGCTGGCGACCTCGCCCAAACTCCTGCTTTCCGACGAAGCGACCTCCGCACTCGACCCAGAAACCACCCAGTCGATCCTGGCGCTGCTGAAGCAGATCAATGCCGATCTCGGCCTGACGGTGCTGTTGATCACCCATGAGATGGAGGTGGTCAAAACCATTGCCTCGCACGTCGCCGTCATCGACAAGGGACGCATCGTCGAGCAGGGCCGGACCTTCGACATCTTCACCGCTCCGAAGCACGAGACGACGAAGATCCTCCTCTCCTCCACGCTCGGCATTTCCCTGCCGGAATGGCTGCGTGCCGCAGTGAAGGCCGCGCCTTCGGCAGGCGACCGCATTCTCGTGCGGCTCACCTTCTTCGGCGCGACGGCCTTCCAGCCGCTGACAGCCCAGTTGGTCACGGAGATCGGCGGAAACGTCAACATCCTCGCGGGTTCCATCGAAGAGATCGCGGGGGAACCTTTCGGGACGCTCGTCGTCGCCTATCCGGCGACACCAGAGATTCTTGACCGCGCCAGCCGCTTTTATGCGGCCACGGGCCTTGCCACGGAGGTGCTCGGCTATGTCGCTTGAGATGCTTTTCGACGTGCTCTGGAAATCGCTGCTGCAGACGCTGCACATGGTGGCCGTATCCGGCCTCATCGGCTCCCTGATCGGCCTGCCGATCGGCGTCTTTCTCGCTACCAGCGCCAGGAACGAACTCTTCCCGGCGCCGGCGCTCAACCACGCGATCGGGCTCGTCGTCAACGCCGCGCGATCGACGCCCTTCATTATCCTCGTCGTTGCCATTATCCCCTTCACGCGCCTCCTGACCGGCACGTCGATCGGTACCACCGCGGCCATAGTGCCCCTGACCATCGCCACAGTTCCGTTCTTCGCGCGCCTGGTGGAGGCCGCAGTCCGCGATGTTGACAAAGGGCTCATCGAAGCGGCCCGCGCCATGGGGGCGACGCCGATGCAAATCGTCTTCAAGGTGCTTCTCGCCGAAGCGCGCCCGGCCATCCTGCTCGCCTTCACCATGACCATTGTCAGCTTGATCGGCTATTCGGCGATGGTCGGCGCGGTCGGTGGCGGCGGCCTCGGCGATCTCGGCATCCGCTACGGTTACCAGCGCTTCATGCCGGAAGTCATGCTGGCGGTCGTGGTGGTGCTGATCGTCCTCGTGCAGCTCGTCCAGAGCGCAGGCGACGCCCTTGCCCGTCGCTTCGACAAGCGCAACCGCAAGAGTTGATTCAACCCCTCCCAAGTCATGTCATCATCAAGGAGAAAACTATGATGAAGTTCCTCGTCTCGGCGGCTCTTGCTGCCCTCATCAGCGTCCCGGCGCTCGCCGAAGACATCAAGGTCGGCGTTACGCCCGGCGAGCACGCCCAGATCATGGAAAAGGTCAAGGAAGTCGCCGCCAAGAAGGGTCTCAACATCGAGATCCTGGAATTTTCGGACTACGTGGTGCCGAACCAGGCGCTGGCCGACGGCGATCTCAACGCCAACTCCTTCCAGCACCAGCCCTATCTCGACAACCAGATCGCCGATCGCGGTTTCGACCTTGTCAGCGTCGGCAAGACCATCACCACCCCTATGGGCGTCTATTCCAAGAAGGTGAGGAGCCTCGGCGAGCTTGCCGAAGGCGCAACCGTCGCCATCCCGAACGACCCGACCAATGGCGGTCGCGCGCTTCTGGTTCTCGCCAAGGAAGGCCTCATCAAGGTCAATCCGGAAGCGGGTCTGAAGGCGGGCCCCGCCGACATCACCGAAAATCCCAAGAACATCCAGTTCGCCGAACTCGACGCGGCCCAGCTGCCGCGTTCGCTGGAAGATGTCGATGCGGCGGTCATCAACACCAACTTCGCGCTGGAAGCGGGCCTGCATCCGAAGAACGACGCCATCGCAATCGAAGGTAGCGAGTCGCCCTATGCCAACGTGATCGTCGTGCGCAGCGCCGACAAGGACGCGCCATGGGTCAAGACGCTAGTCGAGTCCTACCATGACGACAGCATCAAGTCGTTCATCAACGAAGAGTTCAAGGGCGCCCTGATTCCATCCTGGTAAGCAGCGCACGGGCATAGCCCGAGGTTGCCAAACCATAGAAACTGCGCCGCCCGGCTGGTCCATCCCGCCGGGCGGCGAGCCTTGATTTCGGATTTGCAGGCTGATGCCACTTATGAAATGGCGCAGGTGGCTGCGCAGCGACCGCTAGCAACGAGCAGCCACTGCAAACGCCGCCGCCAAGCAGCGCAGCTTCGTGCATTGCCAGTGACTCAGCGACTGATGAAAACGGGAAAAATGGTGCCGCTTAGGTGACTCGAACACCTGACCCCCGCATTACGAATGCGATGCTCTACCAACTGAGCTAAAGCGGCTTCCATGCTTCGCGACCCGGAAGTGCGAGGCAGTGAGCGCGTGATAACTTCATTGCGCTCGGATTTCAAGACACCTTCTGACGGTTTTGAGCAGCGGCGACAACCCGTCATCGCAGGCTTGCCAGCTCAGCCCGTCATTGCCGTACCTCAGCCCGCGAGGCGGGCCTTGGCGGCGGCGTATTCGCTGGCCAGGCGCTCGACCAGTTCGGCAACCGGCATGACCTTGTCGATGGCACCGATGCCCTGGCCACAGCCCCAGATGTCCTTCCAGGCCTTGTATTTGTTGTCGCCTTCGAAATCCATCTGCGTCGGATCGGAGACGGCGAGGTTGTCGGGATCCATGCCGGCGGCGCGAACCGAGCCCTTGAGGTAGTTGCCGTGGATGCCGGTGAACAGGTTGGAGTAGACGATGTCGGCGGCCTTGGAGTCGACGATCATCTGCTTGTACGCGTCGGCAGCGCGCGCTTCCTCGGTGGCGATGAAGGGCGAGCCGATGTAAGCGAGGTCAGCACCCATGGCCTGGGCCGCGAGCACCGCACCGCCATTGGCGATGGCGCCCGACAAAAGCAGCGGGCCGTCGAACCACTGGCGGATTTCCTGGATCAGCGCGAAGGGTGATAGCGTGCCGGCATGGCCGCCGGCCCCGGTGGCAACGGCGATCAGCCCGTCGGCGCCCATCTTGATTGCCTTGCGGGCGTGACGGTCGTGGATGATGTCGTGCAAAACGACGCCGCCATAAGAATGGACGGCCTGGTTGACCTCTTCGACCGCGCCGAGCGAGGAGATGACGATCGGCACCTTGTACTTCACGCATAGGCGCAGGTCGTGTTCGAGGCGCTTGTTGGACTTGTGGACGATCTGGTTGACGGCAAAGGGGGCTGCCGGGCGATCCGGGTTGGCGGCGTCATGGGCGGCGAGGTCTTCTGTGACCATGGCCAGCCACTCGTCGAGCTGTGCCTCGGGTCGGGCGTTCAGCGCGGGGAACGAGCCGACGATTCCGGCCTTGCACTGGGCCAGAACCAGCGGCGGATGCGAGATGATGAACAACGGCGCACCGACGACGGGAATGCGCAAATTCTTCTTGAGGATGTCAGGCAGCGCCACGCTTTTCTCCCGGCTCTCGATTTTGACGTTTCCGTAAACGTCACTCCATATAGCAGATCGAGCGCTGTCCACAATGTACAGGCTTGAGCGCCTGGCGCACTTGTTTTGCCCGCTTCAAGGCGCATTGCATCCTGTTTTGGCCGACAAAACGCCAACAGCGCCGTTGATTGATGCCCTCTCTGCCGCTAACCATCTGGCAACACAGGCGCCGTTGCGAGGAACATCGATTGGATTCGATCGAAAAGGCGATCCGGAACGCTTTTGAAAAGGGCGATCCCGAGAACCGCGAGTTTCGCGAAAAGGTCTATCGTGCGGCCTTTGCCGCGCTTGACCGTGCTCTCAAGAACAACCCGGCCATGACGGTGGAAGTGGCGATCAATCGCCGCAAGGCGCTGCAGGCGACGATCACCGAGATCGAATCGGAGTTCATGCCGGCAGGCCCCGAGGTCTCCGTCGGCTCGGCTAGCCCTGCCTCGGCGCCGGAAGTGTCTCTCAACGGCAATGGCGCGCCCAACGCACCGTCGGTCTCGATCGGAAAACCGGCAAAAGGCGTGACGCCTGTCGTGCCCGATATCATGCCCGATGCGACCTTGCCCGGCGGCCCGCCGATCGAGATTCCCGAAAAGCGCAGTCGGGCCGAGCGACGTGCGGCCGACCGCGCCAGCGCGCGCGCCGAAAGGCGGCGGCCTTACGCGGCGATTTTCTTTGCCGTCACCCTGCTTTCCATGGGGGGCATCGGCGCTTGGTGGGCCGTGCAGACCGATCTGTTCAAATCGGCCGCCGAGATCGACACCTCGGTGCACAATCCGCCCAAGCAGCTCGAGAGCGAGGATTTTTCGCCTGACGGCACCAATGCAGGCCCGGCCCGCCCTGGCGAGGTCGATCAGGCGCGCAACTGGATCACTGTCTTCACGCCCACCGATTCGACCGGCGTCAGCGCGCCGAGCGGCACGACGGCCGAAATCGCCAAGGACGACACCGGCAGCTATCTGCGCATTCGTTCGGGCACATCAGGTTCAGCCGTCAGCTTCGATGTCGGCCAGGGCGTGCTCGAGCAGATCGCCGGCAAGCATGCGGTCTTCGACATTGTCGCCCGCGCCGAAGACGGCCAGGAAACGCAGATGGCCGTCGACTGCAACTTCGGCGAACTCGGCGATTGCGGCCGCAAGCGCTACATCGTCAGCTATCAGCGCGGTGAATATCTGTTCGAGATGGACGTGCCCGACAAGAAGCCGGGTGCCGCGGGCACCATCGCCATCAACTCGGATTTCGCCAAGGAAGGCAAGGCTGTCGACATCTACGAAATCAGGGTCTCGGTAACCGAATAGGTTCTGGGTTCAATCCAGCAGCGCCTGCAGCGTCTCGATGCGGTCGGCTTCGGCTGACGGTTTGTCCCAGCGCAGCCGCGATATCCGGGGAAAGCGCATGGCGACGCCCGACTTGTGGCGCGTCGAGCGGTTGAGACCTTCGAAGGCAACTTCCAGCACCAGCCCGTTTTTCCGGTCGGCGCGCACCGAGCGCACAGGGCCGAAACGTTCGATGGTGTTGTCGCGGACATATTTGTCGATCAGCTTCAACTCCTCGTCGGTAAAGCCGAAATAGGCCTTGCCGACCGGCACCAGCTCTTCCGCGCCTTCGGCGCCCTGCCAAACTCCGAAGGTGTAGTCCGAATAAAAGCTCGAGCGCTTGCCGTGGCCGCGCTGGGCATACATCAGCACCGCATCGACAGTGTGCGGGTCGCGCTTCCACTTGAACCACGGACCTTTGGGCCGACCGGCGAGATAGGCCGAATTGAGCCGCTTCAGCATCACGCCTTCGATGATCGGATGCGGCGGGGCGCGGCGCATCTCTTCGAGCGTTGTCCAATCGTCGAACGGCACTAGCGGCGACAGGTCGAAACGATCAGGGTCGAGCGTGGCGATGAACGTCTCAAGCCGTTCGCGGCGCTCGGTGAAAGGCAGGCCGCGCAAGTCCTCGCCATTGAGTTGGAGTACATCGTAGCAGCGCACGAAGGCCGGATATTGCGCCTGCATCTCGGGCGAGACGGTCTTGCGATTGAGCCGCTGCTGCAGGTCGGAGAAGGTGCCGGTGGCTTCTCTGGGCACGCCGACCAGCAATTCGCCGTCGAGTGCGGCATTGAAATCCATTGCCGCGACCACGTCGGGAAAAGCGCCGGAAACATCATCGCCGGTGCGTGAATATAGCCGGCGGATACCGCCTTCGGAGACCGCCTGGACGCGGATGCCATCCCATTTCCACTCGGCGGCATAGTCGGCCGGCGCCAGCTTCTCCAAGTCGCCGTCACTGAGCGGGTTGGACAGCATGACCGGGCTAAACAGCGCCTTGGCCGATTTCTCGGGCTTTGGCGTTTTGCCTTCCAGCCAGGCGAACAGCTCGATGTAGGGCGCAGTGAGGCCGTGCCAGAGTTCTTCGATTTCAGACACGTCGACCTTGCCGAGATCGGCCAGTGCCTGCTTGGCGAGCCTGGCCGACACGCCGATGCGCAGGCCGCCGGTGACCAGCTTGATGATGGCGTAGCGGGCCGAAATAGCTGCCTGGTCGAGCAGCCGGGCGAGCACGGCAGGGCCGTCGGAACGGCTGGCCGCTTGCAGCTTTTCGACCACTTCGGCAAGCGTGATGTCGTGGTTGGGGCGGCTGCCAGGCGTCTCGGGCCAGACCAGGGAGACGGTTTCGGCGAGGTCGCCTACATAGTCGTAGGAGTAGCCGAAGAGGACGGGATCCATGCGCTCGGCCACCAGCTGGCGCAGCATGGCGGGTTTGACCGATGCGATGTTGAGATCGCCGGTGAGGGCGGCAAGGGCCAGCCCGCGGTCGGGGTCCTCGACGTCGCGGAAATAGTCGGTGATGAGTTTGAGCTTGCCATTGCGCGACGGCGTCAGCACGAGGCGGTCGAGGAGTTCGGCGAAGCGGTTCATGGGGTGACCATTCCCCGCGAAGGTCGAGCTTCTTCCCACCCCCCTCTGGCCTGCCGGCCATCTCCCCCGCAAGGGGGGAGATTAGCTAACCTCGGCCCCCCTACCAGTTGCTCGCATAGGAAGGTGGGAGCAGTCGGCCGCGTAGGCTGATCTCCCCCCATGCGGGGGAGATGGCCGGCAGGCCAGAGGGGGGTGGGACGGAGCGCGACTTTCCTGAGAAGGGCCATCCTCAATCCCCCTCATCCTCATAGCCGACGAGATGCAGCGGCCGGGCGGCGATGCCGTTCAGCTCGCACCAGCGCACCAGCGCTTCCTCACGGCCATGGGTGACCCAGACTTCGCCGGCGCCGGTGTCCTTGATCGTTGCGGTCAGCTCGTCCCAGTCGGAATGGTCGGAGATGATCAGCGGCAGCTCGACGCCGCCCTGCTTGGCGCGCTGGCGGATGCGCATCCAGCCCGAGGCGAAACAGGTGAGCGGGTCGGGAAAACGCCGCGCCCAGCGGTCGGCGAAGCTCGACGAGGGCGCAACGACAATCGCACCAGTGAAATCGCGCTTGTCGCCCTCGACAGTCGCCGGCTGCAGGTCACCGAGCGCTATGCCCTGGCTCTCGTAATATTCGCTGAGCCTGGCGATGGCGCCGTGGATGTAGATCGGCTTGTCGTAGCCCTGGTCGCGCAGAAGGCGCATGACGCGTTGCGCCTTGCCGAGCGCATAGGCACCGACGAGATGGGCGCGCTCGGGAAATTGCTGTGCCGACTTCAGCAGCTTGCCGATCTCGTCGGATGCGTCCGGGTGACGGAACACCGGCAGCCCGAAGGTCGCCTCCGTGATGAAGACATCGCAGGGCACGACCTCGAACGCAGCACAGGTGGGATCCTTGGCACGCTTGTAGTCGCCCGAAGCGACGATGCGCATGCCATTGTGCTCGACCGAAATCTGGGCCGAGCCGAGCACGTGGCCGGCCGGATGAAACGAGATGCTGACGTCGCCGAGCTTGAGCTTGTCGCCGAACGCCATCGCCTGCGTGCTGCCTGCAAAGCCTGGCCCGCAGCGGATGGCCATGATGTCGAGCGTCTGTTGCGTCGCCAGCACCTTGGCGTGGCCGGGCCGGGCATGGTCGGAATGGCCATGGGTGATGAGCGCGCGTTCCACCGCCCGCACCGGGTCGATGTAGAAATCGCCGGGCGGGCAATAAAGCCCCTCGGGGCGCGGATGAAGCAGGTCGCTGGCGCGCATTGTTCCAAGATAGGCATTTGGCGCTTGCGTGGAAGGCCGCTTTGGCAGTAATGCGCGCCACCCTCCTCATTGTGGATGCCGCGCTTGACGCTGTTGCAGCTCTCTTCCAACGACCTGCTTGCCGACCGGCGGGCGGACTATGCTGAAATGCTGTTTGCTTCGGGCGAGCATAGTTCCGCCGCCGAGCTGATGCTGGGGGCGCTGGAGATCGCGCCGAAATGGGCGATGGGCTGGTTTCGCCTCGGCGAGATGCAGGAGGCCGCCGGTGCGCTTGGCGCCGCAGCCGAAGCCTGGCGCATGTCGCTGAAACTCGAGCCAGCGGATCGGCCAGGAGCCGCGCTCAAGCTGCAGCTGATCGGTGCGGGACCTATAAGCGAAAGCCCGCCGAGCGCCTTCGTCGAGACCTTGTTCGACCAGTATGCCGACAAGTTTGACCACGCGTTGGTCGAGACGCTGCATTACCGCGTGCCGGAACTGCTGACGGCGGCGATTGCCGCAACCGGGCGAGCGCGGTTCGAACATGCCATCGACCTCGGCTGCGGCACCGGGCTTATGGGCGTCAAACTGAGGCCGGTGGCGACGCGGCTGGACGGTTACGACATATCGGCCGAAATGCTGCGCAAGGCGCGCGACAAGGGCGTTTACGACAGGCTTGAAAAGGCCGACCTGCAGGAATTGGAATTTGCGGGCGAGGCAGCAGACCTTGTCACCGCCGCCGACGTGTTCATGTATCTCGGTGGGCTCGACCGGGTGTTTGCGAGCGTCATGAAAATGCTGGCGCCGGACGGGCTGTTTGCCTTTTCGGTCGAGCGGTTCGCGGGCGAGGGCGCCTTTGAGCTGCAGCCGTCGCGCCGCTATGCCCATTCCGAAGCCTATGTGCACGGGCTGATAGCCGCCGCCGGTCTGAGGCTGGTTTCGCTGGAGCGCGCCGTGATCCGGCAGGACCGCCGCGAGCCGGTCGAGGGGCTGATCGTGGTGACGGAGCGGGTCGGCTAGCGCGCCATTGGATTGCCGAGCATGCCGCGCGACCGCAGCGGTTTTTCGGCTGGCTTGGCTGTGATGCCCATTTGTTTCTGGACGGCTTCCAGCTGGGCCTGAAGTTCGCGAACGAGCTTTTCAAGTTCAGCGATGCGGGCTTCGTGGGAGGCGGTGTCGGTCATGGCATCCAAACATAATTGTTGTGCTGATCGCATTTGAAGGCAGAAGGCCAGCGAAACAAGGTCTCATTCCTTCGCACCCCCCTCTGGCCTGCCGGCCATCTCCCCCACAAGGAGGGAGATCAGTCACGTCCACGGCAGCGCCCATTCTGCGAGACCGTGGGAAGTAAGCGTCACAACGTTGGTAGTTGGCTAGGGCGCCGATGACGGCGTGATCTCCCTCCTTGTGGGGGAGATGGCCGGCAGGCCAGAGGGGGGTGCGAAGGAATGCGATCTTTCAGGATTGCCCCAGGACCGTTGTTCGTGTGATCCCTTTTTGTTCCAGATTCCGCTTGGCGCGGGGGTGCGCGCGCGTTAGGTCTGTGGCGTGACGAGCCAAGCGCGACTGGAGCCGAGTACGATCGCTGCCATGCTGCCAGAGCCATTTTTGCGATGGTTCGCCGAGCGCGGCTGGTCGCCGCGCGCTCATCAGCTTGATCTGCTCGCCACAGCCCAGCAGGGCAATTCGGTGCTTCTGATCGCGCCGACTGGCGCGGGCAAGACGCTGGCCGGTTTCCTGCCGTCGCTGACCGACCTTGCCACCCGTCCGAAACGCCGGCCAGGCGAGATGCAACGCGGCGTACACACGCTCTACATCTCGCCGCTCAAGGCACTGGCCGTCGACATCGAGCGCAATCTCGGCAAGCCGGTGAGCGAGATCGGCCTGCCGATCACGATGGAAACGCGCACCGGCGACACGTCGGCGCACAAGCGCACGCGGCAAAAACTGTCGCCGCCTGAAATCCTGCTCACGACGCCCGAGCAATTGGCGCTTTTGATCGCCTCGCCTGATGCCGAACGCTTCTTCGCCGATCTGCGCTACATCGTGCTCGATGAGCTGCATTCGCTGGTGACATCCAAGCGCGGTCATCTGCTTTCGCTTGGGCTGGCCCGGCTGCGCGCCTTCGTGCCCGACCTTCAGGCGATAGGACTGTCGGCGACGGTGGCCCAGCCGGACGAGCTGCGGCGCTGGCTCGTCAACCAGAACCCTTCAGGCGAGATGGCTGAGCTGATCACCGTGTCGGGCGGCGCCAAGCCCGAGATCTCCATTCTCGATTCCGAGGAGCACGTGCCCTGGTCGGGCCATTCGGCGCGCTATGCCATTCCTGACGTCTACGAGGCCATCCGCAAGCACCGCACGACCTTGCTGTTCGTCAATACGCGCAGCCAGGCCGAATTGCTGTTTCAGGAGCTGTGGCGGGTCAATGACGACAATCTGCCGATTGCGCTCCATCACGGCTCGCTCGATGTCGGCCAGCGCCGCCGCGTCGAAAAGGCGATGGCCGACAATGCGCTGAGGGCCGTGGTGGCGACCTCGACGCTGGACCTCGGCATAGACTGGGGCGATGTCGATCTCGTGGTCCATGTTGGCGCGCCGAAAGGTGCCAGCCGCCTTGCCCAGCGCATTGGCCGCGCCAACCACCGCATGGACGAGCCGAGCAAGGCGATACTGGTGCCGGCCAACCGCTTCGAGGTGCTGGAGTGCCGGGCGGCCCTAGAGGCCAATTACCTCGGCGCCCAGGATACCCCGCCGCTTATCGAAGGCGCGCTGGACGTTTTGGCACAGCATGTGCTGGGATGCGCCTGCGGTGCGCCTTTCCGCGCCGACGAACTGTTCAGTGAGGTGAGGGGCGCTGCACCTTATGCTGCGCTTGACCGCGACACCTTTGACCGTGTCGTCGATTTTGTCGCCACCGGCGGCTATGCGCTGCGCAGCTATGAGCGCTACGCCCGCATTCGCCTGACCAAGGATGGCACCTGGCGGGTGTCGCATCCGCGCATCGCCCAGCAGTATCGGCTCAATGTCGGCACCATCATCGAGGCGCCGATGCTCAATGTCCGCTTCACCCGCGCCAAGGGCAAGCCGGGCGCGGGCAGCGCTCAGTCGCTTTCCTTGCGCGGCGGACGCACGCTTGGCAAGATCGAGGAGTATTTCGTCGAAACACTGTCGATCGGCGACATGTTCATCTTCGCCGGCAAGGTGCTGCGCTTCGAAGGCATCCGCGAAAACGAGTGTTACGTCTCGACCGGCGGTGGCGGCAACGTGCTGGTGCCCTCTTATGCCGGTGGCAAGTTTCCGCTGTCGACCTATCTCGCCGAACAGGTGCGCGGCATGCTGGCCGATCCCACGCGATGGAAGGCCCTGCCCGACCAGGTATCGGACTGGCTGCGCATGCAGCAGATGAAATCGATCCTGCCCAGGCGCGAAGACCTTTTGATCGAAACCTTTCCGCGTGGCGAGCGCCACTATATGGTCGCCTATCCCTTCGAGGGCCGGCTGGCGCACCAGACACTGGGCATGTTGCTGACAAGGCGACTGGAGCGGGCCGGTGCGCGGCCGCTGGGTTTTGTCGCCACCGACTATTCGCTTGCGATCTGGGCGCTCGGTGATCTTGGCCACATGTTCAAGAACAAGCAGCCCTCGCTCGCCGAATTGTTCGACGAGGACATGCTGGGCGACGACCTCGAGGCCTGGCTCGCCGACAGCTGGCTACTGAAGCGCACCTTCCGCAACTGCGCCGTCATTTCAGGCCTGATCGAAAAACGCTTTCCCGGCCAGGAAAAGAACGGGCGGCAGATAACGGTTTCGGCCGACCTCATTTATGACGTCTTGCGCAGCCATGAGCCCGACCACATCCTGCTCCAGGCGACGCGGGCCGATGCTGCAAGCGGACTGCTCGATGTCAGGAGGCTGGCCGAGATGCTCTCGCGTATTCGCGGGCGAATCGTCCATAAGATGCTCGACCAGATCTCGCCGCTGGCGGTGCCTGTGATGCTGGAAATCGGCCGCGAACCGGTCAATGGCGAGGCCAATGATAAGCTGCTGCTTGAGGCGGCCGATTTGATCGAAGAGGCGATGGGAAGCGCATGAACATTGCCGCGCGCGATTTGGTAAGGGCCAGTGGTGAAGCGATCGCCATATCTGGCGTACGCGCGGTTTGCGACAAGCGCGGGGCTCTGCATTTCCCTGACATCGACCTTCTCGTTGTCTCTGACCTGCATCTCGAAAAGGGCTCGTCCTTTGCTCGTCGCGGCCGGTTGATCCCGCCCTACGATACGGCAGCAACGCTTTTGCGGCTGGCTTCGGTGATCGAGGATTATGCGCCGAGAACCATCGTCAGCCTCGGCGACAGCTTCCATGACGGCGAGGGTGCTGCGCGGCTGCCGGAGGCGTTCCGCGACAGCCTGATCGGCATGATGAAGGGCCGCGACTGGTTCTGGATTGCTGGCAACCACGATCCCGAAGCGCCCGACGACCTGCCCGGCGAGACGGTGCAGGAACTGGCCGTCGGCGGGCTGGTCTTTCGCCATGAGCCGTCGAAGGGCCAGGCCGAGGGCGAGGTGGCGGGGCATCTGCACCCTTGCGCGCGCATCGTCCAGCGCGGCCGCTCGGTCAGGCGGCGCTGTTTTGCCGGGGACGGTTCCAGGCTGGTGATGCCGGCTTTCGGTTCGTTCACCGGTTCGCTCAATGTGCTCGACCGTGCCTACAAGGGCATGTTCCGCGATGACGCGCTGATCGCCTACATGATCGGCACCAGCAGGGTCTATCCGATTGCGGGCTCGCTGCTCAGGCCGGGGTAGTTCTGCCCGCTTCGGCAGCCGCCGAAGGTATCGTGGTTGAATGCAGCTTGGTAGCACGCCGATCGAGATTGGCGTCGGAAGCAGTTTGCAATAGTCTGGAAGCGAACTTGGAAAAGGACCTGGGTTCGGGTCATACGATGAACAAAACGGCTGACACCGCTGAAGTCATCATCCGGCCGCCGATCGCATGGGGGCTGGCCGTTATTGCCGGGCTTGCATTGCACTGGCTCATGCCCTTGCCGTTTCTACCGGCTCATTTTCCTACGGGCTGGTTCGGGGTGATGTTATTTATGCTCGCGTTGGCGTTGTTTGCCTGGGCCATCGTTACGATGACCAGGGCCGGTTCAAACGTTCCGACCAACCTGCCGACCACCGCCATCGTCGAGAGCGGACCCTATCGCTTCACCCGCAACCCCATCTATCTCGGCATGCTGCTGGGGCTGGTCGGGTTGGCTATTGCGTTGGACAATCTCTGGCTGCTGATGACGCTGGTGCCTTTCGCGCTCACCATCCGATATGGCGTTGTGGCCCGCGAGGAGGCCTATCTCGAACGCAAGTTCGGCGATGTCTACCGTGGCTACCGATCGCGCGTACGGCGATGGCTGTAGCTAACTTGGCGCATTGCGCCCCTCAATCTTTCCTGAAGATGATCCTGCCGAGCCAGCCGGTGAGCATGGCAAGGCCGATGGCAAACAGGCCGTAGCCGAAACCGTGGTCGGTGGCGAAGCGGTAGATGGTCTGCTCGAAGCCCGACTTGACGATGGCCAGTTGCGCCGAGGTTTCCTTGATGAACAGGCCGTTGCGGAACAGGAAGGCGCGCGCCTTGTGGGTGCCCACCGGCACATTGGGGGCGAGGTGCAGCGTGGCGCGGAACAGGCTTTGCGACAGGAACTGCACGCCGCCGATATTGTCGCTGTAGAGCCCGATCGCCTGCTTGCGCTCGCGCAAGGCGTCGGTAAACTCCTGGATGGTCAGCGGGCTGTCGCGCTTGTCCTCGGGCTCCATGTAGATGTTGTTGGCGCCGAGTGACAGCTGCCGGTAATTGTTCGGATCGGTGATGTCCTGCGGCTGACGCGTGGTCGCCACCGAATAGGACATCGGCACGTTGGTGAAGGTTTCGGACTGGGTGTTGATCCACATGCCGAGCACGCGGCTCTTGCGGCGCACCACAACCGGTCGCGCCGGACCTTCGAGCACGACATAGACGTCGTAGCGGCCCTGGCGGTTGATCAGCGGGTCGGCGTTTTCGAGCGCACCGAAGATGGTGAGATCGGCACCGGCGAAATTGGCCGTGATGGCGACACGGTCGGTCGACAGTCCGATCTGGATGCTTTCGGGGTGTGCCGGTTCCTGGGCGCGCGCCGGAAGGGCGGCGGTCAGGAGCAGGGCTGCAAGCAGTGCCGCCCGCATCATATCAGCCCGCTTACGCCGGTCAGCGAATAGAGGTTCTGCGGCCTGACGAACAGGTCGAAGCCGAGGCGCAAGGCGACCGCCAGAACCAGCAGTGCCAGCAAGGCGCGCAACTGTTCGCCGCGCAGTTTCTGGCCCGCCTTGGCGCCGTATTGCGCACCCGCAACGCCGCCGATCATCAGCACCAGAGCCAGCACGATGTCGACGGTCTGGTTGGTGGTCGAATGCACCAGCGTGGTGAAGGCCGAAACGACGACGATCTGAAACAGCGAGGTGCCGACGACGATGTTGGTCGGCACCTTGAGCAGGTAGATCAGCGCGGGAACCATGATGAAGCCGCCGCCAACGCCCATGATGGCGGACAGAAAACCGATGCCGGCACCGATGCCGAGCACCGGGATGACGGAGACGAACAGCTTCGAGGTGCGGAAGCGCATCTTGAAGGGCAGGCGGTGGATCCAGTTGTGCTGGCCCGATTTCTTCAGCGCCGGCGGCACCCCGCCATTGGTCAGGCGCAGCGCGTTGACGCTTTCGATCAGCATCAGCCCGCCGACGGTGCCCAAAAAGACGACGTAGAGCAGCGAGATGAACAGGTCGAGCTGGCCAAGCGCGCGCAGCAGCGCAAAGACAAAGCCACCGGCGGCGGAGCCGGCTATGCCGCCTATCAGCAATATGGTGCCGAGCTTGAAGTCGAGCGTGCCGCGCTTGAGATGGGCTAGTGCTCCGGAGAAGGACGAGGCGATGACCTGGTTGGCGCCGGTGGCAACCGCGATGGCAGGGGGGATGTTGTAGAAGATCAGGAGGGGCGTGATGAGAAAGCCGCCGCCGACCCCGAACATACCCGACAGGAAGCCGACCGCCGCGCCCATCGCCAGGAGCACGAACACGTTGACCGACATTTCCGCAATCGGGAGATAGATGCCCACCCGTCAGTCTCTGCAAAACGAATTGTTGCCGACGCCCATCCCTGGGAGCTTGTTGGCTACCGAGTACTTGCGCCGACATTGCGGCGAAGTCAAACTTCGCCGAGCACAAACGAAAAATAACTCAATCAGTTAACCCTCCGGTAAAGGCGGGCTGCAGAAAGCTGGTGATGGTGAATTATTTACGTGCCAGCAAAGCCTCGACCAGTGGGCCATCGACCTCGCCGGTGGGCGCCATGGCGTTGTCTTTCTGGAAGGCGGCAATGGCGTCCTTGGTCTTCTGGCCCATCACGCCGTCGGGCTTGCCGACCTCGTAGCCGCTCTTGCCGAGGATCGACTGGATGTTCTGCACGGCCTTTTTCATGTCGACCTTGGCGGCCGGCGCGTCTTGCCATGCCGCTGGAACCGAAACCGAGTTGGACGCAGGGTCCAGCGCCTTGGGCTGCCAAAGTGCTGTCGTCTCCTTGGCGCGCTTGAGCTGGTCGGGGCTGAGTGCCTTGGCGATCTCGTCGCGCTTGGAAGCCGCGTCGTTGTCGCCCTGCTTGGCGACCAGCGCGAACCACTTGTAGGACTCCTCGAGGTTCTGCTTCATGCCGACGCCCTTGGCGGCGAGGATGCCGAGATTGAACTGGCTGTCCTTGACGCCGAGTTCGGCCGCACTGACGAACCAGCGGTTGGCCGAGTCGTTGTCGACCGTGCCGTCCGCGCCCATGGCAAGCAGTACTGCCAGATTGTGCATGGCACTGGCGTTGCCCTGGGCCGCGGCGAGCTGGTACCAGGTCTTGGCCTTGACGGCGTTCCGGTCGACGCCGATGCCCTTCTCATACATGTTGCCGATGCGGTACTGGGCCGGCGCGAAGCCAAGTTCGGCCGACTTTTCGTACCACTGGGCGGCGGCTTTCATGTCCGCACTGGTGCCGCGTGCTTCGGCGTAGCGCGAACCGATCTCAAACAGCGCCTTGGCATCGCCGGCATTGGCCGCATCGCGCAGTGGGGTTGGGCCGACAGCTTCGGCCATGAGGCCAGCAGGCGCCGGCGTTGGCTTGATCGCCTCGGTCACTACAGGCTGCGCTGGAATGGACTGCGTGCTGGCATGGTCGAGCATGACATCGGCCGGTGCCGTATCCTGTATCGCCTCGGCGATCATGTCAGGTGCTGCGGCGGGAGCTTGTGCGACCTCGGGCGTGTCGACATTGCGAACCGGAGCGGCAGTTTCCTCGATGGGCTTGGCGGGAGCTGCGACCGCGACCTGGACCGGCTGGGCGGAAGAAGGTGCAACTGTGACGCTTGCCGTTTCGACCGGGTCGTTGAGGAAGGCCTTGCCGAGCTGCATGCCGGCGAGCGCCAGCATCACAGCACCGACGGCCATCAGCACTGATTTGCGGCGGGACTTGATGAGATCGCCGATGCGCAGCGCGCGCACCGGGCCCTTGAAGTCGGAGGTGCGCTTGAGCGCGTCGGCCTCGGCGGCGGCGGCCTGAGCCGCGCGTCGGGCAGCGGCGATGAAGTCGGACTTCGCCGCGTCGGGCTCATTAGGACGCACGGTTTCGCCACGCTCGTCGCGGACGCGGCGCATGATGGCGTTGAGGTCAGGCGCACCGGAGCCCGGCTCCAGCGGGCGGTTGGCGATCTTGGGATCGAGCGGTGCATCGAGCATGACGCTTGGCGAAGGCGTCTCGATGACAGGCTCGGCAGCTTCCGCAATGACGGTCTCTTGCTTGGCCTTCTTGCTGGCGAAAGCGCGCGCAAGGCCGCCGAGCATCGAGGTCCTGGGAGGCTTTGCCTCTTTCTTGTCCGCGCGGACGACGTCGAAGGCCTCGATCGCAGCGGCCGCTTCGGCGGCTGCCTGTGCCGGGCTACGGGTCGCGCGGTCACTCTCCAACGGACGTTCGGCTTGATCGGAGCGGCGGCCAAAGGTGGCATTGGCCTCGGGCAGCGGCGCTGGTGCTTCCGAATCGAGCGCTGGCGTTTCGCTGAGCGCCAATTTCGGCGCCGGCGACAGCATGGTGGTCGACAACAGTTCGGCAACCGAAGCGGGCGGGGTCTCGACGGGTGCCGGTTCGCCAGGTTCGAGCGAACCGAGCCGGTCGACGATCTTGAGCAGCGTGTCGTGGATCGCCTCGAAGGTCTTGCCGTTGCGCTCGTCCGAGCGGCGGGTCAGCGTCTCCAGCGCCTTGAGGTCCTGCGCAAGCCCTGCGACTGCGGCGGTCTCGGTGGTCGAGCCGGAGAAGGAGCGCACCGCATCTTCGGCAGCCTGGCGGGCAGCTTCGACAAGGGCGTGATGATTGCCGGCGATCGAACGTTCGATCTCGTCGATACGCGGACGGATGTCTTCGAGCTCGGGCAGCGGCGCGCCGGGACGCGCGAGGTGGCTCGACAATTCGCTGACCTGGGCTTCCAGGCTGCGGATCAGGCTCGGGTCGATGCTCGCAACCTGCGCCGCCGACATTTCGATGCGGCCGGAGATGTCTTCAAGACGGGCTTCGAGCCCGCGCATGGCAAGCTCGGTGGCAGGGTCGGTGCGGTTGGTCTCGAGCCGCTGGGCAAAAGCCGTGAAGCGCGCGTCGATGGCTTCCATGATGCCAGACTGATCGGCGACCGGTTGGGCCGCCTGACGGTCGAGGCGTTCGCCCAAATCTTCGAGACGGCGTTCGAGATCGCGAAACAGCGTGTTGCCATGTTCGAAGGCGTCGCCCTGGCGGCGCTCGAACACCTCGGCGAGCGCGTCGAAGCGCTGCTCGATGCCCTGGAAGATGAGGCCGGCATCAGGTGCTGTGGGCGTGCGTTCGATCTTGTCGGCGATCAGCGAGATCTGCCGGCCAAGGCGTTCGACGGCCTGCTCGGGGATTTCGCTGCGTGCGGCGATGCCGTCGACACGATTGGAGAGCTCGTTGAGGCACTCGATGATCTCGGCCGTCGGCTGGTCGGCGGTGATCTCCTCGATCTGGTGGGCAAGGGCCGCGATGCGCACCTCGATCCGCTCGAACGGCTCGGGGTTGAAGTGTGGTGCCTGGGCAGCGACGGTCGAGGCGACGATGGCACGCGAGATTTCGTCGAGGCGCTCGTCGATGAGGCTGAACATCTCTTCGCCATGGCTGTCGCGCTGGCGCACGAACTGGTCGACGGCGCCAGCAAGTGTGCGGACCTTGTCTTCGATGGAACGCAGCGACAGCGATTCGGGCAGGTTGTTGACAGCGTCGTTGATCTGTTCGAGGCGGCCAGCGAGCGCTGCAAGGGCAGGGTCTGCCGGGCGCTGGCGCGCATCCGCCGACATGCGGTCGGCAAAATCGGTCCAGCGGCGGTCGAAATCGTCCCAGCGGCGATCGACCGAAAGCACTGTCTCTTCGCGCGCCAGATCGCCGAGCGAACGACGGACCTGTTCGAGTTCGAGGCGCAGCGTGTTGACGCTCTTGTCGTCGCTGCGTTCGGCGAGCGAGTGGATGGCGCCCGACAGCCGCTCCAGCTCAAGCCCCAGTTCGACGGCGTGGGAGCCGGCAGCACCTGCCTGGCTGGCGCGATCGATGTCCTTGCGCAGCAGGTCGAATTCGCGCTGCAGCCCAGATGTCATCTGGTGGCGCATCTCTTCGCGCAGCGCGCGCAATTCGTTGGCGATCTTGCCGGCGGCGGCGATGCCGTCTTCCTGGCCACGGGCGCGGTCGATGTCGCGCGCGATCGTCTGGTAGGGCCGTTCGTAGGGCGCGCTGCGGCCATACTCGCCGCGCGGCGTGTAGCCAGCCGGGGGCGTCTGGCGCTGCGGCGCGCGATAGGATTCGGCAGCTTCCTCGCGCGTGCGTTCGAGCCGCGCTTCGAGATTTTCCAAGGAACGGTTGAGCTGGTCGAGCGACGCATGCGGGCGGCGCTGCCTGCCTTCATTCAGGGTGTCGAGATAGGACCGCTTGTTGTTCATCGAAACGCCCGTTGGTCAGAGTGCTGGTGCTGGAACCAGAAGTCTCAAATCCTTGCCGGGTACGGAGGCGCGAGATGCCACGGAACTGGGTTTCCTGAGGCCTTTCGCCGCCTTCCGAAACCGTGAACAATCCAATACATGATGCTCACGGGGGAACCGACACGGGTACATTTCCCTCAACGTGGTAAACAAGCTCTTAACCAAGCTTAAGAAACTGCGACGTTGTGTAACCACCGAAGCGGCCAAATCGGCCAGATTTCCCTTGCGTAGGGTAGGCGGTGTCGTTATAGCATTTACGTAAACGTAAGACGTGTGCAGATCGCCGTCTTAAGGAAGCATTTACATAGAAACCACGATCGGAAGCCCCGCCCCCTGCGGCTTCCATCAGAGCACTGGCCGGCTCTGCCGCCGTGCTCGCAATTGGGGATTGCAGAGAAGATGATGAAGCTTGTGTCGGTCGCCGACGTTGCGGCCAATGAAAACAATCTTTCCAGCGAGGACTACGTCCGCATTGGCGAGATGGCGAAGCAGTATGGCGTGACGTTGCGGACGTTGCGCTTTTACGAAGACAAGGGGTTGCTCAACCCCAAGCGCGAGGGTGCGACGCGCCTTTACACTCGTCGTGACCGTGCGCGGCTGAAGTTGATCCTGCTCGGCAGGAAGGTTGGTTTCTCGCTGCGTGACGTCAAGCAGATGATCGACCTGTACGATCCGACCGGCACCAACGCCAAGCAGCTGCGCCTGACGCTCGACAAGTCGGACAAGCAGCTCGGCCGCCTGCACAAGCAGCGCCAGTTGCTCGACGAGGCGATTGGCGAGCTGACCGACCACATGGCGACAGTCCGCCAGTTGCTGACCGAGCGCACCACCATCCAGGCCAGCGCCGCAAGCTGATATCAAAGCTATTTGCTTGTTTGAAAACGACCCGGCGAGGGAGACTTCGCCGGGTCGTTTTGCGTTTGGGGCTGCGCGTTCTCTTTGCGAGAATCCCTGTTTGATGTTGCAGCGAGTGCTCCGAGACAAGACGTCACACCGACAGCGATCCGTTCTCTGGGGGGATCCCCTCCGTGGCAGGGCCTTGGCCGGACTAGAATTCGCTGCAAGCGCAGTTCGAGCGCCGCCTTTGGTCTTGGCGATGTCGCGGCATGGATTCCCGACACTCTCCGCTCGTTTCACTCGCTCACGAGGTCGGGAATGACGGGGGTGAGGGGGCGTCTTCGTAAAAATCTCGAAAGTTGGTGGTGATGGACGCAATGTGCCGGAAACAACGTCGAAGGTTGGCCGGCGCGCCTTTGTCATCCGTCATTCCCGACCTCGTGAGCGACCGCAGGGAGCGGAGAGTGTCGGGAATCCATGCCGCGACACAAGGGACGTCAGAGCAGGTTCCGGGCAAGCGACACGAGGGCGCACGCGCCTTGGCCACGATCTCACATCAATAAATAGAATATGTCCTGTCGCTGTGGTTGTGCTCTTCAATCAGCTTGATCTTCCGAGCTCATGGCCGTTTTCTCGTTTGCCCCAGCGCATCCGAACGGATGACAAACTACGAAAAATTGGCTGCTGCAAAAATTGACGTTTACGCAAACGTCAATTTTTGCTAATCCCGGTTCGACAAGCGGTTCCCTGTCGCATACCGTCTGGCCGGAACCGGTTTACATTTGCTGGAGGAAGAGCAATGCCGATATTCCGGGCGCCGGTCCAAGACACGCTTTTTGTGCTGAATGATGTGCTCGGCTACGAGCGCTACAGCAACCTTGCCGGCTTCTCCGATGCCAGCCCGGACGTTCTCGAGGCGATCCTCGCCGAGGGCGCCAAGCTTGCCGAAAACGTCATGCATCCGCTCAACCGCGTCGGCGACATGGAAGGCTGCGTCCGCAACGACGACGGCTCTGTCACCACGCCCAAAGGTTTCAAGGAAGCCTTCGACCAGTATCGCGAAGGCGGCTGGATGGGCTTGGCCGTGCCCGCAGAACATGGCGGCCAGGGCTTGCCCTACACGGTTCACTCGGCGGTCGGCGAATACATGTCGGCGGCCAACATGGCGCTGATGATGTATCCCGGCCTGACCCAGGGCGCGATCGCCGCAGTGCTCGTCCACGGCACCGACGAGCAGAAGGCGACATGGCTGCCCAAGATGGTCGAGGGCGCCTGGACCGGCACCATGAACCTGACCGAGCCGCATTGCGGCACCGATCTCGGTCTGCTGCGCTCGAAGGCTGCGCCAAACGGCGACGGCTCCTACAAGATTTCAGGCCAGAAGATTTTCATCTCGGCCGGCGAACACGACATGTCGGACAACATCGTCCATCTGGTGCTGGCCCGCATCGAGGGCGCGCCTGAAGGGGTGAAGGGCATCTCGCTGTTCATCGTGCCAAAATTCAATCTCGACGCCTCGGGCAATCCCGGCACGCGCAATGCGGTTTCGTGCGGCTCGATCGAAGAGAAGATGGGCATCCACGGCAACGCGACCTGCGTCATGAACTATGACGAGGCGCATGGCTTCCTGCTGGGTGAGGCCAATGGCGGCCTGAAGGCGATGTTCACGATGATGAACGAGGCGCGCCTCGGTGTCGGCCTGCAGGGCCTCGCCGTGTCGGAAGTCGCCTACCAGAACGCAGTCGCCTACGCCAAGGATCGCATCCAGGGCCGTTCGCTGACCGGTGCGAAGGCGCCCGACAAGAAAGCCGACCCGATCATCGTCCATCCCGACATCCGCCGCGCGCTGATGACCATGAAGGCCTTCAACGAGGCTGGCCGCGCACTGGTGCTTTGGACCGCGATCAACTCCGATGTCGCCCACCGCTCCGAAGACAGCGCTGAGCGCCAGTTGGCTGACGACCACATGGGCCTGATGACGCCGATCGTCAAAGGCGTGCTCACCGACAAGGGTTTCGACCATGCCGTGATGGCCCAGCAGGTGTTCGGCGGCCACGGCTATATCGAAGAACACGGCATGAGCCAGTTCGTGCGCGATGCCCGCATCGCCATGATCTATGAAGGCGCCAATGGCGTGCAGGCGCTCGACCTGGTCGGCCGCAAGCTTGGCCTCAATGGCGGCCGCGCGGTGCAGGCCTTCTTCAAGGAAGTTGGCGAGTTCTGCGAGGCCAATCGCGGCGACGAGCAGATGGCGCCTTACACCAAGGCGCTGAAGAAGGGCCTCAACGACCTGCAGGCGGCGACCATGTGGCTGGTGCAGAACGGCATGGCCAATCCAGACAATGCCGGTGCCGCCTCGACCGACTACATGCATCTCTTCGGCCTGGTGGCGCTCGGCTACATGTGGGGCCGGATGGCCAAGACAGCGCAGGACAAGCTGGCGGTCGGCGCCAACGGATCGGCCAATTTCTACGAGACCAAGCTGGTCACCGGCCGCTACTTCATGGAGCGTGTCATGCCCGAGACCGCGGCGCATCTCGCGCGCCTGTCTACCGGCTCGGCGACGATGATGGCGCTCGCCGCGGAGGCGTTCTGATCGAAGACCTGGCGGCCGTTCGCGGCCGCCTCGCAAATGCGGCGTCGAAACGCGGAGGAGATCGTGGCGACAATTCCTGCAGATGTTCTGGGACTGCCCAAGCCCGCCTGGGCTAGGGATGACGTGGCGATGCTCTACGACATGGCGCACCGCTTCATGTCGGAAGAAATCCTGCCGCACTATGAGGCCTTCGAAAAGAACGAGATGGTCGACCGCGCGAGCTGGGAGAAGGCGGGAGCTGCCGGACTGCTTTGCGCCTCCATGCCCGAGGAATATGGCGGCTCGGGCGGCACCTTCGCCCATGAGAGCGCGATCATCGAGGCGATCGGCCATGTCGGCGTCGACGGCTTCGGCATCGCCCTGCACAATTCGATCGTTGCCCCTTACATTCTCCACTACGGCTCGGAAGAGCAAAAGAAGAAGTGGCTGCCCAAGATGGCGACCGGCGAACTGATCGGCGCCATCGCCATGACGGAGCCGGGGGCTGGTTCCGACCTTCAGGGCGTGAAGACGCGCGCCGAGCGGGACGGCAACCACTACCGCATCAACGGTTCCAAGACCTTCATCACCAATGGTCAACATGCCAATCTGATCATCGTGGTGACCAAGACCGACCCGTCGAAGGGCGCCAAGGGCACGTCGCTGATCGTCGTCGAGACCGACGAAGTCGAGGGCTTCGAGCGCGGGCGCAACCTCGACAAGATCGGCCTGAAAGCCAACGACACTTCCGAGCTGTTCTTCAACGACATGCGCGTTCCGACCTCGAACCTGCTCGGTTCCGAGGAAGGCCAGGGCTTTGTCCAGCTGATGCAGCAGCTGCCGCAGGAGCGGCTGCAGATCGGCACCGGCGCGATTGCCATGATCGAGCGCGCGCTGGCCGAGACCATCGATTACGTCAAGGAGCGCAAGGCCTTCGGCAAGGCGATCCTGGATTTCCAGAACACCCAGTTCAAGCTGGCCGAGCTCAAGACCGAGGCGACCATCGGGCGGGTCTTTTACAATGACTGTGTTGCGCGTCATATTTCTGGCGGGCTCGATCCGGTAACCGCTTCGATGGCCAAATATTGGCTGTCGGACCTGCAGTGCAAGATCGTCGACGAGTGCCTGCAATTGTTTGGCGGCTATGGCTATATGAATGAATACCCGATCGCCCGCATGTATCGCGACGCCCGCGTGCAGCGCATCTATGGCGGTACCAACGAGATCATGAAGTTGCTGATCGCCCGCTCGCTCTGAGCCGCCGATCCGGAAACCAAGGAGCAGAAAAATGGCTGACGCTTTTGTCTATGACGCTGTGCGCACGCCGCGCGGCAAGGGCAAGAAGGATGGATCGCTGCACGAAGTGCCGGCGGTGCGCCTTGGCGCCAAGGTGCTGGAAGCGCTGCGCGACCGCAACGGGCTCGACACGGCCCAGGTCGACGACATCATCTTCGGCTGTGTCGATCCTGTCGGCGAAGCAGGCTCGGTGATCCCGCGTTCGGCCGCCTTTGAGGCTGGCTACGACAACAAGGCGCCGGGCATGCAGATCTCGCGCTTCTGCGCCTCGGGTCTCGACGCCATCAACTTCGGCGCTGCCAAGATCGCGCAAGGTGCCGACGAGATCGTCATTGCCGGCGGCGTGGAATCGATGTCGCGCGTCGGCATGGGCATGTCGGGCGGCGCCTGGTTCATGGACCCCTCGGTCGGCATGCCGGCCTGGTTCATGCCGCAGGGCGTGTCGGCCGACCTGATCGCCACCAAATATGGTTTCTCGCGTGACGACGTCGACGGCTATGCGGTTGAAAGCCAGAAGCGTGCCGCCAAGGCTTGGGAGAAAGGCTACTTCAAGAAGTCGGTGGTGCCGGTCAAGGACCAGAACGGCCTGACCATCCTCGACCATGACGAGCATATGCGCCCGACCACCGACATGCAGTCGCTCGGCCAGCTCAATCCGGCCTTCATCATGCCCGGCGAAATGGGCGGTTTCGATGCGGTCGCGGTACAGCGCTACCCGGAATTGGAAGAGATCAACCACGTCCACCATGCCGGCAACTCGTCCGGCATCGTCGATGGTGCTGCCGCAGTCCTGCTCGGCTCCAAGAAGGCCGGTAAGACGCTGGGGCTCAAGCCGCGCGCCCGCATCCGCGCCTTCTCCAATATCGGCTCCGAGCCGGCGATCATGCTGACCGGTCCGGTAGATGTCACCGAGAAGCTTTTGAAGCGCGCCAAGATGAAGCTGTCGGATATCGACCTGTTCGAGCTCAACGAGGCCTTCGCCTCTGTGGTGCTGCGCTACATGCAGGCTTTCGAGATCCCGCATGACAAGATCAACGTCAATGGCGGCGCGATTGCCATGGGTCACCCGCTGGGGGCGACTGGCGCGATGATCTTCGGCACCGTGCTCGACGAGTTGGAACGCCGCGATCTCAACACAGCCCTTGTGACGCTGTGCATCGGCGCCGGCATGGGCACCGCAACGATCATCGAGAGGGTGTGACGCATGGCGACCTTGCCGAAAGATGCGGCACTGATCCTCGTCGACGTGCAGATGGCCTTTGTTGAATGGGAAAGCACCGGCCTCAGACGCAACAACCCGCAGGCGGTGGACAACATCGCTCGCCTGCTGGGCGCGTTCCGGGACCGCGGCCTGACCGTGTTTCACATCCGGCACGCGTCGACTGAGCCGGATTCGGCACTGCGGCCGGAACGAAGCGGCTATCAGCCGATCGAACAGGCGCGCGAGCGCGACGGCGAGGCCGTCATCGTCAAGCACGTCAATTCCTCCTTCATCGGGACGGACCTTGAAACGCGCCTGCGCGACGGCGGCCACCGCACCCTGGTGATCGCCGGCATCACCACCAACCACTGCGTCGAGACGACGACGCGCATGGCCGGCAATCTCGGCTTCGACGCGCGTCTTGTCGCTGACGCCTGCTACACCTTCGATCGCACCGGTCTCGACGGCAAGGTGCACAGCGCCGAAGCGGTGCACGACATGACCCTGACCAATCTCAACGGCGAATTCGCCTCGATCGTAACAACCGACGCCGTCGTGGCGGCTCTCGCCGAAGACATCGCGGCTTAAGGAGGATTCGATGACCTACACGAACTTCACGGTCGAAACCGATGCCGACGGTATCGCGCTCGTCACCTGGAACATGCCCGACCGCTCGATGAATGTTTTCACCGAAGAGGTGATGAACGAGCTCGACAAAATCATCGACCAGGTGGTGGCGGATGCCGGCATCAAGGGCGCGGTGATCACGTCGGGCAAGGAGACCTTCTCCGGCGGCGCTGACCTCACCATGCTGCAGAAGATGCTCAAGATCTTCGCCAAGGAAAAGGCCAAGGATCCGGAAAAGGCAGCCAAGCTGCTGTTCGACAATGCCGGCCGCATGGGCGCCTTGTGGCGCAAGCTCGAGACCTCGGGCAAGCCGTGGGTCTCGGCGATCAACGGCACCTGCATGGGCGGTGCTTTCGAGCTGTCGCTGGCCTGCCATGGTCGCGTTGCCGCTGACAGTGACAAGGTCAAGATGGCTCTGCCTGAAGTGAAGGTCGGCATCTTCCCAGGCGCTGGCGGCACTCAGCGCGTGCCCAGGCTGACGGACCCGCAGTCGGCTCTCCAGATGCTGACGTCTGGCCAGACGCTGACGCCGCAAAAGGCCAAGGGCATGGGCCTGATCCATGCGGTCGTTGAACCGGCCAAGCTGATCGAGGCGGCCAAGGCGATGATCGCTGGCGGCCTGAAGCCGGTCCAGCCTTGGGATGAAAAGGGTTTCAAGCTGCCCGGCGGCCCGGTCTATTCGGCAGCGGGCGCCAATCTGTGGCCGCCGGCAATCGCCATCCTGCGCCGCGAGACCTACGGCAACTATCCGGCCGCGACCGCGATCCTGAAGTCGGTCTATGAGGGCCTTTTGGTGCCGTTCGACACCGCCCTGCGCGTCGAGCAGCGCTACTTCACCGAGATCATGCAGACCAAGGAAGCGGCGGCGATGATCCGCTCGCTGTTCGTGTCGCTGCAGGAGCTGAACAAGGGCGCGCGCCGCCCCGCTGGCGTGCCTGACACCAAATTCAAGAAGATCGGCATCCTCGGTGCCGGCTTCATGGGCGCTGGCATTGCTTATGTCACGGCCAATGCCGGCATTCCGGTCGTGCTGCTCGACTGCGACATGGAATCTGCAGAAAAGGGCAAGGCCCATTGCGACAGCCTGATCTCCGAGCAGGTCAAGAAGGGCCGCGCCAAGGCCGAAGAGCGCGACAAGCTGTTGTCGCTGATCACGCCGACCGCCGATTATGCCGACCTCAACGGCTGCGACCTCGTTGTCGAAGCGGTGTTCGAGGATTCCGAAGTCAAGAAGGGCGCCACCGAAAAGGCCGAGGCCGTGCTGAAGTCGTCGGCGGTGTTTGCCTCCAACACCTCGACGATCCCGATCACCTCGCTTGCCAAGAACTCGGTGCGGCCGAAGAATTTCATCGGCATCCACTTCTTCTCGCCGGTCGACAAGATGATGCTGGTCGAGATCATCATGGGCAAGAAGACGGGCGACAAGGCGCTGGCCACCGCGATGGACTTTGTCCGCGCGATCAAGAAGACGCCGATCGTCGTCAACGACACGCGTGGCTTCTACGTCAACCGCTGCGTGCTGCGCTACATGTCGGAAGCCTTCAAGATGCTGATCGAGGGCGTTCCGGCTGCGATGATCGAAAACGCCGCCAAGGCTGCCGGCATGCCGGTCGGGCCGTTGGCGCTGACCGACGAGACGGCGGTCGACCTCGCCCAGAAGATCATGAAGCAGACCATCAGGGATCTCGGCGAAAAGGCCGTCGATCCGCGCCAGATGGCGCTGATCAACACCATGGTCGACAGCCATGGCCGCCTCGGCCGCAAGAACACCAAGGGCTTCTATGACTATCCGGCCAAGCCCGCCAAGAAGAAGCTGTGGCCGGGCCTGAAGGACCTCTATCCGCAGCTTGCTCCGGAGAAGGTCGACGTCGAGGAACTGAAGCAGCGCCTGCTCTCGGTCATCGCGCTCGAAGCGGTGCGGGTGATGGAAGAAGGCATCGTCACCGACCCGCGCGAGGCGGATGTCGGCTCGATCCTGGCCTTCGGCTTCGCACCTTATACCGGCGGCGCGCTGTCTTACATCGACGGCATTGGCGCCAAGAAGTTCGTCAAGATCGCCAAGGAGCTGCAGAAAAAATATGGTGCCGAGTTCAAGGCGCCCAAGCTTCTCATCGACATGGCCGAGAAGGGAGAGACCTTCTACCAGCGCTTCGATCCTTACGCCAAGGTCGAGGAAAAGCAGGCGGCCTGACGCAGCATGTACGTCTGGGCAAGACTGGCTCGTATGGCCGCGACGAAATCTCGTCGCGGCCCTTACCGTTTTGGCGATGAAGGCCGGCTGTCGTTCCGCTGCCTGCCGACCGACATCGACTTCAACATGCATCTCAACAATGCGCGCTACATGATGCTGGCCGATGTCGGCCGCATCGACATCTTCATGCGCTCAGGCCTGATCGAACTTGCCCGCAAGCGTGGTTGGGCACCGATGCTGGGCGGACTGCAGACGGTGTTCGTGCGTGAGATCAGGCTATGGAAGCGCTTCGAGGTGGTGTCCTCGATCGAAACCTGGAACGGCACCGAGGTGATCGGCAAGCATCGCTTCGTGCTCGACAATGGCGAGACCGCAGCCCTGATCATGACCAGCGCCGGCGTCTACGACCGCAACAACAGGCGCTTCGTGGAGATCGGCGACCTGATGCGGCAGCTGGGAGTTGATGCCACGCCGCGCCCGGTGAGCGCTGAAGAAGAGATCTTCATCGCCTCGCACAAGGGTCTGCGGACACTGGCCAAGGCGAAGGAGTGACGCTGAGGGAAATCGCGGCAGGCAACGCCTGTCTGCTATCTCGGACAAGGTGCAAATGATAATATCAGCAAGTGCTAATGTTGGCATTTACCGGGAGGATTGTCATGCGCATGCTGCTGAAGATCTCCATTCCCGCCACCCAGGGAAACCGCGCCATCAAGGACGGCAGCCTGGCCGCCATCATGGAAAAGTCGCTCTCGGAGCTCAAGCCTGAAGCTGCCTACTTCACCTTGGACAACGGCAACCGCACGGCCTTCGTGTTTGTCGATGTGAAGGACATCACCGCCATCCCCAGCATCTGCGAGCCGTTTTTCCACGGTTTCGACGCGGCGATCGACATGACGCCGGTCATGAATGTCGACGAGCTTAGGGCGGGTCTCAGGATGATGATGCAGAGGATGTGAGATCACTCGCGCAGGCGGATCAACTGTGGTCAGCCGCTGACGATGTCGAAGATCAAATTCGCCAGCGGTTGCTCGTCGCCCGAGAAGCTGTCGACCATCGCCTGGATGACGCGGTCTCGATCAAGCGCATCGTCGTCGAAACTGAGCCCGGCATTTTCGGTTAGAATGCTGAGAAGGGCTAATTGCGTGCGGCCGTTGCCTTCTCGAAATGGATGCACGGCGTTGATCTCGGCCAGCACATGTGCGGCTTGTTCTGCGAATTCATTCCGCGGCAAGCCGACGAGATAACTGGTCTGCTTCAGTTCGCGGAAGATGTCTTGCATATGCTGGGCAATGTATTCCGGATAGCAGAACCAGTTGCCTTCCTTGCCGATCCGGATCGTGCGTGGTCTGCCTGCCCATTCGTAGACATCCTGAAACAGGTGATGGTGCAAGGCCCTATAATGGTCGTAGTCGAGCGTGCCTGACGGCCAAGGTTCGTCCGCTCGCGTCAATGACACGGCAAGCTCGAATTCATCCAACTCAGCTTGGCTGTGAAGGTCGAGCTTGTTTTTGAGAACGGTCGTGCCCGGGTAGCAAAGAGGATCTTGCTCGGCCGTATATGTCACGCTCAGCCGGAATTTTTGGCGGCGAAGGCGGCGCGGATCAGCGCGCGGCGTTGATCGCCGGTGAGACATGGGCGCGCGAGGATGGCTTGCATTCGTGGCGACAGCTTGAGGCCTTCGACGGCACTGATCTTTTCGCCACGCACGCGGGTAAGCTTGCCAATCGTAACCGTTCGAGCTGCCATCGGCCTGTTATCCTTCATAAGGCACTTTATCATGCGCCAATTGGGCTGAGCAAAAGGAAATTCCCAGTCGCTTTGTGGTTCTGGTAGACAATCGCTGCCAGCGTGGATAATACTGAAAAAGGTATTTTTTCCTGTCCGAAGGAGAGCGCCATGCTCTCGCATGAACGTGTCTGGGCCGCGATCGACGCTCTTGCGGAGCGTTATTCGCTTTCGGCGTCGGGCCTCGCCAAGAAGGCCGGGCTCGACTCGACCGCGTTCAACAAATCCAAGCGCCAGTCCGTTGACGGTCGGCCGCGCTGGCCCTCGACCGAGTCGCTCGCCAAGATCATCGAGGCGACCAATTCTTCTCTTGAGGAATTCCTGGGTTTCGTCGAGCCGGCGAAGACGACTGTCAGGACCAGGCCACGGGAGAGACAGACGGGCGTGCCGCTGCTCGGCTTTGCCCAGGCTGGCGCCGGCGGCTTCTTCGACGATGCTGGTTTTCCGGCGGGGCAGGGCTGGGAGCTGATCGAACTTCCGGCGCGCGCCACCGACAGTTCCTACGCGCTTGAGGTCCAGGGCGACTCGATGCTGCCGCTCTATCGCAACGGCGACGTGCTGATCGTGGAGCCGGGCGCCGCGGTGCGCAAGGGTGACCGCGTCGTGGTCAAGACCATCTCGGGCGAGGTCATGGCTAAGGTGCTCGAACGTCAGACGCAAGCAGCCATCGAACTTGTGTCGCTCAATCCCGAACACCCCAATCGGCGTTTCCAGACCGCCGAAGTCGAGTGGATGGCGCGTATCGTCTGGGCGAGCCAGTAAGGCCGATGCGCCCAGCAGCCATAGCCATCGCTGCCGCCGGTTTCGGCATCGCCACCCTGCTCGTCACCTTGGGCGGGCAAAGATTGGCGGCCATCGAAGCACCGGCTGTGGACGTCATCGATGAGGACGATCTCCCTCCGGACGATAACGCTGCGGTGGAGCCAACGACGCCCGAGCCGCAGGCGTCCGAAACGACGAAAGCTGCTCCCGGTGATGTCGTGCCACCCATAGCCGGGCAGGGCGGCTTGTTGCGAGAGGCGCCGCGCGCGCCGCTGAGCGATCTCAGTCTCGCGCTGCCGCCGAAGCCGAAGGCGGATGACGGCACCACGCTGTTTCAGCCGGTGGCTTCCGCTGCCGGGCTGATCGAAGCCAAGGGTCTGCGCGTCGCGATATCGGGTGTTGCGAAGGTGGATGCCGGCCAGAGCTGCACCTTCGAAGGCAAGGCGTGGAACTGTGGTGTTCGCGCGCGGACGGAGTTTCGCAGCTTCTTGCGGAGCCGTGCCGTGGTCTGCGACGTGCCGGCCGATGCAGCGCAGGGCGATGTCGTCGCCAGATGCCGGATCGGCAAGCAGGATATCGGCGAATGGCTGGCGGCAAATGGCTGGGCGAAGGCCGATGCAGGTGGGCCCTATGGCGACCTTGGCAAGAGGGCCGAGGCCGAGAAGAAGGGCATCTACGGCCCACCGCCGGAGCGTATCGAGATGACGATCTCGCCTGACGCCATGAGCCTGCCCTCGGTCGAAGGGGAGCCTGCCGAGCCTGCGGCAGAGGCTCCGATCCAGTAGGACGCTCAAGCGGAGGCCGGCAGGCGCTCCATGTAGATGTCGAGTTCGTCGTGATGCGTTTCGAGAAAGCTGTGGCGTTCGTAGAAGCGCTGGGCGTCGCTTTGGCGCAGCACGTCGAGCCGCACGGCGAGGCCGGCTGTATCGGCTTCATCGAGTAGTTGGCGCAGCACCGCACTCCCTGTGCCTTGGCCCTGGGCTTCCGGGAGCAGATAAAAATGTTCGAGCAGCAACGCGCCGTCTTGCGGCCCAAAGGCGACGCAGCCGATCAATCGCCCGGCATTGCTCACGATCAGCCTCGTATGCTCAGGCCGGAAGGTGCCGCGAAAACGCGTCCGCGCCCGTTCCGGATCGAAGCGACCGATGCGCTCGAGGCTTTCGCGCATCGCACGCAGCCTGATCTCGAACAGACGCTCGAAATCGGATGCTTGGGCCGGCTCGAGGCCGAAATCGGCAGTCGAGCCGACATTCATGGCGTTAGGCTGCCAGTTTGCCTTCCAGAGCCTTGCGGATCAGAGCGCGCGTTTCGTCGATGCCATAGAGCGCGACAAACGAGCCGAAGCGCGGTCCGCGTTCCTGGCCAATCAGCACCTGGTAGATCATCTGGAAGAAGGCGACCGATACGCCGGGGCCGCCTTCCGGGCTTTTCTTGGAATGATCCTGGTAGCGCTCGATCTGGCGGGCGATGTTGAGCACGGCGTTCTGGATCGCTTCGCCGTCGGCGCCCGCAGGCAGGGCGCCGAGTGTCGTTTCGAGCGCTTCCAGTGCTGCGCGTTCGACATCGTCGGCCGCGCGGAAGGTCTTCGTCGGCTTCACGAAATCGTCGAAATAGCGGATCGCATAGCCCGTCAGCCTGTCGAGCTCAGGATGCGTTGCGGGCGTAATGCCAGGCGCATGGCGCGAGATGAAGCCCCACAGGACGTCCTTGTTCTGGGCGTTGGAGGCGCTGACCAGGTTGAGCAGCATCGAGAACGGCACCGGCATGTCGACAACCGGCGGGTTGCCGTCATGCATGTGCCAGACCGGATTGCCCAGCCGCTCTTTCCACTCCTGCCGGGGATAAGCGGCGAGGAAGGTGTAATATTCATCCACAGCCCGCGGGATGACGTCGAAATAGAGCTTCTTGGCCTGACGCGGCCGCTGGAACATGTAGAGCCCGAGGCTTTCGGTCGGCGCATAGGTCAGCCATTCGTCGATGGTCAGCCCGTTGCCCTTCGACTTGGAAATCTTCTGGCCATTCTCGTCCAGGAACAGTTCGTAGACGAAATGTTCCGGCGCGCGTCCGCCCAAAATGTTGCAGATGCTGTCGTAGATCACCGCATTCGTCTGGTGGTCCTTGCCGAACATTTCGAAGTCGACGCCCAGCGCTGCCCAGCGCATGCCGAAATCCGGCTTCCACTGCAGCTTGACCTTGCCGCCGGTGACGGACAGCGTGGTCTCGGTGCCTTCGTCGTCGAAGGTGATGGTGCCGGCCTTGGCATCGACATGCTTCATCGGCACGTAGAGCACGCGGCCGCTCTTCGGCGAAATCGGCAGGAACGGGCTGTAGGTCGCCTGGCGTTCCTCACCGAGCGTCGGTAGCATCACCGCCATGATCTTGTCGTAGCGCTCGGCGGCGCGCAGCAGCATCGCGTCGAAACGGCCAGCCTTGTAGTATTCGGTCGCACTTGCGAATTCGTAGTCGAAGCCGAACGTGTCGAGGAAGCGCCGCAGCATCGCGTTGTTGTGGTCGCCGAAGCTGGCATAGTCGCCGCCAAAGGGATTGGGCACTGATGTCAGCGGCTTGTGCAGGTGCGGCTCTAGGAAGGCGCGATCCGGCACGTTGTCCGGGATTTTGCGCATGCCGTCCATGTCGTCGGAGAAACACAGAAGCTTGGTCTTGACCTTGTCTTGGGTCAGCACGTGGAAGGCGTGGCGCACCATGGTTGTGCGCGCCACTTCGCCGAAGGTGCCGATATGCGGCAGGCCCGAAGGGCCATAGCCGGTCTCAAACAGCACGGTCTCGGGGAAATCCTTGCCTTTGTAGCGCTCGACAATCTTTTTGGCCTCCTCGAACGGCCAGGCTTTGCTTTCAGCCGCTGCCGCGAGGATTTCGGGGTTGAGATCGGTGATGTTTGATCTCGTCATGTCGAGAGCCCTTTTCGTTGGGCGGAATGTCCGCCGAAGACGGCATGCTCTATGCGCGCATGCCGCAGGCGTCAACGATTCCGGCCATTTTTCATTGCAGCGGCGCCCTTGTGTTCCTAAGTTCGGGCGGCAAATCAATCGTTTGGAGACCTCCATGCCCTTGCCGACCGCCCATGAGGCGCTGATCTATCTGATGGTCGTCACGTCTGCTTCCGACCGCGACATGACCGATGTCGAGCTGACGCGGATCGGCGAGGTGGTCAGGACGTGGCCGGTCTTCATGGATTTCGACGCCAAGCGACTGATTTCCGTGGCCCAGGATTGCCAGGAACTGCTCCACGCGGAGAACGGCCTCGATGACATGCTGGATACGGCGCGCAGGGTGATTCCCGAGCGGCTGCATGAAACCGCCTATGCCGCCGCCTTCGAAGTGGCGTCGGTCGATCTTGAAATGCGGATGGAGGAGGTGCGCATCCTGCAGCGCCTGCGCCAGCACCTGAGCGTCGATGCCCTGACGGTCGCTGCGATCGAACGCGCGACCAAGGCGCGCCACCGCACGCTGACCTGACAGGGTCAGAAGAAGCTGACCGGAAAATAGCGTAGATAAAGCTCGGCGAAGGTGCCCTTGGCCGAGATCTCGTGCAGCGCATAATCGAAGGCGGCTGCCAGTGCCGGATTGTCCGGCTTGGTCGCGATCGCAAGCCCGGTGCCGAGATATTCCGGCGCGAGGTACGGTCCGCCGGCAAAACGGCAGCAGCCGGCGGCGTCGGTGCCGGCAAGCCAGAAGGACAAGCGCATGCCGTCGCCGAAGACGGCGTCGAGTTTGCCGTCCTTGAGGTCAATGTTGAGCCAATCCGGCTTGGTATAAGTGACGACCTTCACATTGCCGAAATAGTCCCTGAGCACACGCTCGTGGGCCGAGCCGGCAAGCACGCCAACTCGTTTGCCCATGAGTGTGTCGACAAGCGGCTCGGCAACGGCTTGCCCCTTCTTCATGATGAAGCGCGCGGGGAATTGGAGATAGGGCCGCGAGAACGCGTATTTTTCGCGCGTATCCGCCGTTGCGGGCACACCGGCGATCAGCGCTTCGCCTTCGCCTAAGTTCAGCGCGTTGTCGAGCTCGGCCCACGGCAGGGCCTGGATTTGGCATTTGTCGGCGACACCGAGTTCAGCGCAGATGGCGCGAGCGAGGTCGATATGGAAGCCGGACAGGCGGCCGCTTTTGTCGATGAAGTTGAAGGGCGGAAAATCGGTCGTCGTCAAGAAGCGCAGGCGCGGCAGCGTCGAGAGGTCGGGCTTCTGCAGCCGCTCCTTGCTGTCCCACAGCACCGGCACCTGCGGTTCGGCAGCCTTGGCAGGGCCGAGCAGTGCTGCAAGCGACACTGCGATCGCAAGCATCAGCGGTGCGGGGTTCATGGTTGCGCTCCGGCCCTCGGCTAACGCGCCGCCAACAAGGCGACGGGGATTCACGTGTCTAAACTGCAAAAGCTTTACCGTCGCGATTGCGGTCAGGCAAAGCGATTGTGCGGCTGTGCACGACAAGGCGTCGTAAGTCAGTGATAGATATAGCGTATTATATGGAATGCGCGATATCTCACCCATTCGGGGCATGGCTTCGCTGAGACCGGCGTGCATTATTGCCTCGGGGAATTGCAGCATGGGGGTGTTGCAATGGAACTGGACCGGTCGCCTTGGGGAGGAAGCACGTACGCGTGCGAGCTGTGTATTGCAGCTGGCGTGGCTTGGTTCGATCACTGTCGTAGTATCCAAATTTACGGCTCTCGGGCCGTGGGTGCGTGATGGTCACGCTTGACAATAGTCCCGTGACCATCCGCCCCGCTTTTTCTGGAGGCCTGCCCCCAGAACAACGCTCAATCGAAGAAGCAAACGACAACAGCCTCAGTGCCTATGACCTGGCGCTGGTGTCCGTGCCGGAATTGCGGTCGGCGCTCGACCGGCTCGGCCTTTCGGAGGCCAACCGTCACAGCTTGGCTGCGCGCGCAGCATTCCATGGCACGACATTCCAGGTGGAGCTGCTGGTCTCGGGCCTAGTTTCCGAGCGCGCCTACTTTTCAGCGATGGCTCGGGAGATAGGCGTCGAGTGCCTGAAATCGGTCGACCCGCATCGGCTGATGATGGACGACAAGGCCTGCTGGACGCAGTTCGACCGCGACCGCCGTGTGACGTGCGCCAGGCTATGTGAGGCGCCTGGACACTACACTTGGCTCGTTGCGCCGGACCAGGCAGGCTGGGGTCTGCTCAAGCGGCACTGCCAAACCAGCGCCGACTTGAGATGCCGCATCAAGGTCGTCGCTCCATCAGTGCTTCGCGCGGCATTGCTGGTGCATGCGCGTCCGATGTTGACGCGATATGCCCTGACCAATCTGCATGACAAGAAGCCGGAGCATTCAGCGCGCGACGTGTTCTGGCCCTGGCAGAGCTACAGCCTCGGCATGCTGACGGTGTTGCTGCCAGCAGCCTTCGCCACGGTGCCCATGCTCGCGTTGTTTGTTGCCCATCTGATCACGGTCGCTTTCTTCATCGCATGTGCGGCTTTGCGAGCGGTTGCGGCCGTTTCGCTGCCGCTGACAAAACCGCCACCGATTTCTCTGCCGCTTTCACCACACTTGCCGGTCTATTCGGTGCTGGTCGCACTCTACAAGGAGGCTGAAGTCGTGCCCGACTTGCTGGTCGGGCTCAGCAAGCTGCTATGGCCGCGCAGCAAGCTCGAGATCAAGCTGATCTGCGAGGCGGACGACACGGAAACGATCGCTGCGATCACCGCCCATCCTCTGCGCACCTATGTCGAGGTGGTGCTGGTGCCGCCGTCGCTGCCGCGTACCAAGCCCAAGGCTCTGGCTTATGCCTTGCCGCTGACACGCGGCGAGGTGATCGTGCTTTACGACGCCGAGGATCGTCCGCATCCGATGCAACTCGCCGAGGCATGGCAGCGCTTTCAAAGCTCCAAGCCCGATCTTGTCTGCCTGCAGGCGCCGCTTGAGATTTCCAACCGAGGCTCGAACATGATCGCCAGCATGTTCGGCTTCGAATATGCCGCACTTTTCCGTGGTCTGTTGCCCTGGCTTGCTCACAATCAAGTCACGCTTCCGCTTGGTGGGACCTCCAACCATTTTCGCCGCGAGGCGCTGGAAGAGATCGGCGGCTGGGATCCCTACAACGTCACCGAGGATGCAGACCTGGGGCTACGCCTCGCCCGCCGGGGCTATCGCTGCGAGACGCTGTCTTGTCCAACCCGCGAGGAGGCGCCTGAAGATCTCGCCTCATGGCATCGCCAGCGTGTGCGCTGGTTCAAGGGCTGGATGCAGACATGGCTTGTGCATATGCGCGAGCCGCACGCGTTGGCAGCCGATTTGCCTGTGCTCTCCTTTGTCGTCACGCAGATCCTGTTTGCCGGAATGGTGCTGTCGTCGCTGCTGCATTTGGTGCTGGTCGGACTGCTTGTCGGACTTGCGGTGCAGATCGCGTTCGATGTGCCGATGGGGCTATGGCAGTCGTCGCTTGTCGCCCTGGATGTGATCGCTATCGTGCTCGGCTATAGCGCGTTTCTGATGCTCGGCTGGCTCACGCTCAAGCCTAGGGAAAGGCGTGGCTTCTGGAAGATCTGCCTGTTCACGCCGGTCTACTGGACGATGTTGTCGGTTGCGGCATGGTGCGCCTTGTACGAATTGTGGCGGCGTCCGC
This sequence comes from Aminobacter sp. 01T433, assembly GCF_056398585.1. Lineage (NCBI taxonomy): Bacteria > Pseudomonadati > Pseudomonadota > Alphaproteobacteria > Hyphomicrobiales > Phyllobacteriaceae > Aminobacter > Aminobacter sp. 01T433. The sequence continues at coordinate 549,116 of NZ_JBFTPR010000001.1, forward strand.
ACCATTGGTCGAAGACGCCGCATCGCAGGCGCGCGGCAAGATCAGTGGCCTAGCCAAGCCCCGTCAATCCTTCAGGAATTTCATGCCTTCTGCAATGATCTTGCTGTCCGGCCTGCCCACCTTGTCGAGGTCGCGTCCTTCATAGGGCAGGGCCCGCAGGATGTGCCTGATGACAGCGACGCGGCTGCGCCGCTTGTCGTTGGCCTGGACCACGATCCATGGTGCGTGCTGGGTGTGGGTCTTTTCGACCATCAGCTCGATCGCCTTGGTGTAGTCGTCCCACTTGCTGATGCCGGCTATGTCCATCGGCGAGAACTTCCAGTTTTTCAGCGGACTGTGACGCCGGTCGTGGAAGCGCTTGAGCTGCATCTCCTGGCTGATGTCGAGCCAGAACTTGAAGAAGTGGACGTTGTCGTTGACGATCATCTTTTCGAAATGCGGCGTCTCGTCCAGGAACTGCCGCTGCTGCTCGGGGGTGCAAAAGCCCATCACCGGCTCGACGCCGGCGCGGTTGTACCAGGAGCGGTCGAAGGTGACGAATTCGCCTGATGTCGGGAACGCGGCGACATAGCGCTGGAAGTACCATTGGCCGCTTTCGGTCTCGGTCGGTTTGGTCAGCGCCACGTTGCGCGCCGTACGAGGGTTCATGTATTGGCGCAAAACGAAGATCGTCCCGCCTTTGCCGGCAGCGTCACGGCCTTCGAAGACCGACAGAACACGCTTGCCGGTGGCTTGCAGCCAGGCCTGAAGCTTGACCAGCTCGACCTGCAGCTGCTCGATGGTCTGGTCGTATTCCTTCTGCGGCAGCTTGTCGTCATAGGGGTAGTTCCCCGACTTCAGCGCCTTCTTGTCGATCCAGTCCGGCAAGATGGGGTCGTTGACGTCGAAGGTCCTGGTGTCCTTGCCGACCTTGATCTCGATCGGGTCGGTTTTTGGCACGCCATCCACTTTCACCGCCGCTTCGGCGGTGCTGTCCTTCTTGCTTTCCCTGCCTTTTTTCATGACCTCAACACCTTTCCAGCTCGGCAAGTCATGCTATTGGGTGGCTTGGGAGCGGTCCAGAGGCTTCTTGAAGGCGCTGTCGCGGCGGAAAAATCTTAATGGCTGAGACCAGCACCCAGACGAAGGCAAGGCGGACGGCAAGGCTCACGGCCGGCCGGCTCTACCAGAACCGCTGGATGCTTGCCGCCGCGATCATCGCGGTTCTTGCAGTGCATTTTTTCGGCGCGTCCTCGGTGACCTTCACGGCGCTGACGATTGCCTCCCTTGTCTTGTTTGGGCTTGTTGCGCCGCGTACGCCAGGCGCGCGCCGGCTTGCTGAAGCAAACACGCGGGTCGACCGCTCGCCGCTCGACCGGCTATCAGGCGAAAAGCTGGCGGCGGCTGTTGCCGATCCGCTCATCATCTTCGATCGCGACGGCACGGTGGTGCACGCCAACGCCGCCGCCGAAACGGCCTTTGGCGCGATCAGGCCCGAGCTGCCATTGTTGCTGAAGTTTCGCGCGCCGGAAATGCAGGCGCTGATCGAAGCGGTGTTGCGTGGCGACGGCAATGGGCAGGCGACGGACTATGTCGAGCGCGTGCCCTTCGAACGCGTCTATCGCGTTACTGCCTCGGCGGTGGGACGTGGCACCGGGCTGTTTGTGCTTGCCTTCAAGGATCAGAGCGAGGCGCGCCGCATCGACCGCATGCGCGCCGACTTCATCGCCAATGCCAGCCATGAGCTGCGCACGCCGCTCGCCTCGATCGCCGGCTTTGTCGAGACGCTGCGTGGGCCGGCCCGCAACGATCCCAATGCGCGTGAGCAATTCCTGCAGATCATGCAGAACCAGACCGGGCGCATGGCCAGGCTGATCGACGACCTGTTGTCGCTGTCGCGGCTGGAGATGAAGCCCTACCTCAAGCCCGGCGTGCGCGTCGATCTGCGCCAGACTGTCGAGGCGGTCATCGCTTCGCTTGGTCCACTGGCCAGCGACACCGGCGTGGTCGTCGAGCGCGATTTCGGCGAGGGGCCATTTGAGGTTCATGGCGACCGCGACGAGCTGTTTCAGGTGTTCCAGAACCTTCTCGAAAACGCCTGCAAATATGGCCAGTCTGGCGGGCGCGTGCAGGTAATGATGCGACGGACCAGCGAAGGCGGCGAGCCTGAGACCGAGGTCACTGTCCGCGACTTCGGGCCGGGCATCCCTGCCGAGCATATCCCGCGCGTCACCGAGCGTTTCTATCGCGCCGACGTCGAAACCAGCCGCGCCCAGAAAGGCACTGGGCTGGGTCTCTCCATCGTCAAGCATATCCTGACCAGACACGGCGCACGTCTGTCGATCCGTTCGAAGCTGGGCGAGGGCGCTGCCTTCACGGTGCATTTCCCCACCGCCTGAACAAGTATCTGCCCGCTTGGCCTTGAACCGTTGGCGTCGCGAGCGGGGTTCGTTCGTTGACTCTATCATTCGTCTTGACTCTAATTAGATGATTATCTAATTATTAAAGCCAGGCACAACCAGCGGCGGCCAGATGGGCATCAATGCGGTCTTCGAAGCACTCTCCCATCCTGTGCGGCGCCGGATCCTGGCCCTACTCAAGGACGGGCCACGAAGCGCAGGCGAGCTTGCCGCGCATTTCGATCTCACCAAGCCGACGCTGTCGGTCCATTTCAACAAGCTCAAGCAGGCGGAGCTTGTCGCCGTCGAACGGCGCGGCACGAGCCTGATCTATCACCTCAATACGTCGATCCTCGAAGAGGCTCTTGCTGGGCTTCTCAGCCTGAAGGACCAGGACACATGAACAAGGCTTTGTTCTCGCACACCAACCTCGTCCTCGTGGCAGCGCTGGCCGCTGTCACCTTTGCCGGCTATGCGCTCATTCCAGCTGACATGCGTCTTCCGATCCATTGGGGCCCGAGCGGTGAACCAGATGCATTCTGGCCACGCAATGCGGCGTTGCTGTTGGCGCCGGCCATGGTCGTGGTGCTGTCGGTGTTGTTCGTCCTGATCGGCAGCCGGGTCAGCGCGGACCAGATAGCCTCGAGCAAACATGCCTTTGCGGTCGTCATACCTGCAATGACCGGGCTGGCGCTGGCTATCCAGTCTGCCATTGTGCTGATCGGTCTTGGCTACCCCGACCAGATGGTCCGCGTCATCACGATTGCCATCGCGGTCATGCTGATCCTGATGGGCAACGTCATGCCCAAGACCCAGCCCAACCCGGTCGCCGGCGTGCGGCTGCCGTGGATCATGAATGACCCGGCGCTCTGGCGCGCAACGCAGCGCCTTACCGGCATGCTTTTCCTCGCCGGCGGTGTTCTCCTGTTGCTATGTGCGATGCTGGTCCACCAGCCGTTCTGGCTGTTCGTCGCCTTGCTTGCTGCCGTACTGATGCCGCTGGCGGTTGGCGGCATCTACAGCTACCGGCTGGCGCATCGAAGCTGAACGATCCGGTCCTCAAGCACGTACGCCCGAAAGCCGGCTACCAGAAAAACCGGTAGTTTCAGCGGTTTCTTTATTCCGTCACGCAGCTAGCTTAGGGTTGCGGATTCAAAGGCATGATTCATCCGCTTTGCAGGAAGGCCCGAGCAGAAATGCAGTCCGTTCATATCGTCAGCGCCTATGACGAAGAGTTGAAATATCTCGCCCGCAAGATCGCGGCCATGGGCGGCCAGGCCGAGCGCATGGTCGACCAGGCCATCGCAGCCCTCGTCAACGCCGACCCTGCGCTTGGCCAGCGTGTGGTCCAGGACGACGTGCTGCTGGACGAAGCCCAGCGCGAGATCGACGACAAGGCGATCCTCATCATCGCAAGGCGCCAGCCTATGGCGACCGACCTGCGCGAGATCATCGGCGCGATCCGCATCTCGGCCGACCTGGAACGCGTTGGCGATCTCGGCAAGAACATCGCCAAGCGCGTGTCGGCGGTGGCCGAAGGACGCCAGCCCAACAGCCTGTTCCGCGGTCTGGAGGCGTTGGCCGAACTGGCGCTGACCCAGCTCAAGGAAGTGCTCGACGTCTATGCCTCGCGCTCGGTCGAGCGCATCGGCTTCGTGCGCGACCGCGACGAGCAGATCGACGCCATGTACACTTCGCTGTTCCGCGAGCTTTTGACCTACATGATGGAAGATCCGCGTAACATCACGCCTTGCACGCATTTGCTTTTCGTCGCCAAGAACATTGAGCGCATCGGCGACCACGCCACCAACATCGCCGAGACGATCTATTACATCGTCACCGGCGAGCAGATGCCGCCCGAACGCCCCAAGGAAGACAAGAGCCATCGCGTGACGCTGTCGGGCGAAGGCAAGCCGGGCTGAGCTAGGCGCAAACAAGCTCTTCTGTGCGGGGTAGCAAAGGTTTAGACTGATGTTCTGATCGGCGGGGCTCATGCCCCGCAGGGGTGCAGCATGACCGAACTTGCCAGGAAGTTCGACAATGGCCCCAAACTGGAAAGCGGCGTTGTCGCTTCCAGCGTTTATCTTGGCGGGCGCCGCATTGCCGATATCGCCATCGAAGAGGCCGGCGACTGGGCGGCCAAGGAAGGCCATGTCGTCTGGATCGGCCTGCTTGAACCCAGCCGCGAGCTGCTTTTGCGGGTCCAGCAGCAGTTCCATCTCCACGACCTCGCCATCGAAGATGCCGAGCATGCCCACCAGCGGCCGAAGGTCGAGCAATATGGCGATGCGCTGTTCATCGTCGCGCGCACGGCCCAGCTGGTACAGGGCAGGGTGGATTTCGGCGAAACCCATATCTTCGTCGGCAAGGGCTATATCGTCAGCGTTCGCCACGGCGTTTCGACGTCCTATGCCGTTGTGCGCCAGCATTGGGAGTCCTGCCCTTCGGCGCTCGCCAAGGGCGAGGACTTCATCCTTTATGCAATTCTCGACTTCATCGTCGACAACTACATGCCGGTGCTCGAGCAGATCGAAGACGAGGTCGACGTCATCGAAGATGGCGTTCTGGCGAGGCCTATGACATCGAAGGACATCGAGCGGCTTTACATGCTGCGCCGTGACCTGCTGCGGCTGCGCAATGCCGCCGGCCCGCTGGTCGAGGTCTGCCGGCGCCTGACCAGTGCTGACCTGCCGCAGTTGCGCCCGGCCATGCACCCGCTGTTTCGCGACGTCACCGACCACATCCGCAACGTGCTGGAAAAGGTCGACAATCTGCGCGAGGTGCTGGCCTTCGCCTTCGAGGCGAGTTTGCTGGTCGGCCAGAGCCAGGAAACAGCGATCGCCAAGAAGCTCGCCTCATGGGCCGCGATACTGGCCGTGCCGACGGCACTTGCCGGCATCTACGGCATGAACTTTGCCGACATGCCGGAGCTGCACTTCGAATACGGTTATCCAACAGTGCTTCTGGCCATCGCGACCATCTGCTCGATCCTCTACTGGCGGTTCAGGAAGAACGGCTGGCTGTGAAGGATGCGAATGGAAAAAGGGCCCCGGATTGCCTTGGCAACCCGGAGCCCAGAGGCCCATCCCATCAGTTGTTCGCTTAGCGCGAGCGGCGGCGCTCGGAAGCCGGCTGGAACGCCAACTTCGAATGATAGCCGCAGTAAGGTCCGCTCTCAGCTGCGTCATTGCCGCAGAAGTTGAAGTCTTCGCTCAGCGGATCGCCATTCGGCCACTTGCAGGTGCGCTCGCTGAGCTGGACCAGCTGCAGTCGGCGCGAGATCGGCACGACGACATTCTCGACCGGGCGGATGTAGTGGCGGGCAACCGGCTCGACCTCGAACTGCGCCTGCAGTGCCGTGGCACCGATGCTTGCGGTCACGGTGCGCGTCGTCACCATTGTGCGCTGCACCGACTTGGTTGCCGTGGTGGCTTGCGTTGTCTTCTTCTGGCGTGCCGGTGCGGCCGTTGCGCGCCCGCGGCTCGACAGCTTCAGGCGGTGAACCTTGCCAATGACGGCATTGCGGCTCACGCCACCCAATTGTGCGGCGATCTGGCTTGCGCTCAGACCTTCCGACCATAGTTTCTTGAGAAGTTCGACCCGCTCGTCAGTCCAGTTCATGAGACCGTGCTCCTGATTTAACGTGCGGAAAGCGGAATCCATTTCCGGCCCGGCAAGCCGGGTGGACACCACATCTATTAGGTGAATATGTCCGCCGCACGAAATCTAGTTATTTCTCAATTACAATTATCGATGCGCGGAGTCCGTGACAAGAGTCGCGGGGGTCTTTGCGATTCGGTTTTTTCGGTTTTCCCCAACTTGCCGATGTAGCGTGACCACATGGCAACGGATGGGTTGGATCACAGCGGCTTATGTGACGTTTTCGTTGACTTCATGGCAGAAAAACCTGATATAGCCGCAGGCCGCCGCTTTGAGGCGGCTTTTTTGATTTTCCGGGTTCGGAGAGACATATAATGAGCGGATCCGCGCTTTACGAGACCTTTGCTCGTGCACCCCTGGCTTTCGAGCGAGGTGAGGGCTCTTGGCTGATCACCGAGAACGGCGAGCGATATCTCGATTTTGCTGGTGGCATCGCCGTTAATTCGTTGGGCCACAGCCATCCGCATCTCGTTGCAGCGCTGACCGAGCAGGCCGCAAAGCTGTGGCACGTCTCCAACCTCTACCAGATCCCCGGCCAGAGCCGGCTTGGCGAGCGCCTGGCCGAGAACTCCTTTGCCGACCGCGTCTTCTTCACCAATTCGGGCGCGGAAGCGATTGAGTGCGCGATCAAGACCGCGCGCCGCTATCAGTATGTGAACGGCCATCCCGAGCGCTACCGCGTCATCACTTTCGAAGGTGCCTTCCACGGCCGCACGCTGGCGACCATCGCGGCTGGCGGCCAGGCGAAGTATCTCGAAGGTTTCGGCCCCAAGGTCGACGGTTTTGACCAGGTCGCCTTCGACGACATCGATGCGGCCGAAAAGCTGATCGGCCCCGAGACTGCGGCGATCATGCTCGAACCCGTGCAGGGCGAGGGCGGCATCCGCCCGTTCCCGACGCAATCGCTGAAGCGCCTGCGCCAGCTGTGCGACAAGCACGGCCTGCTGCTCATTTTCGACGAAGTCCAGTGTGGCATCGGCCGGACCGGCAAGCTCTATGCCTACGAGTGGGCCGGCGTTTCGCCCGACCTGATGGCAATCGCCAAGGGTATCGGCGGCGGTTTCCCGGTCGCGGCCTGCCTTGCCACCGAAGAAGCAGCAAAGGCGATGACCGCAGGCGTCCATGGCACCACCTTTGGCGGCAATCCGCTCGCCATGGCTGTCGGCAACGCCGTTCTTGACGTTGTCCTCGAAGAGGGCTTCCTTGAAGAGGTCAGCCGCAAGGCGCTGCTCATGAAGCAGGGCCTGGCAGCGATTGCCGACGAGTTCCCCGACGTGATCGAGGAGATCCGTGGCACCGGCCTGCTGCTCGGCATCAAATGCACCATGCCCAACACCAAGGTGAACATGGCGCTGCGCGAGCAGAAGCTGCTGGCTGTGCCAGCGGGTGAAAACGTGCTGCGTTTGTTGCCGGCGCTGACGACGACCGACGCCGACATCCAAGAGGCGCTGGCGCGCATTCGTGCCGGAGCTGCCAGCCTCTCCAAGGCCGCCGCCAACGGCGGCTGAACCCAAGGAAGTTACATGACCAGCGGGATTCGCCATTTCACCGACCTCTCGGCACTTTCCGGGAGCGACCTTCGCGGGATTCTGGACGATGCGGCGGTGCGCAAGGCGCGCCTGAAAGCCGGCGAACGATCCAAGCCGCTCGAAGGCAAGGTGCTGGCGATGATCTTCGACAAGCCGTCGACCCGCACGCGCATCTCGTTTGACGTCGGCATGCGCCAGCTTGGCGGCGAAACCATCATGCTGACCGGTACCGAGATGCAGCTCGGTCGCTCGGAGTCGATCGCCGACACCGCCAAGGTGCTGTCGCGTTATGTCGATGCGATCATGATCCGCACCACAGCCCATGACCGGTTGCTCGAGCTGACCGAAAACGCGACGATTCCTGTTATCAACGGCCTGACCGACGACACCCATCCCTGCCAGTTGATGGCCGATATCCTGACCTTGGAGGAACATCGCGGACCGGTGCGCGGCAAGACCATTGCCTGGACCGGCGACGGCAACAACGTGTTGCATTCACTGCTCGAGGCCTCCGCCCGGTTCAGCTTCAACGTCAACATTGCAGTTCCCGAAGGCAGCGAGCCGGAACAGAAATACATCGACTGGTCGCGCGCCAATGGCGGCAAGGTGATGATCACCCGTTCGGCCGAGGATGCGGTGCGCGGCGTTGATGCCATCGTGACCGATTGCTGGGTGTCGATGGGCCAGGAGCACCGTGCTCGCGGCCACAATGTCTTTTTGCCGTACCAGGTCAATGCCGACCTGATGAAGCTCGCCAAGCCCGACGCCTTGTTCATGCACTGCCTGCCGGCCCATCGTGGCGAGGAAGTCACCGACGAGGTTATCGACGGCCCGAATTCGGTGGTCTTCGACGAGGCGGAAAACCGGCTCCACGCGCAAAAGGCCGTGCTTGCCTGGTGCCTGGGCGCTTGAATGCCTGATCTTCCGCCCCTATCTGGTGCGGGATCAAATCAACCTATTGGCGTTAGCGCCTTGTTCTGCGACCATCGGCTTGCCCGAGGGCCGCAGGACCAATCATACGGGATAAGTTCCAGTGGCTGAGACCGAACGCAAGCTCGGCGAATTTGGGTTCGCCGGCGACGACCATGTTGTTCCATTCGCGGTGGAGCCGCTCGACGTGCGCGGGCGCACGGTCCAGCTCGGCCCGCTGCTCGACCAGATTCTTGAACGGCACGACTATCCGGAACCGGTGGCGCGGCTTTTGGCCGAGGCCTGCGTGGTCACCGTTCTGCTTGGCACCTCGCTGAAATTCGACGGCAAGTTCATCCTGCAGACCCGCACCGACGGTCCGGTGGACATGCTGGTCGCCGACTTCACCACGCCGCATTCGCTGCGCGCTTATGCTCGTTTCGACGCCGACCGCGTCGAGGCGGCGATCAGTGCCGGCATGACCTCGCCCGAGGATCTGCTTGGCACGGGTGTCTTGGCGCTGACCGTCGACCAGGGCGAACACACCCAGCGCTATCAGGGTATCGTCGAACTGAACGGCATCACGCTGGAAGAGGCGGCGCGCGCCTATTTCCGTCAGTCGGAGCAGATCCCGACCGATGTGCGGCTATCCGTGGCAAAGCTCGTCCTGCCTGCCGAAGGCGGTCCGCGCGAGCATTGGCGCGCCGGTGGCCTTTTGGCGCAGTTCCTGCCTGAATCACCCGAGCGCCGGCGCGTGGCCGACATTCATGGCGGCGATGGCGACGAGCGCGATGTCACTGGGCATCCCGATGACAATTCATGGCAGGAACTCCTGGCGCTGGTCGCGACCATCGAGCCGACCGAACTGATCGACCCGACCGTTGGCACCGAAAAGTTGCTCTACCGGCTGTTCCACGAACATGGCGTGCGTGTTTACGAAGGCGTGCGCGTGGCCGACCAATGCTCGTGCTCGGGCGACAGGATCAAGGGCATCCTGCAGGGTTTCACTGCCGAAGAGATCACCGAGAGCGTCGAGGACGGCGTCATTCGGGTTGCTTGCGAGTTCTGTTCGAAGTCCTACGAATTCGACCCTGCCGAGTTCGCGCCGGTCCAGTAATCTCGTTTAATTCAGCCTGTGGCGCGCGTTGGGCAGGTCGAGCGAGAAGGCGGGAATGGCGATGTCGAACATCTCGCCCGCCTCGTTGCGCATGGTGTAGCGCCCGACCATGATGCCTGACTGTGTCGAAAGCGGGCAGCCCGACGCATATTGGTAGCTGTCGCCGGGATTGAGTTCGGGCTGGTCGCCGACCACGCCCGGTCCCCGAACCTCCTCGACCCGCCCTGAAGCGTCGGTGATGTGCCAGTAGCGCGACAAGAGCTGAACGAACTCATCCGAGTTGTTCTCGATCGTGACGCGATAGCCCCAGACATAACGGTTTTCCGCAGGCTCGGACCGATCCTCCATGTAGAACGGCTCGACCTCGACGGCGATGTTGCGTGTGACCGCGCGATACATATGCTGCGCTCCTTGGCCTGCACAATGACAGAGTCCGCCGCACGAGGCGGCGGGTCAACTTCGTTTTTCATTTTCACGCCGAATGTGATGAATGCGCAGTGGATTTCACCTCACCGACGCCTCAACGTCACCCGGCCGTCATGCGCCAAGGCCAGTTTCCGCGTCGTCCAACGACAAGGAATCACTGCAATGAAACGCCTCCTCGCCCTCCTTTTCGCCTCGGCCTGCCTTGCTGGCACGGCTGCATATGCTGACGACCTCGCAAGCGGTATCGAAAAGCTGACCAGAGGCACGGAGTGGCAGCTCGTCAAATCCCCGATGCTGGAATTCGACACCTTCCACCCCCAGGGCTTCGCGCGTGTCGGCGATGCGCTGTTCATGTCCTCCGTCGAGATCATCGAGCGGACCAAGAAATTCGAGGCTCCCCAAAATGGGCTTGACCGCGATGAGGGCAAAGGGGCCGGGCATCTGTTCAAGCTTGACGCCAATGGCAAGCTCGTCGGCCAGGTGAAGCTTGGCGATGGAGCCATCTACCACCCGGGCGGTATCGATTATGATGGCCGCTGGCTGTGGGTGCCGGTTGCCGAGTACCGGCCGAACAGCAAGTCGATCATCTACCGCGTCGATCCCGAAACGCTGGAGGCGACCGAGGTCTTTCGTTTCCCCGATCATATCGGCGGCGTTGTCTATGATCCCGGCCAGCGCACGCTGCATGCCGTGAGCTGGGGCTCGCGCCGCTTCTACACCTGGAACGTCAATGAGGACCTGACCGTGCCGGAGTCGGCACTCGATCCGGAAAAGACCCGCACGCTCAATCCGGCGCACTATATCGACTATCAGGATTGCGCGTTGCTCAAGCCCGGTCAGGCGGTCTGCACCGGCCTGACAGAGTATCGCCCGGGCCCTGACGGGCAGGTCTTCCGTCTTGGTGGCATCGAGATCGTGGATCTCAAGCAAGGCCGTCCGTTGTTTCAGGTGCCGGTCCAGATCTGGACGGAAAAGGGCAAGTCCATCACCGGCAATCCCGTCCTCATCGAAAAGACCGAGACCGGCCTGCGCCTGACGGCAGCTCCAGAAGATAACGAGACGAAGCTCTACGTCTACGAAACCAAGCTGCCGTAAAACGGATCGGCATATGAAAATGGCGCTCCGGCTAACCGGAGCGCCATTGTCTTAGCGCGTTGCCTGCAGCGCATCGCCGATGTCGTTGAGCAGGTCGTCGGCGTCTTCGAGGCCGACCGACAGGCGCAGCGTGCCGTCGTCGATACCGAGTTCGGCGCGGGCCTCGTCGGTGAGGCTCTTGTGCGTCGTCGTTGCCGGATGGGTGATCAGGCTCTTAGAGTCGCCGAGATTGTTGGAAATCAGGATGATGTCGAGCGCGTTTTCGAAGGCGAAGGCCGCTTTCTTGCCGCCCTTGAGATCGAAGCACAGCAGCGTCGAACCGCCCTTCATCTGCTTCTTGACGATGTCGGCCTGCGGATGGTCGGCCCGGCCGGGATAGATCAGCCGTGACACTTCCGGCCTGCCGGCCAGGAAATCGGCGATCTTGCCTGCGGTTTCGGTCTGCTGGCGCACGCGTATCGGCAGCGTTTCCAGGCCCTTGAGCAACGTCCAGGCGTTGAACGGCGACAGGCTCGGGCCGGTGTGGCGGAAATAGTCGTGCAGGTTCTCGTCGATCCACTTCTTGTCCGACAAGATGACGCCGCCGAGGCAGCGGCCCTGGCCGTCAATATGCTTGGTCGCGGAGTAAACCACGACATGAGCGCCGAGTTCGAGCGGCTTCTGCTGCATCGGCGTGGCAAAGACATTGTCGACGACCAGGCGCGCGCCGATCGAATTGGCAAGGGCGGCGACAGCGGCGATGTCGACCACTTCGAGCGTCGGGTTGGTCGGGCTTTCCAGGAAAAACAGCTTGGTGTTGGGCTGGACCGCCTTTTCCCAATTCTCGATCAATGTGCCGTCGACCAGCGTTGCCTCGATGCCGTATTTCGGCGCCAAAGTCTCGACGACCCAGCGGCACGAGCCGAACAGCGCGCGCGCGGCAACGATATGGTCGCCGGCCTTGAGCCCACACAGGATCGCGGCCGTGACCGCAGCCATGCCGGAGGCTGTGGCGCGTGCGTCTTCAGCACCTTCGAGCGCGCACATGCGCTTTTCGAACATGTCGACGGTGGGATTGGCGTAGCGCGAATAGATGAAACCCGGGCTTTCGCCCTTGAAGCGGGCTTCAGCACTTTCCGCGCTCTCGTAGACATAGCCCTGGGTGAGGTAGATCGCCTCGGAGGTTTCGCCGAATTCGGAGCGGAGCGTGCCGCCATGGACGAGGGTGGTCTGGGGTTTCCAGTTGCGCTGCTTTTCGGAGGTCATAGCCAAATCCAAATACAAAAAAACCGGTCGCGAAAAGTCGCAACCGGTCCACAACGCGGCCCTTTAGCGACTTGTTTAACGTGGCTGCAAGCCGACCGGCCAAATCACCACGGGATAAATGTCCTTTAGACCCGCAGCCTGCTTGCGTCAATCGCGGGGTCGACTAAACGTTTTGGGCCACGCATATGACCCCGGATACAGGTCCGGGTCCAGCGATCCTGGGCTGTCCGTTCGGGCCGGGCGCTGTAAAGGAGTGAGGCAATTGCGGCAATCGGGCATTCTTCCGGACCAGGACATCGCGGCATTGTTCGCCTCGGGCGCGCTTCTGGCGCCATCGCTCGATGCCGACCAGATCCAGCCGGCGAGCCTCGATCTCAGGCTGGGCGCAACGGCGTTCCGCACCCGCGCCAGTTTCCTGCCTGGTCCCAATTCTCTGGTGTCGGACAAGCTTGACCGGCTCAAGCTGCACGAGATCGACCTGACCAACGGGGCCGTGCTGGAGACAGGCTGCGTCTACATCGTGCCGCTGCTCGAAAGCCTTGCTCTGCCGTCCGATGTTTCGGCCTCCGCAAACCCAAAGAGCTCGACGGGCCGCCTCGACATCTTCACCCGCGTGATGACAGACCGTGGCCAGGAGTTCGACAAGATCCCGGCAGGCTATACCGGGCCGCTTTATCTCGAGGTCAGCCCGCGCACGTTTCCGATCGTCGCCCGCAAGGGCTCGCGCCTGTCGCAGATCCGCTTTCGCAAGGGCAATGCGCTGCTGTCGGAGGCGGAGCTTCACGCGCTGCATCTGTCCGACCGGCTGGTCGCGATCGATCCGCCGAACATCTCGGGCGGCGGTATTGCGCTGTCCATCGATCTGGCCGGCACGCCGGGCAGCATCGTTGGCTATCGCGGCAAGCATCACACCGGGCTTGTCGATGTCGACAAGCGCGCCGCCCAGAACGTCGTCGATTTCTGGGAGCCGATCTACAATCACGGCGCTGACGAACTGGTGCTCGACCCCGACGAATTCTACATTCTCGTCTCGCGTGAGGCGGTGCACGTGCCGCCGCTTTACGCCGCCGAGATGACGCCCTTTGACCCGTTGGTCGGCGAGTTCCGTGTCCATTATGCCGGCTTCTTCGATCCCGGTTTCGGCCATTCGAGCGCCGGCGGGACCGGCAGCCGTGCCGTGCTTGAAGTGCGTAGCCACGAGGTGCCCTTCATCTTGGAACACGGCCAAGTCGTCGGTCGCCTGGTCTATGAACATATGATGGCGCGCCCGCGCGCGCTCTACGGTGCCGATCTCGGCTCCAACTACCAGGCCCAGGGGCTGAAGCTCTCCAAGCATTTCCGCATGACCTAAGGTTAGCCTTTGGTCTGCTTGTCCATTTCCAGCCACTGTGATTGGCTAAGCTAGGGACGCTCGGAAAGAGCGCCCGGTTAAGGGAGACGTTCATGCAGATTTCACGGAAATTCGCCTGCGCAGCTTCGCTGGCAGCGCTATTGTTGACCCTAGGTGCTGCTTCGGCGCAAGAGAAATTGAAGATCGGTACCGAAGGCGCCTATCCGCCCTTCAACAGCATGACAGCGGACGGCAAGCTGGTCGGCTTCGACGTTGATATCGCCACTGCCCTTTGCGCGCAGATGAAGGTCGAGTGCGAGTTCGTAACGCAAGATTGGGACGGCATCATTCCAGCCCTCAAGGGTGGCAAGTTCGACGCCATCGTTGCTTCGATGACCATCACCGACGAGCGCAAGCAGCAGGTCGATTTCACCAACAAATACTACACCACGCCGCTGGCGCTGGTGGCGCTGAAGGATTCGACGCTGACCTCGCCTGAGCCAGACGCGCTCAAGGGCAAGACAGTCGGCGCGCAGGCGTCGACCACGCAAAGCATCTATGCCGAGGACCACTACGCCAAGGCCGGTGCCGATGTGAAGCTGTACCCGACCCAGGATGAGGCGATGGCCGACCTGACCAATGGTCGTCTCGACGCGGTGGTCTCCGACAAGTTCGTGCTCGTCGACTGGATGAAGACGACCGGACAGGATTGCTGCAAGCTGATTGGCGACCTCAAGGGCACCGAGTCATTGACCGGCATTGCCGTGCGCAAGGGCGATCCACTGCGCGAGAAGCTGAACGCGGCAATCGACGCCATCGTCTCGGATGGCACCTACGCCAAGATCAACGCCAAATATTTCGACTTCGACATTTACGGTCCGAAGGACTGATGGCCTGAATACCGGCAGGCCGGGCGTCGATGAAGCCCGGCCTGTTTGCTTGATATCCCCGTGCGGCTACTGGCGAGGGATCGGCTGTCATCAGATACTTATTCAGGCGGCCAATACTGCAAAAATGTTACTGGAACCCACTGGCTGATTGAACTGATCGGGTGCATCATTTGCTTGATCGGAGGTAAGAGCCATGCGTTATGTTTTCATCCCGCTTGTGATCGGCCTGATGATGCCATTGTCCGCTTGCATGTCGAACAATTACGACTATGTCAGCGCCTTTCAGCCAGACTACTACAACGACACAGGGCTAAGGTTCGGCTATGCCGCCGGGCAGAGGCACCTTCGCGATTTCAGCATTCCCCACGACCGGGAACTGCGCCGGTAGCGGGTAGTGGGCGAGCCAGCAACCGATTGAGCAGCAACCGCTACGATTGCGTAAACCCCGCCTGGCCGTTGCAGGTCGGCCAGCGAAGCTGCGCGCTCAGCTTGCGATCAGCCTGATGCCAGTCCGCAATGGTGCCGCGTAAACGAAAAAAGGCCCGCGGTCTGGTGACCGCGGGCCTCTTTATCAAGCTTGGCTCTAATTAGAACGCAGCGTCGAGGCGCAGGAAGCCGTTGATCACGCCGTCGCCGTTGTTGACGCGATTGAAGGTGTCGCCATCATTGTAGTTGAGGGCGAGCTTGGCATCGAGGTTCTCGACGATGTTGTAGTCGACAACCGCACCGATAGCCCAATCGTTGGCACCGCCGACCGAGATCGCGCTCAGGTTGTTGTCGTGCGCATCACCGAAGTACTGACCGCCGAAGCCGACTGCCAGCTTCTGGTTGACCTGGTACTTCAGGTAGCCGCCGACCGACCATGCATAGCCGTTGTAGACGCCATTGACGCCCTCGATCGCATCGCCCGGATTGATGCTGAAGTAGGACGGGCCCGACTCGTAAGCTGCGAGGAGCTGCAGCGTGAGAGCGTCGGTTGCCTTGATGTTGGCGATCGCCTTGAGAGCGAACTCTTCGTAGGCGTTGTCATAGCCGGCGAACAGGGAGACCGAGCCCCAGCCCTGCGTGACAGCGACCTTACCGACGACCAGCGGGACGTAGTCGAAGTTGCTCGACTCTTCTTCCAGGCCGAGCGACACAGCGATGCCGTTGCCGGCGTCGAAGGTGTAGCGGATCTGGTTGACGCGCTCACCGCCGCCCGAATCGAACTCACCGTCGAGTTCGCCATCGAACAGGGTGTCGGTGTGACCGACGAGTACGCCGCCGAGCTCGAAGTAGGCGTGACGGAGAGCCGTGCCGCTTTCGCTCTGGAGGCCATCCCAACGGTTGCCGGTAGCGGTCTCGGTCCAGCCGCGATCATTGCCGGTGCTCGCCTCGAACTCAATGTAACGGCGGAACGTGCCGTATTCGGTTTCCGAACGCGCGTCGAACTGCAGGCGGGCCTTGGCATCCTTGCGGAAGCCGTCGTCAAGATCGGTGAAGCCGATCTCGTAACGAACGAGGCCGCCGACCTTGAGGCAGGTCTCGGTGCCGGGGATGTAGTAGAAGCCCGCGCCGTAAACGTCGCAGATGCGGACGTATTCCATGGGTTCCGGTTCAGCGACGACGACTGCGTCGGCCGCACGAGCACCAGAGACAGCGACCAGAGCCGCAGCGGAGCCGAGAAGAAGGCCCTTAATGTTCATTTCAATACCTCAGTTGATGCACAGCCATTGGAAGCCATGCAGATTTTCACCATCAGAAATCTGATGTCAGAAAAAAATGCATCTAGATGAATCTCTTTCTGCGTCGTCACTGGCCCATGAGATGCAGGGGATCAACCAACAAAGGCGTATGAGGCAGCCGCATGGCGCCTGTTGGCTGGGCTGCGTGCCATAAATGTCACAAATTGGCAGTTCGGCCCTCTAGATTTAGCAAAATCTAAAAAAGCAGAGCTAAATTGCTGTTTAGGAATAACTTTTTTGTGAACTGGACTCGGCGGCTCAAAGGTGGTTTGGTCGCGTCGACCGTTATTCGGTCTGACCTCCAGTCATGTTGCTCTCAATGTGCGTCTATTAATTGTCAGATGTGCGTTGAGAGTTGCATGAAATTGCTGGCATAGGGATTTGCCCGCGATTTTCCGGCATGGTTCTCAATCCAGGCAGAATTGACATGCGTGTTCGATCAGGGAGCGGCTTTTGAGCCAGCGCGCCTTGCGTGAAACGCGGTCACGCGTGGTGCTTTACGTGGCGCGCAATTGTGTTTGCGGTCGCGCTGCCGTCATGTGAGACCGAACCACGGTCCTGCAGGCATGAGGGGCGGCGCTGGGCCGCATGGCAATGAATGGACCTTCCCGACCGTGGCAACGTCCTTGCGCCACCAGTGGGAGTGCGTCTGCGCAGTTTATATGGCTAAGGCCGTGTCGGTTTGCTCGTCCGAGCGATCCGGCTGGAATTGGTCCAGTCAGTGCTTGCCAAGGATAGCCTTGAGATTGACGCTGCCGTCGGCGGCGCCAAAGCGCATTGATTTGCGCGCTCTATCGACGGCGGCCGTGACCACCTGGAGAGCCTCTTCCTTCTTGCCCTCGAAAATCAGTTGGTTGAGAGCCGAGGTGTAATCCACGCTGGAGATGTTGCCCGTTACCCCCTGGTAGGCCGACAGGGCAAGCGCAAGCCTGGAAGTTGCACGTTCGAGCTGTGCCGCCAGAACCAGGTTGCCGTAGATCAGAGCCAGCAGTGTGCCGTGCTCCATATGCAGACGCCGGATCGTGTGAAGCTCACCCGCTTCTTTTTCCGCCCGAACATGCAGCGCCAGTTTTTCCCGTTGCTCTGCGGTAATGTTGTCCGGCTGGTCGGCGAGTTTGCCGACAATAAAGGCGCACATTCCCGACACCACTTCACAGAGCTCAAGGGCATCGCGGGGGGACGGCAAGGCAACATAAGCGCCTCGATTGAGCGGCAGCGAAACGACACCTTCCTGCTCCATGATCACCAGCACCTTGCGGATGACGGTGCGGCTGACGCCGTAGATTTCGCTCAAGGCGATTTCTTCAAGCTTGACGCCTGGAGCCAGCGATTGGCTAATCACCGCATTCCATATGTCATTGTAGATGTTGGCTTCCACGCCGACCAAGGGCGCGACGATCAGCGACAGTGCGTCCTGATCGCTCATGGCAGGGGACAGATAGCGTGCGGGCATATGTGGACCTCCCTTAGCATCAAAGGGGATCCCTCCGCCTTTGATGCTCTACTCCCTTGCCGCTCGGAGTTTCTCTCCATAGGGCATTACCACCTGCTAACGCGCAGAACTTGCGGCAACCTTGCACAACAAGGCGCACAACCTGCCGTACATCGCTCTTCTTATGCAAGAAAATCAATCATGTATGGCGTACAATCGTCAACGGCTTCGACAACGCTGCGTGACGATGGCGAGCTTCAAGCGCTCGGAGGGGCCGGTCTCGACCATCGCGACGATCTGGCGCTTAAGCTGAAGGGCGAGAAGTGTGGCTGCAATCATCTTGTCGTGAAAATCAGCTGCAAAGCCTTGCGGCGCAAGCTGGAGCGGGTAGCGGGAATCGAACCCGCGCGTTCAGCTTGGGAAGCTGACAGGCTACCATTACATCATACCCGCGCGGGCACTTGGTTAGCATTCGCGATGCGGCTCGGCAATCGGGAAAGGGTTTGATCCTCACTAAACGATGGTGGGTCAATTCCGTTTGCGCAGCGCCGAATGGGCCGTCCGGAGCCGAGACAAGGCGATCTCGCCATAGGCGCGGCCACTGAGCTTGCCGCCGAACCCTTTGCGCAAGATCTTGCGCGCCTGGCTGCCGGAGAAGCGGGCGAGGATTTCGCGGCAAAAAATGCGCGGACGAAATTCGGCCGCAAGCCGTGGCGCGTTGGCCAGGAAAATCTCGAATAGCTTTGGGTCGCCATAGAATCTGCGCAGGCGCTTGGGTGTCTCCCTGGTCACTTGATCCACGACTTGCCAGAAGGCGCCATCAAGCATCCAGGCGTACTTGTCCGCATTGGCGAGCAGAAACTCGATATCAGTCAGTGTCGCTTGGCTGGCCTTCAGATTGTATGCGGGGCTGCCCGACACCAGCCAGATCGAGCGTTCGCGCGCCGAGAAATAGTTCGAGCCATGCAGGCGGTATCCCGAAAGGATGACATCAATCAGGGCACTTCCGGCAAACGCATTGCAGATGAAATTGAAGTAGCCATCGGCGGAGCGCATGTGCGGACCATCGCGGCGTACAAGACGCAGGATGGAAGCGCGGTACATGTTCGCGGTGCCCGGCCCCCAATGCCAGCCGAAGACAGACCTGGGAACGATGGCGGTCCTGGCAGCCAGGGCATCGAAATCCCCGGGGGTTATGGACGGCACGCGCAATGTGGCATCCTCATTGCGCAAGCCGCGCATCATGTGACTGCCGCTGATGTCGACGCATGCGCCTGCGGCCGTCAGCGTGTTGCCATGGGTGTCCACCTCCGCCACGCTTGAAGACGTGAAGGCAACGCTGTGCGGCAGTGCCAGATGCGCCTGAACGTGCATCGAGGCGAAATTCGAAAACAGCACATCATCGGCGTCGACAAAGGTGACGAGACCGCCTTTGACCTTGTCCAGCGCCCAGAACGCGGCCCCCAGTTGTCCGAGGTTCTCGGGAAGCGTTGCGACGGCGAACCGGTCGTCGCCCTGGATGTGCCTGGCAATCACCTCGGCACTGTCGTCGGTCGAGCCGTTGTTGATGACCAGGCATTCAAAATGCGGATAGTCCTGGGCCTTGATCGAGTCGATCGCGGCACCGACAAATTGGGCATAGTTCCAGCAAATGACGACGAAGCTGACGAGCGGCGGTTTGATCGCGTCGCCCGATAGTTGCGCGATGCTCTGGCGACCGATCGTGAAATCGGACGCGGGATGCTCGCTCGCGCAATCGGCGCTGGTAGCCTTGCCGTCGAAGTCGTTCATTCGGACTCGCCTATTGGCCTTGAAATCATGAGCTTATAGAAGCGATCCGGGAAAATGCCCACGCCCATCTATCGGCCTGCGTTAATAGCGAAAGTAGAAGGCACCATGCATCCTGAAAAGCGGGTCCTCGTGACGGGCGGTGCCGGGTTTCTTGGTTCGCATCTTTGCGAAAAGCTGTTGGAGTCGGGCGCGCAAGTCTTGTGCGTCGACAATTTCTACACCGGCGCTGCCGAAAACATCGCGCATCTGGGCGCGCATCCTCGTTTCGAGTTCATGCGCCACGATGTGTGCCTGCCGCTTCATGTCGAGGTCGACGAGATCTACAACCTCGCCTGTCCTGCCTCACCGATCCACTACCAGCGCGACCCGGTGCAGACGACAAAAACCAGCGTATTGGGCGCCATCAACATGCTTGGTCTCGCCAAGCGGCTCGGCGCCAAAATCCTGCAGGCTTCCACATCTGAAGTTTATGGCGACCCCACAATTCATCCGCAGCCCGAGGATTACTGGGGCAACGTCAATCCGATCGGCCCGCGCTCCTGTTACGACGAGGGCAAGCGCTGCGCGGAGACGCTGTTTTTCGACTATCGGCGCCAGCACGACCTGGAGATCAAGGTCGCCAGGATATTCAATACCTATGGCCCGAGGATGCAGCCCAACGACGGTCGCGTCGTGTCGAATTTCATCATGCAGGCACTGAAGGGCGACGCCATCTCGATCTTCGGCGACGGCGCGCAGACGCGGTCGTTTTGCTATGTCGATGACCTGGTCGACGGCCTGATCAGGCTGATGGCTTCGCCAAGGGAGTTTACCGGCCCGGTCAATCTGGGCAATCCCGAAGAATTCTCGATGATCGAATTGGCGGAGGCGGTGGTGGCCGCGACGGGCAGCGCGCCTCGGTTTGAGTTCTTTCCTTTGCCCGTAGACGATCCCAGGCAAAGGCGGCCAGATATCACTTTGGCAGGCATCTTGGGCTGGCAGCCGCGAACCGCATTGACCGAAGGCCTGCAGCGCACGGTGGCCTATTTCCGGGACCAGCTAAGCAGCGCCCGGCAGACGTCAGCTGCTGTTTCGTGACAGGAAAACGGCCTCGGCAAGCCGGAAACCGAGGCGCGACCGCCTACCCACGCCTTGAAGCTGACGTGGCAATCGCGATATTTCCCAAAAGAGCTAGAATCGCAGGAGACTGACCTTGGCCGGATTGACGCGTTTTCTCGGAGACACCCCGCTTCGGGTGTTCATCAAGCTCCTGGTGATTTCCTTCCTGGTCGGCATCGTCATGAGCGCCTTCGGCTGGTCGCCCTTCGACGTGCTCTTCGGCATCCGCAACTTCTTCGTCGATCTCTGGAACATGGGCTTCCGCGCCGTCGACCGCTTCCTGGGTTACTTCCTGCTGGGCGCGGCGATTGTCGTTCCTGCCTTCATCATCCTCAGGCTGCTCAGCTACCGCAAGTAGGCTCAGATAAACGCCGCCGCCGTTTCAAACAGGATCGCGTGGCGTGCCGCAAGCGCTGTGATGTCGGTCGAATAGCCACCGCCGATTACGCCACACAGTGGAACGCCGGTGTTGCGGAAGTGCTCGATGACGAGGCGCTCGCGGCGGCGCAAGCCGTCGTCGCTCAGCGCGAGCCGGCCCAGCCGATCCTCGTGATGCGGGTCGACGCCGGCATTGTAGAACACGATGTCCCATCCCCCACGCTGTGACAGGCTCCCCAGCGCGTCAGTCAGGGTCTCCATATAGGCGTCGTCGCCGGTTCCATCGGGCAGGCCGATGTCGAGACTGGAGGCGACCTTGCGCACCGGGTAATTCTTCTGGGCATGCATCGAAAAGGTGAAGACCGAAGGGGTGCCGGCAAGGATCTCTGCCGTTCCGTCGCCCTGATGCACGTCGAGGTCGACCACCAGGATGTTTTCGACGAGCTTGTCCTGCAGCAGCGCAAGAGCTGCCACGGCGACATCGTTGAAGGTGCAGAAACCAGCGCCCTGGGCGCGCCGGGCATGGTGGCTGCCGCCGGCGGCGTTGCAGGCGATGCCGTGGGCAAGCGCAAGACGCGCTGCGGCAAGCGTGCCGCCCGCCGCAAGCTGGGCACGGCGCGACACGCGCTCGCCTATGGGAAAGCCGATCTCGCGCTCGATATGCGGCGGAACGGTGCACGACAGCACCTGGTCGACATAACCGGCGTCGTGGGCCAGATGAAGCCTCTCGTGCGGAACCAGCTCAGACTGGCTGATGCCACTGGTCAGGCCAAGCGCTTCAAGCCGTTCCATGAGATGGCGATATTTGCTCATCGGAAAGCGATGGTCCGGCGAAAAACCGGCGTCATAGTCGGGATGGCTGACGATCTGAAGCGGCATGGGCAACTGCTGAACCACCGGGGCGAATTCGATTGCCCCCACAACTTAAATGGTTGCGGGCGTTGGGGAAACCGGGGCATGTGCCCGAACGGGAGATTCGGCAACAGGGAGGACTATCGTTGGAATACGCATCGCCAGAGGGCCGCGTGACGCCTTTTTCCGTCACCAACCGCTCGGTGCTGGCGATTGCCGTGCCAATGACCCTTGCTTATCTGACGACCCCCTTCATCGGCCTTGTCGGCACTGGCGTTGTCGGTCAGTTCGGTGATGCAGCCCTGCTCGGTGGCCTTGCGGCGGGTGCTGTCGCCTTCGACGTGGTCTTCACCAGCTTCAATTTCCTGCGCGCCGGAACGACGGCGCTCGTAGCCCAGGCCTTCGGCCGCAATGATGCGGCGGAGGAGCAAGCGGTCTTCTGGCGTGCCGTGGTGATCGCCTTGATTGCCGGCATCGTGCTGGCGCTGACGGCGCCGCTGACTTCGCTCGCAGGGCAATGGTTCATGCAGGCCGAACCGCGCGTCAATGAGACGCTCGACCACTATGTCCGTATCCGCATGCTGGGCGCGCCCTTCGCGCTGATCAATTACGCTATCCTCGGCTACATATTGGGGCGGGGCGAGGGCGGCTTCGCGCTGTTTTTGCAAGCGACGCTCAACGGCGTCAACATCGTGCTTTCGATCATGCTGGGCCTGCATTTCGGCTGGGGCGTCGAAGGTGTCGCCTGGGCGGCGGTTGCCGGCGAGGCGGCTGGCATGGTCATCGGCCTTGCCGTGCTGTTGCGGCGCTTCGGGCGCCAGCCGAAACTGGCGCGTGGGCGCGTCTTCGACGCCGCGGCGTTCCGGCGCCTGTTCGTGCTCAATCGTGACATCATGATCAGGTCGCTGTCGCTGCTCGTGGCCTTCGCTTTGTTCACGCGCCAGGGTGCCCAGTTCGGCACGGTGACGCTTGCGGCCAATGCCGTGCTGATGAACTTCTTCATTGCCGCCGGCTTCTTCCTCGACGGCTTTGCCGCCGCCGCCGAACAGCTTGCTGGCCGTGCCGTCGGCGCGCGCTATGAGCCGGCCTTCCGCAAGGCGGTCTATCTCTGTTCGATCTGGGGATTTGCGTTGGCCGGCAGCATGACGGCAGCACTTCTTGTGTTCGGCGCCGATTTGATCGCGCTGATTTCAACCGCCGAAGACGTGCGTGCGGCAGCCATCGCCTACCTGCCCTGGGCGGCGTTCACAGCGCTGAGCGGCGTGCTCGCCTTCCAGATGGACGGCATCTTCATTGGTGCTGCCTGGTCGCGCGACATGCGCAACATGATGGTGATCTCGCTGCTGGCATTCATCGCAGCACTACTGGTGCTGCCTTCGCACTTCGGGAATGCCGGCCTTTGGGCGGCGTTGCACCTGTTGCTGATCGTGCGTGGCCTATGCCTGCTGGCGATCCTGCGGCCGCGGGCGCGCGCGACCTTTCAGAGCGGTGCTGCTGCCCACTGATCGAGCTTGCTGTCGCGCAGCTCGGAAATGTTCTTCAGGCCCTCGCGCGCGGCGAAATCCGACATGCCGCGCACGATGCGTGCCGGCAGCGATGGACCGGCATAGACCATGCCGGTGTAGAGTTGCACGAGATCGGCGCCGGCACGGATTTTTTCGAGCGCTGTCTCGGTCGAATCCACACCGCCAACGCCGATGATGGCGCGCTGGGGCCCGAGCAGCTTGCGCATGCGCGCGAGCACCGCCGTCGAACGCGCAAATAGCGGTTTGCCCGAAAGGCCGCCGGTTTCACCGGTGTGGGTCGGGCTGCGCAGGGTCGGCCGGGCGATCGTGGTGTTGGAAACGATGACGCCGTCGATGCCCTTTTCGGTGACCTCGGCGGCGATGTCCTCGAGTTCCGCCTCATGCAAATCGGGTGCGATCTTGAGGAAAATCGGAACTGGATGGCCGGCCTCGACGCGGGCGACGATCACGCCGGCCAGCAATTCGGCGAGCTGTTCGCGCGCCTGCATGTTGCGCAGGCCCGGTGTGTTGGGCGAAGAAATGTTGACGGTGAGATAAGACGCGTGGCGTGCGAAGCGCTTCACGCCGCTGATATAGTCGCCAATGCGGTTGGTGGTGTCCTTGTTGGCGCCGATGTTGACGCCAACGATGCCAGGCCGTCCCGACCGGGCGATGAGACGCTTTTCGCAGGCATCATGGCCCTCATTGTTGAAGCCAAGCCGGTTGATGACGGCGTCGTCCTCGACGAGGCGGAAGATGCGAGGCTTGGGATTGCCGGCCTGCGGCAGCGGCGTCACCGTGCCGACTTCGGCAAAGCCGAAGCCGAGGCCGAGCAACGCGTCCGGCACTTCGCCATTCTTGTCGTAGCCGGCTGCCATGCCGAGCGGGTTGGGAACGTCCAGGCCGGCGATCTTCAAGTGCAGGCGGGCATCGCGAGGCGCGCGGCCGCCCACCGGCAGGCCGCAGCGCAGCGCCTTGATCGACATGCCGTGCGCGGTCTCTGCATCGAAGCTGAACAGCAGGTGCCGGCCAAGCCGGTCGAAAGCGCTCATGCCTCAAGCTCCGGGAAATCGTGGGCGCCATCGGCCTTGAGCGGCAAGGCAACCACCCATTTGGCGGCACTCGTTTCGAGTGGCGCGTAAAGATGTGGAAACAAAGCGCCGCCACGCGAGACTTCATATTTCAGCGAGGGCCCGAGCCTGTCGGCATCGAAGGCGACAAGCAGCAGATTGTCCTGGCCGGCGAAGTGCTTGGCTGCCGTCTCCACAACCTGTTCGGCGGTCGAGAAATGGATGAAGCCGTCGGCGAGATCGATGGGCGCGCCTTGGAAAATCCCGCTCTGTTCGGCCTGGCGCCACATCGGTTCGGGGCAGATCTTGTAGATGGTCTTCGTCATATGCGCGCTATAGGCTGAAAGCATGATGCGGGGAAGGGCGGCTTGGCTTGCCCCACCGCAATTTGGGCCTATTGCGGCGCGACAATTCGCATCGTCCGCAAATGGAGACAGTCATGCGCCGTGCCTTTTTGATATTCGTTCCCATGCTTGCCGGCCTCGGGGCCACTTCGGCATTTGCCGCCGAAGGACAGCGCTTCCAGATGGAAAAGACCGACAAGGGCTATGTTCGCATGGACACCCAGACGGGCGAGATGTCGATCTGCGAGGAGCGCGACGGCCAGCTGGTGTGCAAACTTGCCGCCGACGAGCGCTCGGCACTTCAAGATGAGATCGGCCGCCTGCAAGGGGATATCAAGACGATCGAAGAGCGAGTGGTAAAGCTTGAGAATTCACTGACGGCCCGGATGGAATCGAAGCTGCCGACCGAAGAAGAATTCCAGAAGAGCATGGGTTATATGGAGCGCTTTTTCCGCAGCTTCATGGGCATAGTCAAGGACATGGAAAAGGAAGACAAGGCGCTCCCGCCGGAGCCGGCACCGAACAAGACTTGAGCGCCAGCCTGTGTGCTTGCGCCTGAAAGTTGAGCATGAAGCGCTGCTGCCGTGATCTTTTGACTTTAACTGCTTGAAAAGCCGGCACCGGGTCGCATAATCGCGCCCGACGGTCCAAGGCGTACAGAACGGTCGGGACCTCGGGAGGAATATTTGCCAGCAGGCCATAAGTTCGTCATTGCGGACGACCATCCGCTTTTTCGCGGTGCTCTCAAACAAGCCATCGCGGGGCTCGCCGACGTCTCGAGCGTGCTGGAAGCCGGCGACTTCGAGAGCGTCAAGGCGATCGTTGCCGCTCATGAGGATATCGACCTCGTCCTGCTCGACCTTTCCATGCCCGGAGCCTCCGGACTGTCCGGCCTGATTTCGCTGCGCGGCGTCCATGCGACGGTGCCCGTGGTCATCGTTTCGGCCCAGGACGACCCCGAGACCATCCGCCGTGCGCTGGAGCTTGGCGCTTCGGGTTTCATTTCCAAATCGGCGAGCATGGACGACATCCGCAGCGCCATCGAGGCTGTGTTGTCGGGCGAAATCTCCGCACCCGGCGATATTGACCTCGGGGTCGAGCGCGACCCGGAGATTTCCGACCTGATCAAGCGGCTGCAATCGCTGACGCCGCAGCAGACGCGCGTGCTCGGCATGCTGGCGGAAGGGCTGCTCAACAAGCAGATCGCCTATGAGCTTGGCGTGTCGGAAGCCACGATCAAGGCTCATGTCTCGGCGATCCTGCAGAAGCTCGGCGTCGACAGCCGCACCCAGGCCGTCATCCTGCTGTCCAAGATCGGCAGCGATCCGCGTCCAGCAGTGTAGCGCGAATTCTACTCGGCGGCATGCGCCATGCGCCGCATGCGGTTCATCATCGATCGCAGCACGGCGGGCTTCAGCGGCTTGTTCAGCACGGCGACGTCGATCTGGTCGGCGGCGGCGCGCACCTCGTTGGAGCGGTCGGCGGTGATCAGTACCGCCGGTATCGCTTCGCCATAAGCGCCGCGCAGCGTGCGGATGACGTCGAGGCCGTTTTCGCCGTCGAGATGATAGTCGGCGAGGATGATCTCAGGTGCCGGCCCGACGCTCTGGTCGGCCTCGAAGGCCTCCGTGCCGGAGTAGGTTCGCACCATACAGCCCCAGCCTTCTAGCAGAAGGCGCATGCCTTCGAGGATGCGGGCATCATTGTCGATGCACACGACCGTAAGCCCGTTGAGGGCGGCGGCGGCCTGGATGCGTGGCCGTGCCGTCGTCGGGGCGGGCAATTCCGCAGCGGTAGTGATAGGCAGAATCACCGAAAAGCGCGTGCCCAGACCCTTGTGCGACTCGATCTGGATTTCGAGCTTGAGCACGCGCGCGATACGGTCGACGATCGACAGGCCGAGCCCTAGCCCCTGCGCCTCGCGCATGCCGTCGTCGAGGCGCAGGAATTCCTGGAATACCGTGCCGAGCTTGTCGGCGGCGATACCGATGCCGGTGTCGATCACCTGGATTTCGACGAGTTCGCCACGGCGTCTGACACCGACGACGATGCGGCCGCTGCGGGTGTATTTGATCGCGTTGGAAACCAGATTCTGGATCAGCCGGCGCAACAGGTTGCGGTCGGTGTTGACAGTCAAAGTCGACTGCACGATCACCAGTTCGAGATCCTTGGCACGTGCCATGGGCAGGAAGTCGGTGCCGATCTGGCGCAGCAGTCCGTCTAGGCGGAACACGGTTTCGGCCGGCTTCATCGCACCGGCGTCGAGCCTGGAAATATCGAGCACCGCGCCCAGGATGGTCTCGACCGATTCCAGCGAAGATTCGATGTTGCGGGCGGCAACGCCCGCATTGCCCTTGCCGGCCTTTTCGATTAGTGACGAGCAGTAGAGCCGGGCGGCGTTGAGCGGTTGCAGGATGTCGTGGCCGGCAGCCGCCAGGAAGCGAGTCTTGCCGAGATTGGCCTCTTCGGCGAGCATCTGCGCCTGCGCCAGCTCTTCGTTGACGCTGGTCAGTTCAGCGGTGCGGCTCTTGACGCGCTGCTCTAGCGACTCGTTCGCCCTTTTCAGTGCGAGATCGGCAGCCACGCGCGCGGAGATGTCGGTGTAGGTCGCAACGATGCCACCATCGGGCATCGGGTTGGAGCTCATCTCGATGATCCTGCCGCTGGTTTGCAGTTCGATCTGCCAGGGTCCGCTAAAGCTGGTCAGCCGGTTGAGCGTGTTCAGTCGCGAGGTCTGCGCAATGTCGCCGCGCGCTACGAGGTAACCGAGGATGCGGTCGATCGAAACGCCGACTTGTCCCATCTCGTCGGGCAGGTCGAACAGCGAGCGGTATTGGCGGTTCCAGCAGATCAGGCGGAAATCCTGATCGAAGACCGTGATGCCCTGTTCCATCTGGTCGAGCGCGATCTGCAGCAGGTCGCGGTTGTGCTGCAAAGCTTCGGTGGCGTCGTCGAGCAGGCGGAACGTGTCTTTGGAGGAATTGTCGCCGCGCTTGAACAACAGCGACAGGATCAGCCGTGCCGAAGACGAGCCGACAGCGCTCGCCATCAGCTGCTCGGAAAATCGGATGACGTCCATGCCGGCAGGATCGTTGCCGTTGAGCTTGCTGCCGCTTTCGATCTGGAAGGTCTGGAACGAGCGCTCGGTGCGTTCGACGCCGAGATAGCGAGCGATGGTGTCCTTGAGGTCGTTGACGGTGATAGTGGTGCGGAAACGTCGCAGCGATGGCATCGGGCTTGAATCTCGCGGCACGAAGATCGAGGCCTGGATGCGTTCAAGCGGTACCGAGGCGCGTGACAGCGAACCGAAGACGAAGAACAGCGCGTTGATCGCAAGGCTCCACAACACGCCGTGATTGAGCGGTTCGGCGACCGTGCCGAACAGTGCCTGTGGCCTGAGCGCCTCGATGCCGAAAAGCCCGTCGGTGATGATCGAGGTGTCAGGTGCTGCGAGTGTTGGCAGCATCAGCGTGTAGCACCACACGGCGATGCCGGCGGCCATGCCAAGGGCGGCCCCCCGCGCATTGGCGCGGCGCCAGATCAACCCGCCGATGAAGGACGGCGCGAACTGGGCGATGGCCGCAAACGACATCAGGCCGATCGAGGCTAGGCGCGTGTTGTTGGTGCTTTCGCGATAATAGAGGAAGGCGACGAACAGGATGATGAAGATCGAGGCGCGGCGGATGTTGAGGATGATCGCCGACCAATCCTCGGTCTCGCCGGATTTGATCTTGATCAGCCGTCGCACGAAGATCGGGATGACGAGGTCGTTGGAGATCATGATCGACAGCGCGACGCTGGCGACGATCACCATGGCTGTTGCCGCCGACAGGCCGCCGATGAAGGCGACCATGGCGAGCACGTCGTGACCCTTGAGCAGCGGCAGCGACAGCACATAGAGGTCGCTGGTCGTTGCGGTGCCGACGGTCGACAACCCGGCGAAGGCGATCGGCAGCACAAACAGGTTGATCGCCACCAGATAGGCCGGGAAGACCCAGGTCGCTGTGCGCAATTCGCTCTCGCTGCGGTTCTCCACGATCATGACGTAGAACTGGCGCGGCAGCATGATGATGGCGAAGCCGCTGATGATGGTCACCACCAGCCAGGTGCCAAGCGAGGTGCTGTAGCCCATGGCGTCGCCGACCTGTTCGGTGGCAGCAAAGCTCTCGAGCATGTCGCCGGGACCGTCGAACAGGGAGAAGGTAACGAACAGCCCAACCGCGAGGAACGCGACCAGCTTGACGATCGATTCGACTGCGACTGCCAGCACCAGCCCGTTCTGGTGTTCGGTGGCGTCGGCATGGCGGGTGCCGAACAAGGTGGCAAACAAAGCGAGCAGCAGTGCCACGACCAGCGAGATGTCGCTGATGAAGGGGTCGAAGGAGGGGGGGAAGCCGGTGTAGTGCTCGACCATCAGGCTGACCGAACCGGAGATCGCCTTGAGCTGTAGCGCTATATAGGGGATGGCGCCGACAGTGGCGATCAGCGTTGCGATGGAGGCGACGGCGAAACTCTTGCCGTAGCGCGCGCCCAAAAAGTCGGCGATCGAGGTGATCTTTTCGGCCTTGGCCAGCTTGATGATGCGGCTGAGCAGCGGGAAGCCGAACATGAAGACCAGCACCGGGCCGATATAGATGGCGAGGAATTCGAGCCCGCGCTCGGAGGCGAGCCCGACCGAGCCGAAGAAGGTCCAGGACGTGCAGTAGATGGCAAGGCTGAGCGCATAGATGAACGGGCGTGGCCGGCCCGGACCCAGGCTCGCGGTCCTTCGGTCGCCGATGCTCGCGATGGCGAACAAAAACGTGACATAGGCAATGGCGATGAAGACGACGGCCAGACCCTGCACTGCTAATTCTCGCTCCCTTGGAAGACCTATCGCCTCCAAGGTGAGGCAATCACAGCTTGGCGGGCAAGTCTATTATCCTTGTCTCCTACACGCAGTCGGGCCGTCGCAGGACGCGGCCATTGTGGGCGACGACATTGGCGGGTTTTGCAACTGGTGGTTTTTGCTATTGTGGCGGCAATTGGCGGCAGGCAGGGTGTCTCGATTCGCCGTCTCGCAGATCGGACAAGGAGGGTTCTATGATTAAGGAATTCCAGGAATTCATTGCCAAGGGCAATGTGATGGATCTTGCCGTCGGCGTGATCATAGGCGGCGCCTTCGGCCTGATCGTTTCGTCGCTGGTGGCCGATATCATCATGCCGATCGTCGGCGCTGTCTTCCGCGGCGGTTTCGACTTCTCCAACTACTTCCTGCCGCTTTCATCTGGGGTTACCGCCACGTCGCTGGCTGAAGCCAGGAAACAGGGTGCCGTCTTTGCCTATGGCAACTTCCTTACCGTGGTCATCAACTTCCTGATCCTGGCCTGGATCGTCTTTCTGATGGTCAAGGGCGTGAACACCATGCGCCGCAAGCTGGAGAAGGAAAAGGCAGCCGAGCCGGCTGCACCTCCACCTGCCGATGTGGCGCTGTTGACTGAAATCCGCGATCTTCTCGCCAAGAAATAACCGGCTGAGCCATTGCTTGGCGCTGGCATGCTGAAAAACCCCCGGCTGGCTGGACCGCCGGGGGTTCTTTCGTTTGCGCGGGCGCGCTAGGACTTGCGCTCGACAGACATTCAACCTGGGATGATCATGAGCCTTATAGATATGGTTCGCTCTGAGGCCCGCCTCGCGCCCGTCAGCGGCATCGAGGCGGTGGCAAATTACGGGCGCGATCGCGCTGGCCTCATTCCGCTGTGGGCCGGCGAGGGCGACATGCCGACGCCCGACTTCATCAGCTCGGCCGCAGCGCGCGGCCTCGCCAACGGCGAAACCTTCTACACCTGGCAGGCCGGCATCCCGGAACTGCGCCAGGCTCTCGCCCGCTACCACAAGCGCCATTTCGGCATGGACTTTTCCGAGGACGAATTCATCGTCACCATTGGCGGCATGCAGGCCATCACCATGGCGCTTCAGGTGGCGGTGGGTGCCGGCGACGAAGCGCTTTATCTCGCGCCGGCCTGGCCAAACTTCGCTGGTGCGGCGGTGGTTGCCGGCGTCAAGCCTGTGCCGGTGCTGCTCGACATGACCGATAATGGCTGGAGCTGCGATGTCGAAAAGATCGCCGCTGCCATTACCCCGCGCACCAAGGCGATCTTCGTCAACACGCCGTCCAACCCGACCGGCTGGACCGCTGATCGCGAAACGCTGCGGGCGATCCTCGACCTGGCGCGCAAGAACAATCTCTGGATCATCGCCGACGAGATCTATGCGCTGTTTCACTTCGGCG
The DNA here is from genome assembly GCF_056398585.1 of Aminobacter sp. 01T433. NCBI lineage: Bacteria > Pseudomonadati > Pseudomonadota > Alphaproteobacteria > Hyphomicrobiales > Phyllobacteriaceae > Aminobacter > Aminobacter sp. 01T433. The sequence goes on from NZ_JBFTPR010000001.1 coordinate 580,160, forward strand.
GACACCGCGCGGCCTCGTTCATGGACGTCATGGATCCGGAAGACAAGATTCTGTTCGTCAACACCTTCTCCAAGAACTGGGCGATGACCGGCTGGCGCGTTGGCTGGCTGCGCTCGCATCCTTCGCTCAGCCGTACCTTCGAAAACCTCGTCCAGTATTCGACATCGGGTGTGGCACAGTTCATGCAACGCGGCGCGATTGCAGCGCTTGACGAAGGCGACGATTTCATCACCTCGCAGGTCGAACGTGCCCAGCAGGCGCGCGATATCGTCTGCAAGGTCCTGGGCGATACCGGCAAGGTTCGCTTCAGCGTGCCGCCGGGTGCATTCTACCTGTTCTTTTCAGTGGACGGCATGAAGGACGCGGAGCGCGCTGCCTTCGACATCGTCGACAAGGCTGCCGTTGGCGTTGCACCCGGAACGGCATTCTGTGCGGGTGGCGAGGGTTTTCTGCGCCTGTGCTTCCACCGCCGTCTCGACCAGGTCGAAGAAGCTTCGCACCGGCTTGCGAAGTGGATCAACGCGCTGTAGACGGAAAGTCCAGTGAATAGAAAAGGCCCGAAATCGATCCGATTTCGGGCCTTTTCGTTAAGTTCGCTTGCTGCTCAGCCGCCTGATTGCGGCACCAGCAACGGAACGATGCGCTCGCTCTTGGCGACTTCGGTGTGGCCTTCGGTGCGATATGGAATGCCGAGTGCGTTCCAGGTCTCGACCAGCGCAGTCTTGAGCTCTGCGATCAACTCGTCGGTGTGGAATGGCGTTGGCGTGATACGCAGCCGTTCGGTGCCGCGCGGCACGGTCGGGTAGTTGATCGGCTGGATGTAGATGCCGTGGACGCCGAGCAGGCGGTCGCTGGCCATCTTGCACAGCTCGGGATCGCCGACCAGGATCGGCACGATGTGAGTTGGCGACTCCATGACCGGCAGGCCGGCCTCGGCGAGCATCTGCTTGGCCTGTGTTGCCTGACGCTGCTGGGCGTCACGCTCGGACTGCGAGTTCTTGAGATGGCGGATCGATGCGGTGGTCGCGGCCGCGATCGCCGGCGGAAGTGCCGTGGTGAAGATGAAGCCCGGTGCGTAGGAACGCACGGCGTCGACCACAGAACGGGTGCCGGTGATGTAGCCGCCGAGCGTGCCGAATGCCTTGGCAAGCGTGCCCTCGATGATGTCGATGCGATGGGCCAGGCCTTCGCGCTCGGTGATGCCGCCGCCGCGCGGGCCGTACATGCCGACCGCGTGGACCTCATCGATATAGGTCATGGCATTGTACTTTTCGGCGAGGTCAGCGATCTTGGCGATCGGTGCGATGTCACCGTCCATCGAATAGACGCTCTCGAACACGATCAGCTTGGCGCGCTCGCGACCTGCCGCCTGCAGCAGGCTTTCGAGGTGGGCGACGTCGTTGTGGCGGAAGATCTTCTTTTCAGCACCCGAGCGGCGCACGCCCTCGATCATCGAGGCGTGGTTGAGTTCGTCGGAAAGAACCAGGCAGTTGGGCAGGAGCTTGGCGATGGTCGAGATCGCGGCTTCGTTGGAGACAAAGCCAGAGGTGAAGACCAGTCCCGCTTCCTTGCCGTGGAGATCGGCGAGCTCATGCTCGAGATCGACCAGCGGATGGTTGTTGCCGGAGATGTTGCGGGTGCCGCCAGCACCCGTGCCCATGTTGCCGGCTGCCTTCTGCATCGCCGCCACCACGTCGGGGTGCTGGCCCATGCCGAGATAGTCGTTAGAACACCAGACGGTTATTTCCTGCGCTCGGCCGTTGGAGCGCCAGATCGCGCGCGGGAACTTGCCGACGATGCGCTCCAGATCGGCGAACACGCGATAACGGCGCTCGGCGTGGATTTGGTCGATCGCTTCTTCGAAAAACCGCTGGTAGTTCATGTGGACGTCCCAATTTTTCAACCGCGAGCATAATCAACGGCCGGTTCGGCGTCCATCAACCGTTTTGGTCAAAATGCCACGCCCTCGACGTCCCAAACGACCACGGAACGGCGAAAAGTCCTTTGATGTGGATCAAACTCGGCAGCGACTGAAATTCTTCGCGTCGAAGCCGCCTCGCATTCGCCCGAGTTTTTGCGCTAGACAGTGCGAAAGCGGAAATGAAATACGGAGGATTCGATGGCGGTTTTGGTGACAGGCGGGGCGGGCTATATCGGCAGCCATATGGTCTGGGAACTGCTCGATGCTGGCGAACAGGTCGTCGTGCTCGACCGGCTTTCGACCGGCTTCGACTGGGCCGTGGCGCCTGAGGCGACCCTTGTCAGGGGCGATGTCGCCGACCAGGAACTCGTCGGCAAGCTGATCCGCGAGCATGGCGTGGATAGCATCATCCATTTCGCCGGCTCGATCGTGGTGCCGGAATCGGTCGCCGACCCGCTCGGCTATTACGAAAACAACACCAGCAAGACCCGCAGCCTGATCGAGGCGGCGGTGCGCAGTGGCGTGAAGCATTTCATCTTCTCCTCGACGGCGGCCGTTTATGGCGCGGCCGGCATGGAGCCGGTGGTCGAAGACGCGCGACTTGCGCCGGAATCGCCTTACGGCCTGTCCAAGCTGATGAGCGAATGGATGCTGCGCGATGCGGCGGCAGCACACCCGCTGCGCTACACCGCGTTGCGCTATTTCAACGTCGCGGGCGCTGATCCCAAGGGCCGTACCGGCCAGTCGACCAAGGGCGCAACTCACCTGATCAAGGTCGCTTCGGAGACCGCGCTCGGCAAGCGCGCCTCGATGCAGGTTTACGGCGACGATTATGCGACGCCTGACGGTACCTGCGTGCGCGATTATATCCACGTCTCGGACCTCGCCGCCGCACACCGGCTGGCGCTCGCCCGCCTGCGCGCCGGCGGTGGCAATCTCGTTGCCAATTGCGGCTACGGCCACGGCTATTCGGTGCTCGAAGTCATCGACAGCGTGCGGCGCGTGCATGGCGGCGATTTCACGGTTCAGATGGGACCTCGCCGTGCCGGCGACGCGGCCTCGGTCGTTGCCAATGCGGACCTCGCGCGCGGCGAACTCGGCTGGGCGCCCAAGCACGACGATCTCGACGCCATCGTGGGTGACGCGCTCAATTGGGAAAAGCTGCTCAGCCGCAAGAATTCCACAACCGGCTGAGGCTGGCTCAGCCGATTCCTGCCAGCACCTCTCGATATGCCGCGCGGCAACAGCTAGTGCTGCCGCGTGGAGTTGAGTTCCCGGCGGTCGTGGGTTCCCGGTCAGAGCCCGATATCAACTTGGGTACGCAATGAAGATCCTGGTTCTCGGCGCAGGCGTGGTCGGAACGGCGGCAGCCTATTATCTGGCCCGCGACGGCCATGAGGTCACCGTGCTCGAGCGCCATCCGGCCGCGTCGCGGGGCACCAGCTATTCCAATGCCGGCCTTGTCTCGCCGGGCGATGCCACCGCCTGGGCTTCGCCGGCAGCGCTCAAGACCTTCATCCGCTCGCTATACACACCCGACCTCGGCATCAAGGTCAGGCTGCGGCTCGATCCTTATTTCTACGCCTGGAGCCTGCGTTTCCTGTTTCAGTGCACGAAAGCGCGCCTGCGCGCCAACAGCGAGGTCAAGCTCCGGCTCGCGCTGTATGCGCGCCAGTGCATCAACGAGATTTCGGCCGAAACCGGCCTTGCCTATGACGAGCGCCGCAAAGGCATCCTCTATTTCTTCCGCTCACAAAAGAGCCTCGACGAAGGCAGCGAAAACTACCGCTTTCTGGCCGAACACGGACTGCCGATCGAGATCGTCGACCGCAACCGCATGGTCGAACTGGAGCCGGGCCTGGCGTCGGCCAAGGACGGCATTGCTGGCGGTGTCTATTCGCCGATCGACCAGACCGGCGATTCCCGTATGTTCGTCGAAAGCCTGGCCGCCTACGCCACCGAGCGTCTCGGTGTGAAGTTCATGTTCGACACCACCGTCGAAGACCTTGTCATCGACGGCGACCGCGTCAGCGGCGTGAAGACATCATCCGGCATTGTCGCAGCAGAAGCCGTTGTCATCGCCATGGGACCGGAAAGCGGACTGCTCGGCCGGCGCCACGGCATCGACCTGCCCGTCTATCCGGTCAAGGGCTATACGGCGACCGTGCCGCTCGACGATCCCTCCAAGGGGCCGACCATGGGCGGCGCCGACGAGGACAATCTGATCGCCTATTCGCGTTTGGGCGACCGCTTGCGGCTGGCCTCGACCGCCGAATTCGCCGGTTTTGACCGCAGCCACAAGCCTGAGGATTTCGCCCGCCTGTTCAAGGCCGGCAAGGAGCTGTTTCCCGGCGCATTCGATCCCAGCAAGGCCGAACTCTGGGCCGGTCTCAGGCCGATGATGCCGGGTTCGGTGCCGGTCATGGGCCGCGCGCGCTTCAAGAACCTTTATCTCGACACCGGCCATGGCCATGTCGGCTGGACCATGGCCTGCGGCTCCGGCAAGTTCCTTGCCGATCTGATCGCCGGGCGCAAACCCGAAATCGACCCGCAGGGCCTGGTCTACAAGGGCTGATTCAGTGTCGGCCCAGGCGCTGGCGGGATTCGTAGAGATATTGCAGGCCGATGATGACGGCTGCGATCAAAAGGTAGAAAACCGACACGACCAGCAGCACTTCGATTGCCTTGTAGGTGTCGGCGATGATCGTCGTCGAGGCGGCGGTCAGCTCGTCGATGGCAACGAGGCTGGCAAGCGAGCTGCCTTTGACCATCTGGATGGCGTTGGAAAACAGCGAAGGTGCTGCCAGCCGGTAGGCCTGCGGGATCATCACCTTCCAGTATATGGCGAAGGGCCTGAGGCCGAGCGCCTTGGCGGCGTCGAGCTGGCCTTGGGGCACGCTTTCGAAGCCCGAGCGCAGGAATTCGAGATTATAGGCGGTCGACGCGAAGATCAGGCCAATCAATGCTGAGGGCAACGGCTCGAGATAGATGCCGAGCCGGGGCAGGCCGTAATAAAGCCCAAACAGCAGTGCCAGAACCGGCGCTGCGCGGGCAAAGAAGCTGTAGCCGATGATCAGCCGCCGGAAGGCGCCATTGGGCCGCTGTATGTAGATGGCGAGCGGCAGTGCCAGGAAGTTGGACACGGCAATGACGATTACCGAGATCAGTAGCGTCATGCCAAGCCCGCTGAGCAGCATGCGCTGGTAGGTGGGGTCGAGGAGGATGCTCATCGCGCGGCCACCTGCTTGGGCTTGCGTTCGTTGAACACGAGCAGCGGTGTCACGATCAGGATGTAGAGGCCGACGGCCAGCGTCAGGAAGGTGAAGGGCGCGTTGGTGGCGGCGATGCCCTGCTTGGTGACGTAGAGGATTTCGCTGACCGAAACCGCCGAGGCGATCGACATGCGCTTGACCGTGCCGATGGCGTAAGTGATCCAGCCCTTGCGCGCCAGCGGCAGGATCTGCGGGATAAGGATGCGCAAGAACACCACCCGCGTCGGCAGGCCGAGCGCCTTGCCGGCCTCATACTGGCCGAAGGGGATCGTTGCCAGCGCGCCCTTGAACACCTGGTAGTCGAAGGCGATGCCGACCAGCGTGAACGCGATGATGGTCGAGCCGATGGGGCCGAAATCGACACCGATCTGCGGCCCACCGAAGAAGAACAGGAACAGGACGACAAGTTCCGGCACCGAGCGGAAGAAGGCGCTGAACGCTTCGATGGCTTTGCGCGGCAGCGATTTCTCGCGGCCGTAATGGACGAGCGAAAGCAGAAGGCCAAACAGCGCCGACAGGGTGAAGATCACCGCCGACAGCGCAATGGTGAGAGCTGCCGCGGTCAACAGCCGCGGCAGCCAGGCAATCGCAATTTCCATGTCCGGCCGCCCCTCCGGCTACGCTTGTTACTGCGCCTTCGACCAGTCGATCGATGCGCCGAACCACTTGTCCGCGAGGCCCTGGAGCGTGCCGTCCTTGCGCCATGTCTCAAACAGAGCGTCGATGGCGTCGGCCAGCGGCTTGTTCTTGTTGTTGACGGCGACACTCTGGGTCACGGTGGAGAGCATGTCGTCGAGCGTGACGACGCCAGACAGCTTGCCCGACTTGGCGAGATATTTCGGCCCGAGGAAGTCGTGCGCGGCGAAGTCGATGCGGCGGTTCTCAAGGTCGAGGAACAGCTCCGTCGATCCCGGATATTCGCGGCTTTCGGTGACGCAGCCGGCTGGCAGCTTCTCCTTGGCGACCTTCTGGAACGAGCCGCCACGCACCGCACCCATGACCTTGCCGCAGACGTCCTTCCAGCCTGTTATGCCGGTGTCGGCCTCGCGGCGCGTCACGGCGACGCCGTTGACGATGTAGGGCGACAACAGGAAGAAATCCTTTGAGGCAAGCCGTTCCGGCGTGCGCGACACGCCCGAAGCGATGGCATCGAAGCGCCCGGCGGTCAGGCCCGGCAACAGGCCGGCGAAGTCGAGCTTTTCAAACTTGGCGCTGACGCCAAGCGATTTTGCGATCAGGTTGATCACATCGATGTCGAAGCCTTCAAGCTCGCCCGTGGCGTTTGTCATGCTGAACGGCGGCGCCGAGCCGGAGGTGCCGACCGTGAGCGTATCGGCATTGACGAGGGCGGCCTTGTAGTCCTGCGCACTTGCTGCGCTCACGCCGAAAACCGCGATGAGGGCCAGCAGTGCTGTCCGCGCAAATCCCATGATCACTCCTTGGATGGGTAGCTTGAAAACCGGGAGAGGTGCTTATATCGCACAGCCGGTGGGCGACCAACAACGGAAGCCACGGCGACTAGGTACTTTTTGGCGAAGCTGTTTCTCAAGAACGGTTTTTTCAAAAAAACGAGGATTTTTGGAATGGAACTGCGTTTCAAGCTCAACCACCTGTACCAGGGCCAGAACTCGCCTTTCCTCCACGCCGTCGATGCCGGCTATTTCGCCGACCACGGCCTCAGCTGCACCTTCGTTGAAGGGTTCAGTTCGTCGCAGGTGACGCGCGCGCTCGTTGAGGGCGACGCCGATATCGGCTTTGGCGATGTGTCTTCGGTGTTCGAGCGCGCCTTGCGCACCGGTGAACAGGAAATCACCTGCCTGCTGCCGATCTATGAAAACACGCCCTGCTGCCTCGGCTATCTCTCCGACGGCAAGGAACTCACTTTGGCCGATATTGAAGGCAGCACCTTATGCGGTCCCAATGGCGACACCTCGGCGCGGCTGCTGCCGCTATTGCTGGCAAAGAACGGCTTTGCTCCTGACAGCTACACCTATCTCGGCGTCCAGCCTGAAGAGCGCGACCGCTTGGTCGCAGCGCGGGAAGTGCTGGCTGCGACATGTTTCGATGCAACGCTGAAATTTGCCATGGAAAGCCGCGGCTACGATACCAGCGCGCTTGCCTTTCTCTATTTCGCCGACAATGGCCTCGACACCTATTCGAGCGCGCTTGTCGCACTCGATACGGTGCTGGAGCGAGATCCTGCCTTGGCTGGCAAGCTGCGTTCGATCGGCCGGCAGGCGTGGCGCGATTGCCTGAAGGATCCCGAACTTGGCGTTCGCGCCGTGCTCAAGCGCTCGCCGTCGCTCAACGCGGACATCGTCAGGGGGCAGCTCCAGTGGGTGCTGAGCCATCAGGTTTTCCCCAATGGAGATGGGCCGATGGCTTTTGATGTCCAAGGAGAAAAGATGGCGGCGACGCTCGAATGCGCCGTGTTTTCGGTGGGCGATGAGGCACGCCGTCCGGCCGATGGGCTGCCCGCAGCGATCTGCCGGAATTAGTCACCCGGTCTCGAAATCGCCGGGTTGCGGCGGGGCGATCGGTTTGAACAGCGTGCGGTCGGGCTTGATGTCGAGCAAGGGCGTGCCGTCAAGGCAGTCCATGCCGCGCACGCTCAGCATGTTGCCTTCCACACCAACAAGCTCGACGATCGAGGTGCCGATGGGGTTGGGCCGCACAGGCGAGCGCAAGGCAAAGGTGCCGCGTGAGGTCCCGTCATTGGCCGGACTCTGGCGCACAAGATCGCGCCTGGACATATGCAGCCAGTAGAGCACCTCAAGGCGTTCGAATTTTTCGACACCGTGGAGTGCCGCCTGCCATGGCTCGAAGATTTCGATGCGGCAGATGGGGCCATCGGCGCGGCCCTGGCGCGGTGTCATCAGGCGAGAGGCCCAGGGCGTGTGGATGCGGCCGATGAACACCAGTCCGGCGTCGAACTCGGTGGGTTGCGCGACGGCGGTTTCGCCGTCGCGGATTTCGTTTTCGCGGACCATGCTCAGTCCACCGCCACCATGACGTCGGAGGCCTTGATCACCGCATAGGCATCCTTGCCGACCGCAAGCTTGAGGTCGGCGACGGCCTCGTTGGTGATCGAGGCGGTGACGACGGCGCCGCCGATGTCGATGCGGACATGCGAAGTCGTTGCTCCCTTGGTCACTTCGACGATCTTTCCCTTGATCTGGTTGCGGGCGCTGATCTTCATGGTGCGTTCCTTTCGGTCAGGGTTGGGGTGCAGACATGGCGTCCGGCCTGTTCGAGATAGGCAACTGCGACCCCGACGCCATAAAGAGCCTGCAGTGTTTCCGAGGTTAGCACGTCGGCGGGCTTTCCTATGGCAACGAGCGCGCCTGCCTGCATCAGCGCGACGCGATTGGCACAGGCAAAAGCATGGCTGGGATCGTGGGTAGAAATGACCACCGCCATGCCTGCGGCAGCGAAGCTCGATATGCGGCTGAGCACGCGCGCCTGGTTGCCGAAGTCGAGGCTGGCAGTCGGCTCGTCCATGACGATCAGCTCCGGCTCCTGGGCAACCGCCCGGGCGATCAGCGTCATTTGCTTTTCGCCACCGGAGATGTCGGTGAAGGGGCGGGCGGCGAGGTGGCCGATGCCCAAAGTTGCGAGTGCTTCCTGCGTTTTCGCCCGGTCCGCCATTGTGGGCGAGGCAAAGGTGTCGATGCGGCTGGCGCGGCCCATCAAGACGACGTCGAACACCGAAAACGGGAAGTAGACCCCAGTGGCTTGCGGAACATAGGCGATGTGGCGGGCGAACTGGGCGCGCGAAAAGTTGGCGATATCCTTGCCGTCCAGCTCAAGGCTGCCGCCCTGGCGCGGCAGCAAGCCGAGCAGGGTCTTGAACAAGGTGGTCTTGCCGCAGCCATTGGGGCCAAGCAGGCACAGCACTTCGCCACGATCGACCGAAAGCGTGACGCCCTGGCCGATTTTCACGCGGCCATAGCCGAATGCGAGTTCGATTGCCTGAAGCATCATTGCCAGCCTCGCCGGGTCGTCAGAAGCAGATAGAGGAAGAACGGTGCGCCTATCGCAGCTGTGAGGATGCCCAAGGGGGTCTCGATCTCGGCCATGCTGCGGGCGAGTGCGTCGACTCCGACCATATAGCCGGCGCCGATAAGCATCGACGTTGGCAACAGCCGGGAAAATTCAGGGCCGACGAACATTCTGGCGACATGCGGCACCAGCAGGCCGATCCAGCCGACAATGCCCGAGATCGATACGGCGGCTGCCGTCATCAGGGTGGCTGCGGCAACGACAACGACGCGGATCCAGCGCGTCTCGACGCCAAGCGCACGCGCCTCCTCGTCGTCAAGCGTCATCAGGTTCATGCGCCAGCGCAACAAGATCATCGGCACAAGGGCGATCGCCACCGCCGGCAGGATGGAGGCGAGGTCGCCTCGGGTGATGGAGGCCAAGCTGCCGAGCAGCCAGAAGGTGATGGCGGGCAGCTGGTTGTAGGGGTCGGCGAGCACCTTGAGCAGCGACACGCAAGCGCCGAGCAGGGCGCCGATGGCGACACCCGCCAGCACCAGTACCAGGATCGGGTCGCGCTCGCGCACCGCGGAGCCGATGACATAGACCACTGCGACCGCCGCCAGCCCGCCGAGGAAGGCGAGCCCTTGGATGGCCAATACCGACATCGACAGGAAAATGCCGGCGACGGCACCCAAGCTGGCGCCGGCTGAAACGCCAAGGATGTCGGGTGAAACCAGCGGATTGCGGAACAGGCCCTGATAGACCGCGCCGGCGGCGGCAAGGGCTGCGCCAATCATCAGGCCGGCGCCGACACGCGGCAACCGGACATTCCAGACGACGGTTTCGACGGTGGTGGCAACGCCGCTCTGAGTGTCGGTGGCCTTTGAGATGATCACGGCCCAAATGTCGCCAGGTGTCACCGGATATTTCCCAGTGACGATGGCAGCGATCACGATCAGCACAAGAAGAAATGCAAGAACGCCAAGCGACTGCAGGCGGCCGCGCCGGGGATTTTCAGGCTCCGGCACCACGCTGCCCCTGGCCTGAAGTTCAGGATTTCGGGCCAGTGTCGGCAAGGAGTTTCTCAAGCTGCTCGTCGGTCAGGTCGATATGGTAGAACAGCTTGTAGAAGCTGCGTGTCTCGGCCTTGAGGTCGACATCGGACTTGCCGGGATAAAGTGCCGAGGTCAGCCAGGCGACGCCAATGGCGCGGTTGATGCCGGGAGGGGCGTCGAACCAGCCAAAGGGCAGGGCCGGCGCACGGAAGACGCGAGCGTCCTTCACCGCCTTGATGCCGGCCCATGACGGGTCCGACAGCACGGCTTTCTGGAATTTCGGGCTGAGCGTCAGGATGATTTCGGGGTTCCACGACAGGATCTGTTCGAGCGAGACATTGGCAAGCCCGCCCTTGCCGGCGGCTTCGGCGACGTTATTGGCGCCAACCGCCGAGAGCACTTCCATATTGATCGAACCGGCGAGGCCGGTTTCGAGCCCGTCGGGGCCGCGACCGTAATAGACGCGCGGACGCTGGTCGGCGGGGATTTCGGCCACGACCTTGTCGAGGCGCTTCATCGCCGCTTCGGTGTAGCTTGCCAGCGCTTCGGCCTGTTCCTTTTCGCCAAGCAACTCGCCGATGTCGCGCAGCGACTTCGGTGCGTTGGCGAAGGTGCCGTCGATCAGGATGTAGGGGATGCCGGTCTGTTCCTGCACGCGGTCGGCAAGCGAGGCATAGGTCGCATCGACAGTGCCGACGTCGAGGATGACGTCAGGCTTCATGGCAATTACGGCCTCGAGATTGGCTGTGTTGCCCTTGCCGGTCAGGCGGCCATGCACGGGCAGCGCCCGGTACGGTTCGGCGATGAATTCCTTTTCGTCGTCCTTGAATTCACGCACCCAGCCGACCAGCTTTTCTGGCGCCACCGAATAGAGCAGCACCGAAGCCGGCGGGCCGGCGGCCATGACGCGGGTGATCTTTTCCGGCAGTGCCACCTTGCGGCCCGCCGCGTCGACAAAGATGCGCTCATCGGCAATCGCCAAGGCGGTGAAGCCGTTGACGACCGTGGCCACAGTTACGAGCGAAAGCAGGATATTGCGACGGTTCATGGGCACGGGTCCGATGTGTGATGAGCTATGGCTATATCCCTACGAATATAGCGAGAGGCATTGTTATGTTTGCGCGGATATAACGGTCAAGCGATTTCCGACACGCTGTCCCATCCGATTTGCCGTGGCCTTGCCTTGACCCAGGCGTGGCGGCCGGGCGAGGCTGGCGCCAGAATCTACACAGCCCATGGAGACCGCATCATGTACGCACATATTCTCATCGCCACCGACGGTTCGGAACTGGCGCAGAAGGGCCTCGACCATGGCTTGAACCTGGCCAAGGGCCTCGGCAGCAAGGTGACCGTGATGAGCGTCACCGAACCGGCGCCGATCTTCGCCTCGGCTGGCATGTATGGCCCCGTTGCCACCGCAGAAGACATTGTTTCTTATCAGAGGGCCGGCGAGGAATATGCTGCCAAGGTGCTGAACGCCGCCAAGGCCCAGGCCGAAAAGCTCGGCGTCAATGCCGAAGTCGTGCATGTCGAGGAGATGTGGGCGGCGGAGGCGATCAACCAGGTCGCCAAGGAACGCGGCTGCGACCTGATCGTCATGGCCTCGCATGGCCGGCGCGGCCTTGGCCGGCTGATCCTCGGCAGCCAGACCGTCGATGTCTTGACCAACAGCCAGGTGCCGGTTCTGGTCGTTCGCTAACGTCGATCAGACGATCTTGCCGCGCGCCGGAACCGGCCACAGTTCGGGCGCGCGATCCTTGCCATGGACATAAACGCCGTCGACCATGTTGGTCACCACGCAGGCATGGTTGGGCACGATGCGCAGCCGCTGGCCGACAGTCAGATTGATATCGCCTTCGCTCCTGAGTCTGCCGTGCTCTTCCGACAGCTGGTCGATCGATATGTCGGGCCGCCCAAGCACATGGCCGTGGCCCTTGAGACCGAGCAAATCAGAGGTCAGCGTCTTGCTGCCGGCATCGATGATGGCCCGGTTGGGCGCCGGCACCGAAACCACGGTGGCGAGCACGGTCAATGCGCAATCGTCCCAGCTGGCCACACCGCGTGCCACCAGCGAACGGTCGTTGTAGACATAGGTGCCGGGCCGGTATTCGGTGGCGACGGGCGCCAGATGGGCGGACATCAAGTCCGGCGTGCCGCCCGATGTGACCGCTTGAACCGCTATGCCCTTGGCCTGGATCAGTGCTTTCGCCTCAGTCATGAAGGCTTGCACCTTGGCGGCACCGCCTACGGGCGGATAGGTCATCAGCCCGGCGAAATGCAGGCCGGGCGCTGCAGCGATGCGGTCGGCGAGTTCGGCTGCCGCCTTGGGCGAGCCGACGCCGCAGCGGTCGGCGCCGGTGTTGCATTCGACAAAGACGTTGAGCGTAGAGCCCGCGGCCGAGAACGTCGCCGACAGCCCGTCGATCACAGTCGCATTGTCGGCGACGACGGCAAGCCGCACCTTGCGCGACAGCTCCAGCAGCGCGGCGAGCTTGTCTTCGCCAAGGACGTTGTAGGTGATCAGCACGTCGGTGATGCGGTCGCTGCCCGCGACCATTGCTGCTGCTTCCGAAACCTTTTGGCAGGTGATGCCGACCGCGCCGGCTGCAAGCTGCAGCTCGGCGAGGCGGGGAAGCTTGTGCGTCTTGATATGCGGCCGGACCTTGAGTCCATGGCTGTCGGCATAGGCTTGAAAGCGCTCGATGTTCCGCTTGGCCAGATCGAGGTCCACCAACACTGCGGGGGTCTGGATTTTGTCGAACATGCCTTGCTCTGCCTCCAACGCGATACGCCGGACGACCTTGCCTCCGAAGCGCTTGACAAACAATGGCGCCTGCAATTGGATACGTAAATCCATTATTCAGAACATATGTCCGTAATAGTGGACATATGTTTCCGGGAAAACCCTACGAGCTTCTGGCGCGCGGGCATCGCGCGGCAGTCGGAGAAAGAACATGACGATCAAGCGCTACGGCACCGGCCAGACCGGCGCGGGCAAGCAGGCATTGCCTTTCGCACGCGCAGTCGAAGCCAATGGCTGGCTCTATGTGTCGGGGCAGGTTGCCATGGAAAATGGCGAGATCGTCGGTGGCGGCATCGTCGCCGAGACGCGCAAAACGATGCAAAACCTGATCGCCATCCTCAATGAGGCAGGCTATGGGCTGGAGCACATCGTACGCGTGGGCGTCTGGCTCGACGACCCCAGAGACTTCTGGTCGTTCAACGGTGTTTATGCCGAGTATTTCGGCGATCATCCGCCGGCCCGCGCGTGCGTGCAGTCGAGCATGATGGTCGATTGCAAGGTCGAAATCGACTGCGTCGCCTACAAGGCGCCGTAGCGAAACAAGGTTTTACTTCGGCATTGCCGGGGAAGCGGCGCATGGACGACGACATCATCAACAAGCGCGCGCGCGGCCTCGACCGCGCCTTCGAGATCTTGAATTATCTGCGCCTGAAACGTCAGCCGCTGCGTCCCAACGAGATCGCGCAAGGCATCGGCGCGCCGCGCTCTTCGGTCTACGAGTTGGTCAACCTTTTGATGCGGCAAGGCGTTCTGGAGTATCGCGGCGACGACGGTCGCGTGTTCCTGGGCCGCAAGCTCTATTTCCTCGGCATGGCCTATGCCGAGCAATTTGACCTGATGCGCGAATGCGACAAGCTGCTCACGCACATCGCCGAGGAGACGCGCGAGACGGCGCAGATGTGTGTGCTCGAAGGCAACAAATACACCGTCGCCCAGATGAAGGAGGGGCTGCGCCCGTTCCGCATCTCCTCCAATGTCGGCGACCCGGTGGCGCTTCCGTGGACGGCGTCGGGCCGGCTGCTCGTTTCGCATATGAGCGACGAAGAAATCCGCGACTTCATCCCCAAGGACGATTTCCGCTTGCCGAATGGCGAGTGGCTTGATCCGGTGGAGTTCATTGCCGAGGTGCGCGAGGCGGCACGCGTCGGCTACTTCACTTTCAACAGCACGGTCGAAACCTTCACCCACTGCTTTGCCGTACCGGTCTATCAGGCCGACCGCGTCTGCGTGGCGACGCTGTGCCTGGTTGCGCCGCGCGAAGACGGGTTGAAGTACCATGCCCGCTATCTCAAGAGCCTGCTCGAAGCAGCGACCGACCTGTCGAGCCGCCTCGGCCACGTCGCCGACGAGCATGGTGAACCCGTGCGCGGCCGACCGGCGATGACCGCCTGACACTTACTCACATCAATTATGGATTGGCCGCACAGCATGGCAGGACGCGTTCTTTCAATCGGCGAATGCATGGTCGAGCTCAGGCAGGGCGAAGGTGGCCTGCTCCGGCAGGGCTTTGCCGGCGACAGCTTCAACACGGCCTATTATGTCAGGGCTTTCCTGCCCAAGACCCAACCGGTCGACTATTTCACAGCGGTCGGCACCGATACGATTTCAGATGAGATGCTGGCCTTCATTGAAGGCACAGGAGTTGGCACGAGCTTCGTCCGCCGCGTGCCAGGACGCAGCCCCGGCCTCTACATGATCCATCTCAAGGATGGCGAGCGCAGCTTTTCCTATTGGCGCTCGGCTTCGGCAGCACGGCTTTTGGCCGACGACACTGATGCCCTGCGCGCGGCCATCGATGCGTCGGACGTGGTTTTCTTTTCCGGCATCACGCTGGCGATCCTCGCGCCTGAGGCGGTCAAAACCCTCCTGTTCGAACTTGACCGCGCGAAGGCTGCCGGCAAGCTGGTGGCCTTTGACCCCAATATCCGCCCCAGGCTTTGGGATGACGCGGAGACGATGCGGCGTACGATCACCGCCGGTGCTGCTGCTGCGGCCATCGTCATGCCGAGTTTTGAGGACGAGGCGACCTATTTCGGCGATGCCTCTGTCGACGCGACAATCGCCCGCTATCGCGGCCTCGGCATCGACAAGCTCGTGGTCAAAAACGGTGCCGAAGGCATCACGCTGAGCTTCGGCGGCAATGAAACTTTCGTGGCCTCGGCCGTGGCCGAAAAAGTGGTCGACACGACAGGCGCCGGCGACAGCTTCAACGGCGCCTTCCTGGCAAGATACATCGAGACCGGCGATCATCTCGGCGCCGCGGAATTTGCCGCCCGCGTCGCCGCCACCGTCATTGGCCATCACGGTGCCTTGCTGCCGCCTGCCGAGTTGCAGGCATTGGCCAGATGAACCGCGTCGCCCGCATTGGCGCGGCATTGTGCAATTTGCCTCTGCTTTGATCGGAAGCACTTGATTTCTTGTAAAATAACTTTACCTCTAGTGAAATGTTGTTTTTTCGAAATTGCCGTGGCAGGGGATCACTAGGGTGAAGGAAGACCGCTTGTCAGCCGTGGCTGATGCCGACGGCAATAAGGTTTCGGCTGCCGTAGCGGCAAAGGCTCGCCCGGTGCCGCTGCTTCAGGACCCGCATGCGGTGCGCGACACGCCTGAAAAAGTGCTGGAAGTGGCGCTTGGCCACGAGGTTCGCGCTTTCCGCAAGAAGCTCGGCATCACCGTCGCCGATCTGGCGGCGATGACCAACATTTCGCTCGGCATGCTGTCCAAGATCGAAAACGGCATCACCTCGCCGTCCTTGACCACGCTGCAGTCGCTGTCGCGCGCGCTTGGCGTGCCGCTGACCGCGTTCTTTCGCCGCTTCGAAGAAGAGCGCAATGCCGTCTTCGTCAAGGCGAATGAGGGCGTCGACGTCGAGCGCCGTGGCACCCGCGCCGGCCACCAGTACAATCTGCTGGGCCATATCGGCTCCAACACCGCAGGTGTCGTGGTCGAGCCCTATCTCATCACGCTGTCGGAGGATTCCGACGTCTTCCCGATGTTCCAGCATGAGGGCATGGAGTTCCTCTACATGCTGGAAGGCGAGGTCGTTTACCGCCATGGCAGCAACCTCTACCGCATGACGCCGGGCGACAGCCTGTTCTTCGATGCCGATGCCCCGCACGGTCCGGAAGAGCTGACGACACTGCCGATCCGCTACCTCTCGATCATCTCCTATCCGCAGGGCAGCAGCGGCGATTGAGCCGCGGCCCTTGATCGACTTCTGCATGGCGTCTATTTCCCAGGGCTGGGTGTCCTGAACCAGGAGAGGTCGTGCAGACTGCCGCAGAAGGCGCCTTGGCGATTGCCAAGGAAATCGTGAAACATCGGTATTCCGGTGCAGCTTGCGCGTTTGTGGCGGGCTCTATCATGCGCGGCCAGGGCACAACCTCATCGGATATCGATTTGGTCGTGGTCTTCGACCGCTTGGATGCCGCATGGCGAGAGTCATTCGTTCACGAGGGTTTCCCGGTCGAAGCCTTTGTTCATGACCCCGCGACATTGGCATGGTTCATGGATGAGGATGCACGCAACGGCCATCCTGTTCTGGCCCATATGGTGGCCGAGGGGCGGCCGATCGGAGACGGCGTGGGGTTGGCACAAAACCTCAAGCAAGATGCAGCCGATCGCATGCTGAAGGGTCCAGGCCCGCTGACGGACGAGCGGAGCAAGGAGCTTCGCTACATCATCACAGATCTCGTCGAGGACTTGCGTGGCGATCGCACCACGCCTGAAATCCGGGCGATCTCAGCCAGCCTTTATCAACCGCTCGCCGATCTCGCATTACTGGGCCGAGGCGTCTGGTCAGGAAAGGGCAAGTGGATTCCACGTCTGCTGCACATGCACGACAGCGAACTGGCGGTCCAATTCGACGATGCTTTCCATTCAGCGGCCAATGGGGAGAGTAGCGTCCTGCGAACTTTTGCAGACAGCGAACTGTCGCGGAACGGCGGAGCTTTTTTTGCCGGCGACCGAAGGCAGGCACCCGCTTCCGCCAGGCTGGACAACGACATCTCTGCCTAACCAAAACGCCGCGCATCCTGGGACACGCGGCGTTGGCATTTCAATCCTCCGGCGGAAAACCTAGTCCGGACTGAAGCCGGGCGAGGTCGGGGCACCGTCATCATATTTCGACAGCCATTCGACGACAGTCGGGCGATAGCGGGTCAGGCCCTTGTATTCGGCGAGTTCCACCGGCAGGTCGCGCAGCACGCGATGGAAGCGGCGCCCCCATTTGGGCACCGTCACCAGCTCATCCATCTTGAGCAAATAGCAGCGGATCGGGAAGACCAGCGCGTTGGAGCGCGGCAACCGGAAGAAGCTCTGCAGTTCGACGCGCAGGTGTACCTTCTGGCCGACATTCTCCGGCGTTACCGTGAGGCGGTCGCTGCCCCATTTGTGGAAGTTCTCAGGGCTGGTATCGAGCCTCGGGTTGATGGTCATGGTCCAGTTCAGACGCCGCGCCGGCTGGCCCTGCTGGATGTTGATCAGGAACTTCAGCGCACGGGTGAAGATGCCCTTTTCATGCGCCAGCGGCACTGGGGCATGCCATTCGAAGAAGTTCATGCCGATGTCGAAATCGAGCGACCAGTCGGCCTGGGTGGTGACCATGCCGGCATCCATCCAGAGATTGCCGTCACGCTGGTCTAGAATGGCGAAGTCGCCCTGGCTCTGGCGGGTGATGTATTCCATCGGTCCGTAAGGCAGGGTGGAGACGTCGCCGAAGGTGAAGGTGTCGTCGATGCCGAGCGGCCGGTTGATCCAGTGCCAGCGGTCGCCGTCACGCGTCAGCGTGAAATGCTCGGGGTAGCTCTTGGCCTTCTCGGTCATCAGCAGTTCGAGCAGGTCCCAGCCGGCGAGCGTCATGTGCGGCAGCGACTGGCAACGCAGCGGATCCTCTGCCAGGACCTTGGCGCGGTCCTGCATTTCGGAAACGTAGTGCTCGTCGACATCGATCAGATGTTCGAACACGCTGTTCTTCGGCCCAGGCACATGCGGCTCGATGTTGACCGAGTACATGTAGGCGTCTTCGTGATAGGGAAAGGGAAACCGCCTGACGTTTTCCGGACTGTTCCTGAAGGTAAAATCGTCGCGGAACGTTTCTTTCCTGAAGTTAATTCCCATCAATTCCTCCCTCTTCCAGAGCGTAGAACGCCCCGGGGTGTTCTACCGTTCCAGGACCAGCGAGCGGCCCTCGAAGCGCGAAACGCATGGCATGATCTTCTTGCCCGAGCAGTGCTCCTCATCGCTCAGCCAATGGTCGTTGTGCTTGAACGTGCCGTCATAGGAGATGACGTTGGTCTCGCACTGGCCGCAGACACCGCCGCGGCAGAGATAGGGCGGGTCGACGCCCGCGGCCTCGATCGCCTCGAGCAGGCTCTGCTGTTCGCCGACGCGGATCTCCAACCCACTCACCGCCAGCTTGACGTCGAACGGCGTGCCCGGCTGCGGTGCCGCGAAATGCTCGTAGTGCACCGAGTCGTCCGGCCAGCCATGGGTGGCCGCCATGTCGCGCACCCATTTGATCATGCCGGCGGGGCCGCAGACATAGATGTGGGTGCCCAGCGGCTGCGTAGCGAGCAGGCGTTCGAGCGGGATGCGTTCGTTGCGCTCGTCGAGATAGAGGTTGACCCGCTTGCCATAGCGTTCGCGCAGGACATCGGAGTAGCTGCCGAGCGCTTCGCTGCGGCAAGTGTAGTGCAGTTCGAAATTGCTGCCCGACGCGGCCAGCTGCGCCGTCTGGGCGAGGAAGGGCGTGATGCCGATGCCGCCCGCGATCATCAGGTGCTTCTTGGCGCGCAGGTCGAGCGAAAACAGGTTCACCGGATAGCTGATCACCATGTCCATGCCGCGCTTGACGCGGTTGTGCATGAACAGCGAGCCGCCGCGTCCGACATCGTCGCGGCGCACCGAGATGGTGTAGTCGCGCGTGCTGAGCGGCGAACTCATCAGCGAATAGGGATTGAGCCTGGTGGTGTCGCCGTCGCGCATTTCGACGACGACGTGGGCGCCGCCGGAGAAGGTTGGCAGGTCGCCGCCGTCGGTGCGCTCGAAATGGAACCGCTTGACCAGTTCATTGACCGCGACCACTTCGGTGACGGTGACGTTAATCTTGTTTGTTCCCGCGCTCACCGGAAAATCTCCTCTGTCTGAGGGATCTCGGTCGGATCCTCGGCATTGATGCAGACGCCCTGGAAGGCAGCATGACGCTTGGAATAGTGGTCGCGCACCAGGAGCAGCAGGCCGCAATGCGAGCAGGTGGCCGGCTGGGTGGTGACGTTTTCGGTGATGCCCTTGCAGTGCACGCATTGCACCCGGCGGGCCCACGAGCCGCGATGCTCGGTCTGGATCGAGACAGGATCGATCCCGGCCTCGAGCGCTGCCTGCATCATCTGGCCGATCAAGCCTTCGGTGCCGGCGAGATAGATGCGCAGGCCCATATGGGCGTTGGCGAGCGTCCAGTTCAGGCGCGGCAATGCTGCCGCGACCGATGGCCCCTCATAATACTGGGCCGGTGCCAAGGCCTTCAGCGATGCCTGAAAGCTGTTTCCGGTCCGGCCCGGTATGAACATGATGTGGGCATTGGCGAAGAAGCCGTCAGGCGCCTTTTTTGCCATGTCCAGGATCGCGGACGCCCCTTCGGCGTCCGCTATTAGAAGGTGGCTCTTTCCGGCCTGCGGGGACAATATTCCGTAGACCGGGCGACTGAGGATCGTCTTCACCGGTGCACTGTCCAAGGTCTCAGCCCTTTGCCGTCCGCTTCAGCTTCTTGGGATCGTCGAACGGCAGCGACTGGGCAGTTGCCTTGACCGTGCCGCTGGCGTTGCGGATCTCGAGCGGCGTACCGACGATGGCGCAATCGACGTCGAGGCGGGCGATGCCCATCGATTTCTTGACCAGCGGCGAATACATCGCACAGGTCACGACACCGACCTTCTTGCCATCGCGCCAGATCTCAGCGCCTTCGTCAGCTGCCTTGTCGCTGTCGAGCAAAACGCCGAAGATCTTGAAGCGTTCCTTGCCCTTGAGGCGATAGTGCTCTTCGGCACCGCGGAAGCCGGTCTTGCCGGGGCTGACGGTGAAGTCGAGGCCGAGCTCCCACAACGTATCGCCAGGACCCTCGTTCGCGAACGGGTACTTCTGCGAGTTGTCGTAAGGGTAAAACAGGAGGTAGCTCTCGACGCGCAGCATGTCGAGCGTGGTGAAGCGCGTCGGGATGATGCCCATTTCCTTGCCTTCGGCAACGATGGTGTCCCAGATCGTGCCCGCGTCCTGGCCGCGGCAGAAGATTTCGTAGCCGCGCTCGCCGGTGTAGCCGGTGCGCGAGATCATCACCGGCAGGCCGAACAGCTGGGTCTGCATGTGGTGGAAGTAATTGAGATCGCGGATGCCGGGCACATGCTTGGCGAGGTAGTCGACGGCGAGCGGGCCCTGCAGCGACAGGTCGTGCAGATTGTCGTCGAAGCGCACCGAAACGTCGCGGCCGATGGAGGCGCGCGTCAGTTCCTCATGACCCGAACCCGAACCGTGCACGACCATCCACGAATTGGGGCCCATGCGGTAGATGACGCAGTCGTCGGTGAATTTGCCGGCATCGTTGAGCATGCAGGCATAGACCGACTTGCCGGGATAGATCTTCTCGGGATTGCGGGTGGTGCACAGGTCGATCAGATGCGAGGCGTGCGCGCCGGTGAGGTGGACCTTCTTGAGGCCCGAAACATCCATCAGTCCGGCCTTGGTGCGGATCGCGATATATTCTTCGTCCGCGTCCTTGTCATAGCTCCAGGCTGTGCCCATGCCGCTCCAGTCTTCCAGTTTGGAACCCAGGGCACGGTGGCGATCGCCCAACGCCGAAAAACGCCATGAAGCTGTCATTTTTGGTACTCCTCCATATTGTTCCCCGCCCTTGGCCTTGCCGTGAGGCGGATATTGTTGGGAACATTTGAACCCAAAATTGCCGCTAGGGCAATATCCAAGTGCAAGAAATTTTACTGATAGGCAACATTTTGCCTTTCATCGACACATTGGGTGTGGGTGAGCCGTGCCGCTCAAACATGGCTCGACATTTGGCAGAAAAAAGGCCTGACACATGGTGCCAGGCCTTGAAGGGCGCTCCGGGCCTGGGGGACAGGAGGGTGGATAGGAGCGCCGTGGGAGAAAGCTTTCGGTCTAGAACAGGCCTTCGATCTGGCCCTGTTCGTTGAGGAAGATCTTTTCCGACGAGGGTGCCCTGGGCAGGCCGGGCATGGTCATGATCTCACCGCAGATGGCGACGATGAAGCCGGCACCCGCCGAAAGCCTGACCTCGCGTACCGACA